>CAWUSX010000053.1:0-7708 GCA_963924875.1 uncultured Gammaproteobacteria bacterium
AGTGCAGTGGTAACTTTTCCGGTACCACAGGCGATGTCTAGCACGCTTTGTTCGGCCTGAATATTCGCTACTTCATTAATCGCCGCTGCGGTTTGGTCAAACCAGGACAGCGCTGGATGATCATAGCCTTCGGCAACCGTATCAAATGTTTTTTGTACAAAATTTCGACGTTGTTCTTTGTCCATTTCTATTCCCTGTAAACTTGTCTGAACACTATATTTCTCTAAGAAAATAGTTAACTAAATATTCACTCTTTACATAAGCTAAGGTCAAAGTATATTTTTAATAAAATACTAAATAACGCACAGCTTCAAGCTTATGCCTACAATAGAAAATAAATATGGTTAGCTAAGCAATGAGATCGCTAGCCTTTAACTTCAAAAGATTGACTAAAAAATACGCAGTCTTTTTCTTCTATTTTAAAGGCAGATGGCCTGTATTTTATTCGTATTTTTTTGCATACTTTCTGCTATTACACAGCAATTACGCCCCCTGTCCTTGGCCTGATATAGAGCGAAGTCAGCGCGGCAAAGAAGGCTTTCAATATCTTCATCCTGCTCAAGTTCGGCGATGCCAATGCTGACGGTGTTAGCGACAGGCGAGATATCTTTCGAGGTTTCCGTTTCTACCGACTCTGCAGCAAAGGCGATACGCAGCCTGTCGGCTACTACCAGCGCCAGTTCGGCAGAGGTGCTTGGTAACAAGGCAACGAATTCCTCACCACCGAAGCGACAAAAAACGTCTTCGCTGCGCAGCGCCTGACCGGCGATGGTTACAAACCTGCACAACAACATATCGCCACCGTTATGACCGAGACGGTCATTGATTTGTTTAAACCTGTCGAGATCCATCATCAATACTGCAAGCGGCTTATCGTTTCGACGAGATTGGGCAATCGCCTTATCGGCAATTAACGAAAAGGATCGACGATTGAGTGCGCCGGTCAGCGGGTCACAGTTGGCCTGACTATCAAGCTCTACCTGGAGACGCTCAGCCGTCATCAGCACCATTCCCAGCGTGACAGCAATCGTCATACCCAGCCACCAGAGCAGCATAAAAACGGCGAATCCACTGGGATTCAATGGGCCTACTGGTTGGGTGCCTAAGTCGGTAGCCAGGCTACGTAACAGAAAAACGCTCGCATTGATTGCGTAAACCCATCCCGTCGCGCGCATCGCAAGTGGCACAGGTTTAGGCCCCAGGAGCAGCTCGCGTGCAATCAGCGCCGATAATATGGCAACCAGAATGGCATTGCCCAACGCGAGAAGCTGCAACGAATCCTGAAGTTTCGCGACTATGAGCCAGGCAAGTACAGTGGTCGTAATTACACCCAATGCCACAGGTGATAGAGAGGATTTGCCGATAAAGCGCCGAAAACCATCCCAGGCCAGAAGCAGGCCGATCACCACCATTAGTTGCGCCAGTAATAACAACGGTGGCCACAATTTAATGCCATAAGAGAGGATTAGAAGAAGAACAAGCGAGCCAGCACCACCAGCCAATGCCCAGCGACCAAGTCCGGGGATGCCGGGGTGCATCCGCCAAAGCAGGAACCTTGCCCCCGCACAAAATACGTTCGCTAGTGCTACGGCCACTAATAACGTTCGAATATCGAATAGCATGTCTAGCAAATAACCTTTATTTAAAAAACTGGTGCAATAATGAACCTAAACGGCATTACACCGGCGTCAAACTACTATATTTTTTAATTCTATAGTGAGAGGGATATAATACCAGAAAAAGTAGCTCTATCTGAGCTAGCTGCCTGTCGTAATATGATTATTCCTAATAAATTGGCAGATAATTTACTGCGCCTGATGGCCATAAAAAAGCGCTAATGTAAAAAGTACAAACTTATATGAAACACTGGTGATAGCTGTTTTAAGGAATACGGTATAGGCCGTCGATTGTATGAAGATTTTGGCTTTGTCCTGCAGATAGCGAAACACATAATGAAATAGGACAATAAGTGACAGGACTATTTTATAAACCTTTACTTATTTATTGAGAAGAAAAGCGACAACGAAAACATTCGTATAGCGTACAAACACAGGTCACGTCTTTCATCGAATTCACAAAGAAAGACGCGGCTCTTATGGTTTCTGTATGATTTGTATTATTTCTGTATGATTTGTATTAACCGATAGCCCAGCAAAATACTCAATATCACTAGCAACACACCGGGCACTAAATAGTCGGCCTTTACCATCATAAAATAATGCAACAGGGTTAATATGGAAACCGGATAAATCAGTTTATGTAAACGCCCCCAGTTTTTCTTCAGGCGTCGCATCATTTTATTTGTCGATGTTAATGCCAGTGGAACAAGCATTAAAAAACTGATAAAGCCAATGGCAATAAATGGCCGTTTAATAATATCCTGGATAATTTTTACAACATCAAAGTATTGATCAAACCAGATATAACTTGAAAAGTGTATACACACATAAAAGAAGGCAAACAGGCCTATCATTCGTCGGTATTGAATCAACCAGTTTAGCTTAAAGAGTTTTCTTGCAGGGCTTATTGTTAAACCGATCAATATAAAATAAAACGCCCAGTCACCAAAACCGCGAATCATTGACTCTACCGGATTTGGGCCCAGTTGCTGATTAATCGCACCGCTTACAAAAAATGCAAACGGCAATAAACAAATAATAAAAATAATCGGTTTGAAAAAACACAGGCCGGGTAAAATTTCTTTTAACTGCATAAGCCAGCTACGCTTAATTAATACTTCCACACTACTAACCCCATCCCTGATTAAAAGTACTTTGTTAAATCCATATCTTTATACAGGTGTGCTACTTGCTCGCCATAGCCATTATAAAGCTGCGTTTTGGTTTTCGGCTCCCAGAAATTTGAGCCCAGCTTTCGCTCGGTAGCCTGACTCCAGCGAGGGTGATCTACATCGGGATTTACATTGGAATAAAAACCATACTCGCTGGCCGCCGTCGTATTCCAGGTACAAACGGGCTGATGTTCGGTGAATGTTATTTTTACGATGGACTTAATATTTTTAAACCCATATTTCCATGGCACCACCAGACGAATCGGCGCGCCATTTTGATTCGGTAGATCACGGCCATACAAACCTACCGCCATAAAACATAAGGGGTTCATCGCCTCATCCATGCGCAAGCCATCACGATATGGCCAATCTAGCACCCGGCGTTTTTGCCCGGGCATTTGTTTGGGATCGTACAGGGTTTCAAATTCTACATATTTGGCTTTTGAGTTAGGCTCAAAACGCTTCAACATATCCGCCAGTGAAAAACCAACCCAGGGCACCACCATCGACCAGGCCTCTACGCAGCGAAAGCGATAAATACGCTCTTCCATCTGTGCGTGCTTAAGAATATCTTCTAAATGAAAAGTGCCTGTCTTGTTGGCCTCGCCTTCCACGGTGATTGACCAGGGCTCGGTAACAAACTCCTGTGCATTCGCGGCGGGGTCTTTTTTACCCGTGCCGAATTCATAAAAATTATTGTAAGTTGTGGCATCGCTAAATGAAGTGAGTGACTCACCCTTGCCATAAGGCGTTTTGATTAAACCCTTAAAGTCGTCGCCGTACTCGGCATCACTGGCCATAGCGGGTAGGCTTAAACCACCTGCCCATGCAGCTCCCGCCAATATCCCCGATTGTTTAATGAAGTCCCTACGATTTAAATAAGCAAATTCAGAGGTGATTTCAGAGGGTTTGATACCCTGCTCTAAATTATGTGTACGGGCAGTTTTTATTATTATGCTCACGGGGGGATTCCAGTGCTAAAGGTTATTAACTAGACTAATGAATAGCACAGGAGTTCAACTCGGAGGGACATGCCTAAATGACTAATAAACCTTCACTCTAGTATCACTGTAGGGCCGTCTGCCAATCAGGCGTGGGAAGTCATATACCATTTTTACTCGGGGATGGTGCGCCGTGTTTTGCGCGCCTTCCCTGTTATGTAATCGCGTAGGCCGGATCAAGCAAAGCGGATCCGGCTTTTTGAATCACAGCGGTGGATCCGCTACGCTTGATCCACCCTACCTGGAGCTCCTCCTGTGTGTTTTTCTATGTCGGTTTTGCGGGGGGAAAAAGCTGTCTCTGGTCGGACCACCTAAGCGTCTTTCTTCCAGATACAGGCCTCGCCCAAAACATCCAGCCGCTCTTCATGTGACTTTAGCTCCTCGATATCTGCACGCAATACATTTAACTGAGGGCGATTACTGTCTACGCGACGAATTGGGCTCGCCTGCCCGGGTTGCGAGGAACTGCCTTCGGCTCCCAGCGCCAATGTTTCCTGGCCACCGGTTAAGCGTAAGTAAACTTCCGCCAGCAACTCGGAATCGAGCAACGCACCGTGTAACTCACGGCGTGCATTATTCACCTCATAACGTTTACATAAGGCATTCAGATTATTCTTTTGACCGGGGTGCTTTTTACGTGCCATCACCAGGCTATCTGTCACCTCGCAGTGATCACTCACCTTGCCCCACACAGGGTCAACCATGCCTAACTCATGGTCCAGAAAACCAATATCAAAGGGTGCATTGTGAATGATTAATTCCGCGCCATTGATGAACTTCAGAAAGTCTTCAACGATGTCCGCAAAGCGTGGCTTATCTGCCAAAAACTCGGTGCTGATACCATGCACCTCAAATGCGCCTTCCTCACTTTCACGGTCTGGCTGAATATACTGATGGTAGGTATTTTCAGTAATCTTACGATTAACGATTTCCACACAACCAATCTCAATGATTCGATTACCCTGCTTGGGGTCTAAACCGGTGGTTTCTGTATCCAGTACAATTTGTCGCATATCAGGCCGTCATCTCATCAATACCCTGGTTTGCCAGAGCGTCTGCTTTTTCATTACCATCATGACCCGAATGGCCTTTAACCCACTGCCACTCTATCTGGTGCTGGCTACAGGCCTTATCTAATCGTTGCCACAGGTCAACATTTTTTACCGGCTTCTTCGCCGCTGTTTTCCAGCCACGGGCCTTCCAGTTTGGCATCCACTCGGTAAGGCCCTGTAAAACGTATTTGGAGTCGGTATATATAATCACCTCACAGTCTCGCTTGAGTGACTCCAGCCCCATAATCGCCGCCATCAGCTCCATGCGATTATTGGTGGTATTTTTTTCACCACCACACAATTCTTTATCATGCTCGCCAAAACGTAACCACACTCCCCAACCTCCAGGGCCGGGATTTCCGCGGCAAGCACCATCTGTATATAGTTTTACTTTTTCAGCTGTATTATTCATGAGGCAGATAATACCTGAAAGAACAGCGTTATGAGAAATAGTTCAAGCAAAACAATGTTTAATGGATTAAACTTGATATATCGTTTTCATATAAAAATTCATTTAAGAAGAGTTGATAACCCATTGATATATAATAGCTTTAATAAAAAACCTAAAACCATTCTTAAGTTTATTTTCAGCGTATTTGCAAGCGCACTGCTAACAGCCTGTGCAACCTCACCGCTCACCTTTGACGGCACAGCCTCGTCTAACGGCGACATCAGTGGCGAACCACTACCCACCGAGCAGATGGAAAATAGCCAACTCGCAGATTCTGATGACGCCATTTTTGCCATCCATACTGAAGATTACACCGACGACAAAATTGAAAATATCTGGGGCCGGGTACGCGCCGGCTTCAACATTGCAGACACCACAGAAAATTCCCGCCTTACCGCAGAATTAAACTGGTATGCCGGTCACCAAAAATATATCGATCGCGTGATCGAGCGTGCCGGGCCCTTTTTGCACTTTGTTTTAGAAGAGGCCGAAAAGCGTGATTTACCTACCGAGCTGGTACTACTGCCCATTGTTGAAAGCGCCTATCAGGCCTTTGCTTACTCACATGGACGAGCCGCAGGCATTTGGCAATTTATTCCCTCAACAGGAAAGATTTACGGTTTAAAACAAAACTGGTGGTATGACGGCAGGCGCGATGTATATGCATCAACACAGGCGGCACTCACCTATTTAGAAAATCTCAACCGAGAGTTTAAAGGCGACTGGCTACATGCACTCGCGGCTTATAACTCTGGCTCGGGCACTGTGCGCCGCGCCATACGTATTAACAAAAAGCGCGGTAAGCCAACCGACTTCTGGCACCTCGATTTACCCAACGAAACCCGTGCCTACGTACCAAAGCTATTGGCCTTAAAACGCCTAATCGCAACGCCTGAATCATACGGCATTACCTTAAACTGTATTGATGACATCCCCTATTTTGAAGCCGTTGATATTAGCGCACAGCTAGATCTTGCCATGGCGGCAGAAATGGCCGACCTTGAGCTGAATGAACTCTACCAGCTAAACCCGGCATTTAATCACTGGGCAACCGCACCCTATGGCCCTCACCGTTTACTCATACCAATAGACCATGTGGAAACGTTTAAACAAAACCTGGCGAACATTCCGCAGGAAGAACGTATTAAATGGAAGCGCCATAAAATCAAAAACGGTCAGACACTCAGCCAGATAGCCGACCGTTACTCTGTTTCTGTGGATAGCTTAAAGCGCTTAAATAACCTGCGCTCAAGCAGAATACGTGCGGGCAAGTATCTGGTCATACCGGTATCCAGCCGTAAACTATCTGACTACAATTTAACCGCCTACCAACGTAAGAAAACCTTACAGAACATCAACCGTAAGGGTCATAAAGTTACCCATATTGTAAAATCCGGTGATACCTTCTGGGATCTGTCCCGAACCTACAAAGTTAAGTCACACACGATTGCCCGCTGGAATGGTATGGCGATACGTGACCCCTTGCGTACCGGACAAAAACTCGTTATCTGGACAAAATCGCCATCCGCAAGCAGAGCCTCTATTAGTAACCGCAACAATACGATTCAGCGTATTTCTTACCGCGTACGCAACGGTGATTCGCTGTACCTGATTGCACAAAAATTTAATGTAGCAATTACAGACCTAAAACGCTGGAATAGTTTGAGCAAAAAATATTTACAGCCGGGTCAAAGAATAAAATTGTATGTGGATATTACGCGTCAGTCTGGTGAAGGCTAAGTTTTAATAATTAATCTGTAGGGTGGATCAAACGCAGTGGATCCACCTGTTTCGCCCTTTAAAATTTTGCTGGATCCACCGCTGCGATTCAAAAAAGCCGGATCCACTTCGCTTGATCCGGCCTACGCGATTATATTTAGGATTAGAGAATTTGCCCTGTCATGGCACGTGACTTCCCGTTCCTGAATCGCAGCCTGGTCAAAGAATAAAATTGTATGTGGATATTACGCGTCAGTCTGGTGAAAGCTAAGTTTTAATAATTAATCTGTAGGGTGGATCAAACGCAGTGGATCCACCTGTTTCGCCCTTTAAAATCTTGCTGGATCCACCGCTGCGATTCAAAAAAGCCGGATCCACTTCGCTTGATCCGGCCTACGAAATCACCTTATGTTTGTCTCGTCATGCTCGTGCAAGCAGGAATAACAGATTAACGGAAGCAGTGATATATACCTAAAAATCACCTTCTGCTGAACGGCGCATAATTTCATCTAAAATATCTCGTACATTAATAGCCTCAGACTTTAACGCCGGAGGTATAGGCTTACCGCCGTGAATCATTAAATTTAAATCCATTGTATAAAGCCATAATGCACCCTGTTCATCTTCTACAACGGAAATTCTGCACGGTAAAAAACTCGCAAATGCATCGTTATAATTCAGCATATTTGCCGCT
>CAWUSX010000054.1:0-14189 GCA_963924875.1 uncultured Gammaproteobacteria bacterium
CCCATGCGCTTTAGTGCCTCACGTAACATCGGCCAGTGCTTTGCATCGTGATAACGCAAAAATGCCTTATGCAATTTACGTTGCTCAGGGTCTTTAACACTTTCCACGCCTTCGCTTTTATAGGTCACACTGCGCAATGGATTTTTTCCCGTGTGATACATAGCCGTCGCGGTAGCCATAGGTGAAGGATAAAACGCCTGCACCTGATCTGCACGAAAGCCATTACCCTTTAACCACAGGGCAAGGTTGAGCATATCTTCATCGGTGGTGCCCGGGTGCGCGGCAATAAAATACGGTATCAGGTATTGCTTCTTGCCCGCCTGTTTTGTAAATTTTTCAAACATACGTTTGAATTCATCATAGGCGCCCATGCCGGGTTTCATCATTTTCGATAAGGGCCCGTCCTCTGAATGTTCCGGTGCGATTTTTAGACGGCCACCTACATGATGTGTTACCAGTTCTTTTACGTATTCTGGATCACGTATCGCCAGGTCATAACGCAGCCCCGAGGCAATCAATACCTTTTTAACCCCGGGTAATTCACGCGCCTCGCGATAAATTTGTGTAAGTGCAGAATGATCGGTGTTTAAGTTGTTACAGATGCCGGGATAAACACAACTCGGTTTACGGCAGGCGGCTTCTATTTCTGGTGTTTTACAGGCAATGCGATACATATTTGCCGTTGGCCCACCGAGGTCAGAAATAACCCCGGTAAAGCCTGGCACCTTGTCACGAATATCTTTAATTTCATGCAGGATAGATTCTTTTGAACGGTTTTGAATAATACGTCCTTCGTGTTCCGTAATAGAACAGAAGGTACAGCCGCCAAAACAGCCACGCATAATATTTACCGAAAAACGGATCATCTCATACGCCGGAATTTTTTCGCCCTTGTATTGTGGGTGTGGCACGCGCGCGAACGGCATGGCAAACACGTAATCCATTTCTGCCATGGTGAGTGGAATGGGAGGTTGATTCAACCAGACATCCACATCACCGTGTTTTTGTACCAGCGCACGGGCATTACCGGGGTTGGTTTCGAGGTGCAGCACACGGTTGGCATGTGCGTACAGGGCGGTATCTTTGCTGACCTTTTCAAAGGCCGGCAGGCGAATCACACTATTATTGCGATCCAACTTAGGCCGCCTGAACTCGATTATCGCCTCACCCTGTTCATTATATTGCGCACCGTAAAATGCATTGTCACGACGCTCGCGTTCACAGTCAGTCATTTCCTGCGTATTGATATACGGATTTACGATTTTATCGATCTTTCCAGGCCGATCGATGCGCGTAGAATCAATCTCCATCCAGCCCTCTGGCGTATCACGACGCACAAATGCCGTGCCGCGCACATCGGTAATCTGCCCAATCGCCTCACCCTTTGCCAAACGATGCGCCACTTCAACAACCGCGCGCTCTGCATTGCCGAACAACAATATATCCGCCGTCGCATCGACAAGAATGGAGCGTCGTACCTTGTCCTGCCAGTAATCATAATGCCCAATACGGCGAAGTGATGCCTCGATGCCACCGAGAACGACCGGCACATCTGGCCAGGCCTCCTTGCAGCGCTGAGAATATACCAGCGAGCAGCGATCCGGGCGCTTACCTGCCTTATCGCCCGGGGTATAGGCATCGTCAGAGCGTGGTTTGCGATCTGCGGTATAACGGTTAATCATCGAATCCATATTGCCCGCAGCAACACCAAAAAACAGATTCGGCTTACCCAGCACTTCAAAGGCCTTTTTAGAATTCCATTCAGGCTGCGCGATAATGCCCACGCGAAACCCCTGATCCTCCAACAAGCGGCCAATAATCGACATACCAAACGACGGGTGATCGACATAGGCATCGCCGGTGACAATAATAATGTCACAGGAATCCCAGCCCAGTGCATCCATCTCGGCACGGCTCGTCGGTAAAAAAGGCGATGTGCCATAGCATTCGGCCCAGTATTTCGGGTAATCGAATAAGGCGGTTTTGGCGACCGGGACTGGAGAAGCTGACATAGGGGAAGATTACTTAATTTAAAAGGTGATTATACCAAGTTATGGGCAACAAACAGCAGCATACTTAAAAGGGCTTTATGCCTGTGCATTTGGCGGTTTTTCGTATTGACGAAATATAGGTAGAAAAGGTTTCGGAGGAATTAGGCGTTAATCCCTCTGCAAGCTTTAATTTTGCCCAAAATATCTTAATTCAACGGCTATAGACTGAAAGTCCATAGTTTGAAGACCAAGAACTATAAGGTTCTCTTATGCATTCACTACCCAGCTTAAGCGCACTAAAATTCAATCAATCTGGGTGGATCCGCTGCGCGTAATCCACCCTACTTGTGTTGAAATTATTCAGCAGCTAAAGCCTTGCAAGAACCTTTAGTTACCGAACAAACTCTTCAGCTTATCTTTGGCTTTATCTTTCTCTGCTTCTATCTTGCTGTCGGTTTTATTCTGAAGTTTGGCCTTTTCTTCGTCGATTCTTTGCTGTGCCTTTGCTTTCAGCTTATTTAACTCTGCATCGACAATATCTTTTCTAACAACATCACTGGCCTGGTCTGTTAAACGTTTTAGTATTTCAGTCGCAAGTTCAGTCACCGTAGCACCCTTACTACCACCGAGGTTAGTCATATTCAGGCCAGGTAATTTGAGCTTATATTCCTTATTTTGCAGTGCCGCCACTTTTGCCTGTATGGTGCCATCGGCAAATGTTAGCCTGCGTATTATCAAACGTGGTTCTTTAGCGCTGCCTTCAGCCTGAGGTTTTTCATTCGGTGCCTTAGCCGTTAAGCCCGCAGTAAGGTTATTCTTAAGTTGATTCAGGTTGCTTTTTTTATCTTCATTAATTTCCACGAACACCTGTGGTGCTAACACGGTAATTTCATTGATGATGTAAGGCTCTTCCTGTAAAGATTGCAAATCGATAGCGGCACGAATTTCTCCAAGGGAAAACGCATTTTTAAAATCATAGCCAGCGGGATTAGCAACCGTCAGGCCAGTAATGCCAGCAGCACCATCCGTCAAATTTATTTTCACACGATCAACCAGTACAGAGGTCTGCGTCGCTTCACTGCCATATTTTTCAATCGCCGTTTCAACCAGATTATCGAGGTTGGTCAATAGATAATAAACACCGCCAGCAACGGCAATAACGACAATTAGCAGTAAACTAAGAATGACTTTTTTCATATTTATCCCCAAATTTCATGGTGTGTATTACGCTATATTAACAGTTTTAATAAAGCACGGTGAGCTGCTTATAGAGATATTTTAAGCCTTACATTTGACATGAAGTCAAATGTGCAATGTCTAACACATACTCATTTGACTAAATATTAGCGTAGATATTTGCACATCAATATTAGCGAATACTATACGTAATATGAAGAGACAAAAAATCTTAAATATAAAATGTGCTGTTGTTAATTTATATCGTTGATGATGTTATGTTTATATTTTACTGATTCATAATGGCAGATGATGAGCGACTAACTTGAAAACCAGCACTGCATCATCCACATTAAAGTCTAATAATATTAATAAAAAGCATAATACACTTAATGTTTTTAATATTAATTTACAAGGTCTAAGTTATCACTCTCTTTTCTAACTATTTCGAGATGCTTAGCTTCACCAGTATGCTTTTTAATGAAGCTTCTTTCCTTGGTAAAAAGGTCTGTCTCTATAGAAAACAAATCCAGTACTGTATCAAAAATATCCTGTTGTAAATATTCGTCACGCTTTACTATAGATATAGGTATCGAAGATTTAACGATTAATGGGATTTGCGCCTGTTCAGACGGTAGTGAAATACCAGGGGGCATGCCGTGGAATATACGGTCATCTTCTAACAATGATTCGCCATGATCAGATAAATACATAAATACATAAGGCGCTCCGGAATTTTCCAGCTTGTGTATTATTTCACCAAGCACATAGTCAACATAAAGTATGGTGTTATCGTATGAATTATATATTTCTTCTGGCGTGCACTGGTTTATCACATCGGCATCATTACAGTAAGGCTTAAACTTCAGGAACTCCGGTGGATGCCTGTCACTATAAACTGGGCCATGACTCCCTCCACCTAAATGTAATACTACAAACCTATAGCCAGAAACATAGTTATTCAAATTCTTTTCTAATAACGGAAGCACGTCTTCATCATAGCATTTGCCATCATGTTTACAGTCTGCAACCTTAACTTCCCCGACAGACGTGCAATTATCATACAGGGTATAATTCACATAACACGATGTATCGATACCCACCTTGGAAACAATCGCAGGTAACTTAATATCATCCTTCTCAAATATTTCTGGTAGTGCATACAATGTTGAGCCTAAACGAGCGATACCATTGAGTAGATGAAGATCTTTAGTTTTTGCTAAAACAGGATTTGTATCCTCTCTATCATATCCATAAAGACTAAAGCTTTTCTGCCTCGATGTTTCTCCAACCACAAGTACAACCACCAAATCTTCCGGCGATGTAACACGCCCTGTAATAACCACTTCTTCTTTATATTTTTGCAGATAGGGTTTAAGTGTATTTGAGGTAGCACTAACAATGCTGCGTATAATATTTACCGGCACAAGTGAATGTATAATGTATTTATGTGATGCATTACCCGCGCGATGAATGCTAGTAAATTGCGAATATAATGATGTAGCTCCAATAGCAAGCGCAATAACGCCAACCATTAATGACGAAAACAAATACTTCACTGGTCGGTTAAACGTAATCTCTACCTTTAAGATGAGGTAAATGGGTAATATGATGAGGAATAAAACATACGGCAACATGTAAACAGATAATAATGAGCCAACCTCAGTAACATCGGTATGAACCGTATTCATCAGCATGGAGGTATCTACTGCTACATTGTACTTAGAGATAAAATAGGTGGCGGCGGCGCTTAATATCACCAGTGAAATGGCCAGGGGCTTTATCGTCCAACGGTGAGCCAGAAGAATAAAAAACACTATAAACAGGCACAGGCCTGCGACTAAATATGAGATCAGACCTAAATAATCAAGCTGATCGCCCAGGTAAAACCACTTAGTCATTTTATCTATGTTTATGGCATTACAGACCACATACAATAATGTGGAAAATATTATTGAAAATTTGATGTGAGATGTTTTGAATTTAAAAATCTGCCTAATGCCCATAATGATTAATATTTACGTGAGAAAAATGATTAGATTCTGTGCTCAAAGTATTCAGGGCACCTATGCTTATATAAGTAACTATTTGTTTTATAATGATTAAACCAGATGAATCTGACTTTCGACAACTCAAGCATGCAAATTTTAACATAATCTCTTCTCTTAAGGCTCTAATATTAACCAATACTAATATAATACATAAGTCGCGCCAAAAGCTTAACCGATTGAGTCTCAAACATTTACTTACTCTATAAAACTGGCTTTAGTACACCGAACGGTTAGAGCAAGCATATCTGACTAAGTTCTGCTGATGCAACCAAAGATTACGCTGCACATGCAAATTTTGAGTCGTTAAAATAAGGAATATAATCATAAACAGAACCGTTTAAATTAACCCCTGCACCACCCAGATACCACAGCCCCTCAATTTCTTAAATTTACGTTATTATAGGGCCATTGATTTCTACCGTGACATGTCGGCATAAAATGCCTGCATAATCACCCGATACACCTAAACCCAACAAGAGACCCTGTGGTGAAACAATCTAAAAAGCTCGAAACCCAACAAGCATTCTGGACTAATGCGATGCTCAACATAAGGTGCACTGCGAATGCGTGAGCCGATACGCCTGGATAAACGCTTTGTTGAGCTGTATGAATGTTCACGTGGCGATGCCATAAAGTACATTCAAGGCGGCTGGGTGCTGGTAGCTGGTGAAGTAGAAGAACGCCCGCAGTTTAAAGTGCAGGATCAGGAGATAGAGTTACATGAAGACGCATCCTTAAAGCCAATTGAGCCAGTCACATTGCTACTCAATTTACCGGAAGGCATAGATACCGATGATTCCGCCGCCATGCAGCAATTTATTACACCCGAAAGCCACTGCGCAGACGACTACTCCGGTGTGCATATGCTCAATAATCACTTTTTTAATCTCAAGCCCGCCTCTCCTTTGCAAAATAGTGCCTCGGGGCTGACGATATATAGCAAAGACTGGAAGGTACACCGCGTACTGGCTGATAATCATAAAAAGAAGGAAGAGGAATACATCGTCGAGTTTAGTGATGAGTTCACGCCCGAGCAGCTAGAGCAGATCAATGAGCTTGCGAATAGCAGTGATGAGTCACAAGCTGAATACAAGGCAAGCAAACAGAACGAAACCCGCATGCGCTTTGTGATGAAATTTGCTCACGCTAATCAAATTGAATCCCTGTGCAAACCTCTAGGCTTAAATATTATTTCGATGAAACGCATTCGAATTGGTCGAGTCGCCATGAAAGATTTACCACCGGGGCAGTGGCGCTATTTATCCCGCAAGACCATGTTTTAAAAATACACGTATCGATTTTTTCCGGCGAGTTTATTCTTTTAATTCATGAGTAAATAACATGCAACGCATTACAGACATAAACGAACTGGAACAGATAAAAGTAGATGGCGCGGTATTTATTCTGTTTGGCGGCGCACATTGTGCTGTCTGCCAGAGCTTACTTCCGCAATTAAGCGCAATGCTCAAACAACAGTTCCCCGATATGCAGGGTGTTTATATAGATTGTGAAAAATCACCCGACATCTGCGCACAACACCGTGTATTTACACTACCGGTTGTAAAAGCCTATATTGACGGAATGAAAGTTGCAGAAGAATCACGCGCCTTTAGCCTAAAGCAGTTGGCACAAACCATAGAGCGCCCCTATGAAATGTGGAAGCAATTAGAGGCAGAATAAATACGCGTTTGAATTAAGACCCATCACCCGCACCACAAGCATACCCAATATGAGGATTATAATCCCCAATATTGGGTACTATTAGTGTTAATTGCTTGAATTGATTAGCGCTTAATATAAATGCGCCGAATAACTGGGCTTAGTCTGTTGATGCGCAAGCTTCAGCTGTTTACAAACACCCTGTCACACACATACCTTCACGACTAAACTCCATGGTACGACCACTTAAGGGCACATGTACTGGCACCTGACTGGCCTTAATAAAGACAGCTGTGCGCGAACCAGAAACCACCTTGCCTGCTTTAGTCGCTACTTCATTTGCGTGTGAGGCAATCACCGCATTGGGTTTAACTAACTTGTTCACCACAAAGGCCGCTTCGCTGGGACCAGTAGTATAGGTATCACCAATGTTCATCACCGCCAATTTTGCCGCATAATGTTGACGCACTACGCTATCTTGCTCAGCCGTAATACCGGTGTCCCCGGAAAGGTACACCACCAGGCCATTGCTAAAGCTTAAAACATAACCGGTAGGTGGCCCGGCATAGGCAGTGAGGCCTGCGGTGTCTAGCATTTTACCCAACTCACCACCAATCATGCCACCCGCAATACCGTTTGAATGCACTGCCGGCACAGTGGTAATGGTAACGCCCCCGACTTTAATAGATGCACCAAAGCGCACCACTTGTGAATCTTTAGGGTTAGCACCCAATGCTTTAAGTTTGCTGGCAAAGAATTGTGGCATTTCACTACCGGTGATTATTTTTGCTTTTTTCGCAATCGCAATATTTACGACGTTCGTATTGGGTAAATCATTGATACTGGTTTCAGGATTGCCACACTGCCCTGCGTTTACCTGCTTAATATGCACATTACCCACATGATCACCGTGCATATGGCTTACCAGCACCACATCAATTTTACCCAAACGTTTATCACTAGCACCAGCCACTGTTTGGCCTGCATCATAAAGCAGGCGCGTACCATCTGGGTCTTCAAAAATAAACGCCCTGTCACGGCTACAAAACTCACCATCGTGGCTACCCAGTGGCGTAATTTTTACGTTAGCCGCCGCAACGGGCGTGGCAAGCAAAAATGCAAAACTAATAAACGTACCGAACAACATAAAACAACGGAGTAGACGTAACATAGCAAAACCTCTTATTTTATGAGATGGACAACACGGCAGCTTTATTGCTGTAGCATTTAATTAATTATAAATCAGTGATAATGATTTTTTCTTCAGCCAGATGTTTTTTGACTATAGATACCAATGACAGTATGCGTTGATTTTTTTGACTGATTGTTTGCAGAAACTGAAGCTTTAATAATGCCTGGTCATATTCACTATTTTTAATTAAATTTTTCACTACAAGTAATTCACTTTCTAGTTTCAGGCGTTTTTCGCTGACATTCATCCTATTCATAATATTGAAACGCATATGAATTAATCTATCGTCGTTAGGGCTTGCCATCAAGCCACTATCAATATCATCAAGCGCATCAAACAATTGACGTTTAGATTCATTGTTTTTGGCCAATAGATAAAAATGTTCTGTGATAACACCAATGCCAGATTGCGCTTGAACATTATTAGGATCAATAGATAATACCTGTGAGTATTCACTTAAAGCAGAGCCATCTTTAGGGCTTATATATAAGCTCTGTTCTATATAACGAGCTGCATTTTTTAGATGCACGGCGGCAATATTATATGTATAAATCTGTGTTTTTAATGTTTGTATTTCTTTTTCCTGGTCTGCAGAGAGCTTACGCTGTTCCTCTAAATCAGTAATAAAGGATTTTGTCAGCATAGTCGTTTTCGCGGCAAAGGCCTTCAGATTAGCCAGCTGTTTCTCTGTATAATCGGATAGATTATCGGATAAGATAACCGAAAATGCCAAAACCAGTGTTAACAAAACGGCGGCACTTTTATAGGTTCGCATGCTCTCACTACGTATTGCGGCCTGGTCTTTTTTTGCTCTAATCAGTTTTGCCAGGTCTTCAATTAAGTCAAAGGCAGATGCGTATCTGTCGTCGGGATTCTTCGCCATTAATTTATGGATGATAGGCTGGTGATCTTTGAATTTACTCTCGAGCTCCGGTGGTGCCTCTTCTAAATGTTTATATATTAAAGCAAAAGGTGTTTCGGCTATAAAAGGTTTATTACCGGTTAACATTTCATAATAAACCACACCAAGACTGTATAGATCTGTACGGTGATCTATTTTTTTGCTGGAGGCTTGTTCAGGGCTTGAGTAATGAGGTGTACCCATCAGCATACCATCAATGACTGTTTGTTCACTGAAATTCGTTGCCTGAGCAATGCCAAAGTCAGCCAGTATCGGCTGATTTTCATCATTGAAAATAATATTACCCGGTTTTATATCACGATGTATAAAGCCTTTACTGTGAGCATAGGCGAGTGCTTCGCTAAGCTTAGTAATAATGTTTATTGTTTCTTCCTGGCTTAAGTGAGATTTAATCTTTTGTTTTAAATCACCGCCTTGTAAATATTCCATTGAAATATATAAATGATTATCGGTTTCGCCGGCATCATAAATAGTAATAATATTTGGATGATTTAAGACGCCGCAATTTGCTTCCTGTAAAAACAGCTTAAAGAAGCTTTTGTCTTTGGATAATGTTTTGGGAAGAATTTTTAATGCAATGGTACGACCCACTACTTCCTGAACGGCAACCAAAACGCTGGCCATGCCGCCTTTGGCGATTTTCTTTATAATTTTATAGCCAGGGATTACAGTATCAGACATGAGGCAAAAATAGTGTGTTGTTGGATTATTAAAATAGGTATACGGTTTGAATTAATATTCACAGGCTCAATAAGCTTTAACCACTTACGAAGTATAGCTGTTGAGAGGTAAAAAGCCCAAGTATCAATATACCTTAACAACATTTAATAACTATAAGTCAGGCTGATTGCTCCGAAAGTATCTTTCTCATCCTTAAGTGTGGTTTTCGAGGTGGACGATGACACTTGAAAAATGAAACCATAACGACCAATATTCCATACGACGCCTGCTGACAACAGATTTTGAATATGTTCTAAGGGCACAGAATGACTGTCTTTAAAGGTATTGCCGTCGATGAAGATATCATTCACAAGATATCCCACACGCATGCCAGCAAACAGGTAAAAATCATTTGTGGGTGATAATACTAAGGGATTAACCTGTCGGTCTGCCTGAAGAGAAAACGTGAAAAAACTGCGTTGCAAACTACTCCCCCAGCGCACAGCAAACCCCATCTTAGTAGCTGATTGTAAATTTCCTAAGCCAGCGCTTGCCAGCATTAAGACATCAAATTGTGAGCCGCTTCCGCTTGTTCGAAAAAGCTTCCAAAGACGCTGCACTTCAACATTTATAATTATTTCATTTCTGATTTGCTCATCCCAACCTCGGGGTTCATCAGAGTCAAGTAAGCCATGCACCGTTTTTTGTGCCCCTTCGCCTAATGCGATAGGCCCCACAGCGCCCAAATAAAATGATAGTTGGTCAGAAATATTTTCATCCCACGCATACAGCGTCCCTTGCCAGGCAATAAGGCCTACATATGGCACGTCATCTTCAATCAGAGTATCAATCGTAATGTCGTCTGGGGTTTGCATTCGCTGGAAAAACATATGCGCTATACCACGCGATTTATTTTCCATTTTGCTAATATAAAGGTCTTTTGTCATCCAGAATAACCAATCGGGTAAATTATCATTGCTGAATTCTGGGAATGCGCCTTGCCCAAAGGTAATCCCCATTCCGTTGGTATAGCCGTTGTCTTCACCCACAAATAAATCATTTTCAAACGTAAAGGTGAAAAATTTAGATGATTGTAAAGGTTCTTTTGAAAGCGCTACTTGTGGTGTAAAAATAATAAATATTGCAAGCCAATAAAAAAGCTTCATAGCAAATTTACCTTTATATTATAGTTATATTTATTGTTATTGATTGATTTACACTTCATCCATAAGTGCCATTATTTATCAAAGACTCAGGTTTAAGTCGACAAGCAAAAAGGCTTCAGTGACAAATGTTCAGGCTAATAATTATCAGTTATCACTGATCTTAGCTGATTAATTGTCCCACCTCTAACGATAGATAGCCTCTATAGAAACATGCCATCAACGCTTAAGGCCCAAGCTGTCGAGCATCTGTTGGACGGCATCTTTTATGTTTAGCCAGGCCGCCTGCAACTCAGATAGTTGTTGTTCGGTAAGCTCGGGCTCTTGCTGTTTGATTTGTTCGACTCTTACTACAAGCTCCTGCCGCCTAAGACTCAAGCGTGTCAGTTCGTGCTGAAACTTCTCGCACTTCTTGTCATCACCGGTTTCATCGGCCTGTTTAACCAGTCCTTTAAGTTGAGACAAACTGGCCTCCAGGCCCATTAGCTCAGACAGTAAACCGTTAAGATAACCTTGATGGTTTTCACTCATGATTATGTCTCCTGATTAATCAACACATGATGCCAAGTATACCCGCAAAACTTTAGTGCCTAAGACCCTTCACCCAATAGGTGCTTATTAAGCCTCTCCCCGTAGCTGCACTGGTGTTGATGAAAGGCCTCTTTAGTTGCCTTGATATCATTCCTGTAGCGCGGATCCTGTGGCCGTTCATGGCTATTTATATAGAATGCAACATCCCACGCCTGCTGAACCGTAAGACTGCCGCCCTTACCTAGCGGCATATTGGCACGAATAAATGCCGCTGCCGTATTAATACGGTGCATACCGGCACCCCAGTTAAAGGAATCCTTGCCCCATAACGGCGGGAACACGTAGCTGCCGTTTTGTGCATTGCCTTCGCCATTTTCACCATGACACAACTCGCAATTGCCTTCAAAAACCTGTTTGCCGCGTTGATAATCCACTTGCTGTGCCGATTTCGCAAGTTTGGGATAGCCACGCCCGGCTAAAGTAGCCCCCGTAGGTGCGCCTTGTGCCATCCAGTACGCGTAGCTAAGCAGGGCTTTTAACTCTTTACTGTCAGCGGGTGGAGCCGTGCCGTTCATGCTGTATTTAAAACAGCCCTGAATACGTTCCTCCATGGTATTGACCATTTTGTTTTTTCCTCTGTAGGCGGGATATTTAACCCATGCAGCCCACAGCGGCGCCGAATCGGCCAGTCGGCCCGCATCAAGATGGCAGTTGGAACACTTCAAACCGTTACCCACATATTGGCCGGCATGTATTCCGGTTTGAGTAAAAACCTTTTTGCCAAACCGCACCATGTCACCAAATTCATTCTTCGGGATGGCGTCTTCCGCAGGTGGCTGAAAAATGTGAGTGGTAACGGGTTGGGTAACGGCCTTCGTCGGTTTAACACTCTCTGCCAAAAGCGGCTGGCTAAATGCGCTAATACACAGGCATAACAAAAATCGATTCATCTTCATAATGTAGGCTCCTTGAGTTTATTTCGCTTTACGCGGCGACTGTGCGGCAAGATAGCGCGATACAGCGGTGATCTCATCGGCATCTAATTTATCAACCACAGCCTGCATTAAACCCACAGGGTCATTACTGCGTTCACCCCTATGCCAGTTCTCAAGTTGTGCCTTCAAATATAACTCATGCTGGCCACTGATAGCCGGAAAATTAGGCGGAATGCCCTGGCCTTGATCGCCATGGCACTGAAAACAGGCAGGCACACCGGACGACCATTTACCCTACGTTGCCAGTCGTTCGCCCTTTGCCAGGGATGGTTTATTATTTTTACTGGAAGCGGTTTTGGGTAATGGCAATTTGGCGTAATAATCGGCCACTGCCCTAATTTCGTCTATTGAAAGTGCACTGGCAAAAGGCTGCATAATAATATTTTTGCGACGCTTACTGGCGAAATTCTGCAACTGTTTAACCAGGTAGTCCGCGGGTTGACCGGCAAGATAGGGATAGCCAGCACTAGCATTACCCTGACCATGATCGCCGTGGCATGCTAGACAAGCGACTGCGCCCTTGCCCTTGCCATTACCCTGCCGGACAATATTTTCTGCGGAAGGTGATGCTTAAATTGCCGCCGAAACAATTAACAACTTTATTCCAAACAGCATAGAAAGGATCGTCATTATTTTCATATTAAAAATCTCTCGCTAACAAACAAATAGTAGATTGCGCTTAGACTGATGTGAATGCTGCAACTTCGATATACTTTTTTATTTATACAATAAAAACAGACACCGTCTTTCTTTGATTGATTTTTTAGCAGCCAGGTCATTCTACATGAACGGCCTAAGTAACTTTAAAAATGATTTACATGAGGTGTACGTGTTTGCTGGAGATATTGAGACGAAACATACGATTACCCTGCAGTCAGTACGGTTAAAATCGTAGGTTTCCTTCAAATGCCTCGCTGCTCTTTTTTGCAAAAAAGGACGAGCGAAAACGTATATAATTTAACGCGCTGTACCAAAACCTGCATCTTCAGTGTTCGCAGGCAACGGCAAATCGGCAATACGCAAGGCCTGACTAACCGGACCCTCTGGGAACAGGCGATACAGATATTTTTTCCCGCCTTCGGTCACAAATGCACTACTAAGCATGTCAGTAAGTTGCTGTCCGTTTTCACTTTCACCGTGTTCTCGGTAATGTTCGCGTAATGAATGTACAACCCTCAGATGTGCATCAGTAAGCTCAATACCGAGTTCACTGGCTATTTTTTTTGCCTTATCTTCATTCCACTCATTTAGCCGCTTTTCACGATTCGTGTGTTGCTGACTGTCAATATCAGTGTCAACGCTATTATCCATTGACCAGATTGCTTCGGCATATTCGCTAGCTATTTTTTCTTTATCATTCATAGACTCTCTCCATTTATTGATTTAAGTGATTGATATCTATTGCGGGTAGAGAAAAAAACAAATTTTAATATTTACCAAACTTGCTTTTTCTTTAGGGTAACACATTATGCAAGTGAATTTTGAGGGACAAAAAATGCAGGAAATAGTACGTTTATCGCCTAACAATAGGAAATTAACGTATTACGGTAAGATGTCGTTTAAGCTATAGAATATTATTGTTATGCATTCTACATTTTAATAAGCACACTAAAATTAAATCAGCCTACTTTTTTTTGTTGAAAAAATTCTAGCAAGGAACAAGGTAGCAGGGTGATTAACGTTTAGGAGAGTAGACAAGAGGGATTTTACCTCAAGCCTCTCGCAGAACCGTACGTGATACTCTCGCATCATACGGCTCCCATTATCCGGTCATTTGATCCTGGTAATTGCCAATGAAAAAATAAGTGCGGCTGTTTTCTTGCAACTCGTTTCAACCATAAGAAACTTT
>CAWUSX010000055.1:0-8641 GCA_963924875.1 uncultured Gammaproteobacteria bacterium
GTTGCACTGGTATTTGGGCGAGAACGCTCAGGCTTGACCAATGATGAGTTAGAGCTGTGCCAGACACTGGTCAATATTCCAACCGCCGAGGCCTATAGCTCGCTGAATATAAGTCAGGCTGTGCAAGTGCTGAGTTATGAAATATTGATGGCCAATCAGCAGGCTAAACCAAACAAAGCTGCAGAGACTGAAAATACTCAGGTAGATGTAAAAGATACCGTCGCGACGAATGACGAGCTAGAAGGTATGTATGATCACTTTGTGGATGCGCTGACCAGTTTGAAATTTTTCGGTAGCCGTAATCCAGAGCATGTGATGCGCAAGATTCGTTGCCTGTACGGACGAGCCAGGCCAACTAAACGTGAAGTACAGATTATGCGTGGCGTGTTGTCATATACTCAGGGGCGAAGAACGCAAACCTCTGAAGAAGATTTAGCGGAAGAAATAGCCAATAAAGAATAAGTAATGATTATTGGGTTTTGTAAATGCGTATTGCTAACCAGACCCAGGCGACTAAAAAACACATGCCGCCGATGGGTGTAATCATCCCCAACGTTTTGATGCCGCTTAAGCTCAGTACATATAGGCTGCCTGAAAATATCACGATGCCGGCAAGCATAATAAAGCCGGGTTTGTTCAGGTTGATGGAAAAGCTTTTTGCTAACAGGCCAATTAAAATTAAACCCAGTGAGTGAACCATCTGGTAATCAACAGCGGTTTGCCAGATGCCTAATTCATATTCGCCAAAATGTTGTTTTAGGCCATGTGCGGCGAAGGCGCCTAAAGCAACGGCTATAAAAGCACTTATTGCGCCTGAAATAATTAATTGCTTATGCATGTTGTTTTTCATTAAAATAAATTAGATGCTCAGTGTATAGCAGAGCGGATATTACGGCCAGAAAATACAGGTCATCTACAGCCGGCACGCTAAATTAGGAGAGACTAAATGCCATCATTTGATATTGTTTCAGAAGTTGATAAACACGAATTAAGTAATGCAATCGATCAGGTGAATCGTGAGCTCAGTACACGTTTTGATCTTAAAGGTTCAGATGCAAAAGTTGAATTAGTGGATGCTGAGATAAAAATGGAGGCGGAAAGTGATTTTCAGCTAAGGCAGATCTCGCCTATTGTTTACTCCAGGCTAGGCAAGCGTGATATTGATATTCGCTGCCTTGAAAAAGGTAAAATAGAGCCTCGCGGAAAACGTGCTTATCAATCTATTTCAGTGAAGCAGGGCGTAAGTAAGGATGATGCGCGGGTTATTGTAAAGCTAATAAAAGAAAGCAAGATAAAGGTACAGGCCGCCATTCAGGGTGAGCAGGTGCGGGTAACAGGCAAAAAACGCGATGATTTGCAGCAAGTCATGGCCTTTCTTAAGTCTTCAGATAAAGTGGATCTGCCGTTACAGTTTAATAATTTCAGAGATTAATTAAGCAGGCAAGATTTTTAAAAATGAAAAAAATGCATTTCTCACTTGATATTTCGGCGGATAAATATCTGGCCTATTATCAAGGTGTAGCAAAGTCTGTAAAGGTAATGACGGAGGAGGGTCTGTCGCTAAAGTTCCCCGCCTCTGAATTGCAAAAATTTGTTTCGCACGAGGGTATAAAAGGTCGCTTCGAAATTGTCTTTAATGCGCAGCACAAGCTAGTCAGTATGAGTCGCGTATAGTTTCAGTGACTTAAAAGAATGCTTGCCTGCGATTCACGCTATTTCAAAATTGTAGGTGCCACGTGCACGCTATGTTTCTCATCACCAAACCATGCTTCATGGTCCTGAATATTGCACTGTAAAGTCATGGTTCGCTGTACTAACTGTGTGAGCGATGAACCTACTTCATCCGATAATGCAATGACATGAAGAT
The DNA here is from genome assembly GCA_963924875.1 of uncultured Gammaproteobacteria bacterium. Lineage (GTDB taxonomy): Bacteria > Pseudomonadota > Gammaproteobacteria > SZUA-229 > SZUA-229 > SZUA-229. The sequence continues at coordinate 1,868 of CAWUSX010000055.1, forward strand.
TATTAAAGCGGGTTAGTTTAGTGTTTATCTGCTGCCACCATACCTCGGCACTACGTTGTGTATAGGTATATATAAAAACCTCACGTGCACGGCCACAGGCCTTCTTTATGCGCTTCTCATCCGGCTGCCCCAGGTCAATCCATGTATCTATTTCACCCGTTGGTAGCTTTAGCCATATATCGGGCTCATCGTCCGAGCTTAAACCACGAGTGAGTGCCAGGTCCTCATGCGCATGCAGGGTAAACACCAGTAAACGAATCATCATCCGTTCAAGCGTTTCCGAGGGATGCTGTGCCAATGTTAAGGAATGATTCTGGTAGTAATGCCTATCCATATCGGATATTTGCAAATCAGCTTTGTAAACCGTTGCTTTTATTGCCATGAGGGTTCGCTCGAATAATTATCAGGGGCAGTTGTTATAAGCGGGCAATTCTACAGCATTACAGTCAGTGCAGGTTTCTGTATATGAGTTTAAGTTTGTGTTGTTGAAAATTTAAGCCGCGTGTTTTTCGGTGATGAGTAGTTTTCAAATGTTAAGAAGTGTTAATTTTCCTTAGAGGCCGTCGTACAGGTTTTTTAGCTTGTGTATGCTGATGTGGCAGTTTAAGTAGCTTATGTCAGTGGCAGATTGCCAATGATAGGTGGTGTTTCTACTTAATTCGGCCACAATAGAGGCCATACCGTTACCCGGCGTTGCAACTATTGCAGATGCCCATGCATTTTTAAGCAAAACATTGGGCGAGATTGCGCCGAGTGGTTTTATGTATGATTACGGCGGACAAAGCAGGCAGTTTGAAAAAGAAGGTGCAACTTTATTGATGACCTTTGTGTTGGCGCTGATCGTAATATATCTGGTATTATCAGCTCAGTTTGAGAGCTTTCGTGATCCATTTGTTGTTTTGATTGCGGTGCCATTGTCTATTTTTGGTGCGATGATTCCATTGTTTTTTGGCTTCGCTACGATGAATATTTATACCCAGGTTGGTTTAATTACACTGATTGGTTTGATATCTAAACATGGTATTTTAATTGTTGAGTTTGCTAACCAGCAGCCGCGTAAGGGCGTAGATAAAGTTACAGCGGTTAAAGAGGCGGCGGCTTTACGCCTACGCCCAATTTTAATGACAACAGCAGCAATGGTGCCTGGCGTTATGCCACTTGTTTTGGCATCGGGTGCAAGGGGCTGTTGCAAGAAATAATATAGGCCTCGTTATTACCGTTGGTTTGAGCGTCGGTACTTTATTTACTCTATTTGTTGTACCGGTAATCTATTCATTGATTGCAACTGATTATGATGAGAAAGCAGAAATGCAAAGACACAAGGTGACACAGTAATATGAAACATGTATTAAAAAAATATTTCCTCGGCTTAAGTATTTTAGTGGTGAGCCAAAATGTATTTGCAGTAGATTTTTTGCAGGCATATGAACTGGCTAAAAAAAATGACCCGGACATTCTCGCCGCAGCATTTGAATATCAGGCGGCTATGAGCACGCGCTCGCAAACCAGGTCTGCGCTATTACCAAATCTTACTTTAGATGTATTTGCCCAACAGGTTGAACAGAACAATAGTAGTCCGACCAGCTATACCAGTTCGATTGGTAACTATGACACTACTGGTTATACGGTAGCTTTAACGCAATCTATTTATAGTCATGATCTGTATTTAAAGCTTGAGCAGACAGATATAAATATTGCAGCTGCATTAACTAATTTCGATGCACAAAAACAGGCGCTGATAGTGCGAGTTGCCGAGGCCTATTACAATGTGTTGGCTGCGGGTGATAACCTGGCCTTTGCTCAGGCAGAAAAGAAGGCCATAGGTCAACAGCTTAAGCAGACAAAAAGCCGTTTTGATGTGGGTCTAATTGCTATCACCGATGTTAAAGAGTCTCAGGCGCAATATGATTTATCCATTGCATCTGAAATACAGGCAGAAAATTTATTATTTTCTAATCGCGAAACATTGCGCAGTATTATTGGTGAATTGCCGGCTGCGCTAAATGTTTTGGCTAAGCAAATTCCCTTAATTGTTCCTCAGCCTGCGAATATTGATCAATGGGTAGAAACAGCAAAGAAAAATAATCTCGCTTTAAAATCAGCTAATTATTCGTATGATATTGCCAATAAGCAAATCTCTATAGATCGATCAGGTCATTACCCATCATTGGGTCTTCGTTTATCGCATGATGATACTCGTATAGACCCTGAAAATAGTGGCAATATTGATAGCGACAATACGACTATAGGTTTGAACCTGTCTATCCCTATTTACAGTGGAGGATTAACCTCGGCAAAAACCAAACAGGCTGTGTTACTGAAGGCGCGTAGTCAAGCGCTGCGCGAAAAGACACTGCGTGAGACCATAAAGCTAAGTCGGGATAGTTACCTGGGAATAACCGCCGCCATTGCACAGGTAAATGCCTATAAGCAGGCGTTGATTTCTACACAGTCTGCCTATGAAGCAACCCAGGCAGGTTTTGAGGTAGGCACGCGTACTTCTGTGGAGGTACTCGCCGTATTACGTAAGCAATATGGTGCGGAACGCGATTATGCCAGAACGCGTTATGATTACATCTTAAATATATTGAGATTGAAACAGGCGGCGGGAATTTTATCTACGCAAGATGTCGTGCAGATTAATCAGTGGTTGAAACATTAAAAATTTTTAAATTTCAATTATTTGATTCTTTGAGCAGGCTAGTTATTCTCAGGGCAAACGATTAACTAGTTGAAAACGTTTTATCTGGCGAGATATATCAAGCATAGGGAAAAGGGTGGATCAAGCAAAGCGGATCCAGCAGAATAAAAAAGTGAAATGGTGGATCCACTGCGTTTGATCCACCCGGTTTGATTAAATAAATGTTGTGATTTGAGTGTTATTGCTCGTGTGGTTTTATGCCTTTTTCTCACTTACAAGATAAAGCCAAATAAACCCTGCCACACCCGAAACAAAAGACGTCATAAGAATACCTGTCTTAGCCATGAGTAAAAAAAGGGTGGATCAAGCGTAGCGGATCCACCAGCTTTTAAAGGCTGAGATTGTGAGTCCACAGTCTTTATCCACTCTTATAGATCGACTGAATGTTAGTGAGCTTATTAAGCCGGGTAGCGACTTGCATAAGAGAGAGCTTTCAGTGCATCGGCGTTGAGAAAGCCAGAATATTGCCAAATGATAATTCAGCTAATGTAATTTATCGGCGATAGGAATAATATATCTACCATCTACCATCTACAAAGAGTATCTGTCTAAACAAGGAGTTAAAAAGGGCCATGAGTACTCAACCTCGGCGTCGTCTTCAGGATGGTATTATTTCCAAAAACCCTGGTCATAAGATGAATTTAGATCGTAGATTTAAATCGAATGAACGTAGAGACTTAAATTATGCCAATAATTATGATGGTCCAGTTCGGCGATATGTTATTGATAGAAGACTGAAAATAGTTGATCGCAGGCGCATCAAAATATAGCGAGAAGACGCTTTAAGTGGCATGCATTGTGTTTATCGTGCCTTAATTCTGTGAAAAATAGTCGACGGCAATCGATTTATATCTAAGCGCGCATTCTGGCGCCTGTTTGTGTACAATTAGGCCTTTATACTTAAGACTCCCATCAAATGTCCAATACGAACAATAGTAATCGCAATAAAAACACTAAATCTGGCCCTAATCGTGGGTCAAAATCGAAAAAATTCAAGTCAAAAAAACCGGCTGAAAAGCTGATAGACCCACAGAGTGATCGGGAGTCGAGCAATTACGAAAACCCTATTGCTAGCCGTGAGCTGATTCTTCAGGTTATTCATGAAGACGGTGCGATGTCGCACGAAGAGATAGAAAGCCGCCTGGAGATGAACTCGCCAGAACAACAGGAGGCTTTACGTCGACGTTTGGGCGCGATGGTGAGAGATGGTCAGCTGATACGTAACCGTAAAGATGGGTATGTGCCCGTAAATGAGGAAGACCTGATCAGCGGACGAGTGATTGCTCATGCCGATGGTTTTGGCTTTTTTGTGCCAGATGAGGGTGGCGAAGACATCTTCTTACATGGCCGCCAAATGAAGACATTGCTGCATGGTGACCGTGCAGTGGTACAAATTTCCGGTGTAGATCGTCGCGGTCGTCGTGAAGGTGCGGTAATTAATGTTACCGAGCGTGCCAATGACCGTGTTGTGGGCCGTTTGTTTATCGAATCGGGTGCCGCCTTTGTGGTTGCCGATAATAAACGTATTACGCAGGATTTCCTGATTCCACAGGATCAGTTGGGCGGTGCAACGCACGGCCAGATCGTTATTGTTGAAATTACCAAGCAGCCTACCTTTAAAAATCGTGCGATTGGGCGTATTTCTGATGTTATCGGTGACCATATGGCGCCGGGTATGGAAATCGATATCGCCATCCATGCACACAATATCCCGTTTTTATGGCCTGATGACGTTAAGCAGCAGGTTGCCAGTATTTCTGCAAAAGTTACAGAAGCCGATAAAAAAGGTCGCACAGATTTAACCAAAATGCCATTGGTGACGATTGATGGTGAAGACGCACGAGATTTTGATGACGCGGTTTATGCCGAGAAAAATGGCAAGGGCTGGAAGCTATACGTGGCGATTGCTGACGTATCTCATTATGTGCAACGCGAAAGCGCACTGGATGTAGAGGCATACAATCGAGCCACCTCAGTGTATTTCCCAGAGCGCGTTATTCCGATGTTGCCTGAGGTGTTATCTAATGGCCTGTGTTCATTGAACCCACATGTCGATCGCTTGTGCATGGTTTGTGAAATGAACTTTGATGCCAACGGTAAAATGGTGAGTTCTAATTTCTTTGATGCGGTAATGCATTCTCAGGCACGACTCACTTATAACAAAGTATCGGCAATGCTTGAAGATAACGATAAAGCATTACGCAGTGAATACAGTGAAGTCCTGCCTCATCTGGAAACACTATATGACCTGTATCATGCATTGATTAAGCAGCGTAAAAAGCGTGGCTCAATTGATTTTGAAACCACAGAAACACGTATTATTTTTGATGACGAAAAACGCATTGATAGCATTGTGCCTACCTCACGAAATGAGGCGCATAAAATTATTGAAGAGTGCATGATCTCTGCGAACATTGCAGCGGCGATGTTCATTGGCAAACACGAAATTCCCGGGCTTTACCGTGTGCATGCCGGCCCTAAAGAAACAAAGATTGATGATGTTAGAGATTTCATTTTAGGTCTGGGTTTAAAATTCAAGAAAAAAGGTAAAGTTGAAGCGCAGGATTACGCGCGCATAATTAGCGAGATACAGGGTCGACCTGATTTCCACCTTATTCAAACGGTATTGCTACGTTCATTGCAGCAAGCGGTTTATACGCCAGATAATGAAGGCCACTTTGGTTTGTCATTAGAAAATTATGGCCACTTTACTTCACCCATTCGTCGTTACCCCGATTTACTGATGCACCGTGCGATTCGTCATATTATCGAAGGCAAGAAGGTCAGCAGTTACTTCTATCGTCACAGCGATATGGTGCACCTGGGTGAGCATTGCTCGGCTAATGAACGTCGTGCGGATGAAGCTACACGTGATGCAGTATCGTCACTAAAATGTGATTTCATGCAGCAGCATATTGGTGAAGATTTTGAAGGCACGGTTACTTCAGTTACGGGCTTCGGTATATTTATTGAGCTTAAAGATATTTATGTTGAAGGCCTGGTACATATTACTAATTTACCCAAAGATTATTACCAGTTTGATCCGATTACCCATCGCCTTACAGGCGAGAAATCCGGAGAGACTTTCCAGCTAGGTGATTGGGTACTGATTAATGTAGCTGGTGTAAATTTGGATGAGCGTAAAATTGACTTTGAATTAATTGAGCACGAAGAACAGGAAAAGCCAGGACGTCAAAAAAAAAATTCTGGCAAAAGTGGTTCGGGCGATAAGCAAGATTCTTCGAAAAAATTAGACAAGAAGAAAAAGTCTAAACATAAGAAGAAAGACGCGAAGAAGAAAGACTTTAAGAAAAAGGATAAGAAGGTTTCTAAGAAGCCTTCCGAGAAAGTTGCAGAGCCTAAAAAGCCAGTTAAGAAACAGGCGGTGAAGAAAAAGGATGAGCCGAAAAAAGTAGTTAAGAAGAAAGCGGCTAAGAAAAAGCAAGAGCCTAAGAAGGTGGCCAAGAAGGCACCAGCTAAGAAGGCTCCAGCTAAGAAGGCTCCAGCTAAGAAGGCTCCAGCTAAGAAGGCACCAGCTAAGAAGGCACCAGCTAAGAAGGCACCAGCTAAGAAGGTTCCGGCTAAGAAGGTTCCAGCTAAGAAGGCTCCAGCTAAGAAGACTCCGGCCAAGAAGGCACCAGCTAAGAAAGTTCCAGCTAAGAAGATTCCAGCTAAGAAGATTCCAGCTAAGAAGGCTCCGGCCAAGAAGGCACCAGCTAAGAAGGTTCCCGCGAAAAAGTCATCACCTAAAAAGAAAGCTCGCAAGAAGTAAGTTACTAATGAAACTTATGTTTATTAATAAATTATTTTTAGCGATATTTCCATTCTGTCGCTCGGTGGGTGTTCATGCGAATACTCAGCGAGGACTGCGTAGGGTGGATCAAGCAAAGCGGATCCACCTGTGTGGGAATATCCCCGGATCCAGCTTTGCTGGATCCAGCCCACGCAATACCCGTTAATAAGAGTATGTTTTATTAATAAGTGTTATACCCACAACGTTGTTTATTGGTTTACACGGAAACGAATTAGATACGCGTGTTTACCGAACCAGTCTGGCTTTTCAGCCGGGCACA
>CAWUSX010000056.1:0-13468 GCA_963924875.1 uncultured Gammaproteobacteria bacterium
CATCACCCAACATGCCCTGGCAGGTTCATGGCTGACATGGGCCTTTCAATGGCCACTTTCTTTGACTATTAATAATGATTATAGGCCGCTGGACTACGTACAAAAACTACCCCAGATACCATTATTATATTTATATAGCGAGGCAGATGAGGTTATCCCCCCGGCACAGGTAAAAGCACTGTATGAAAATAGCAAGCAGCCAAAATTTATAGCAAAACTAGACAGCAGCCATAGTGAACTATTTAGCAGTCAAACAAATAGGCAAATCATGCTTAAATACCTAAACGATTGGCTAGAATGAAAATAAAACATTGTGGAATATGTAGCACTAGCTGCATCACCCATAGCGGCTAGTGTGAGATTTATGTCTATTTATTTCTTATCAATTCATCCAGTAGAATATATATCTAACGCCTATGCGATGGACACTCTGATTTCACTACACCAAATACTTTTGTACAACGAAATAAGCACATTTAAAAAACAAACGACATCAACGTTAAATAGTTTATCCGACTCCAAAAATTTTAGCGCACAGTGTTATACTTTTTTACAAGTATATTTTAGACAAACAAAAAGGCAGCTAAAAAGCTGCCTTTTTATTTAAACACTAAAGAATGACTTAAGCGTTATGCTTGCGCCTGGCAAAACCTGCCAGGCCAATTAAGCCACTACCAAATAGCCATACTGCTGCGGGTACAGGCACTGCCGATACAGGCGTTATTATCACGTTCGTTTGCCAGTCACCATACAATGAACCTAAATCATCAAACCCAGTCAGGTATGAATCGAAGTCTGCATTTGCACCATTGGTTCCAGCGAGTGCATAAAAGTCGAAATCATCGAGACCAAAGTTGGTTAAGCTTATAGACGGTGAACCACTAGAGTGATTGTTAGCGGTGAATACTGTACTTCCAATATTAAGTGTTAAAGTATTTCCTGTCCCCGAGCCAAACAAAATTGTCCCCGTACCCGCTGACAACACACTATCATCGAATACACCGGTGGCAGTAATCGTGTCACCCGCGGCTAAGCCAAACGCATTATAATCACCATACTCATCACCTAAAATCACATCACCGGTGATCGTGTAATTAAATAATGCCGCTTGTGCAGTACTCATACTGAATAACATGCCAGCAGCTAAAATTGAGCTACATACAGTTTTTTGAAATTTAATCATTTTTTTCCCCTAATACATCTATGTATTTAAGACTTACTGACCAACTGAAGCACATGCTGAATCAATTAAGCTATAACAAGCCTGTGCTTTCTGAGCTGCTGTTGATTCGGAATCATCAGCTAAGCTTTGAATTTTTATAATTCTAGGCACCGCACCCGCATCTATATAACGACAACGCTCACTACTTGCATTAGCATCTATGTCTGCAAAATTAAGAATACCATCATCTGTAACTCGTAGTTTGCCCGCGATCAACCGACTACTGCATGAAGCAATACCATCACCTACCATGGCATTTAACTCAGTATCCGAGAAACATGGGCAAGATACCTGAACACATGGCATATCTAGATCACCAGCGTTCATTTTTTTACGGTAGTTGGCAAGAATTTTGGTACTTGGCGGCGTTTTATCAATGCTATCGAGATCTTGAGCCTCACAATACGCGACACATAGACCGTAAAGCCCCTTTGTAGCATCCATCAAAGAGTCACATACGCCCTCATTTGCAGGCGTTTCTCCATCAGGGGTACTAGCTATTGCTGTATTACCTACTGCACCGACTAAAACAACAAAAACCATTATTCCCAGTAGTGATATTATTTTTTTATATAAAACCATTTTATTAACTCCATTTCTCATTTTATTGGTTTGTTGTCTAGAAAAAATCAATTTAAACCATTAATTATTTGCATAATTAATGCAAATAACATGCCTTACAATTATTTAACATACTTAACAATGAGTTAGTTAAATTCGATTATCATTTAAACCATTCTAAATAAGTGTAGTGTAAAGCCATTCGACACTATTTAAGCCGTCCTTTACAGTTTTAGCTTAAAACTAAAAAAGTGCTTCTGAATCTATATAACAATTGCATATACTGATGCGTTATATGCAATCAATAAATAGGATACTCGCATCGCCAAAATACTCGTCACTGGCTCTACAGGCTTTGTTGGTAGCCATATTTTAGAAACGCTAATAAACATCCAGCATCAGGATATTGAAGTTGTTGCAGCATGCCGTGATGCCAGTAAATTACTTCCCGACTATTCAGGTGAAGTCCGTGTAGGTGATTTACGTGACCCCGATTACCTTGACCGAGTGCTTACCGGTATAGACATTGTTTGCCATGCAGCGGGATGGAGTAGTTTCGAAAAATCCGCGGATACCTGCAACAAAGAATACCTTGAACCATGCTTAGATTTAATTAATCGCGCCATCGAATGGCGTGTAAAACGCTTTGTTAATTTAAGCAGCTTATTTGTCGCAAAGCCGGCTCAACGAAACAACGCCGCCGCCATTGGCAAACCCCGCGCCTACTGGCCAATGATCAACTGCCTAATCGCCGTTGAAGATTATTTACGCAGCTATACCGATTGCCGTACTCAATTTATTAATCTTCGACTTGGGATTTACTCCGGCAAACGTCTAAACATGGGGCTGCTCCCGTTATTACTGGCACGCAGTGGTAAAAGTACATTGCCCTATATTAATAGCGAACTGGGTCACCTTCCCATTATTGATGGAAAAGATATCGGCCAGGCCTTTGCGCGTGCTGCACTGGCACCTATTGAAGTCAGTTACAGCAGCTTAAATATTTGTGGGCCAGAAGTGCCTTCTCACGCGGAAGCTATGCATTTTATAAAACAGCAAATCTCACATTCACCTTTAAACCTTAAATTACCTCCCCCTCTGGACCGACTTGTTTTATGGTTTGCCAGTCATTTTCAGCACTTTGAACAGCAGCCAATGCTAACAAGCGCGATGCTGGATATGCTGAAATCACCCCTCATTTCCAATATTCAAGCTCAGCAAGTAATGGGCTATGACCCAATAGTAAGCTGGAAAGCCAGCCTGCTTGATACACTTGAAATATATAAAAATCAAAGACTTAATAAAGACATAAGCCAAATAAGCAAAAGCTTAAATCTAGAGTAAATCACTCACTCTCCATTAGCACTGATAAATATTCTTATTAAATTCTATTGACAATAAAAAGTCATACGACTATCTTATTTTAAGGCGAATATAAAATGTCGCCACGAGTTAACAACAAACGAAACCACAAACTTTCGGTCACTAAGTGACTTCAAGGAGAGCATTATGAGCATGAACACAGCAGTTGATAGCAGTAATGATATTCGGATGACGCAGGATGAACTTAATCACTGGTTTGATGAGCGATTTGAAGCACGCTTAAAGTCGACTGAAGCAAGTAAAACACCGTCTATGAGTATTATTGCCACCAAAGGCACCATGGACTGGGCCTACCCGCCGTTTATTCTGGCATCAACGGCGGCGGCACTCGGCTGGGATGTCTCTATGTTTTTCACATTTTATGGCCTGGAGCTGCTTAAGAAAGATCTCGACTTAACAGTAAGCCCCTTAGGTAATCCTGCCATGCCAATGAAAATGCCTTTTGGTCCGCAGTGGTTGCAAAACATTAACATGAAAATCCCCAATGCGCTGATGGGAAATATTCCGGGCTTCGAATCTATGGCAACGGCGATGATGAAAAAAACGACTGAAAACAAAGGCATCGCAAGTATCGGTGAGTTACGCAGTTTGTGCCTTGAGGCCGATGTAAAAATGGTCGCCTGCCAGATGACAGTAGATTTATTTAACTACAGGCAAAATGAATTCATTGATGAAGTACAGGACTGGGTAGGCGCTGCTAGTTTTCTACCCACAGCACAAAAATCTGATGTGACATTATTTATCTAACGCTCAATTAAAAGAGTAAATAAATGCCTGGGTTAAAACCAATAATCATCATTTATTACGCCTAATACAACATCTTTGAATTGTTATTAAATTAAGAAAAAAATATGTTTAAAGCAAGTAAAGCAGTACGATTTTTCTTCTTCAATACGAGTGTGGTCGCGTCAATTGCCATATGGTTAAGTGGCGTCGGCAATGTGCACTGGTTTAGTTATGCAATTCCTGGGTTCTTTTTAATAGCGGCTTTAACCGGTATTTGCCCAGGGATGATTATGGCTAAAAAGTTATTTGGCGAAACATAGGCACATTATTTAGATGATTTATTGCCCCTATTCACACCTGATTTCATTCAGGTGTGTTTTTTAATTCCATTAAACCATTCAACATTTTTTCCACAACAAAATTCGATTATTCGCTGGCATTTCAATATCTTCTACGAGTTGCATATTATTTTTATCAGCGAGTTTCTGCACTATTTCAAAATGCTTGATACAACTATTTTCATCTCGTTGCTTTAACCAAACATCAAACCGAGCATTACTTTCTGAGGTATATTGCCCATTATAATTAAACGGCCCATATTGCGCGAACAAGCCACCCTGCTTTAAGCAATTCCCAACATGCTCAAACAATCTCTCTGTTTGTTTTGCAGAAATAATATGCGTGGTATTCGCCGTAAATACATAATCTAGTTCATTAACAGACCAAGCCTCATCATCCACATTAAGCTCTATAGGCGACTTAATACGCTCATGCTCAACTTCATCTAGCCAAAGCTGCATACCTGCATGTTGATCTAGTAAATCACTCGGCTGCCACAGCAAATGCTGCATATGTTGTGTAAAAAACACACCGTGTTGGCCAGTACCACTTCCAATTTCTAATACTTCACCCGGCTCAGTGAAAAATATTTTTAAAACATCAAGAATGGCTTGCTGGTTTTGAATGCAGGATTCTGCAACGGGTTTAAACATGATATTTTTCCTATCACTCCCGCATGGTTTTATGCGGGAGTGATAATAAGGTTTAAAAATTATTGATAAAATTCTTTAAGAACCCGGAACAAATAATAAGCATCCCAACGCCCCGCCAATTCTCGTATGGAGTGCATAGCGAATGTTGGCACACCTACATCTACAGTACGCACACCAATTTCGGATGCTGTAATGGGGCCTATCGTACTGCCACAGGCCATATCACTTTTAACCACAAAAGACTGCACCGGTACATCGGCCTTTTTACACAGTTGTTTAAACATAGAACTGGTATCGCTATTGGTTGCATAGCGTTGGTTCGCGTTGGTTTTTATCACCGGCCCCATGTTAATTTCCGGGCCGTGATTGCCATCGTGTTTGTCGACATAGTTAGGATGTACCGCATGCGCATTATCCGCAGACACCATCATCGATTTATCAATCATACGCACATAGTTTTCATGACTGCCCGCCATACGTTCTAATACAGATTGTAAAAATGTCCCTTGAGCACCGCAGGTTGATGAACTACCGACTTCTTCATGGTCTGTACAGACGAGTAACTTACTGCCAGGATTACTGGTTTCTGTCATTGCCGTTAATGCGGTGTAACAACTTAGTAAATTATCTAAACGCGCACTGGCAATAAAGTCCTGATGCAAGCCAATATAGGCTGGCGCCTGCACATCATAAAAACACAATTCATAATCCAGTATTTCTATTGCATCTGTATCGTCTTTAATTTTCTGTAGCAGAATATTTTTGAACGAAGGTTTTTTCTCAGATTCAGCAAGCGGAAGCTTTAATAGAATTGGCGGTATATCGGTTTGCGGATTCACTGTTCGACTATTGTTTGCCTCTCGATCTAGATGGATCGCCAGGCTTGGAATAATGGCAATCGGATCTTCAAAGTTTATTAGTGTGCTGCACAAGTCATTATCTTCGTCCAAATAATGGATGCGCCCGGCCAATGACAGGTCACGATCAAACCAGGGGTTGAGTAATGCGCCACCGTATACCTCTACACCCAATTGATAATAACCTTTGGTTAACATATCGGGTTCAGGTTTTACTTTTAAACAAGGACTATCAGTATGCGCACCGACCATTTGGATGCCTTTACTAACAATATCTTCAGCCATTTTAAACGCGATAATGGATGAATCGTTACGTGTTACATAGTAGCCCTGCTTATTTTCAAGCTGCCAGCTATCTGCTTCGTATAGGCGCTGGTAACCGGCACACTCAAGCTTATAAATAATCTGTTCGACCGCATGAAACGGTGTAGGTGACATGGCGATAAAATCCATTAAGTCATAATTGAATTTTTCGTCGTTCATAATAATCCTGAAAATAAAAGAAAGTTAAAAATATATGTCTTACGAATCTTCTTTACATTCATAAGTACATGCTGATTTTGCTTTAGAAACACATGCACTCCAACCCATTGAGCATGAGACACCACATGATTCAATCTCACTCTCCTTAAAAAAGCTGGTTGAGTTGCACTCCACTTGACACTCACGAAGCACACGTTCACATCCGGCAGCATCTATGCATGAACGACAAGCTTCTGCATCTGCAAGCATATAATTATTTAACGAGGGTAAAGATTGCACACTATCATTTGCAAAACACTGCACTGGAAATAACAACATAAGTAATAAGACAATATTTGATTTAGTTAGTTTTTGCATTTCACTTACCTCGGGCGTAAAAACTCAATCATCGATTATCAATTATAAAACAAAAGAACATAAGAAAATACTAACACTTGCTTAAGACGTCATCTCATCTTGCATTGAAATATGGCTTTTCTTAATGAGCAATCCTGCATAATATTTTTTCATCATAACCGGTCACAACCTCCACCATTCCATACAATGATTGATTAAGCGCTTCATCACCAGTATCTACGCGTAGTGGCTGCCCAGCCAGGGAGTGTATTTTTTCAGCGGTAGAAATAAAAATAATATTTTTCATGCTCAGGCGTTTAATCACCTGCGGGCTAATTTGCTGATTCCCACGACCAAACACATGACCCTGCCCACCAATTAGCGTCATCACTAAACGTACATTCGAGTATTCATCTAAAAGCTGCAAAATGCCCTGCTCACTTAAGTCTGTGGCAATTAACCGCTGATTACACACAGCATCTACACCCAACAAAGTCGAGGGCAAACCCAGTTCATCCATTATTGCTTTAGGCGTGGTTCCTGAGCCGATTAAATACAGGCAGTCATCATCCATAGACTCCACCACGAAAGCCGCAATCTCCTGTAAGGCAATTCCTTCGTGAACAATGCCCCCCTGTTTCATATTTTGCATAAAGCGGTTTTCTGCAGGTACCTGCAAATAGCCATACAATCGTGCCTTTACTTTATCTTTACGAAACTCGTCTTCGTCTATATCCATTACCGAGGCTTCACCTAGGGTCAATGCCCGTCCTTTAATCAGCAGGCCTAACAGCTCACCCGCATGACTGGGTGTTACCGCATAAACGGATGAGTGAATTTTACAGCCCGCGGGCACACCAATAACGGGGGGCACTGATGCATCAGCCACATTCTGCAGCGCCTGATAGACATTACGTGCCGTGCCATCGCCCCCCGCAAATAGCAGTAAATCTATGCCCTGTGCCAGACATTGCTGTACGGTCATTTCAGTATCCTGAGATGATGTTTCTGCGGACACCAGTGGGTTTACCACCGTTGTCGTAAAGCCCATTGAGGTAGATAAATTTTCACCCATATCATTCGCGGCCGTGTAAATATGAACCTGGTCTTTATAGGGTTCAATCAACTCCAGGGCCTGGCGCATTCTCTGCTGAGCTAAAGGTGTTGCACCACGTTCACGCGCCAGACGTTGAATATCTTCGCCATCTGAGCCCTTTAACGCAACGCGGCCACCGATACCCGCCACTGGATTGATAATTAAACCTAATCTAAACAAATCGTTGTCCGCTTATCTGATTGAAAGTGATATTATTGCCATTCAATATTATCGCTTATTTTTGCGCCCCATATTCAAGCCATTTTAAATCAGGAACTTTGCATGAGCTTTCATCACCCTTACCTTCCCCGACGCCAGGCCATTTCCGTTAAGGTAGGCAATATCACAGTAGGTGGTGATTCCCCCATAGTCGTGCAATCCATGACGAATACTGACACCGCAGATGAGATTGGTACCGCGATACAAATTGCTGAGCTCGCCGCTTCGGGTTCGGAAATGGTACGCATTACAGTAAACACACTTGAAGCCGCGCAAGCGGTTCCTGGCATTAAAGCCCGTTTAAAACACATGGGTATAGATGTTCCCATTGTGGGTGACTTTCATTTCAATGGTCACAAACTATTAACACAATGCCCGGAGTGTGCAGAGGCCTTAGATAAATACCGTATAAACCCTGGCAATGTTGGCCGCGGAAAACGCCGCGATGAACAATTCGCTACGATGATAGAAATCGCCGTAAAACATAATAAACCCGTGCGCATAGGCGTGAACTGGGGCAGCATGGATCAGGAACTATTAGCCAGGCTAATGGACGAAAACGCGCAACTCGAAGAACCCAAAGACCCTAAAAAGGTTATGTTTGAAACGGTCATCCGTTCTGCCCTTGAAAGTGCGGCTGCCGCAGAGGAGCTTGGCCTGGGCAAGGACAAAATTATCATCTCCTGCAAAATGTCCGATGTGCAAGATTTAATCACTGTATACCGTGCCATAGCAGAACGCTGTGACTACGCCCTACACCTGGGCTTAACCGAAGCAGGCATGGGTTCTAAAGGTATTGTTGCCTCCACCGCTGCATTGGCTATTTTATTACATGAAGGTATTGGCGATACAATCCGTATTTCGCTCACACCACAGCCAGGCGCTTCACGCACCAAAGAAGTTATTGTTGCGCAAGAAATTTTGCAAACCATGGGTTTGCGTGCATTTGTTCCATTGGTGACTGCCTGTCCTGGTTGCGGCAGAACATCGAGCACTTACTTTCAGGAATTGGCCGAGAAAATACAAACATATTTGCGTGATCAAATGCCCATCTGGGCGAGCAAGTATCATGGTGTAGAAAGTATGTCTGTAGCGGTAATGGGCTGTGTCGTAAATGGCCCGGGTGAGAGTAAACATGCCAATATTGGAATTAGCCTTCCCGGCACAGGTGAAAAACCCGTTGCACCTGTTTATGAAGATGGTGAAAAAACGGTAACGCTTAAAGGCGACAATATTGCCGATGAGTTTCAAACATTATTGGATGCGTATATTGATAGAAGCTTCGAGAAAATTTAAATATCTAATCTGCTAAAAAATATGAGTAACAATAAATAATTAGGCCGCTTAAGTGCAAATATATTTTACCTTTATAGACATTTTATAAAAACAAACAGCACTGCCGCAACACACAAAATAAAAATCGGCCAAAGAAATTACATAGCATAAATTTTATTTTATCTCATACTCAAACACCCGCAGGCTGAGCATTATCCATAGCCCATTTAAACAAGGTATCTGCGGGTACTGGCCTGGCAATATGATAGCCTTGCGCTATATCACAACCCAATTCTTTTAGCGTATCCAAAATACCCTGTGTCTCCACACCTTCTGCCACAACTTCCATATTTAATTCGTGGCCTAACAAAATACATGTTTTTACAATGGCCCTGGATTCATCATCCTGAGTCATCGATATAACAAAACTCTTATCTATTTTAAGCTCTGTGAATGGTATTCTATGTAATTGAGAAAGAGAAGAATAACCGGTACCAAAGTCATCAATAGACAAGCCAAAACCTTTCATTCTTAAGCGCGTTAAAATATCCAGCGAGGTAACAAGTTCACCCATTAAGGCGCTTTCCGTTACTTCTAAACTGAGCCGGGTAGGGTCCAGCTCGTTATGACTCAACATCTCAGCGAGCTGCTCTGGCAATGATAAACTGGTAATATTATCAGATGAAATATTTACTGAAATTTTTGTAGTAAGCCCACTATCCTGCCATTTACGACTTTGCTCAATAGACATCGCAATAACACTGGCCGTAAGATCACCAATTAAATCACTTTTTTCTGCAAGTCCAATAAATTCATCAGGAAAAACTAAACCACGCTCTGGATGCTGCCATCGCACCAGTGCCTCCACACCGCGTAAGTTTCCCGTTTTCACATCTACCTGAGGCTGGTAATGCAAAACTAACTGATTGGCTTGTATCGCTCTGTTTAACTCATCGGCGCTTGGTAATGCTTGTTGGTTAGATGCTGCACTTTTCGATAATAAGGTATCTTGAGAAATTTGTTTAATAAGGTCCTTAATCTCTTCCATTTGAAATGGCTTAGTAAAACTGGCTATAACCTTAAGCAGATGAGCTTGAGCCAATTGTTCTGCCGAATGAAGAATACCTTTATCATGACCGCTAATTAACACCAGCTTAGCCTGACATTCGCTTTTACCAAGCATGCGTATTACTTCTATGCCATCAATATCTGGCATATTCAAATCCAGAAAAATAATGTCAGAGGCATCAACTGATAACTGCAGAAACTCCTTAGCACTGGTGAAGTACTGGCTATTTAAACCAATACTTTCCACAGTAGCCGTAAGTAATTCAGCTATTTGTATATCATCATCAACAATGTATATTTTTGCCATAACGCCTTAATGTTTTAATGTTTTAATGTTTTAATGTTTTATCATGCATATTTTAGTAGCCATTAGATAATTTAACACCCGTTAGGTGTATTTAACATCGATATCGTCTGTTAGCCATCAAGCAATTTTCGAATCCTGGATAAAAGTACATTTCGTTCGAAAGGCTTATTTAAGATATTGTTATGTAGCTCATGTTGATCACTATTATGCGTATTATCACTATAACCACTTGCAAGCTGAACTTTTATATCAGGGTGATTTTTAGAGATGTATTCGACTAATTCATAGCCATTCATACCTGGCATAATTACATCACTAAGCACCAAATCAATATTATGATTTTGTACTATTTCTATGGCATGCTCACCACTGCTAGCAAGAAGTACAGTGTAGCCTTTTGCTGTCAACACTTCTTTAAGCAACGAACGCAGCGCAAGCTCGTCATCAACAACTAATATAGTCTCATTCCCTGCATCTGAACCTAACAATTCTACAGGTTCTAATATTTTACCTTTACTTATTTCCGCACTTACATATCTAGGGAAATACAATTTGAAACAGCTTCCATTATCACGATTAGATTCAACTTTAATATCCCCCTTACTACGATTCACAAAACCATATACCTGACTCAGGCCTAAGCCACTTCCCTTATCTCCTTTGGTAGAAAAAAAAGGATCGAAGATCCGTTCCAATGTACCTTCATCAATGCCCGAACCAGTATCACACACACTTAAACAGACATAATCCCCAGGCTCATTGTCCAGAGTCAGCTCATTCATACCATGGCTACTTAACTGACAGTTTTTAGTAGAAAGTATTAATTGCCCACTATGTTCAATTGCATGCATTGAGTTAATACACATATTTAATAATGCATCTTCCAAATCACCTTTATCCAGATACACTGGCCATAAGTCCGCATCCAACTCATATATAAGCTGTATACGTGCTGTGAGTGTTTTTTCCAGCATATTTTTATTTTTTTCTAATAACGTATTTATATTAGTCACATCAGGCGAAGATGTTTTTTGACGAGAAAAAGCCAACAGCCTCTGGGTAAGTTTTGCACCACGCTGACCAGCATGCTGTATTTCGGTTAAATATTTTTTTAATTTAGGATCGTCTGTCAACTTATCCGTTAAAAGTTCTGCATAGCCAAGGATAACCCCCAACATATTATTATAATCATGTGCAATACCGCCTGTAAGCTTACCTAAAGCATCCATTTTTTGACTATGCCTCAACTGCTCTTCCTGCTCTTTAAACAAGGTAATATCCAGACATGAACCAAGAAATAAGCGCTCACTATTAGCTCTTCCCGGCAATTCATTTACAGACAGATGAATAGAAAAAATATGTCCATCTTTATGCAATGCAGGCAAATCTCTTCCAGTACCTATAATATGTTTAACCCCAGTTGTGACATATTTCCGCAAAATATCATCATGAATACTTTGATAAGGCTCGGGCATAAGCACATTAACATTTTGACCAACAATTTCGTCATTCAAGTAACCAAACATTTTCTCGGCCGACCTGTTAAAACTATGAACTATACCTTTATCATCAATGGTTATAATTCCGTCTTCCATTGAATTTATAACTACAGAAAAGTTTTCTTCATTTTCAATTAATTTTGATTGTTGAATTTCAACCTTCTCTGCCATTTCATTAAATGCATTAGCAAGGTCACTTATTTCATCATTACCTTTCACCTGGGTTCTGGTTTTATATCCGGATAATGCAAACTGCATAGCAGCACGATTAATATCTTTAATGCGTCGAACTAACAAATAATCATGAAACACAGAAAATAAAATGACCATAACTGATAAAATTATTATCATTGGCAGCGCTTTTAACTTAATCGTTTCAATCGCATTTGATGATATCCATTGCAAATCAAAGTCTGCAACTATAAATCCTGTTCTACTTTCAATAAGTTTATTGCTTTCTTTCAAGCCTAATATAACCGGGTATACAGCAAACAAAGTACTCTGATCATCAGAAACCCATAATCCAAATTTAGGTTCTTGGGTAATCTCTTTGAACCGTGCTATGGATTTCTCATCTGAATGTTCTTTAAGCTCTTCGAAAATATTTTCCCCCACATATGACAACTTCGAGGAAGCTATTATTTTATTATTTTCATCCACTAAAAAAATATGCTTCATGTGCCTGGTCGAACCTATTGATGAAAGCTCAACCTGAACCTGCTCATATTCATTTTTCTGTATTAGGAATTCTTCTGTTTGCTGAAGCCGTGACATACTAATGTGTATTTCCTGCTTCATCCCTTCTATTACATCACCCACCAAATAGCTGTATGCATTAATCAATAAAAAAAACACGATACCTGTAACTGCTACTACTGTAGTAATTGATATTTTTATGCCTAAGGGAATCCTCATATTATTTTATTTCGCAATCTCATTAAACATAATATCGGTATCTACGAGTGAATCACTCAAACCATTTTCAAACATTATTTTTTGCCACTTTTTTCGCCGAATAAGGCAGACTTTTTTCTGTTAGACCATTAAGTAAAAACGCATTTTTTTCTTTATCTGGGAAATTCAAACCATCAAATACACTCATTAGATTTTCTTCACCCATACTCATTCTCATATCTATATATTTTGCATATTTATGGGGTTCAGCCTGAATATTTTTTATCATCTTAAACCAGCTCCACTTTAAGTCCTTAATATTTTTTTCGAACAGACGTATCTTTTCTGTCCTTACTACCAGAACATCTACAATTTCACCGGAAATTTGACTGCTTTCAAACAATACATTCCCACCCATTTCTATTATTTTTTTACGTGCAGGATCAAATGTAATAACTGCATCAATGTCTTTTTCCTTAAATGCTCGCTCATGCTGCTGAACTTGCAGTGGGACAATAGTTATGTCCTGTTTTTCTAATTCGGATAACTC
>CAWUSX010000057.1:0-10717 GCA_963924875.1 uncultured Gammaproteobacteria bacterium
GTGATATTTGAGAGAGCGAGAATATTTCCCTGAAATGCAGTGTTAGTGTCCAACGTCGCAGAACTGCGTACATCCCAGAACAGGCCAGAACCGGAACCGGCATTAATCACATTGACTGATGAACCCGGTGAGGTGATTAGAGTGCTGTCCATTTGGAACAACCAGGCCGCATTGGCATCGCCCTGCCCATCGAGGGTAAGCGCGCCGGTTAGATTGCTAGGCCCAGCATGAACGGTATAGACACCCGGTGTTAGCGTAAGGCCTGCGAGGTCATGATTGGCTAGCGTCGTACCGCTGCCGAATAATCCCAGGCTGGTGATAGCATTTGTCAGGTTGCCCTGAGCATTCATCGCTTGCGACGTGCCGGCCTGTACCGTTCCATTAGTGACTTGTGTATCAGAAACTGCAACACCGGATGAAGAGTTAAATCCGCTAATCGCATTAGCGCCACCGGATGACCATACACCAACGCTGCCGCTGATACTGCTGGTGGGTATATTGGTCACTGTTGAGCCACCGAGAACCGCAAAGCCTCCCGCCGAACCGAGTATGGTTACGGCGCAGGCCTGTGCAGGGGCTGATAACACGGCTAGTACTGTGAGTGATAATAAAGATAAGCTTTTTTTGTTCATTTTTTTTATATTCATTTCAAATTCCTGTGGCTGCTTTTTTAAAAAGGACGCTTCCACCCGGGTAGTAGCCTTTTTTTGTTATGACGTGTTCACGCCGTATTTCGCGAACCTTATGGAGCCGGCCTGACAATCGTGTTTATATTCAGGTTGCTCGTAGCCGTATCATATGAGACTGTAACTTTGCCGGTCTGTTCGTCAGGACACATAGCAGAATATTTGTCAGGCTTGCAGAAAGGAGGGGTCTTGAAATTTAGTATCTAATTAAAGATAAAGTTTCCGCAGATAAGCTCTGCGAAAACTTCAGCTACTTTTTCTTTATGCCTTATGGTTGGGTTAGCGTATTTTGATCGAGAGTCACGGCGGTTTGTGAGTACAGGTTGCCGATTACCGTTGTGGTATTACCTACAGTAATGGCTTTTTCCGCCAGAATAGTACCTTCAAAATGCGCCGCCGAACCGATAGATGCACCGGCACTACCGCCGACCTGCCAGAAGACGTTACTGGCTACCGCGCCGCCCGTTAAGGTAACGCTGGTGGCAGCAGCCTGAGTAAGATCACCCGCTATTTGAAAAATCCAGATATCGCTGGCACTGCCTGATAGCGTGACAGTAGTTGTGATCAAAACGCCGGTACCCCATTTGTAGAGACCGGGTACCAGTGTCTGTCCACTAATATTACCTTCATGGAGTTCGGTGAAATCAGGTAATGTTCTGCCAGCGGCATCGGTGTAGGCGGTTCCCATATCGAGGATTGCGTTGGCAACCAGCGTATTGTCAGGTGCATCACCTTTAAAGCATGTTTTGCTGCCATTGCCGGTATAGGCGGCGTTCGCGCCGTAGATACTACCGGTTAGCATTTGTGGGCAGGTAATCGTGTCCATTGCCGCAGCCGTGACCGGGCTGGAGCCTATGCTCCCGGTGATGGCGGAATCTGGCACAGTGGTGATGCCGGTTTTTGAGAGGATAACGAAATCTCCTGCTGTTCTAAGATTTACCCCTGTCGATGCGCCTTCAATGGGTGCGCTAGCACCGCCACCATTACTGCCACAGGCAGACATAATAGCGGACAGTAACAGAACTGAAGTCCATTTCAGCGGATTAATAATGTGTTTAGATTTTTTCATTGTATTCCTCTTATAATTTAAATATGGAAAAGTGTTGCTGCACATTACTGAACTCATGCAGATAGTAAATCTGGTGGTTTATATTTCGGTTAGATTTGCGGCAGTTTTTGTTTAAACAGAAAACAGAAGAACATGTCTTATGCGTAGTAGATAGATTATCTATGGCTGTAGTTATCCTCTTTTTATCCATATTGCACTGTACGCCAGGACACTTAGCGATAGATTTTTTTCGCACATTGACAGATGGCTATTTTTTAAATGGTGTTATAGATGGTTGTTGTAACAGTGAAAAAGCACAAAATATTATGTATTAACGTAGGGCAAAAAAAATTTCCGGAGATTAAGTCTCCGAAAATTAAAGGGGTACTTCAGCTATGAACTTTTTTGTGATTAAGCCTGGATTTTATTTTCTCTATAATGATTCTGGCCTATGTTTTGTCGGAAATAATTTCACAAGCGCCATTGGTTTTACCGATTCGATACCCTTATCTCTGGATTGAGCTGTTTCGTACATCTGGCTGGTGCCGATGACCTGATGGTTTGGCGCTTTTAGATTAAAATAAAACTTGTCATTTTTAGAGTCCATCCTTTCATAATGATTGTCATCTCTGCAGTTGGTCTGCACTGATGCAATACCGTTCTGCGCAGAACTTTTTTTTGTATACAGTTCACTGGTTAAAATCGTTTCCATGTTCGCCGCTTTTAAAACCAAGTGCAACTGACCGTCGCTACTATTGGTTACTTGATAACATGCTGACATTATATTAATCCTAATTTAGTTTGCTGATACTGAGCAGGTTCTTTTAATATTGTAGGGCTCACTTGATGTTGGCGTGCGCTTTAGCAATCTCCGTCTTAAGGTCGTCCCATATTATATCGGCTGTTTCTTTGACCTGTTCCCATGCTTCGCTAGTAGTTCTTTCCATCTTATTTAATTTTTCTATCGCCGCACGCTGTTTTGCATACAACTGATTAAGCTCAGCGGTGTGCTTGAGCTTGAATTCTGCTCCTGACTTTATATTTTCATTTCGAGCAATTTAATTTGTGCATCCCACACATTTAGTTGGGCTTCCATTTTATCTATTATTTCAGTATTACTGCTCATCGTTTCCTCCTTGTTTCGTTGACGCTAATCATGTACTACATCAAGCGGTTTATTTCTTTTTTTCACTCATTTATTCTTCTACCTTATCGGCGGCATCATTAATTTTATCACCCGCTTTTTCCGCTGTTTGGTCAATGTTTTTACCAGCGGTCTCTGCCGGACCCGAGTTATCACATGCGGCAATGCCGAAAGCGAGTAGCATTGAGATAACGATAAATTTCAAATTTAAAAAAAGTTTCATGTTTATTTCCTTGTTAGATTGGGTGGTGCCTGATCAAGCATGACCAGGCACTCATTATTAGCTGTTATTTTTTCGAGTATACAAAGATGATGTTGACCCTACGGTTTTCCTGCTGTGCGTCCAGCGTGGTGCCGTAAGTAATGCGCTCGGTCTTGCCATGGGATGCAATGTTAATTCGCGATTTTTCAATACCAAGATCATTGACAAGATAATTCACTACCGTTTGTGCGCGGCTCTGAGAAATTTTCATCGATTCCTCTGTGCTTACTCTCTTACGATCTTCGCCTACACCAACGAAACTGCCTGCATGTCCCTCTACCATTGCAACTACTGATGGATTGGCTTTCATGTATTCCGCCACGTGTTTTAGTCCAGCACGGTATTTCGATTTAATCCCGTGCTTGTATGCGTCGAACTCTACTTCAAGCGCCATCGTGATTCGGGTCGATTTTACTTTGAGTCCGGCGATATCATCTACGCAGGCAATCACCGCATTTATACGACGGTTATTTTGTTTGCCTTCACTCGTTGTGTTGTATGCGCGAGGGCGGGTTTCTCCATAGCCCTTTGCAGTTAGACGCGAAGCCTTAATTTGCTGTTGGTTTATCAGGTACTGAACAACGCTGTCTGCTCGTTGCTGGGAAAGCTTCAGGTTGTACTCGCTGGTACCTACATTGTCTGCATGGCCTTCTATTAGCGCGGAGGTATTGGGGTACTTCTTCATGAAGGTCGCCAGTGCCGCGAGTTTTTCTATATCCTCGGCATGAACTTCCTGTTGTTTAATATCGAACTCAATGTCGAGTACGCTACAGTATTCTGCAGTCTTCACGGGTACGGGTACGATCACCTGTCGCTCTTTACGAACTCTGGCAGGCTGAGATTTTTGCTCACCGAAACGATACACCAGGCCAAGCGAGATCAGATCAACATCGGCATCATTGCCTACTGCATCGTTAATTCGATAGCGTTCAACTTCGGCACGCATACCGAGAGACTTGCTGAAATCGTACTGAAGCCCGATGCCATACTTGTAGTTAAATGCGCCCTTGTCAGGGTCGGTATTCGCTGGTACTGGAACAACGCCGCTGTTACTAAAGGTGTCATCGGTTTGCGTGTAGCTCAGGCCTAAACGGCCAAAGGCAGAGAGCTTTTTAGAGAAGGGAAGCATGCCCACCGCATCAACATTTAGACCACTGATGCTGGCTTCACCTGCCAATGTTCCGGTTGGTATTGTCGTCGCGGTATAACCGAGCTGTCCCAGATTGAAATAGCCGCCTTCAACTGCAAAATTTTTGTTGTACTGGTAGCCGCCAAAAAGCTTATAGGCCGTGTCGTCTTCGTTATCATCGATGCTAACTGAAGTAACGCCCGTTGCCATTAGCTGAGAGCTGATCGAGTCGTCGTCGATATTTCCCATCGACTGGCCCAAATTGGCACCTATGTACCAGCCGGAATCGCTGGCTGCTGCAATGTTGATAACGGCACAGCTTACCAATCCCAGTGAAGCCGCGATTTTAGTTATTTTTTTCATGTCCTACTCCAAATATTTGGTATGTCTATATCGAAAAGTAACGTGTTCCTGCTCTGCAAAAGCTGGGTGAAATCTGCGTCCACCCAGCTTTATTTCGTATCGCAGATTTATGGCTATGGCACGTTAACTACCGCAGCTTGTAAAGCAATCGTGCCGGCTGTGATTGCGCCGGCGAGGATTCTGCCGTTAATTGTGGCGCCTGTAACAGCAGTCACATCTCTGCCAGAGACGATGGTTCCGGAGAAGGTAGAACCCACACCGATGGTTGCATCTTCAGTAGGCACCCAGAATACGTTCTTTGCCTGAGCACCGTTAAGCAGTGATACGTCGGCGCTAGTCGTTAGCGAGGAGCCGACCTGGAACACCCAGACAGCATTGGCATTGCCGCCAGCGTTAAGCACCAGACTCGTTGAGACCAGCATGGTGCTACCCGAGGTATACGTTCCCGGTGGAATACCGCCAGTACCAGAAGGATATAAGAAGCCCAGATCGGCACCCGCAGAAATGGTGGTTCCCGGTGGCAGGGCCTTGGCCTCGTTATAAGCATTCAACAGATCGGTTCTAGCTTGCGCTGACACCGTATCGTTGATGTGTATTGAACCGTTCACAATTGCCGGTGGAAATCCGGTCATTGAAGTGCCAGGATCCAGCGAAACATCACCATTGATAATAGAGTTACCGGTGCTGGTGATTGCGGACGTTGCCATGATTCCAAACGTGCTAGCTGATCCCAGTGCGATGGCACCCGGTGCGAGTGCACTACCAGTGGTGAAGCTCCAGGGATTTGCAACAATACCAGCGGCTAATGCATTGTCTGCCAGGTCAGTGGCGGCGATGGTCACGGTGGCGGTATATTGCCTGCTCGCGTCAAGATTACTTGATGGATTAAACGTTGCAATATTATTCACTGCATCATAAGTCACCGGGCCGGTTACCAGTGTACCAGGGCTTGCTGATGGCTCCAGAGTGAAGCTGGCCGTGTCAATTGTTGTCGCGTCCATGGCTTTGTCAAATGTTGCGTTGACGGAGCTGTTGCGCGCGACATCAATGTCGGTATCGGCAGGGAACGTAAGTGTGATCGTGGGGGCCGTAACATCATTAGTTGTCGGCGCAAAGGACCACACATAGTCACTAGCTGCAGGCAAAGTTGCGGTGTTGCCGGCCAGTACATTACCCGCGAGATCGGTAACCGGGGTTGCACCCGTGCCAGCGATCGTGGCGGTATAGGTCTTACCTGAGGCAAAAGCGTCGGTTGGCTTAAATCGCACGGTCTTGCTTGAATCTACGTAGGTCACAGTACCGAGAACCTCAGTACTGCCACCACCGGTTGTGTCCGCTACGGTAAAGCTTGTCGCCGGCGTGTTGATCGTTGCCGGATCCATGCTTTCAGTGAACGTCGCGGTGATGGCTGCGTTGGCGGCAGGGCCGGAAGTAGGAGTGGTGCCATCACCCGTCGTCGCCGGGATGGTTACGGTGACTCTGGGTTTGATCACGTCAGCTGCTGTTGCCGCAGTACCCGCGCCGCCGCCTCCAAGAATTGGGTCGCCATTGCCGCATCCAGCTGTTACAACCGCCAGCAACAGTGCTGAAGACCATTTCAGTGGATTTATAAGGCGTTTAAATTTATTCATTGTGTATTCCTCACATTGCTGAAACCTGGGAAGCATCGGTGTCAATGACCGAACTCTTGCAGATGGGTAGTTATCCACCTTTTAGCAGGGCAGCACTGTACGGTAGGACACATAGGATGGGATTTGTTACAAATTTAAATAATTTCCGCAGATATAATCCGCGGAAATTAAAGGAGTGACTTTATCTATGAACTTTTTCGTGTGCTCGTAGGGCCTATAATATTGCTCTAAATAATATTAGTGTGTGCATTCGCAATACCTGTTTTAAGGTCACCCCATATTTTATCTGCCGTAGATTTGACCTGATCCCATGCTTCATTAGTGGATTTTTTCATCTCTTTAATTTTTTCTGTAGCAGTATGCTGTTTTTCACGCAATTGATTCATTTCACTGCTGTGCTGAAGTTTAAAGTCTGCCCCTGCATTATCTATTTTTGCTTCAAGTAATTTAATTTGTGCATTCCATACATTTAGCTGGGTCTCCATTTTTTCTATCGTTTCAGTATAAATAATCATCGTTTACTCCTTATTTTATTGGCAATAATTGATTGTTAGTTTGGTTCGATGGCAAGGAGGTTAATTACCTGACTTACTCCAGATACATTATTAGCTAATGCCTCAGCTGTATTGCTGTGCACCCTTGAATCAACAGAACCGCTCAGGGTTACCATGCCCTTGATGGTGTCAACGCTGATCTGCAGGGTATCTAGGCCGGGTTCGCCAAAAATGGCGTTTTTGACTCTGGCTGTAATTTCGCTATCACTGATAGCGACACTCGTCTTATTGCGTTGTTCGTTGATGGACTCTTCGACTTTATCTGCGCTATCAGTAATTTTATCGCCAACTTTATTCACTGTCTGATCAACCTTTTTACCGGTGGTCTCTGCCGGACCAGGTGCATCGCATGCGCTAAGCCCTATCGCCAGTAGCAACGAGATAAGCATAAATTTAAAATTAAAAAAAATTTTCATTTTTATTTCCTTGTTGGAGTGAGTAGTTTGTGTGAGATGGTCACTCATAACCACCTGTATGCTAATGAAATCTAGTCATGCCAGCATTCTCAGTCTGTACGCTGACGCACTTAGTTAAAAAACAGTGTGTCGATATGTGCCTGGCTATGTGGGTTAGCGTACCGACTGGTGATCTATTATTTCCTAGCATGATAAAAAACGGGAATATAGGTGTAATGATGAATATATTAAAAAAAGCAGGTATATGGCTGGGTGTTATGGGGATTATCTTAATGCAGATGAGTTCTGCACAGGCCGCAATACTGAGCACACCTGAGGTATTGCAGCAGCTGGATCGAACTCAGATAGTGACTATGCTGGAACGTGAAGATGTTCAGCAACAACTGGCAGGCATGGGTGTTGATCCTGTTGCTGCGCTGGCACGTGTAGATCAAATGACAACAGAAGAACTCGTGCAACTCAACGGCCACCTCAGTGAGCTGACTGCGGGTGCGGGTGTTGGTACAGTTGAATTACTACTAATTATCATTTTAGTTATTATAATTTTATAGCGTAAAAATTATTTATTCATGCAGAAATGACAAGCACAGAACTTTAATCAAGCAGGGTATTTTTATCATGACATTATTAAAACGCACACTAGCGATTGTTCTATCTATTTCACTAAGCAGTTTTTCACTGGGCAGTGCACAGGCGGCCATCGTTTCAAACCAGCAGGTTATTCATAAGGCTTATCAGCTATATGATAAACAGGCTCTGCTGCAAACCATTAACCGTGTAGATGTACAGCAGCAGCTGTTAACTATGGGTGTGAATTCGGTGGATATAGAAAGTCGCATTAATCAGATGACCCACGAAGAAGTCGCACAGCTCAATCAACAGATGGCTGAACTACCAGCTGGCGCTAGTGCGGGTGGCATCATTCTAACCGTGTTCCTTGTCTTTGTAATTACAGACGTGATTGGTGCAACAGATATATTTTCATTCATTCATCCTGTGCATTAATTATTAAAGTTAATGCAATAACAGTGGATGAAAATAGTTTACGGGAATTGAACTATTCAGGCGTAGTTAGTACTTAATCCGCCTGAATAGCCTGTAATCAAAGCTACGATCTGGAATTAAGCCATTGCTTGCGCAGTAGGGTAAATACTTTCCATGAGGTGAAAAGTCTTCCGCTCCAGCGTAATAATTTATTACGGGGTGACGGTAACACCAGGGTGGCACTAGCGAGTGTAAGCGACGGATACTCGCGAATTAGTCTCACAAAGGCCAAAGCCATATCTGCCATGCGCAGATGTTGTTGAAGATCTTGCATAACAAAAGGCAGTTCGCTGCGTTGTACTGCAGCCTGCGACACCAGTAATGCGCGCCGTTGTTTTAGGTATATGAGGCGTTTTTTCATGAGCGCGACCCAAGACGAATGCGATCTTTTTCCAGCTCGGTCAGTGTCGTCGAAAACAGCCGAGGCCGAGTTTTTAGTCTGCGCTTAAAGCGTTGTATGATAAATACAGCGAGCAATAGATAAAAAAGCCCGAAACCACCCAGTACATATAGTTGATATGTTTCAGGTGATGCCTTAATAATAAATGCGGTAACTAGTAATAATCCCAGCGCTAGAAATAACATCGATAGAAGAACACGGACAATGAGTTCCCCAACTAGCATGCCTGCCTCTTCCACTTCAGTGGAGAGTATTTCTACTCGGGTATGCAGTATTTCTATAAATGAGGCGAGCATTTGTTGCAATGAAGCCAGCAGGCCCACGGCACGCCCTGAGCCTGCTTCTGCTGTATCGGTATTGTCTGTTTGCATAGGATTAGCGGCGACTAATTAGCATGCCGAGCATTACGCCAACAGCTGAAGCAATAGCCACTGACTGCCATGGTTTATCATGCACAAGTTGATCAGTTGCCTTTGCCGCTGCCTTGCCACGATTCAAAAGGTCACCCTCTACTTCACCAAGTTTAATGCGTGCTTCGCGTAAACTTTCTTCAGCCCGTGCACGTACGACTTCTACTTTTTCGCCGGTTTGACTGGCCGTTGCTTTTATCAGTTCTTCTGCATCCTGTATGACAGTTTTAAAATCTTCTATTAATCTGTCACGTGGGTTTTTTGTTGCTGCGCTCATGATGTATACCTGTTGTTGTGGTTTTAAAATTTAAAATATTTTTGCCTGTATTTTTTTACCCAACACCACGCCCCCGAATAAGTCGAATCAATATCACTACCACCGCGATAACCAGCAATATATGAATGAACCCACCCATGGTATAGGATGAAACCAGACCCAGTACCCAGAGAACAACCAGGATGATTGCGATAGTTTCAAGCATGACTTTTTCCTCTTGTTGCGTTTATACAGAAATCGAGAATCAGATGTTTAGTTTCTTCCAGTCAAAAATAACCGGCTGCGTGAAAGGAATAAGGCTCACACCATAAACTTTTCGACGCTATTACAGAAGAATAATGGCAGAGCAATTTTCAGTCGGTACGCTAGCGCACATACCAGATAACCATGACTCATCACGTCATAAACTAACCAGGCTAGTGTGTTATTTCAGCTGGCGTTTGCAATAAAACGACTAGTTCTATTTATCTTATATTCCCCTTTAATACCTGATAACTAAATAGTCTTCTGGTATGTGTTGCAACGTACAGAAGTATATCAGTACGGGAGCTACGATGATTCTCTGCCGTTAGCATATAAATCAGGATGTAAATGTATGAAGACAAATAAATTTATGAAAATTTCTGGGATCACAAGCGTGTTACTACTTACTTCGCTAACTGCTGCACAGGCGGAGGACTCTGGAATTTATATTGGTGCTGCCGCGGGTTCCTACAACATTAATGACGGTAACCTCGACAACAATGACCGTGTACTAAAGACACTTGTTGGTTTGCAGTTTAATAATTTTTTTGCAATTGAAGGTGCATGGACTGATTTTAATCGTGTTAATAATGGTAACGATCGCTTCGAATCCGACGGCCAGGGTGTGGCTGCAGTGTTGTCGTTACCACTTGGGATCTTTGTAAAAGGCGGACAGTTCTGGTGGAACACGGATACTGTCTTCAGCAGCACACCACAATCCAGTAATGGCAATGATCCGTTCTGGGGTGTTGGCTTCAAATTTGACTTTAACGACCACCTCGCATTACGTCTTGAGGCTGAGCGTTATGACGTGTTTAACACACGTATCAAGACCTATACAGCTGGTCTCGATTTCAAATTTTAACTAATCACTAAGTAGTCATGTTTGTGATTATTGAATGACTTTAAAGACAAGAGTGACCCTGCAGTGCGATTGGGAAAAGATAATAGTAAGATAATTTATCAACTAGTTTATCTGCCTGGTAAGAATTAACACAGCTTAATCAACAGATGGCTGAACTACCAGCTGGCGCTAGTGCGGGTGGCATCATTCTAACCGTGCTCCTTGTCTTTGTAATTACGGATGTCATTGGTGCAACAGATATATTT
>CAWUSX010000058.1:0-21302 GCA_963924875.1 uncultured Gammaproteobacteria bacterium
ACGGTAAAGGTAAGCACAGTGAGGTTGCGCCTGTAGCGGCTGAATCATCAGACAGTGATGCAATTACGGATGATGAGTTCGATAAATTGTTGGATGACATGCACGGCAAGGGCAAGGGGCCAACCGCTGTGTCAAAAGAAGTTCCTGCTGACAAATCCGCAAAAGCTGCATCCACTGGCGATGATGCTATTACGGATGATGAATTTGATAAGCTGCTGGATGACATGCATGGCAAGGGTAAAGGGCCTACGGCTGATGCATCTAAAGCCAAAACTGAGCCAGCTGCGAAGGCACCGGCGCCTGCCGCTGCCGCGCCGGCACCTAAACCCGCGCCACCTAAGCCAGCCGCAGCACCAGCAAAACCAGCTGCGGAAACATCCGTACGTGTAGATACTGAACGCCTGGATGACATGATGAATCTAGTGGGTGAGTTGGTGTTGGTGCGTAATCGTTTACAAACCTTACGTGCCAATATGCCTGAAGGTCAGCTGACACAGGCGATTACTAATCTGGATATGGTGACCGCTGACTTGCAATCGTCAGTTATGAAAACTCGAATGCAGCCTATTAAAAAGGTCTTCGGTCGTTTTCCTCGAGTCGTACGTGATTTATCCCGCTCAATCAAAAAAGAAATCAAGCTCGAAATGATGGGTGAGGAAACCGATCTGGATAAAAATCTGGTCGAGGCGCTTGCCGATCCACTGGTTCATCTGGTTCGAAATGCAGTCGATCATGGCATTGAAATGCCGGATGATCGAGTGAAAAAAGGTAAGCCTCGTGAGGGCACGGTTAGTTTGTCTGCAACACAAGAAGGCGACCACATCTTACTGGCAATAGAAGATGATGGCGCTGGGATGGATCCAGAAGTGCTGCGTCGTAAGGCCGTAGAGAAAGGCTTAATGGATGAAGAAACGGCCGCACGTCTGGATGACAAAGAATGTTTCAATTTAATTTTTATGGCGGGTTTCTCTACAAAAGATGAAATATCTGATATTTCAGGCCGTGGCGTTGGCATGGATGTAGTTAAGACGAGAATCAGTCAGTTAAATGGTTCTCTGGATATTGATTCAGAACTCGGTAGAGGCAGTATAGTAAGCATTAAAGTGCCGTTGACACTGGCTATTTTACCCACCTTAATGATTGCTCTGGGTGACTACACATTCGCCTTGTCACTTGCCAATGTAAATGAAATTTTTGAATTAGAAACACGTAAAACTAATGTGGTCGATGGTCAGTTAATGGTCATGGTCCGTGAAAAAGCAGTGCCACTTTATTACTTATCTAACTGGTTATTGAAACCAGGTGAAAAGCATACATCGGGAGATGGTAAAGGCCAGGTGATAATTGTTTCAGTAGGAAGTCGACTTATTGGTTTAGTGACTGATTCGGTCATAGGTCAGGAAGAAGTCGTAATAAAACCTTTGGGTGCCATGTTGCAGAACCTTGCGGAATTTGCCGGTTCAACAATTACCGGTGATGGCGGCATAGCTTTGATAATGGATATACCTAGCCTGTTAAAAGCGCGTGCAGGCAAGGGCTATTAAAGGTTATAGTTAACCTCCCGTTGAATTTTTATCCCAGGAAGTATAAATGGCTATACGCGTTTTAATCGTCGATGATTCTGGCTTTTTCCGCAGACGATTAACAGAAATTCTTGACTCCGATCCAATGATTGAAGTTGTCGAAACGGCTGTTGATGGTAAAGATGCCGTTGCAAAAGCTAGAAGTTGTCGTCCTGATGTCATCACCATGGATATAGAAATGCCGGTGATGAATGGCATTGATGCGACACGTGAAATCATGCGGCATACGCCTGTGCCGATTATAATGTTTTCTTCACTGACATATGATGGTGCGCAAGCAACATTAGATGCTCTAGAGGCCGGTGCGGTAGATTTTTTACCTAAGCGCTTCGATGATATTTCCAATGATAAAGCCGAAGCCCGAAGTATTTTGTGCGCGCGTGTTAAGGCAATGGCATCGCCAAGGTCTCGAACCACAGCAACACCCGCAACCACTCGACCAATCACTCGGCCTACCGATACAGCTCAGCAGCGGCAACCGCTTGCCTCGTCACCAGCCGCTTCTGCTGCACCTGTTAGTCGTAGCAATAAAGCGTTCAAGCCATCCGATTATGAAATTGTGGCGATTGGAACGTCGACTGGTGGCCCAGTAGCTCTGCAAGAGCTTTTGGTTCAGCTGCCAAGTAGCTTCCCTTTGCCTATTTTGCTGGTTCAACATATGCCTGCAAAATTTACAGAGGCCTTTGCCGCCCGACTAAATCAACAATGTAAGATAGAAGTACGCGAAGCAAAAGATGGTGATTTATTAACACCCGGCACAGCTCTTTTGGCGCCTGGCGGAAAGCAGATGAAGATGGAAAAGCGTGCGGGACGCATGCTAGTAAGAATTGTTGAAGAAACCGACCCTATGCAAAACTACAAACCTTGTGTCGATGTAACCTTTGATACGGTAAACAGTGCAGTGGGTGATAAGGCCCTTGGTATTATATTAACGGGCATGGGAGCAGATGGCAGGGAAGGTTGTACTAAACTTAAAAATCGTGGTGCCACTATCTGGGCACAAGATGAAGCCAGCAGTATCATTTATGGTATGCCCGCGGCTGTAGCTAATATTGCGGAACAAATTTTGCCTTTGAAAGAAATAGGCAAGAAACTTGCTACCAATACCTAATATGGATATCTTGAGTATTGTCGGGATCGCCATAGCTATTGTCGCTATTCTTAGTGGCAACCTGCTAGAAGGCGGTCATATCGGCCAATTATTTCAATTAACAGCATTTTTAATCGTTGTTGGAGGTACTGTGGGGGCTGTTTTATTACAGACCTCTCTCCCTGTTTTTTGGCGCTCAATGGTTATTGTGCGTTGGGTTTTTGTCACTCCCAAAATTGATCTACTGGAAACAATCGATAAAATTATTAACTGGAGTCAATTATCTCGTCGAGAAGGCTTATTGGCACTGGAAGAGGCTTCTGAAAATGAAGACGACCTGTTTTCGCGTAAAGGCCTGCAAATGCTTGTTGATGGCAATGAGCCTGATAGTATTCGCGAGGTAATGGAGACAGAAATACACACGATAGAGCAACACGATATGCAGGCCGCCAAAGTATTTGAATCGATGGGGGGGTACAGCCCTACGATTGGTATTTTAGGTGCAGTGATGGGCCTGATACATGTGATGAATAACCTGGCGGATCCAGAAAAGTTGGGAAGTGGAATTGCAACTGCTTTTGTTGCAACTATCTATGGTGTTGGTATTGCAAACCTGGTGTTATTACCGATGGCCGGGAAATTAAAGGCGCTGGTAAAACAGCAGTCGATACAATATGAAATGTTGCTGGTCGGCATTGTTAGTATTTCTGAAGGTGAAAATCCACGAAGCCTACAGGCCAAATTGCAAAGTTATCTAGGTCGCGCATAGATTGAAATGTGAGCCAGGTATGATAAGTCGCTACTTTGTATAAACAGCAAAGTAAAAAAGCATAAAAAATATGAGACGCAGAGGCATAACAGATATTGAACCAGAGGAGTCAACAGATCGTTGGCTGGTTTCGTATGCCGATTTCATAACCCTGTTGTTCGCTTTTTTTGTGGTGATGTATTCTATTTCTAACGTCAATGTCGGCAAGTATCGCGTGTTATCTGATTCAGTTAGCACAGCATTTAGTAATCAATCCAGTTCACCCTTTCCGGTTGGTGCGGAACTCGGTATTTCAGTACAGAGGGCACCGATTGCTATTGGACTAAAGGGGCAAGTTGGTTTGGTTTCAATGAAAGAAACCGCAGCCGAATTAGATAAAAGATTAAAAAAATGGGTCAAAAAAGGCATGATCGCAGTCAAAGGCAATGAAAAATGGCTAGAAATAGGAATTAAGTCAAGCCTGCTTTTTGATTCTGGGGACGCTACTTTATCAGCGGATGCGGCGAATATTCTTGCAGAATTGACGGATGTTATAAAGTCGACCGAGAATCCATTATATGTTTCTGGTTATACAGACAATGTCCCTATTGCCAATAATCGATTCCCGACTAACTGGGAACTATCCACCGCACGTGCATCATCTGTTGTGCGATTATTTGCACAAAATGGTATAAACCCCGCGCGTATGGGCGCAATTGGTTATGGTGAATTTAGGCCAATAGCCGCAAATGATTCAGTCGAAAATCGTCAAAAAAATAGACGTGTTGTTATACGCATGATGACGGGTGAAGATGTTTTTTCAGAGACCTCACCCTTTGTTGATGGCGAGCTTGAACCTACAGATTCAGCCCCTGCTTTGGAACAAGCGATTAATAGTTTACAAGCTGCGGAACCGGTGCGTTCCATCTTCGAGTCTCCTTAAATGATAAAGGATGATCGATGAAAGTTTGGGCAACAGCAAATCAAAAAGGCGGCGTGGGTAAAACGACTTCAGCCGTCACCCTGGCAGGAGTCATACAGAAACGTGGCTATCGTGTTTTGTTGGTTGACCTGGATCCGCATGGTTCGTTGACCAGTTATTTTGGCGAGGATCCGGATAGTGTCGATAGAAGCGCCTATGATTTATACCAGCAGTCTTTAAAGAACGCTTTAAATACACGGTCTGTCATACATAAGACAAAATTTAATCGATTGGATTATATTCCTGCGTCTTCTGCTTTAGCTACATTGGATCGGCAGCTAGGCGCCAAAGATGGTATGGGTCTGGTGATGAAAAAGGCGATGCTGCAAATTCAGGATGACTATGATTTTGCAATAATTGATTGTCCACCCATGTTGGGTTTGTTAATGGTAAACGCATTGGCTTCATGTGAGCGTTTATTGATACCGGTACAAACAGAGTTTTTGGCGTTAAAAGGTTTAGAAAGAATGGTGCATACGATGTCTATGATACAAAAGGCGCGTAAGCAGCAGGTATGTTACAGCATTATTCCAACTTTTTATGATCAGCGTTTAAAAGCATCTAATGAAACATTAAAAACATTACGTAGCCAGTACAAAGAAAATATCTGGAGTGGTGTTATACCTGTCGATACACAATTTCGCGAAGCGAGTCAGAAAGGTATACCGCTTTCAATTGAACGTATTAGTTGTAAAGGCAGTCGAGCTTACTCTCATTTACTTGATTATTTGTTAGAGCTGGATGAATCTACTCTTTCAGTGGCGGGGGATATATAGCAATGAGTGGTGCAAATGAAACAGTTCAGGATAAAGCGATATATGATTATCTTGAAGCGTTGTTGCTAGAGATACCTGATGAAGCAGATGAATCACCTGTTAGTGAAGTAACGCCTCAAGTAAAACTAGTTCAGACCGATATACAGGGTCTACCCCATGAAGAACCGAATGTGCAAACGCCAGCCGTAATTGGTTTAGAAAATCTTGTTGCACAAGTTCCGCAAGCATTAGCAGAAGTTGAAACGATAACAATTACTGAAGTTGTTACAGAGACCGTCGTTGAAACGCTGACTGAAGCAGCAACAGAAGTTATTGATTCAGGAATACCCGATTGGGCTGAAGAACGTTTCCAGTGTTTGCTTTTCAATGTGTCGGGCTTAAGTTTAGCAGTACCGTTGGTAAAGCTGAATAGTGTTATATCCTGGGATGAGGATAAAATAACTGAAACACCAAATCAAACAAGCTGGTATTTAGGGCTTGTTCGGCATTTAGATAAACAGGTAAAAGTTATAGATACGGGATTATTGGTACTGCCAGAAAATCGTCGTGATTGTATGGACACAACGTCATTAAATCGCCATGGAAACATATTATTAGTCGATGATTTTAAGTGGGGACTGGCCTGTGACAGCATAGGTGATGTTATTTGGCTCAGCAAAGAAGATGTTAAATGGCGCAAAAATAAACAAACCAGAGCCTGGCTGTCGGGTACGTCATTAGAACATTTGTGTGCCATTATAGACACAGAGGTATTTGCTAAAATGTTGACTGAAACGTCTTCATAGCGCGGAATAACAGTTGTTTTATAAGTAATCAAATTTTTATATGGGTGGCGTTTATAGCGATCTGGTCTAAAATCAATAGCATATAATTTTTTTAGTTTGTAATAACAGTTCATCTTATTGATGTGCGATTTCGGTATGTGAGAAAAATTTATTGATTGGCCGAGCCATGCGTTAGGGCAATCAATTTAAACTGGCATGTAAACTGCAAGAGAATAATAAGTGGAGCACTTAATATGAGTGATAACGAAAGCGGAAATGTTGACCACAGACAGTGTGTAACATTCCGTCTAAATGAAGAGATCTACGGCATTAATGTAATGCTGGTTCAGGAAGTTCTCAGAGTAACAGAAATTGCACCCGTACCTGGCGCTCCGAATTATGTTATTGGTATCATTAATCTACGCGGTAATGTTGTTACAGTTATCGACACGCGTAACCGCTTTGGGTTACCAGCGAAAGAGATGGATGATGCTACACGTATTGTCATTATAGAAGCAGAAAATCAAACGGTTGGTATTGTAGTAGATAGCGTCTCGGAAGTAGTCGATATTTATTCTAACGAAATTGAATCTGCACCTAATGTTGGCAATGATGAAACAGCCCGATACATTGAAGGGGTTGTAAGCCGAAGTGAAGAGCTATTAATTCTTGTAGATTTGAATAAGCTACTCACCGATGATGAATGGTCTGATATGGGCGGTTTCTGATTCCAGGTTTACTCTTTCAGGTATTGAGTCAAGTAATATGCCTGGGAGAGTAAAATGAACGCACTTATTATATTGTTATCAAGTCTACTGCTTTTAATGTCATTGGCGCTTTTTGTCTGGACAAAAAAACAGCTTCAAAATATCCAGCAGGATGTTCATAACACACTTCACTCAAATCAACTAAATAGTGAGCTCACAGCGCTTAATGCGGGTTCTATTGGTTTGGGTGCGCGCTTTATTAAATTAGAAAAAGAAATGCATCAACTGGCTGCACGTATAGATGAAATGTCGAGTGAAGTGAAAAATAATTCACCTTATAGCTATGCAATTAGCCTGGCTCAAAAAGGTGATACAGCAGAGAATATTGCCGAGCTCTGTCATATTAGTCAGACGGAAGCCCAGTTATTGGTGATGATGCACCAGGAAAATAAAGCAGCATAAAATTAAAAAAGCCAATAACAGAAATGTTCATGGCCTGGAAATTAAGGCTACATAAAATTTATTTCATAGCAGCATGCTTTAGCATTATATCGTTGTTTTTAAGCATGTCTACAGCCTGAGCATCTGGCATTGGCCGACCAAATAAGAAACCTTGCATGTTTTTACAGCGCCATGCTTTTAATTGTTCTAACTGAGCTTCAGTTTCGACACCTTCCGATATAATGTTTAAATTCAAACCTTTGGCCATAGCAATAATGGCTTTTATAATAGATGAATCTTCTTCGCTATTAGACATATCGCGTATAAATGATTGGTCAATCTTTAATGTATCAATAGGTAATCGCTTTAGATAATTCAACGACGAGTATCCCGTACCAAAGTCATCAATAGCAATTTTTATATTATTATTGCTAAGTTCGGTGAGTTTCTGAATGCCATCATCGGTATCATGCATTAAAGTATTTTCGGTAATTTCAATTTCCAAATGGTCACCTGGTACGTCATGTTTTTTCAATATATTAAGAACTTTTTCAACAAAATCATCTTGTTCTAGTTGTATTGAAGAGACATTAATTGCAATACGAACATTAGATAATCCCATGGTTCTCCAACGTTTCAGCTCTGCGATGGCATTCTCAAGAACCCAGTCACCAATTTCTTTAATGAGGTGAGTCTCTTCAGCGAGTTCAATAAATTCACTTGGTGAAATGAGGCCACGTTCAGGGTGCTGCCAACGAATTAATGCTTCCATTGCAACTACTTCATTGGTCTCAATATTTATTTGAGGTTGGTAGTA
Source organism: uncultured Gammaproteobacteria bacterium (assembly GCA_963924875.1). Lineage (GTDB taxonomy): Bacteria > Pseudomonadota > Gammaproteobacteria > SZUA-229 > SZUA-229 > SZUA-229. The sequence continues at coordinate 7,909 of CAWUSX010000058.1, forward strand.
GATCTTAAATTGATTGTCATCCAGCGCGCGACGTAAATCATTTTCAAGTGATAAATGTTTAGAGTAAACATCTAGCATATCCAGATGGTAGAACTCGTAGCCGTTTTTGCCTTTACCTTTAACCGAATACATAGCTATATCAGCATGTTTAATTAACGATTCCATCGTCTGGCCATCTTCTGGATACTGTGAAATACCAATACTGGTACTTACAAACAATTCATGGCTATCAATTTTAAACGGCATTTTCAACGATTTAATAATCTTACTTGCAATGATTTCTGCATCATTTTTACTATTCACAGCTGGTAGAAGCAAAGTGAATTCATCACCACCTATGCGTGCAAGTGTGTCACCTTCGCGTAGACAGTGACGCAAGCGCATCGCTACGGCTTGTAACAATTTATCACCAATCATATGTCCTAGCGTGTCATTGATGACTTTAAATCGATCAAGATCAAGGAACATAACAGAGAGGCTGTTTTTATTACGTTTCGCATGTGCAATAGCCTGATGTAGTCTGTCTTTTAGTAATGTTCGATTTGGTAATCGTGTAAGCATGTCGTGATATGCCTGAAAGCGAATGATTTCTTCGGCTTCTATGCGATCAGTAATGTCTCTAGCTATGCCGTATGTACCGATAAACTTTCTATCATCAGCTGTGTCTTGAGATTTATAAACACCAACAGAATTTATTTCGATAGGTAATAAACGATTGTCAAAGTTACGAACCTGGTCGTTCTTATTGCATTTTAGTTTAAGCTCAATGTTTATACTCGCACGCTTACCCGTGCGGCGTTCATTAAATTTAAATTGTGCCTTATCTAAATCGTCTTCATGAATAAGATCAGTATAGTGTCGGCCTATTACATCTTTCATTTTATAGCCAAGCAAGGTTTCAACACGCTTATTTATAAAGGTAAAGCGACCTTGGCTGTCCAGGATGTAGACTATATCCGGTGACTTGTTGACGATATATCGATGGAGTTTTTCTGACTCTCTAAGCTGAGCCTGCATTTTTAAATTGTCAGTCTCTAACTGGCGCTTTTTAATCGCATTTTTAACTGAGTTTAATAAGTTGTCGATCGAGTATGGTTTGCGGATAAAGTCATATGCGCCATGTTTAATGGCATTTTCTGCTGCTTCAAATGAAGTTTCGCCACTCACCACAATAACAGTTGTGTTTATATTGTTTTCGGTGATGAAGCGCATAACCTCTTCACCATTTGAACCGCCCATATTGAGGTCGAGTAATATAATCTTGATGTTACCGGTTTCCAATTTAACAATAGCCTCGGAGCCGTTATCGGCAGAGTCGACTTCGTAGCCATGTTGAGTAATTAATTCCATCAGGCTGTGTTGATGAAGTTTTTCATCATCCACAATAAGTATTTTTCCGGAATCTTCAGGAAAAGGTGATACGTTCGAACCAAAATTATTTTCTTGGGTTGGTTTTTTATTTTCTGCCATTTTGTAGCCTGTTTTTTTGTAAGGGCAAGGTTCTATAAATATCAAAATAATTAATCATTATTTATAATTTAATTGTTTTATGATTGATTATTTCAAGCATATTTAGTTTTTCACAGGAAACTGAACACTAAATGTAGTGCCAGAATCTTTGGTTATACAGCTTATTGAACCATGTAATCGTTCTACTAAGTTCTTTGTAATGCTTAAACCGAGTCCTGAGTGATCCTTTCCTTTTGTACTGGCTATAGGCTTATAGAGGTTTTTCATTACCTCTGGAGATATCCCTGGGCCAGTGTCATTGAGTTTAAGTTCTACGTAGTTCCTTCCATTGATGTTTATATTCCCTGTTGTAATGTTGATCTCGCCATTTTCCTGAATGGCTTCAACAGAGTTCTTAATTAAATTTGTAATTATTTGTTTGATAAGATCTTTATCTGAGTTGATATTATTTAAATTATTATCAAGTTTTAAAGTCGATTTAATTTTGTGTGTTATGAATAATGAAGAATTAAACAAATGTACAAGTTCGCTAACAACATTGTTTATATTGATATCTGAAGATTCATTTATATCTGTATCTAAGGTGTCTTTGCAGTGTAAGATAATATTGCCAATTCTATCTATTTCTTGCTTGATTGTTTTTAATTCACTTTGCGCTGAGTCATTAGAGTCAAGCTTTTTAGAAAGTAGATGCAAATAATTTCGGATGACAGCTAATGGATTATTGGTTTCATGAATTACTTTTTCAGCACGCTTCAAAAACTGTTCATTATTATGCTCAGTAATATTGTTTAATTTTGTTTTGTAATCAAAATGCTGGTGAATTTTGCAAGCTAAATTATTTGTAAAAAGTGAAAGTAATTTTTTGTTTTCAAGATGAGCTGCTGCATGTTTATAACTGGTGCCAAGTAATAATACGGCATAGTTATGCACAGTCTGGCTGATGGGCAGGCTAATAAAACCCTCGGTCTTTAGGCCGTGGGCTATTTGCTTATCTAGTATACTGAGTGATGAAGATTGCTGAGCTGAGAAACTATCATTTATTTTATGATTTATCAGGGTGTCTGTAATAATGCAGTTAGTGCTGAGTTCTATTTTTAGGGCTTCGAGTAATCGGCTGTCTGTAATGTGTTGGTGATCAGCAATTGTTAGTGCTTGTTGAGATTCATTGAACTGCAATAATACGCAGCTGTTAATGCCAAATAAGAGATTGACTGATTGCTGTATCGATTTGAAAAATACATTGGAGTCGATACTAATACAGGCCTGACTATTTTGTACCAAAGCGGTGTCACGGACTTCCTGCGCTAGCTGAATTTGTTTATCCTCGTCTTTTTTCTCAATGCCTTCATCATCACCAATATCTATATCCATAGATGCGGCGATGGTTCTTGCCTCTTCATAGCCTTTCTTTACGATATCTTCGGTGATAGATTCTGATAGGTCAAACAGGCGAATTGCGGCTTCTGTTTTGATGGAAGAATTCACATCATTGGTATTACTTGCGAGCAGGCTTGCCAGGTGTACAATTTTTGCTAGTTGATGTGCTTGCTGAATTTCATCTGTAGTGACGTGGTGATACCTTACGGCATCGCAGATCACATCAGGCATATTCCATTTTTCAAGCATAATTGCAGCGAGTTCAGGATGGTTAATACCTAATGCTTCTTCTTCGCCTTGCAAAATTTCATCTGCAGGATAACTGCTGTGATCGAATGCTCTATATTGTGCATCCATTTTGGGCTCGATCATCAGCTTGCCAATGTCATGCAGCATGCCTGATATGTACGCTTCCTCAGTGTAAGGATAAGAAGTCAGTTCAGCTAAAGAACGTGCAATGGTGGCGCAGCTTAACGAGTGCTGCCAGAAGGCTTTGAGAAAATGTGTTTTTTGATTACTGTATTCGGAAAAGAATTGTTTGATACTTGCGGTGATGGCTATTGATTTAATGGTGTCCAGGCCAAGGAACATCAAGGTGTGCTTAAGCGAATTTAAGTGTTGAGCGCGGCCATATACTGGTGAATTGGCTGCCTTAATAACCTTACTGCATAATGCAGCATCATGACTGATAATATTTGATAGTATATCGAAGCAGGTGTTTTCATCTCGGCAGGCTTGTAGCAGCTTTACCAGCACGTGCGGAAGTGATGGGAGTTTATTGGCCTCAATATCTTCAAGTAATATGTTTGCTTTATCCCGCATCTCATTAATTTTATTGCAAAAAACGCTATTGTCAATTGTATTGACTGTAATGAATCCAAATAAAATAGACACATTTAGGTGAAACCAGACGAAAGGTTGAATTTAATGAGGTTATTTGTTTGAAATTTTGGCTGCTCAAGCATTGATTATGCAACGCTGTCGGCTCGTTAGTTAATTTATAACATATTGATAAATATATATTATTTTAATAAATAGAACGCTTCAAAGGCCTTCTATATGTGATAAATAGCACAGATAGAAGAGCCTGTAGTGATAAAAAAAGTTAAATTTATTTAAATTTTTGGCATCTTGCCCATATAAATGATTGCCGGTTAGGCCTACAAAATCGTAAAATCGTATCTCAACTGAGTTTGGTATTGATGAAGTTAAATGAAAACTGAGGTAATTGCTGTTAGTAGTGGTAAGGGTGGGGTTGGTAAAACGACCTTATGCGTAAATTTGGGCATAGCTATGTCCAGACAAGGTAAAAATGTTTGTTTATTTGATGCGGATACCAACCTGGCCAATATTAATATTATGCTCCGCGAGACACCTCTGTATACCTTGCAGCATGTATTGGACGGTGAAAAAACGATAGCTGAAATCATGGTGCGTTCAAATGGCATCAGCCTGGTGCCAGGTGCATCGGGTGTTACAGACTTTAATGAATTAGATAGTGTTTCTCAGGCCAGGTTGTTAAAGGCGCTTAATGAGCTTGAGAAGCAGTTTGATGTCATATTAGTCGATACATCCGCAGGTATACATGACAATGTGCTGGATTTTATTGAAGCGGCACATCAAACCATCGTCGTGGTAACGCCAGAGCCAACCTCACTCACCGATTCATTTTCTCTATTGCGTATGTTGCGTAAACGTAAGTACCTTAAACGCATCAATGTAGTGGTGAACTCAGCCGATTCAGAGCTCGGTGCGAGAAAAGTATTCAAGCGCTTCGCAGCTGCGGTCGCTAAATATATCGGATACCAGCCTGCCTATTTAGGCTATGTGGGTAATGATCCAGTTGTTTCATCCGCTATTTGCTCACAGGTGCCTGTAAGAGTTTATCGGCCTGAGTCTATTGCGAGTTTGTGTTTTGATCGTATTGGTAAAAGTTTACTGGCGCTAATAAAACAACATGCAGAAGATCAAAGCCTGAGTGATAGCTGGTATAAACAAATTTCGCTTGATCCACAAAAGGCATTGGCTCAGTCAGTGTCTAGTCCTGTACTCGGCAGCCCGGCACCCAGCGCATCTAAAAAATCGAAGCCTTTGTCGCATGATAAAACGCAACTACTTAAATACCAGCATGATAATCGTGCACGAAAAAAGCAGTTACTGGAAGAACATACTGTCGCGTTAATCGATTATATAGAAAACACAGATTTCACCAGGCACGAAATAGCGCATACATTAGAGCGTTTTAATCAGGCCTTCTTTTGGCGTTTTAAAAACTACCCCGTAGATATTTTGTTGCAGATTAATGCGCTGTTGAAAATTAACGCCATCCCGCAGGTGCAGATAAATCAACTGTTATCAACGATAATGCTATTTTGCAGAGATAATCGTTTGCGCATTAACCATGATTCGAATGCAGAGTTTTTGAATCAGCAAATCAACGATTACGTTAATGAGTATGGCCAGTACCCATTTGATACAACTCAGGCGTTAATGCAATCTGTTGGTATGGGGCAGGTCACTAACGAAGCTATTGTGGAGCTGGATAATATTCTGCACCTGGTAACTAAGAGTGGAGTATCCGCAGATATAAATACCAGGAAGAGTGTTTATGTAACAGATATTAAGCAAGATGCTAATGAAGTAACGGATGCTGTTATAAAAACAGAAGCTCAAAGTGCTCCTAAAGCTAAAGTAATAAAAGCAGGGTGCTATGGCTATCAGGGACTGAGAGATAGTATTCATTTTGCATCTAAAGTCGCGGAATAATGCATTTATAAAATAATCATAAAATTCTGCGGCATCATTTTAAATCCCCTTTTTTGTGCAGCCAACTAAATTGGTGCGCTGTTCATGTCTTTCTTATAAGTCTTTTAAAAAAATAATACGTAAAATCAACAAGTTGTAACTTGGCATGTTTTCTGCTTTGTTCATTTTAGGGGGTTCTGTTTTTAAACTCCGTCAGTATCGGTGTTTTTAAATAACCAGGTCTAATAAATTTATTTTTTAATAAAATTATGCCTGCTGATTTAAAAAGTAAAACTTCTTTAACTGGCGTACAAATATGTAGGCAGCGTTTAAAAAATATTAAGTAATGTTATTTAAATAAATTAGTTTATCTGCAAAAGATAAACCTTACATGAAGCCAGAGCTGGCTTTATTTGAGAAAAGTATATTATGAAAGTTGCATTAATTTATGACAATATAAAAGATCAGAATGAAACAGCGATGTTGCTGGATGATGCTGGATTTACAGTAAATTTATCTTTCCCAATTGAATCGACCTGGTTTGATGCGATGAAAATAGATAAACCCGATATTCTAATTATATCAATAACAATACCCAATAAAAAAATATTACAGCAATTACGTGTATTCCATGATTTAGTGATCTGCCCAGTTATTGTACTGGCGCATGACTCTGATGAAAGCATTATTGAAACGGTTATTTTTTCAGGTGCAGATAGTTGTGTTGTAGGCGATATCTCTGTAGATCGAGTGACCAGTTTATTACAAATTAATTTAGCGCGATTTAAAGTAACACGTGGCCGTATAGAAGAAATTAAAGAGCTCAGTAAAAATATAGAGTTATTGGAAGGGCGCTTAAATGATAGAAAAGATATTGAACGCGCGAAAGGTTTATTAATGTCGTCATATAAAATGACTGAAGACGATGCCTATAGCTCGCTACGAAGTATGGCTATGGATACAGGAAACAAATTGGGTGAAGTCGCACGAAATATTATCTCTATGAGTAAAGTTTTAAGCTGATAGAGCTATATCTCTTTAGTGTATTACTTTAGATAATTTATCTGCTTTGATAATTGAAAATTCGCACTGTACAAAGCACATCGAAAACGTTGAAGTTATTTTGCTTACGATGAATGCAGTGATTTATTAATTCTAATTAAAAAACTATTATCCCAATAGAGCATCGATATGTGCAACAACACTTCGGCCCAGTGCAGAGAGTGCGTAACCACCTTCTAAGGTTGAAACAATTCTACCCCTGGCATATTTATTCGCGATGATTTTCATTTCGTGTGTTACCCAGGCATAGTCTTTTTCTATCCAGCACAGGTTGGACATATCATCTTCAGTATGCGCATCGAAACCCGCGGAGATAAAAATCAGCTCAGGCTGAAACGCCTCCAGTTTTGGTAACCAGTGTGTTTTTACTGCTTCGCGGAATGCCTCGCCATCCGTGCCTGTCGCTAAGGGCACATTAACAATATGCTCCGATACTGTGTCGCTTCCTGTATGCGGATAAAACGGGTGCTGGAACGTTGAACATAACAGAACTTCTGGCACCTCGCGAAAGATATCCTCAGTCCCATTGCCGTGGTGCACATCAAAATCGACAATGGCTACTTTCTTTAAATGGTGTGCCTGCAATGCGTGCGCGGCACCTACCGCAACATTGTTAAACATACAAAATCCCATCGCCTTATTATGCTCAGCATGATGCCCGGGAGGCCTAACATTACAAAAAACGCCACTGCTTTGTCCGGACATAACCAGATCAACGGCTAGCACCGCTGCACCGGCTGCGCGCAGGGCGGCGGGTAGGGATTGTGGTGTCATTGGTGTGTCGGGGTCCAGCCAAACCTGGCCTTCTTCAGGAGACTTGAGAAAAATCTGCTCTACATATTCTGCGTCATGTACTCTGCACAGTTGCTCGCGACTTGCCAGTGGTGCATCATGGTGATGCAAGACAAAATCTAGTCCACTGGCAAGTAACTGGTCTTGAATTGCGCTTAATCTGGAAGAGCATTCGGGGTGGTCTGGTCCCAGCTCATACAGGGAACAATCGGGGTGCGATATAACGGAAAGAGTCATAAAAATTCCTACTTGCCCTTTGTTTAAATGGGGTTCGTACTAATAAACATAATAACAGACTGAATGTGAAGCATATATGGGAACTCATTTTCTAGATCATCTTTTTTCACCACAGGCTATCGCTGTGTTTGGTGCCAGCGAAAAATCGGACTCCGTCGGTGCGCGTGTTTTTGATAATCTGCGAAAGGGTGGCTTCACTAATCCAATTTATCCAATCAATCCAAAATATAAACGTTTACATCATAAGCCCTGTTATCCAACTATTGCGGCTATTAACAAACCTGTCGATCTTGTTGTTATTGCTACACCGGCCACCAGCGTTGCGGAAATTATTCATGCATGTGGTGAACACGGTGTAAAAGCCGCGATAATAATTTCTGCTGGTTTTAGTGAAGGGAATGGTCAGGGCCTGGTGTTAGAAAAGGCGGTATTGAAGGTTGCCCGTCAATATAAAATGCGTCTTATTGGGCCGAATTGTTTGGGCCTCATTCGTCCTTTGGTGGGCATGAATGCAACCTTCAGTAAAAATACCGCATTAGCGGGCCATCTTGCCCTGGTGTCTCAGTCGGGTGCTTTGTGCACATCCATTCTTGATTGGGCGATTGCTCACGACATCGGATTTTCAACCATCGTTTCACTGGGTGATGCCGCCGATATTGACTTTGGTGATGTGCTGGATTATTTGGCTCAGGATCCGCAGACACACAGCATTCTCCTGTACGTAGAAGGTATACGAGATGCGCGGCGTTTTATGAGCGGCTTACGTATTGCCGCGCGAATGAAACCGGTCGTTGTGGTTAAGGCAGGCAGACATGATGAAGGCTCGCGTGCAGCCACTACTCATTCTGGCGCGATGATTGGTGCAGATGATGTGTTTGATGCCGCCTTGCAACGCGCCGGTGTGGTCCGCGCCATGACCATCGAACAGTTATTTTCTGCTGCCCAGGTGCTGTCTACTCAACAGCGGGTAAGTAATAATCGATTGGCAATTATTACCAACGGCGGCGGCCTGGGTGTTATGGCCACCGATCGTGCCATTGATCTTGGTGTGACATTAGCATCGTTATCAGATGACACGCTGCAAGAGCTCAATAAAAATCTCCCTGCGCACTGGTCGCATGCCAACCCCATCGATTTGCTGGGTGATGCCCCTGCAGAAAGATATTTGATGGCAACAAAAATTTGCCTCGAAGACCCTGCGGTAGATGGCGTATTGGTGATGCTTGCTCCGCAGGCGATGACGGATACACTGGCCTGTGCGAAGGCGGTTATTGAAGCTAAAAAACACAGTCGAAAACCTGTGCTCGCATGCTGGATGGGAGAGCAGCAAGTTGAAGCGGCGAACAAGCTTTTTTCGCAATTACAATTGCCTAACTTTCCCAATCCCGAGTCTTCCGTAGAGGCATTTTCTTATCTGGCTAATTATTATCAAAACCAGCAACTACTCATGCAGGTGCCTGGCCCGCTTGCCGCGCGAAGTGAACCCGATATTGAAGGCGCAAGCCTGATTATTGAAAGTGTACTTGCGGAACACAGAAGCGTGCTGAGCATTGCCGAATCCAAAGCGCTATTGCACGCCTTTCTTATACCGGTCACACAAAGTATTAAATGTAGTTCGGCGAGTGATGCACTGATTGCAGCCGAGTCTATGGATTTTCCTGTAGCGATGAAAATTAACTCACCCGACATCACACATAAAACCGATGTGGATGGCGTTAGGCTAAACATAAGTAGCGCTCATGAGATTCGCAATATCTATCGTGAATTAGTGGACGATGTGCAAAAAAAAATCCCCGAGGCAAAAATTGAAGGCGTGACCATTGAGCAAATGTACAAACCATCTCATGGGCGAGAACTTTTAATTGGGGTGATTAGCGATCCCGTATTCGGCCCGACGATTACGTTTGGTGCAGGTGGTGTTCAGGTGGAGGTATTGCGCGATCGAGCGGTTTCATTGCCCCCCTTGAATACCTTGCTAGCCGAAAAAATGATCAGTCAAACTCACATTGCTCAACTACTGGGTAAGTTTAGAGATATGCCCGCGGTGAACATGGATGCATTAATACAAGTATTACGCCGCGTTTCTGAGATGGTGTGCGAGCTGCCAGAAATTAAGTCCATGGATATCAATCCACTCATCAGTGATGAAAACGGAGTCATGGCACTGGATGCGCGCATCGTGGTTGAACGTCCATTGCCATCACTAAACCGTTACGCGCACATGGCTATTCATCCCTATCCAAGCTATCTGGTTTCACAGCTACAGTTGGCTGATGGTACAGATATTAAAATTCGCCCCATACGACCAGAGGATGCATCAATCGAACAGACTTTTGTGCGCAAGCTTTCGCCTAAGTCTAAGTATTTTCGTTTCATGCAGGGCATTAATGAATTAACCCAGCAAATGCTGGTGCGTTTTACACAGCTGGATTATAACCGCGAGCTTGCATTAATTGCGGTGCTTGAAGATGCCGGGGCGGAAAGTGAATTAGGCGTCGCACGCTACGTGACGAATCCTGATGGAGAAAGTTGTGAGTTTGCACTGGTTGTTGCAGATGAGTGGCAACAAAAGGGAATAGGATCACACCTGATGAACGAATTAATAAGTGCTGCACGGCAGCGTGGTTTCAAAATAATGGATGGCGAAATTTTGTCTAATAACCACGGCATGTTAAAGCTAATAAAAAGTCTTGGCTTTAGCGTTCAAGCAAGTTCCGATGATCCTGCTATCCAGGTGGTGAGTAAGCAGTTATAAAATTATATGTTTTTAACTAAAGCCTCGCGTAACTTTCAATTGAAAAACCAACTAATAACGTTTTTTCTTTTGTAAGTACCGGGCGTTTTATAATACTTGGATTATCCAGCATAATCTGCATAGCCGATTTTTCATTTAGCGAATCTTTAGTCGCATCATCCAGCTTACGCCATGTGGTGCCGCGTTTATTAAGTAGGATTTCCCAGCCTACTTGTCTAGCCCAATTTTTCAATTCTTTTTCAGGAACACCCAGTTTTTTATAGTCATGAAATTCATATTCAACACAATTTTCAGTTAACCATTTTCTGGCTTTTTTAATCGAATCGCAGTTAGGTATTCCAAATAATTTAGTCATGTTTTTCGTATCAGTAGGAGTAATTGTAGGCGCTAATATTACCACTCCATAGTGAGCGTATATAGTTAATGGTAATTTTGACTTATTAATGACGTATTTAGAGTGTGAAAACTAATAAAAACAATAGGTTACAGAGAAATTACCGGTATAGTACAATTGTAAACAATATCTCGCAGTTGGGTATTCCGTATAACTTAATCATAATTATTTATTCATTTTTTAATGGGCTTAACAAGAAGTAAATATTATACGCTAGCTAAGTGCGCTGTCGTCTAAAATACCTTTTTCAATGACCTGCTGCAAAATAGCATCGCACTTTTGTTTTAACGCATCTCTTAGTAGTCGGGCAGCTGGTATTATAGATTGCCTGCTGGGAAAAACCAGCCACAGCTCGGTTGATTTTGGTTTGAACTCAGGCATCACGCTTACTACATTACCTGACAACAAGTCATGGGACATATCGAGAGAGGATTTAATCGCCAAACCTTTTCCAGCAACACACCAGCGCCTTACAAGGTCGCCGTCATTGGAGGCACGATTACCGCTCATTTTTATTTTGTATTTTGTTTCGCTGTCAGAAAATTCCCAAACATCGTAAGTGATGTCGTAGAGCTGATAAAAAAGTCCGTTGTGTGAGGCCAGGTCATGCGGATGATCAGGTGTGCCGTTTTTATCCAGATAATCCTGTGTTGCACAAAGTAATGCCGGGGCATTGCAAATTTTAAAGCCATACAGGTTTGCATCATCGGGTGAACCATAGCGCAGGGCTAAGTCCACTGAGTCGCGATAAAAGTCGATATTACTGTCGCTGATGTTGGCTCTCACGCTGACATCCGGATAGGACTCCATAAATTCATCCAGCCATGGGATAAGCAGATTCCTGCCCAGATCCGATGACGAAGCGATGCGTAGCTCACCTTCAACAATGCCTATATCATCTTTCATGTTTTGACTGGCCTGATCGAGCATCAGTAAGGCCTGCTCGCATTGAGGGATATAGCGTTCCCCCGCACTGGAAAGGCGGAGTTGCCTTGTGGTGCGCACAAATAGTTCTGCACCCAGTGATTTTTCCACCCGCTTGAGTGCGGCACTGGCTGTTGCAGTTTGCATATCCAGGCTAGTCGCTGCGGCGGTAATGCTGCGGAATTCAGCTACTTTTAGGACAACTTGAAGATCTTCCAGGAGCATATTATATGTACCTATTATCAAATATTATTTGAGGATGATTCTTCTGTTATGCTGTTTATAGCGTATCAATCAAGGTCTATTATTCTATTCAACAAGACACAGGCAATACACCCCAATCACCCTCATGCCTGAAGGGATACCAGGAGAAGTAAAAATGAAAGCTATTGGTTACATCAAGTCACTACCTATCGATGATGCTGATTCATTAATTGATATCGAACTGCCGCAACCGAAAGCCAGCGGACACGATTTACTCGTGAAGGTAAAGGCCATTGCAGTGAATCCGGTGGATTACAAAATTCGCCAGAATGTCGCGCCGCAAGATGGCAAGCACAAAGTTATCGGTTGGGATGCTGTGGGCGAAGTGGTTGCCACAGGTGAAGCGGTCACTCAATTCAAACCCGGTGATGTGGTGTATTACGCCGGTGATCTCAACCGCTCGGGTAGCAATGCCGAATATCAGCTGGTTGATGAACGCATTGTCGGCTTCAAACCCAAAAGTCTGAGCGATGCCGAAGCCGCCGCGTTGCCATTAACTACTATCACCGCCTGGGAAATACTCTTCGAGCATCTGGCTTTACAACAATGCACGCCCGGTGCAAAAGACAAATCGAAAGAAGTGCTGTTGGTGATCGGTGCTGCCGGAGGTGTCGGATCTATTTTAATTCAAATCGCTAAAGCGATTACCGGCGCCACCATTATCGCCACCGCTTCACGCCCAAGCTCACAGGCCTGGGTGAAGAAACTCGGAGCCGATTATGTAATTGATCACAGCAAACCATTGCAGCCACAAATAGAGGCCTTAGGAATCGCTCAGGTTACACACATCGCCAGCCTCAACGGCACCGAAGCCTACTTTGAAACCTATACCGAGCTGCTCGCACCGTTTGGCAAAATCGCCATGATAGATGACCCCAGTAAACCATTAGATGTAATGAAGCTGAAACTAAAAAGCCTGTCATTGCACATTGAGTTTATGTTTGCGCGCTCCATGTTCCAGGCAGAGGACATGGTCGAGCAAAGTCGTTTATTAAGCCGCGTCGCCGATCTGGTTGATCAGGGATTTATCCAGACCACCTCGGGTAAAAATCTCGGCACTATCAATGCAAAAAATCTGCAAGCCGCGCATGCGGAACTGGAGTCGGGTAAAGCCATCGGCAAGATTGTACTGGAAGGTTTTTAAAAATTGTAATTTTGTAATTGTAATTTTGGGGTCGTAATTTTGGGGTCGGAGTCAATGCCATTAAGTTAAGCACTAAGCCTCTGATAATGTTAAAATAATCACAATGAAGCATCATCAAAACAACCATTTGAGTAAGCCAATATGAAACTAACCACCCTCATTTAAAAACACTTATACGATCATAAATAAAACTATTCACACTCCCTCTTTTAAAGAAAAACACCGCC
>CAWUSX010000059.1:0-13893 GCA_963924875.1 uncultured Gammaproteobacteria bacterium
TAACAACATTGGTCTGAATGGGTGTTCCGGCTGACTGTGTGCTGGTATATTACCTGACCTCACGGATTCACTACAGGCTTTATCATGGCAAATAAATACGATTACGACTTAATTGCAATAGGCGCGGGCAGCGGCGGATTATCTGTAGCCGAGCGAGCGGCGGCATATGGGGCTAAATGCGCAGTTGTAGAAAGCGGTAAAATGGGCGGAACCTGTGTGAATGTGGGCTGCGTGCCGAAAAAGATCATGTGGTTTGGGGCAAATTTGGCGCATGCAGTGGAAGATGCAAAAGATTATGGCTTTGATTAGGAAAATAAAGGCTTCGACTGGAATCACCTGGTCACTAAGCGCGAAAAATACATATCGGGTATTAATAACTGGTATCACAACTACCTGGCCGATTCGAATATTGATGAGTTGACGGGCTTTGCCTCAATGGTCGATGAGCACACCGTAGACGTAGATGGTAAGCAATTTACCGCCAAACACATTGTGCTTTCACCAGGCACAACACCAACTATTCCGGAACTAAAAGGGGCAGAGTACGGTATTGATTCCGATGGCTTCTTTGCTCTAACAGAGTGCCCCAAAAAAGTAGCCATCGTTGGCTCAGGTTATATCGCCGTAGAAGTAGCGGGTGTTTTAAATGCATTAGGTTGCAATGTAATTATGTATCTGCGTAAACAGCATGTTTTACGCGAGTTTGATGCCATGCTGCGGGAAACCCTGTTAGAGCAGATGTTAGATCAGGGCATCGAGGTGTTGGCACGTACGCAAATTACAGAAATCATAAAAGAACAAGATGGCACGCTAACAATTTGTGATGACAAGGGCAATAAAAGCCCGGGCTTCAATGAAGTTATATGGGCGATTGGTCGTCACCCCAATACTCAGGGCATGAAGCTGGATGCGGTAAATTTAGAATTAGATGAGCAAGGTTATATTCAAACCGACCTGTTTCAAAATACCAATGTTGAAAGCATTTTTGCATTAGGCGATGTAACGGGGCGCGCGGCACTTACACCTGTTGCCATAGCGGCAGGTCGTCGTTTGGGTGATCGTTTATATAACAATCAGCAAGATCGTCACCTGGATTACAAAATGATAGCGACAGTAGTATTTAGTCATCCGCCCATTGGCACAGTTGGGTTGACGGAAGCAGAGGCACGCAAAGAGCATGGTGATGCTGTAAAGGTGTATCAAACACGCTTCACCGCTATGTATAATTCTATGACACGTCACGAAGTGCCAACCGCGATGAAATTGGTGTGTATTGGTGCGCAGGAGAAGGTTGTCGGTTGTCATATTATTGGCCCGGGTTCGGATGAAATGCTGCAAGGATTTGCGGTGGCAATGCGTATGGGAGCCACCAAAAAAGATTTCGACGATACCGTTGCTATCCACCCAACTAGCTCGGAAGAGTTGGTAACGATGCGCTAGGTAAATGCCAGCTTAGATAGTTAGGTTACTTATGTAAGCTGACTGTCTTAAGTCTCCAGGCTTGAGTTTTTCTTCAAGATAGCCCGGCTGTAGTGCGGCATATAATTTATTAGACGATGTCCTGTTTATTAATGACGAGAGAGATATTTTTACAGGCAAGAAAATTATTTTAGCACTGTGTATAAAGAATGAAGCGGGGTTTTAAAGGTTGAAAAATGTGCCTTATAAATTGAGTACACCGAAGAACTTAAAATAATTAAGCTCTAAGATTTAAAACGAAACTTAGGCAGGCTTATATTGTAATAAATCGCCAGCATGCGTGATAAAAATACACCACTACCCGCCAAAAAAGCCGCTAATGAAATATCGACTTGTAACTTAATTAGAGCAATAAAAAGTAATGATCCTGCCCAGCAAACGGTCGCATATAAAGGGCTTTGAAAAACAACCGGTGGTTCATTACTCAGTATGTCGCGAAAAATACCACCCATAGTTCCCGTCATAACACCCATAAAACTAGCAATCAACCATGACGCATCAGACATTAAAGCAACCAGCGTTCCGGCAATAGCAAATGTGGCAAGCCCGGCTGCATCGGGAATTAAAAAGAACCTGGGCGGAATGGCGATTAGCCGGGCAGTACTAAACATGAAAATGGCACTACCCAGTGATGCAATAAAAAACATCTGATTGGCAATCCAGAAAACCTCTCTGTCGAGGAGCATGTCTCGAAGTGAACCACCACCCAATCCGGTGGCAATGGCGATGATAATAACGCCAAACAGGTCAAATTTTTTAAATCCCGCTTTAAGTACGCCAGATGCAGACGAAACAATAACCGCAAACAATGTAATTAGGTAAAGGTTATTAAGAAGTTCGGGGTCAGGGTTTAAAATCATCTGTCTCTACTGTGTTACAAAAAAATAAAAAATAGCAGTAAGTCTTTCATCTGAAAAACCAATATTATTGTGTCTTAAGCTCAATCGCCTTTGTTGTTTTTTTGAGTGACTTCTTGAAAAAAATCAATCACCGCAGATTTTTTCATATTTCTGATGGAAGATAATTCCCTGGCTTTAGTAATAAAATAAACCTGTTTATCCGAATCAGTAATAACAATAGACGGAATGCCCTTTGAAACTGGGTTATCAAAGTCAGAAACAAAATCCATATTCTCATCAAAATCACCGACGTTTACTTTTACGGTGACATAATTAGTATCAATTAATTCTTTTAGAGGTGATGATTTGAGTTGCTGATCAAATTCCCGGCAATCTGGGCACCAATTAGCACCAAAAATAAGCATGATATTTCTATTGGTGGCTTTTGCCAGAACAGCAGCGGTATTGTAATCTGCCTGCGGGTCAGCAGTGTCTGAGTAGGGTCCATCTTCACTGCTGGAGCTACATGATGATAAAAATAAAAAAATAAAAATATATATTAATCTCTTCATATAAATAACCGTAGTGTTAGTTCGTGTTGCTTTAATTGCTTCTAGTATGCTGTCCTGAATTGCCTGCATATATTCTTAGTATGTTGAAAACAATACCAGGCACGGAAGCAGGCTATTGAGTTTACTAGAACTTGAACTAATCATGTAATCATTATTTATATTGCCAGGGTGTTAGCTGATATATACGCTGTCGCCAATGCTTAGTATGCCCTGTTGCTGAATACTGCCATAGATGCCCATATTTTGATCAGCATCCTTGATAATAGTGCGGAGCATAGAATCATCAGAGATAAGGCCATTATGCTGGCGTGTTACAGCTCCGCAACGTGGTGCCGCGTGGGGGGACTATTTAATAGTATTATTTATGAAGAAAATGATTCATATCGTAAAACACCACATCGCTGGTGTGTACTGATGAATGCCGAAGATATAAAAAACGGGCCTGCATGAAGAAGATAAAGTAACACTTCGCTCAGATAGCGGGATAATGCAAGACGTGAGTGTGTATAGCTTTGATTTACCAAAAGGCAACCTCATGGCTTATTACCCAGAAGCCAATGTGTTGGTGGGACAAGCGGTTGATGCGCGCAGTCGTACACCGGCATTTAAATCTGTTGCTGTAACCGTTGAAGTTGGCGCATAGGGAAAGCACTTTTTATAAAGTGTAGTTATTATTGCGGAGTTGATTTTTGTATAAACACATGAGCTGTCGATTATGAATTTTAGCAAGTGTAACAATAGAAACTACAGCCCCTAAAAGTGCGAATCCCATATCCGACTGCGTATCCCAGACATAACCTTGAGTACCTAAAAATGCCGTTGCATTTTCGCCCGAGGATAGTGCTACCCACCATTCAATAATCTCATATAAGGCGCTGAATGCCAGGCAAATAGAAACGATAAATACATTAAGCCATGTGTTTCCATTTATTATATTTTTGCGAATTAATATTTCTCTGGCCAAAAGTGCAGGTACAAAGCCCTGAAAAAAATGCCCTACCTTATCGTAGTTATTTCTTTCAAAGTCGAGCAGGTTATCGAAAAATGGAACATCCGCATAAGTGTAGTGCCCACCGATCATTAAAATAATGCAGTGAGCAAGAATAAAGAAATATAAAATGGGTGTTAAGCGAAAAGTATTGTAAGTGAATGCAAGTAACGCACCACCAATTAACGCAGGTAAAACTTCAAGCAGCCACGTAAATTGATCTTTAGGATTTATTCCCGACCAGGTTAGTGCAATTAAATAGATTGATAACCAGAGATATTTAATTTCGATGCTCCTTAAGTGTAGTGCCTTTTTTTCACTGAAATTAATCAATCAACCTGCCAAATAAATACTGCACGCGGCTGGGGCCATTGGTGGTTGAGCGTGCAATCCAGGCGAGGTGCAAATTGCCTTCAGCGTCTAAACTAATGGTGGGGTGATTTTGCTCTCCTGTGCCATCTGCACCGGGCACACTAATGTCATCACTCCATTCATTGTCTTCGCGCCAACTCAGCATGATGTTGGCATCACCATTACGTTTGTCATCCCAGCCGACGACCAGTTTACCAGAGTGATCACCGGCGACCGTTGCATGCCACTGCTGCGCGACGCCACCAAAGCTATCTTGCACACTGAGGTTGGGGCCAAATAATTGATTATTGCCAGGCTGGTAGTTGGCAGAATAGATATCATAACCATCGCGGAAATTACGTTTGTCGGCCCAGGCTGCGAGTACTTGCCCGTTGCCATATGGTGCAAGTGCAACCCGCGCTACGCCATGCCCTTTGCCATACGGCATTCTGCTAGATGATGGCCCTTCGCTGATGCGTTGTGGAGGGTGAAAGTGGCAGAAATTTAGCTGATCATTTTGTGCCGCCATGATGATGGTGTGCCCAGGGCGGCGATCTTCCCAGGCGACGATAACACGATCTTTAAGTTTGGCGATGGTAGGGAACAGCTGTTCATCTTTCGCGGGCTCGGCATCCACCGCACAGGCCTGTTTTGTTTGTAAGGCCAGGCCATTAATCTTGATGTCCTGCATCCAGATGCGCGCATAACGGCCATCCCTTTGAGAATACACAAGTAACAATTGTTGATCATCACTGGCGAGGCCAGGCTGTGTAGCCTCACCTTCACCGAGCGAGATAATTGGCCCCAGTTCGGTTGGAGTAACGAGGCGTAAATGAATACGCGCATCCTCTTCCCAGGCCAGCGCAAATCGATTGTTGCTCAGTGCGATAAGCGACGGCTCGTAAGCTTCCCCCTGGCCACTGATTTGTACCTCATTGGAAAAACTCTGGCTATTGCGCGCCTTACGTGCCAGGTAAATCCGCGGCGTAGCATCACGATTGTCCTCCCAGGCGACAGCAATCGTGTCGGCAGAAACAGCGATGTTATGTCGCCCCGACGACTCAAGGTGATGAAAAATCTTTTCACCATGAGTCGCTGTAACCGCGATGGGTTTTGAAAATTCCCAGGGGTCGGCCTGTACACTCAAAGGGGAAGCAATAAACAGTAAAACCAAACCGGCTGTTTGTAACTTCATAGCCTGGCTGCTTTGTTTAATAGCCGTTGAACCTTGTTGTCCGCCTGTTGTAAATCTTCAATGCGTTGCACGCCTACAAGGCGTAATAGCGGCTTGCCATCGGCTGTCATAAAGGTAAACACGGGGGTAACAAATGCATTGTAACGAGTGCCTACCTCGCGCTCAGTCACTCGCTCGCCACTGGGCAAACGTAAACGTTTACCGCTTTCAGAATCGACATAAGCCAATACGTAGTTTTTGCTATAAATTTCGCGCACCTGTTTATCGGAAAAGGCTTCCTTATTGGTTTTTTCGCAATAGCCACAGCCATAACGCCCAAAATAAACAAAGAGAGGTTTGTTCTCGGATCGAGCCTGTTGCATTGCTTTATCAAACGCTTGAAACGGATAACCATTTGGTGGCTCAGCCATTGCCGCCAGGGAGAAGAGGGTAGAGATTATCAATAAAACAGCACGCATATTGTTTGCCTGTAAAAATAGAAATCAGTACAGTCAATTATTGTCTATGCAGATTGACATGTACATAAAGTTGTTAATACAAAAAAAATTATCCTACTCAAAATAAGCCAGGATTGTTTTTATTTCTGCTTGAACGTCTTGCCCGTAGAGCACCATTTAGTCAGGAAAAAAGACCATATGAGAAAGATAATTTAACACATATAAGTATCGACAATTATGGCTGAATATTAATTTGCTTGTCAGCGTAATATGCATCACTGCAGGAAAAACATTAGCTCCAATATTGCAAAGTAAAGTGTTTAGCCCCGTCTATTATTCTCTTTGAGTTGCCTATTTAATATTGTATTTATCGATATTAAATATAAATAAAAATCGTTTGCCAACTATTAAATTTACTTATACTGTTTAGCCACAGTCAGCCAATAAGGTTTTTTTATATGCTGCCGAACATGGATAGTCGCCTCAGAGTGAAGTGTAAAAGCCGATAGCTGATATAGGATTTGATAAAACTTTAACTGATTTGTGGGCCTCTGGGCCTTTAAATTGGGCACAATAATAAGATGAGTCACAGGTGCTTCCTGAATAAGGGATAGTTACCGAGGATCCAAAAAGGGGATTATTCATGCTAAATGAAGAAGAGTTATGTCATGAACCTGGCGGTAATATGGCGAGCAGTTCAAATGCCCAGGCGCCAGATATACTGCGCGAGCTCCTGGCGCAGGCAAGTATTAGCTTTGACGGTGACCGTCCCTGGGATATACAGGTGGATGATCCCGCAGTGTATCGTCGTATCCTAACTCAGGGTTCGCTAGGATTTGGTGAGTCTTATATGGAAGGCTTGTGGGACGCTCAACAAATGGATGAGCTTTTTACGCGAATTTTGCGTCACGAGCTGGATGAAAAACTAACCGGTTGGGCGCGCGTTAAGCTACTCGGTGAAGTGGTCAGGCAATCTTTTTTCAATCTCCAATCAACACGCCGTGCCTTTCAGGTCGGTGAGCAACACTATGATATCGGCAATGATGTGTTCACGGCCATGCTGGATCAGAGTATGAGTTATTCCTGCGGGTACTGGAACAACGCAGATAGCCTGGAACAGGCGCAACACGACAAACTAGACATGGTCTGCAGGAAACTGGAGCTACAACCCGGTGAGCATCTGCTGGAAATTGGTTGTGGATGGGGTGGACTGGCGATGCATGCGGCGAAATATTATGGTGTCCAGGTCACCGGAATTACTGTATCGCGAGAGCAGCAACAACTGGCAGAGAAACGCTGCGCTGGGCTACCGGTAGAAATAAGTCTTATGGATTATCGCGATCTGAGCGGTCAGTATGACAAGCTGGTATCCGTCGGCATGTTCGAACATGTCGGGCCAAAAAATTATGCCGAGTATTTCGATGCCGCAACACGTTTGCTGAAAGACGATGGATTGTTTTTGCTGCATACCATCGGCATACATGCGACATCACGTACCGTCGATCCATGGATCGACAAATATATATTTCCCAATGGAAAACTGCCCAGTGCACGGGAAATAGCAAGTGCTACCGAAAGCCGTTTTCTTATAGAGGACTGGCATAATTTTGGCCAGGATTATGACCGAACATTGATGGCATGGTGGGAAAACTTTGACAACGCCTGGCCGCAGTTATCCTCGAAATACAGTACGCGCTTTTACCGTATGTGGAAATATTATCTATTAAGCTGCGCTGGATTTTTCCGTTCCCGACAGGGGCAGCTATGGCAACTGGTGCTGAGTAAACGAGAACGAAATACAGTATATCGTTCACTTCGTTCATAACTTATCGTTTACGTTGAGTGATTTATGATAAGTGCATGTGAATACTAATACATAAATCCGTCATCTTTTAAAATAGTTAAAAACGACGGACTTATGGTTGACTTAAAACAAGCATATCATCTAAGCGGCGGATTTAATTGTTATATTTCTGTCTAATATAATATGGCGCCTCTATCGAAATCATGCAAACTGAATCGCTTTATAAAAGCATCTAAAATTTCTGTACGCGCGAGTCAAATGAAATGCTAGCTGTTTTTGATATGAATTATTTCATCTTTGAATAGCTTAATTTTTTCAACGATATACAGCGACAATTTATCATTTTTAATAATGCCATTTGCATCAAGATCTGTACCCAGTAATGGAATGTTCATCGATGCACTTTCAATAATTATGCCTGACATGGTTAATATAACCTCTCTTAATGCAGCTTGCGCATGTGATGCTCTTGGTGATGTGTTGTATAGAGCAACCGGCATATATGGGAACTCATCACCACTTACCAGCCAGTCTAAGGCATTTTTAAGCACGCCAGAAATACCATGTGCATATTCTGGGCTTGAAAGAATAAGACAATGCCATTTGATGCAGTAATACCATTTGCAAGCTCGTCATAAAAAAACTGAAGTTACAAGAAAGGCCACAAGTTTAGTTTTTTGTTTACTATTTAATGATTTCCATAGTATTTTCTTAGCGCTTTCATATGTCGAATTAAGAAAATTATACTTTCTAATAAGTCAGGTAAGTAAAAGCCACATGCCAATCGGCAATATGAATGCACCAGGCTAATAAAATATTATTAATGCCTCAGTGCTAATAAAACTTTAAAATATAAGAAAATCAATTGTCTATAAATACCAGTAATATCTAGTGTGATGCTAACCTTACAGTATGCTGTGTGAGTGAGTTTGGCTTTTTAGTTATTCAACATCAAAGAATTCGACTTCACCTGTTTCAAGAGAGTACTCTGCACCAACGATTACTAATTTATCCTTAAGTATTAACTGCTCAAGCAGCTGCGAACCGTGTCTAAGATGATTTGTAGCAGATCTAATATTGGCTTTAATAGCCGTCTCTAACAGTTTCTGCGGATTATCGCGGAGGTCTGTATTAAACAAAGGTTCAACAGTAGGCCGAATTCGATTCACTATGGATAAAACATTAGTAGAATGATTTTCTGTTGGGTGCTCTAATTCATCAATTGTCGCAATCACAGCGCCACACATCGAATGTCCAAGTACTACGACTAATGGTGTTCCAAATCGTTCCGCTGCAAACTCAACACTACCAACCTGGGATGGGGCAACAATATTTCCCGCTACACGAATTACAAATAAGTCACCTAAACCTTGATCAAATACTATTTCTGCGGGTACGCGTGAATCAGAACAACCAAGAATAATGGCAAAGGGCGCTTGATCCTTAGTGAAATCAGATCTTTGCATATTTTGTGCAGTAGTATCGATACTGCGTACACCTGCGGCGAAACGCTTATTGCCTTGTTTTAATATTTCTAATGCTTCACTTGCTGATATCATTGTTTGTATCTTTGTAGTGGCTAATGCCGTGATAAGTGATGCTGCGTTATTTTGCAGCGACCAGGTCAGCGCATATTTGCTGACGTAATTGAATAAAATGTTAGCTTTATTCTAAGTTTAATGTGAGTTTTTAGCAGCTTTCTGCTTGAAAGTGAACATAAGGATAATGATTAAAATCATCAGCGCTGCAGATGCAGAATAACGACTTAGCTCTAAGCCACCTTCAGTCACTGGCTTGTCCAGCAGATCTCCTACTACAGCTCCAAGGGGTCGTGTGAGAATGAAGGCCAGCCAGAACAATATTACATGCGATATTTTTGTTTTGTAATAAGCCAATGCAATTAATGAAAGTGTAATACTAAATATTACTGCACTTGCCGCATAACCAGGCCCCTCGGTGTCGGCTACCCAATCGCCTTTGAATATCCATATCTAGTTAATCAGCTTTGTTCTTCATTAAAGATAAGCTTGTTTCCGAATGGATCTGAGATAGTCATATCACGAGTACCCCAGGGCATGTCCTGAATTCCGGGTCTTGCATTTTTGCTGTTTGCCAATTAACTCTTTATGATAAGAGTCTAAAGTATTGGTCGATATTCTTAGAGATTCCCCTGGACTTGCGTCTCCATGGTGTTCCGAAAGCTCAATTACGCAATCGTCTTTCGATAGCTGCATATATAGTGGAGTGTTCTCTTCAAAGCGATGCTCCCAATCTATATTGAAGCCAAGAAAGCCGACATAAAATTCTTTGGCTTTAGCTTCATCAAAACTTCTCAATATTGGTATCGGGTTATGGAATGTCATAAATTTATCAATTTGACGCCGCCATCAAATTGATGGCCTTGATAGCCAAACACACTATGTTGCGACTTTACGGCAAAAGCAGTAAACGAACTTCTGTTCGTTTCCAGTCGGCGTGTGATGGGACTCTTTTTCATGACCAAGTAGCTCGAAAGGCTCACCAAACTCTGAATGAAGATCGTTTGCACTGTAGCGCATTACGGGCAGACCACTACATTTAGTCGGTCCATCTTCCGCAAATGTGGCAACTATGACGAGGCCTCCTGGCTTTACGGTTTGCAACACCTTTTGTACGTAGGCATGACGTTCATCTTCGGTTGTCAGGAAATGGAAAACCGCTCTATCGTGCCAGACGTCATACGCATTCGTCGGAAGTTCCACTGTCAATATATCTGCAGCTATCCATTGAACGTCAGCAGCATGGGCGCCAATTCTAGTCTTCGCGGTGTCCAGTGCTGCTTCAGAGAGATCAAGAATCGTTAAATGTTCATAACCATTTTCCAGTAGATCGTCAACAAGAGTTGACGCACCACCACCGACATCAATGATCGATGCCTCCGTTGGAATGTTTGCATCGAGTATAAATTTCAGTGAAAGTTGTGCATGTTCCTGAAACCAGCTAACTTCAGAATCCGCTTTAGATGTGTAAACACTTTCCCAATGTTTCTTCGATTCCATAGGTGCTCCGAAAAATTTCGCTTGTAAAGCTAACGCTTGAATTAACTGGTCGTTTTATACTGAGCAGAGTCAAACGGCGCGGCGTATAAACGGTAAAGTTGAATGATTTTTTAGAGCTTAACACTACTTGGGAAAGTCCTTTAAGCAACATTTACCCGATGGGTTATGTGTAGAGCATGCGCATGTTTTTTCTTTTGTGCTGTTAATTACAAATTTTTTTATTTTTTCATTAGTTGCATTTGATTTTGTAACACCGAAGCAATAACAAACTAATGATGCATCGTTTTCTTCTTTTATGCCAACTGTAGTTCGTAACTCAGATTTCATAATAAATGAATCATCTTGACCGTAGTAAACAACATCGCATTCAGGGTCGGAACAAAAATAATACCCTTGTTGTTTTGCCATCCATTGCCATGGCTCATTAATGTGATGAAATATTGTTGTAGGCGATACACCAGAATATGATTTGCCATTTACAGGACAAGTATGTTTTTTAGGATACGTGGTATCTGTATTTGAAGATGTGCAACATTGTGACATGGTTTATCTCCTAATAGCTCTATGGCTGAGTTAACGGGCAATACGCGTTTTGTGCGCAGCGACCGGTCCGTGCTTTTTACGGGCGAAGTTGAATGATTTATGAAATTTAGCAAGTGCTTTGTATTACTGCATGTATGCGTAACCATGCTTTTGTAGTTTAACAATTTCAGCATCTGCCATTGGTACCATTTTCACAAACCCATGAATATCCTTTGGTTTGTAGCCTTGAACTTTAGCCGAAGCCTGACACAGGCGAAACTCTATAGACGTACCAACTGTTAAGCTATATGCTCTTCTCATTACTTCTAAACCAGCTGAATTAGATATGCTAAAAAATGGAATAGACTCACCATGAATTATTATAACTATTGAGCTATCTAATGAGTCTGAATTATATGTTTTATATATAAAGCCAACCCTATCTAATATGTTTTTTAGCTTTTTTTCGTTACCTGTCGTTAAATCGTATAAGACTCTTTGTGGCTCATAAATTTCTCTTGATTCTTTAGCTACCCCCCAAGGAGAAGAGTCACTAGCATATGATGCCCCACTTAAAAAAAATTGGATGGTTATATATATTACAAATGATATTCTTATTAACATTTTTTCTCTCTATCTGAATGTGTGAATAACGAATTAAGTGGCAAAATTAAGTGGGGTCAGATGAAATTAAAAATTAAATTAAGTGGGGTCGGATGAAACTTACTTTACTTCTGATTGCAGTCTGGGTCTACCCATCTTCGCTGGCCTGACCCTTCGGTTAGTCAACTGCTCTATCTCTTCCTTGAATCTGTCTCCACCCAGAGCCATCCCCTTATTTACGGCTGACCGGATATCCTTTATAAGCTCATCATCTACATGAGTACGGAACAAGGACCTGTATACGCTCTGTCTTATCGGGTCGGTATTCCCAAGGGCAAGATATTCATCATGCGGTTTACTCATCTTGACAGGTTTCCCAAGTGCATGACACTGATAGCTCGACCAAACATATTCTGCAGGATTTGAAACCATACCAGCCCTGACTGGGTTAAGCTCTATATACCTCTGACACTGCAATAGATACGTTTCAGATTGGACAAGGCTTGACTTGTATCGCCCTTCCCATAGCGTTCCGCTACGCCGATATTCCCTGTTGAAATATCGCACATAACGCCTACCTATGGATTGCATCATGTTTGAAATGCCATCAATTTTATTGGGACTTGCCAGCAGATGTATATGATTGGACATAAAGACCCAAGCATGCAACGAGACGGAAAATTTCTTTGAATACTCATGCAACAGCCCGGCATAAAATGCCATATCCTGATCGCATGCAAAGCATACCTGTCGGTTATTGCCACGTTGAATAATATGCTGAGGTATACCGAGTGGTGCAA
Source organism: uncultured Gammaproteobacteria bacterium (assembly GCA_963924875.1). Taxonomy (GTDB): domain Bacteria; phylum Pseudomonadota; class Gammaproteobacteria; order SZUA-229; family SZUA-229; genus SZUA-229. Next base: position 12,629 of record CAWUSX010000059.1, read on the forward strand.
TACGTTGTAATCGAGCCATGGTTCAATCCTTGTAACCAAAAGTAATGTTTATATTAACGAGAAGGTTAATCTAATCAAGCAGAAAGTTTCATCTGACCCCACTTATTCCATCTGACCCCACTTATTCCTTATTCACTTATTTCATGTTAATTGACTTGTTAGGGCTTTACGCCTATTATGTACGGTATTACGGTACGTATTATAGGTGTGCGAGATGGAAAGTATTAGTGTAAATAAGTTTAGAGATAACCTAAAAGCTTTTGTGGAACAAGTGGTTACAGAGCATTTAGCACTTAAGGTTACACGAAGAAGTGGTGATGATTTTGTTGTTTTAAGTGCTGATGACTGGGAGCGTGAGCAAGAAACACTGTATGTTTTGCAAAACAGTGACTTAATGAAACAAATTGCAGCCTCAGCCGCTACAAATACCAAAAGCAAGGGATATAGACCTACTGCCGGAGAGCTAGATGAGATCACTGGTATTTGAAGGTAATACTTGGGCTGCATATGAAGAACTTAGGCTAAAAGACAAAAAGCTGCACAAGGTGCTTTGCCGTGTATTGAAAGAAATGCTTCGTGATGACCCAAGCATTGGCACTGGTAAACCTGAACCATTAAAACATAACCTCTCTGGCTTGTGGTCTCGTCGCCTTAGCCAGAAAGACCGAGTAATTTATAAGTACGATAAAGACTACATTTATATTTTTGCTATTGGCGGGCACTATGATCAATTTTAAATTGCTCTAGACATAATGATTTCCCCTTAAGGGTGCCGTCCGAACGAGCGCCTTGTTATACATTTTAACTAACACTTATTAACCGCCAGAAGCGCCTTTTCTAAAGCCAATTGTATAACCATGTTCATAATCTGATTTCGGATCACCGAAACCTTTTAAAGGCTGTAGTGGGCACAGTGGTACAAGTGGCGAAAGACTTGTGCTTTTTGCTTGCTTATAGCCGGTTATGTAACCTGCTTCAAAGCCTGCGCAAAAGTCACTGGCATAAACGGAAACACTGAATATTGATAAAAAAACCGTGGTGATAATGGATGATTTTGATTTCATAACTTTATTTTCTTTTGATGTATAACGCCCGGACTCAGGGGCGCGCAACGAAGTGTAGTGTAATAACTTTTTGAAAGAAGAAGGTTTGTATTCTTTACGGGATGGTTGGATAAAGATTCATTATCCTAACGGATAATTAAATGAACCGCCCTGTGCGGAGCCGCATGCAGGGTGGTGTGGGGAGGGCTGATTAGATGTCAG
>CAWUSX010000060.1:0-24581 GCA_963924875.1 uncultured Gammaproteobacteria bacterium
CCCACCCATTTCTATTATTTTTTTACGTGCAGGATCAAATGTAATAACTGCATCAATGTCTTTTTCCTTAAATGCTCGCTCATGCTGCTGAACTTGCAGTGGGACAATAGTTATGTCCTGTTTTTCTAATTCGGATAACTCAATCACTCTGTGTATAAAGTAGGCACCCAGTGCATTATGCTCTACGCCTATACGCTTGCCTTTAGGTCGTCTATAGATTTTAGTGATGCTTGCCCCAGCAGTACATCTGCGCCATTAGAGACATCCATTACCAGAATTACACGAAAATCTTCCCCTCCCTCTAGCAGTTTAATGGCTTCATCCAGCGTTATTGCTGCCGCATCCAATAAACCGTTTTTATATGCCCTAAGGACTTGTGATGCTGATGTGTATTCCAGCAAGTCCACCTCGTCCGTTTTAAGGTAACCTAACTCTCTCGCTAAATATAAAGGTTCATAGCCAGGCCAGACGCTGGTGCCTATACGAAGGGTTTGTATACGAGGTTCAGAACATGCGGCTGCAAACAGACAAAAAAGCATCATGAATTGTTTAAAATAGAGCGTCATCCGTTTATCCTGTATTTATTACCTACACCTGTAATTTATACTAGTACAAAAACAGGCTTTCTGTATGCCGGCACCATGAGCAACTTTATTTATTTACCAATTTATTCAATATCTTATGATGAATTTGTAGATGTAATGATAAGGACTGACTGCATGAAGCTAATGATAAAAATACACATATCTGCAATAACGCATGAACGACTAACAGTAGATATTTTTACAATACTGCGGTTTGGATAACCTCAAAAGATTCAAAGGAATCTTGCAGATTACGTCTAAACAACTGCTTAGACCAATTTTCCAGTCCCTTGGGGTGCGGTTCTTTTTTAAGAATACTGGCAATCACATCTAACTTTACGGTATTAGGCGTGTAGTGTTCTACCAGTTCGCTCCAGGCATTTATGTGATTAGCTCTGACGCTGGGCATTGCATAGGAGGTGCATTTAACGGATTGAAAACTGAGTGTAGAAAAAAAGGCGCGCAGTTTTGTATTAACCTCTTCTCTAACCAGCTTACAGGCAAACCAGGCGATGGTTTCTGTTGCATCTAACAAGTCTTCATCCAGATCACCCTGTTTTTGTAAAAAATCCAGGGCCGGAAAATAGCTCAACTTATGTTTTTTTACGGCTGCAACAACTTGCTCTGTTAATGCCTCACCCACCACTTCTGCGGATGATGGTAAATATTTTTCCAGCACATCGTGAGGGATTTTGACCTGCAGGGTAATATGAATTTTACTGACATGAAGTGATGGCATTGGCTAGTTTCGCCTTAATAAATGCAAATTCATGAGTATATCGCTCAACTTCTTAGTGCTCTGGTTTGAGCTTTAATGGGGTCCGTTAAATGCTTAATACGTTTACGCATGACCGAACCAACCGCATCTGTTTGGCCAAATACCGGAAAGGTTAACTCTTCACAATAACCCGATAACACCATCATCGCCTGCAAATAGTTTTCTGCATCTGGTAGCAAGGCCTTCAGTTCAGCTAACTGCTCATCGCACTGCAGACACTTCAGTTCAGCCTCGCCAAGAATTTCCTCAATGTCTCGATGATTATCGAATTTCGGACAAATATCAGCGAAATAATTTTCGATGGTCATAAATAAGGCAACCACTACATTCTGATCACTTGGACGCTTTAACGCAGCATCTATAGTATGCAGATAATTTTGTCCCGCTGCAGACATCACTTTTACCAGCAAGGCGGCTTGTTTATTGCCTTGTTCTATTAATGGTGCGAGCTTTTCTTTATACGCAGCGTAATTGGCATGAGCACTTGCGTTACCCGGTAGATCATCAGGCGTGGCCTGCAAAAAACCAACAAAGTAAGCACCTTTTAGCCTGGCTTTTTCCCATAAACTATGACGTAATTCTTCTGTCACCAGGCCTGGTTGCAATGCCGCCTTAACGCTATCAATCATTGCTAACGGGTCTTCTTCAAAAGGTAAGTGTTCAATTAAAAACTCCGCTAAAACCGGCCCCATATCTCCTTCAATAACCGCCTGTTTTTCCAGCATCCGCCGCGCATTATCTGTTGTAGGCATACACCACCAGGCACGTCTTGCAATTTCATTGGTTAAACCTGATGCATGCACAACGGCAACTACGGCCTCTTCTTCACCAAGCACCAACAATTGATCCAGGCTTTCATCTTTGGCCTGGCCCATTCGTGTCCAGCGTTTTAGATAAACAGGATAACCACCCGGTGAACCTATGGAGTGCGAGGACAGGAGCGATTTTACATTGCGAAGATATTGTTCGTCACGGCAATTGGAATTGAGCGGAACTTTGGCTTCACCACGTTCGGTGAGGGCATGCACAATCATCCGCGATTCATCAACACGCACTGCCTGCAAACCTTGTGTAAGCAATACATTTAAACGCAGACTATCTTCGGGGGAAAGATCCATAATTTTTATAACCAGTAATTATTATTTCCAACTGAATAAAACTATTCAAACACCGTAAATAATTTAATTCAATTGAATCCGCTGCCCCCAGGGCACCGGTGTTTTACCTTTCACTAACCAGAGCACTGGAAAGTAAGGTTCTATTTTTGGGAATTCACCCTGCGCATCGGTGAAATACACAACCAGGTTCGGTGCTTCATCTTGCGCTTCAGCCCATTCAATCACCGGATTGAATCGTGTGCCACCGCCACCTTTAAATTTTTCGGGCATGGCAAATTCATCCCATGGTTCAAATATCCACGGTCCACCCTCAGCTAAATGGGAATCACAGGCAAGTAAAGTAATACGCGCACGCATATGGCTTTTAATTGAATCAACCTCAGATACAAACTCGGCTATTTCTGTTTGTGAAATGGAGCCGCTAATATCCAGAGCTACAACAATATTTAACGAGGCACTGCGTAAACTGGGATACACCGCAGGATCGCCGCGACGCGTTGAAGGTCGTGTATAGGTGTAATCATCACGCGCCACCATAGACATATATTGCGCCAACAACATGCGCCACGGTAAGCGTGGTTGCAACATATGATCCACCATGCGAGCCATAGCACCGCCTAGTTTACCCGCCTGAATTGCCTGCTGTGCGGCGCTTGCCATACGCTGCTGCCACTGCAAACTTAAAGATTCAATTTCCTGCGGCGTTAAGGGGTCGGGCTCACCTTCGCCTTCTTCTGGTGGCCCAGTTGGTTTCTTACCCTGGTCACTATTTTGATCAGAATTGTCATTTCTTACACCACCGTCTTCTTCGCCCTGACCTTCAGAGTCACCTTTCTGTTTTTGCTGCTTGCCTTCCTTTTGTTCGTGCTCATCGCCGCTGGCACCGCCATCATTATCATCCTGATCATTATCCGAATCGGGGTTCAGTTGCTGCTCTAGCTCACGCTCCTGATCATTGTCGTTATCCTCTAGCATGGGATAAATTTCTTCTGCGGTCATACCATCGTATTCGCGAAGATAGTTAACATCTGCGGGTGGTTTCATGCCGTCATTTATCAGCATGGGATTAATCGCAAAATCACAGGCCATATCCCAGCGATGCTGTACCCGGTTTTGACGACGTGCGAAGTGAGACAGCGCACAATGCAATGCCTCATGCGCTAATGCAAATTGCGTTTGATCGGGGCTTAATGCATCGATGTAATGCTCGTTATAATAAAGTTTTTTACCATTACTAAACGTTGCATCACACCAGTCATCTTTTGCGCGCACCATTGGCAGGCGCAACACTAACGCTCCCAGAAAAGGTTTTTCCAGAATAAGCCTGGTACGCGCAGTGGCTAATTTTTTATCAAGATCTAATGGCATGTTTTTATACTAATTAATAATTTTAAATTGCATTCCAGATTGCCTCTGTATGGTTTCAGACCAAGGCGAGAAATATAAGCTTACAAATGTAAGTGCATATTTTTCAACGAAGGTATGGAGCCATACAGAGATGAGCTGGATTGTAATTTTTTAGTAGATCATCAGTTCGGCAATGTCATTCGCCCATTCAGCGAACTCGGGCACGGCAAATATTTCTTCACCAACGGCGCGATGCATATCTGAAACCATCATCACACCCATTTCTTTTTGGCGGAAATTTTTTGCAAACTTTAAAATATTACCTATTACCGCTTGCGCATTGCTATCTCCCCTCGCCCGAATAGCTCGACCAACGAGTGCCGCAGCAACGGCGTATTGCAGATCAATTTCTTTAGGTGCAGACACTTTCTCACCAGCGATTATCGCATCCAGATCTGGCATCTGATCCAGGCTTTCAATAAAGGCATTTAATTCAACGCCAGCAGCTGGCCCTACACAGGCTTGCAAGGTACCCAATAATAAATCGGGGTGATCTTCAAACTTGTGCAATGCATTATGCGCAAATTCCCATGAACGAGGCGACGGGAAAGCGACTGGGTTATGTGCGGGATCAAAATCAAATAATAAATCTGGGCGAAAACGCAGAAAGCCAATTACGCGCTCATTAATATGATGCTCCCAGGCCCATGCAACCCAGTCATCCAGATTGACATCAACCTCATAGTGAGAAAAACGATTGGCTAGCGGCGCCGGCATTGTATAAGTAACACCTCGATCCCCCTGCCGGTTACCCGCGGCGAAAATAGCCCAGCCATCGGGTACTTCATAGTTACCCAATTTGCGATCAAGTATTAGCTGATACGCCGCCGCTGAAACACTTGGAGGCGCCGAGGTAATTTCATCCAGAAACAAAATACCTTTAGTGCCATGGCGCTGCGTATTCGGCAACATAGAAGGCACAGCCCATTCAACCAAATCGCCGTCTTTAAATGGAATACCCCTTAAATCACTGGGCTCCATTTGCGATAAGCGAATATCAATAACCGGTATGTTATTTTTTTCTGCCACCTGTGCCACCATTTGTGACTTACCGACACCTGGAGGCCCCCACAACATAACAGGGGTATGGTGTCCGGTTTCAGTACTGGTGAACTCTCGATTTAAAACAGATAATAATTTTGCAGGACGCATTGGGTTTCCTGAATAGTAATTTTGTATTTTTTATAAAGTATTAGGTAAATAACGCTTCAGGTTGACTCTGTGTGATTTCAGATCAAGGCAAAAAATGTAAGTTCACACATGTGAATGCACATTTTTTAACGCCGAGATGGGATCACACAGGGCTGAACTGGGCAGCTATTTTAAAAGCCGGCCTTTTTGTACCATTCTTGCGCTATTTCCTGATTCTTCTCAACGCCCTTGCCTTCTTCATACATCATAGCAATCGTCGTCATAGAACCCAGCATGTCTTGCTCTGCTGCTTTTTTAAACCAAACTAATGCCTCCGCAAAATCCTGCTTTACGCACTCACCTTCCATATACATAAAGCCCATGCCATGTTGTGCAATTGGATCACCCTGCTCTGCGGCACCCTTCATATACTTAAACGCATGGTCATCACTGGCGACCACACCCAAACCATTTTGATACATGATAGCGACCTTGTGCTGAGCCTCTGCATTGCCCGCATCGGCAAACTGCAGTAACAAGCGCATAGCCTGAGTAAAATCTCTCGACTCAAACGCGGCAAAGCCGCTCGCTAGTCCAGGATCGATCATTGATTCATTTGCAGACATGGTAAACCTCTATAATTAGTTTGGGGGGAGTTTTGCACAGCTTCATTAAATGGCACCCCTTTAGGATATATCAAGGCGTAGCAACTGCGAATACCCCAATGGGGAGAATAATTCTCATTTCATTCTAACATTTTAACAGAAACTCAAACATCACATAAACCGAGTAGCACTGTGGAATAAGCTCACTCATTAGGTATTTATTCAACAAATACCTTGATTTTTAGCCGTTTGGCCTTAGAATTCGTTGCCCTAGATGCGATTAGACAGGGATAGGTGATGCACCCCTCCCGATAGGGATATATAGACGATTTATGAGTCTGCTATAATATCGCGCATTCATAAAAGTCTATTTAATTGGTCTTTTAAGTGATTAATCTATTTCAAATATCGCTGGTGATGATACCAACGATATGACTAAACATGGTCTTTACCAGGAGTTAGCTATGAACCAAGAGTACTACGACACAGTTGTAAAACTGGAAAAAGATGGTATCGATCCAGAATATATTCAGGGTTGGCAAGGTGGTTACGTATGTAACCCAGAACGTGAAGAACAACGCGTAACAGAGGCTTACACAGCTGGCTACGAAGATGGTAGCGATCACAAAACTGACAACGCTGCTAACTTCAAAGCTTAATTTTTAAGCTGAGTAAGTTACATAAAAAGGCCGGATTTATTCCGGCCTTTTTTGTGCCTGTGCTACGTGGCTAGCCATTACGACTTAGCTATTGCATGGGGTCGTATTGCATGGGGTCGGAGTCAAATTTGATTGAAGAGATGGATCTTTCTGTCTGCTATATGCCAAATTTGACTCCGCCCCCTTAATAGCCCCTTAATGCTTTATGACTCAGCGACTAGCTGACCTGCGCCGCACTATGGCCATCCACCATTTCGAATTTTGATTTTCTCAGGTTCTCCACCATATCAGGCACTTCTATTTCAATAATCTGATCGGTGATCCATTTATTGTCCTTTTCACCCATCTGCTCGCTAATAAAGTCGCCAAAATCGCGCTTATACTTAAATCCTGGTAAGTCTTTCTCTTCATCCCACGAGGATTCTGCGTAGGTATTTAAACGCTGATTCAGTATATCTATAAAGTCTTTCTTATAGTCAACATCGCGTCCTAGCAGGTCTTCGCAGTTTTCCTGAAAGGTCTTAGACAGCTTAATCGCATATTTGGCGACAAATTCCTGCCGCTCTTCTATTGTCATTTGGTTAACGACTAAACGATCGGTTACCGAGACTAAAAATGCCAATGCCTCACGAATTACATCCAGTCGCTGTTTTTGAGTATCTGTCTGAAAATTTTCATTCTCCAGGTTCAACACCAATGCTGCGGCAATACGCCATGAAATAAATGCCATAGTATTAGCTTTTTCATCAACCGTGACTTCACGCTCTTTATCATGCCATTTGGTTCTCATTCTCATGGGATATGCCCGCCTTAACTAAATATACTGATTTCTGCACACAGCAGGAAGATAATAATGAACGAATAGTATACTATTCTAGTAAGGAATTATCCTCACCCATTAGTAATATATACCTTTCGTATGGCGCAACTTATTCAACAGGTTCAAAACAACTGCCATCTTTCCGATGCTCAATACGCCGGAAATTATACGCTGTGCATTTATCTGTTAAAAATGCGTGAATTTTACCGCTGGGAGACACAAACCCCATTTACCACCAGGCTGGATAATACCGACATTGGACAATGGCTGACCCAACGGGAAGCTCTATGGGATGACATCGATGAACAACCCCTGAAAAATATCCACATCAACAACACATCATATGATCTGTTCGACAACGCAACAATAAATAAGCAACTTGAAAAACAGCAGTTAGTGTACAGCGGTGGCTATGGTTTATATGGCAAGCCGGTATTTTTTCTTGGCGAGTTAATCCATAAAGAGCAACACGCGGATTACACCCTGCTTATAACCGGTAAAGAGCTTGCCCGTGATCTTGCCGCGCCACCTGGAATGGCGCAAAACAAAACCATTTATATTCGTCGCGAATCACTGCGTCGCTTTATCTGGGAAAAATTTGAAGAATCCCTGTGGCATACGCAGGAAAACCCGCTATCTCGTGCACTAAGTTGCTATAACTTCAAAACTCAAATTGAAGACTCGTTAGAGAAAATGACAGACAATGAAGTCGATACTGTATTACAGCATGAAATTGGCGAAATTCAGGCAGGAAAAATTCTTGGTGAAGCCTGGGAAGAAATGCTAATTAAACTACCTGCCTCACAGGCTGAAATAATGGTTCGCGCAGTACGTGACAACATCGCCGATATGCTATCGACACTACCCAAATTATTAACTAAAAATGATCCGGCTCAAATTCATTTTTATTTCGCCAATCTCAACAGTATGCGAAAATTAATTTTCCCCAGCTTGTATCAAGCTTACAATGACTGGCTGAGCAGTAATAATACAGACGGATTAGATAAATTAATTTCACAAGCCAGCAGCCACTGGATTAACATGGCTGAGCAGATACTCGTTTTATATAAAGATAATGGCGAAGATGCCCATTCACACATAGAATCGTTGATTAATAACAATTACCTTTAATAGTAAGTATTTAATACTAATTAAACTAAAACATAGATAGAAAAAAGCCATGTACCATGACTCAACAGAACGACAAGCCTTAGAAAGTTTCAAAGAAGTAAAAGAAAACAGTTTTATATATTTAAAAGAAAATGCGTTACCTACAGATATTTGTAAAGAAATGATTCGCCGCTTCGAGGATGATAAACAAGCTCAGTATCGCGGACGCATTGGTCAGGATTTTAAAGAAGACCATAATATAAAAATGTCGACCGATTTAACCATCAGCGCACATCAACACTGGCAGGACATTTCTCAGGAATTATTTCGCTCATTAGGTCTATCTCTAAAGGAGTTTTCTGCAGCCTTCCCTTTCTTTAAAGGCCGCTTCAAAGACATTGGTTACAATATGCAGCGCACAGATGAAGGCGAATATTACAACTGGCATATAGATGGTGGCAGCCATGAATTTGCAGATCGTCAACTTGTTGCCTTATGGTATTTGAATGACGTTGCAGGCCCGGGTGGTGAAACTGAATTTATGTACCAAAATGTTTCGCTACAGCCAAAACAAGGCTCACTGGTTTTATTCCCTCCATTCTGGACACATGAGCATCGTAATTCACAGCTGCAAAAAGGTGTAAAATACGTTGCTACAACGTGGATTTCATTTGCTTAGATCATGCATTTAAATTCACCAAAAACGGAGGCCGAGTTTAAACAATATTTTGAGTTACGTTGGCGTATATTAAGAAAGCCCTGGAACGAACCTGAAGGCAGTGAACAGGATTCTGATGAAGACAGCGCATATCATCTCATGGCCATTGAAAAAAACCAGGTGGTGGGCGTGGCTCGTTTACAGTTCGTACAAAATAATTCTGCGCAATTACGTTATATGGCCGTGGATAAGGCGCACCAAAACAAAGGCATTGGGCGAAGCATGATTGAACATATGGAAACATACGCAAAACAGCACGCCGCTAATGAACTGTTTATGCATGCCAGAGAAAATGCACTGATATTTTATAAAAATCTAGGCTATGAAATAACAGAAAAAAGCTATCTATTATTTGATTCTATTCAACATTATAAAATGATTAAAAAATTATAGAGTTATACAAAAATATTTATTTTGCATTGCGCGAAAATACTAAATTTCAAAATGAATATCACTCACTTCAAAATCTGAACTCACCGTTGCCATTTTCAATGCAGGGAACTTAGTTAAAATATAAGCCGCCATTTGATAAAACATGCGTACATTTTGCTGATGTAGCGCACTCACAACTTTATCGGCCACTATTTGACAGCGCTGTTCATCTGAAGGAGAGTCAATCCAGTATCTACCTATTCGTGCACCTTTATCAAAATCCGCATCCATATCTTCAATTACGCTCTGCAGCTCTTTCATAATAGCGTCAGACACTTCCAGTGTATAAGACTCTTCATCAATGGTAATATTAAAATTCATAATTTTTAACTCTGTACAATACTGCGTTTTAATTTGCCGTTATTATACCAGAGGCAGAACAAATTAGACCTGACTCTTAATGAGTCATTACTCGAGATCATTATGCTAGTTACTATTGCAGATATTTTATCGTCAGAACAGCTCACGGCGGTTAGAAAATTGTTAGAAAATGCCGCTTTTGTAGATGGCCGTTTAAGCGCGGGAAAAACTGCACGTAAAGTTAAAAAAAACCATGAGCTCGCAGCAGATTCAACACTGCACAACCAATTAAATAATATTGTAATGAATGCTTTATACAATCACCCTGTGTATCAGGCAGCCGTATTACCTCATCGTTTAGCCAGCCCTTTTTATGCACGCTATGAGCCCGGTGAGACCTATGGTGAACATGTAGATGACCCGATAATGGGGCCCATGCAAGGGCGTTACCGCACTGATGTTTCTACGACAATATTTTTAAATAATCCCGATGACTATGAAGGCGGTGAGATTGTTATACGAAGCCCTGTAGGTGAGCAGAAAATCAAACTGGCGGCTGGTCATGCCATTACTTACCCTTCTGGTTCATTACACCGGGTAGCCGAAATCACCAAGGGCACACGTTTAGTCGCCGTTACCTGGGCGCAAAGTTTAATTAGGGATGCGGAAAAGCGTGAGTTACTGTTTAACCTGCACAACACACGTGAAGCATTACAGAAAAAGTATCCGGATGACAAAGAAGTGGTAAAGGTTGACCATACGTATATCAATTTAATGCGCATGTGGGCTGAGATTTAAAAGCACGTATGATTGACATACTCGGGGAAAGAGCGCCGTTTTTTGGCGCTCCCCTGTAGTTATACCGCCAAGAGTTGCTAGTGTAGCGAGCCGACTCCGTAATGTTCTTGATGGTATCAATAAAGGCGCTTCTCCATCGGGGACAGACCGCGCTTTCTGCGCTCTGTCCCCTTAACCCATACCACCAAGAGCTGACAGTGTAGTGAATTTACACCCACAAAAAAGCCGGAACTAAGTCCGGCTTTTTCAGGTAAACGCTGAAGATTAAATCTTAACGCTTAGAACCTTTATCAGCATGAGCTGCATCAACTAGTTCCATAGCCTTATCTCTGAAAGTATCACGGTAACCGTCTAATACTGAACCAGCTTCAGGAGTGAAGTACTGCTGAGCATTAAAACCATTCTTATGCTCATCTTCGATGAATTTATTCTGCATTTCGATCAATTCTTTGATCAGTGCATTTCTATCAGCCATGGTGTAATCCTCAAATCTTTTATGTGCGGCTATCCACTTACGTGGGCCCAAATCGTGGACGTATTATAGACGCATTTTCAGTAAAGTGCCTCTATCCCATAAGGAATAGAGGTGATATTTTTAGCTTAATAGCCACCCTTACGATTAGACATAGGGCAACCGCCAATTTTTAAACCTTGCTTGGATGGCATGAGAGGGAACATTTCGTACATAAGCTTTGAAGTTACTTTTTCACCCCAAATCTTACCCATTGCTTTCATAATGCCACGCTCATTAGGCTCGTTACCGGCCAGAGTTTCTTCACGCACGTACTTTACGATATCCCAATGACGATCAGTTGCCTCAATGCCTTCTTCAGCAAACAGCTCAGTAGCTATTTCTTCATTCCAGTCATTTGCATCGACCAGGTAACCTTTGTCAGTTCTTTCGATAGAATCAAGTGCTGCCATGATTTTGCCTCAATCTCAATTAAATTAAATTTGTGAAAATTCTAGGCTGCGTACTCTATGATAAAATAACGATAAAGTCACTTATCCCATTAGATATATATACCTACAAATACATCTAATAGGCTTTCTCATCTGGGTTTACAGTAATATTTTTTCCACACAGAGCTACTCAGTACCATCAAAATGCGTATTTTCAGACATGTCACCTACGGCATTTATACCTTTATGCGCGATAAACAGGCCAAAACCAGCCTTTCTACCATCTCCGATACCATGCTTCTGCAGGACCACCGCCTCATCAGGATCTAGATCAGCCGCCATAATACTCATGGTTTTCACCGGGCCACTGCGCATACTAAAGGTATGCCCCATGCCGCATAGCGCTTTACGTAGCGTGATACCCATTGCAGTCATTTCATCCGCGACTCTCGACACAAACTCATCTTCAGTTTCTGTGTCGCCAACAATCACATAGCGCGAAAACAACGTTCCTAAGGGGGTGAATTTTTTTATCTGATAGTCACCGAAGGTCAGCTCATTTCCACCAAGCACAATCGTTTTACCAATTAACGCTTCGGCATCTGCAAAACGCGTTTTCGGTAGCCGAATCTGCGTGCGAGAGCGCTTTGACAAATAAATGCAGGCATCATCACAATCATCTTCAGGGCGATACCAACCGTTTCCAGTCGATGCACCATGCACCATATGGACACCTGCGAAGGCTTCATCTGCCATCCATGGAAGAATTTCCAGAACGGCATCTGATAGCTGCTGCGCATGATCCAGTGGCACCTGCTTGCTGATTACCTTAAATGACAGATCCGCATAGGTATCAGGCACTTTAAAGGGTTGAGCTTTTTTATTTTCATGCCATAACATCGGCTTAACTTCTCTTCAATTTCATTATTTATCTAGTATTAGGAAGAATAACGCACCAAACCTCGCGATAGATCAACAGATTATCTATTAGGAAAAGTGAATGCCATTTCTATCTGATTTTGCCAGTCTTTTGGGGCATCGTTAAAGGGGGGTTTAATATCCACATCCAGATGAATTTCACCCTCTCGAGCCTTTAACCTGACAGCCTCTAGCACACCCTGAAAGTCTTCCAGGCTATAATCCTGAGTTAAAATATCACTTAGGTATATCATTCATATATCTCTGCGTAAAAACCAGTACTACCTAACTACATAGGTATTAAATCTGCAATTAACAAGCCCGAACCCGATCATAACAACGAGCTCGGTAGAGCAAACGCTTTTGCTCCGGTAAATCGGCATCTATAAAAGCCGTGCGGTTATGCAATACATTATTGGCAATTATACCCTCGCCCGCCTGCAAGCTATAGGCAATAACATAAGGGTTATTAGTATTCAGTAACTCACTCATGCATGCCAGTGCCTCACCCGTCACACTGTCACTTTTCCACTCAATATTGCGCGTACGCGCTGAATAACGCATATGGAGGCGACCACTTATACAATCAAGTGAAAAAACGGGGCCACTTTGCGCACCGCGAATTTCTTTGCCGTTTTCTATATTAGCAGGGATAGTTAACACATCTGACTGCATGAAGGCTGACACATAGTCGGGGTTTTCATCGCGCAACTGGATATAGGCCATCTCATGATCCAGCATTAAATTTTCTCCACCGCTTTCCGCAGGTCGAACACAGTGCAGTATCATGCTATTTATTGTTTGCGACTGTTTATTGTAATAACCATCGGTATGCCAGGTTAATTTCTTATCGGTATAAGGTATATAGCCCGTATGTCGGCCCGTGTCCCTGACCTGTATAGATGAAATATTATCTTCATCAGAACATAAATTGCCATCTAAACGCTCCAGGCCTAAGGCCACTCCCGTATTCCTGACAAACGCCTTACTACCATTCGATGGTTCGGCCAATTGGTACAGACAATAATTAAATTGATCACAGTGGGATACAATAATATCGAGTTCGCTATCACTCACACTAGACGAAGACAAGCTGATAAGTTTTTTATGCAAGCCCAAGTCGTATGCGCGTCGTTTTGTCTCTCGCCACTTCCGGTAGCCAGACAGATCATCAAGATTTAACGGATTAAAAACCAAACCAGCCCCTCAATTTAACCAAGTTTAAACATGTACAGTGTATCCGAATATATACACCTATAAGCAATACCTCTATAAGGGGGGTTTAGAACAAAGCGTCACAACCCACATCAAACACTAGCTACACACTCAAAAAATAAAAAGGTAAAAAAAAATTTATATATGGATTAACAGCGCTACAATTACTGTGCTATATTATTGACCCCAATTTTTATGCGGTGCGGGGTGTAAAGACGCGCCTATGAACTCAATAACTATATCTCTTTTGGGGTATAAGGAATAACTGATACCCTCCCAAGGGATAGATGTTCTGATTGAGTAAGTCGCCCTAGACTACGAGCCAATAAAACTTGGGTAGTTTTTTTAATCTTGGCTTAACGGCTTAAGGCAATAAAAACTAACAAAGAATTTTTTAACGTATGACTCCGGTCATATTACTTTTTATATGAGGGTCAAGGCAGTAGCCCCCCCTTGGATAATAAACTGTCGTCCCTACTACGGAGATCGCCATGGCAGCAAAGAAGATCTATGAAACACCGATGCTTGACGAATTGGAGAAAGGTCCCTGGCCTAGCTTCATCACTGGTATAAAAGCTCTACGTGATAATCACGAGAATGAGTTTATTGCCAATGTAACTAGTTCACTACTAGGTCAGTTAGAGCACTCATACGAAACTCGCAAAGGTTACTGGAAAGGCGGAACCGTATCTGTATTCGGTTACGGCGGTGGTGTTATTCCACGTTTCTCTGAAGTAGCTAAAGCATTCCCTGAATCTAAAGAGTTCCATACAATTCGTGTACAGCCTACTCCAGGCAACTACTACACAACTGAGATGTTGAACAAACTTGGCGATAGCTGGGAAAGACACGGTTCTGGTCTACAAACATTCCACGGCCAGACTGGTAACATCATGTTTATCGGTACTACTACACCGGGTACACAATCATTCTTCGACGATATCAACGACTACGGTTGGGATATGGGTGGAGCAGGTCCTTGTGTACGTACTGCTATGTCTTGTGTTGGTGCGGCTCGTTGCGAAATGTCTAACACTAATGAGCATGCAGCTCAGCGTTGGTTGGTAAACAACTTCACTGATGATGTTCACCGTCCTGCACTTCCTTATAAGTTCAAGTTCAAAATTTCTGGTTGCCCTAATGACTGTCAAAATGCTATCGAGCGTGCTGACTTTGCTGTTATCGGTACATGGCGCGACGATATGCGTGTTGATCAGGCTGAATTCAAGAACTACATTGAAAAGAAAGGCCGTCAATACATCATTGATAACGTAATTACTCGTTGCCCAACTCAAGCACTTGCTTTGAATGACGACGACACAATTGCTGTTGATAACCGTAACTGTGTGCGCTGCATGCACTGCATCAACGTTATGCCTAAAGCACTACGTACTGGTACAGACAAAGGCGTTACAATTCTTATCGGTGGTAAGCGTACACTGAAAATCGGTGACCTTATGGGTACCGTTGTTGTTCCATTCAGAAAGCTTGATACTCGTGAAGATTACGAAGAAATGGTTGAGCTTGCTGAAGAAATCATTGATTTCTGGGCAGAAAATGGTCTTGAGCACGAACGTTGTGGTGAAATGATCGAGCGTATCGGTCTGGTTAACTTCCTGGAAGGTATCGACGTTGATGTTGATCCAAACATGGTTAGCTCTACACGCCAAAGCTCTTACGTTCGTATGGACGGATGGGATGATGAAGCTATCAAATGGTTTGAGCGTAAAGCTGAAGCATAATAGTTAAATCCCTTTTAGATTAAATTGCCGCAGTGATGCGGCGATTTTTAAAGTTAACGAATTTAATATTTGAGGAACTCAACATGGCAATGGCAGATATGCGTGCGCCCATCGAGTCTGGATGTCCAGACGGTTTCCAGTACATG
Source organism: uncultured Gammaproteobacteria bacterium (assembly GCA_963924875.1). Taxonomy (GTDB): domain Bacteria; phylum Pseudomonadota; class Gammaproteobacteria; order SZUA-229; family SZUA-229; genus SZUA-229. The sequence continues at coordinate 15,385 of CAWUSX010000060.1, forward strand.
CATCCAACGATGCGTCGTAATTTTGGACTGTGGAAATATCACACTGACCCTAAGCCTGGTGTTTTACACCACGTTGCAGAAAGCGGTGAAGAAATCTTTACTGTTAAAGCAGGTACTCAGCGTATTCTAGATATCTTTTCTTTACGCGAACTGACTGCAATCGGTGATGAATTTGCAGACGGTTTCATCCGTTTCACTATTCGTTCTAACATTGAATACTATGTAACTGATGAATCTAAGATAGACCCTTTGATCAAAGCTTTACAAGATAAAGGCTATGTTGTTGGCGGTACTAAAAACTCTGTTACTTCTCTGTCTCATACACAGGGTTGGTTACATTGTGATATTCCCGGCACTGACGCATCAGGCGTTGTTAAGTCAATGATGGACGAGCTAATTGGCGAGTTCACTTCGTGGAACATGCCTAACCGTGTTCACATGACTACATCTTGCTGCCAGATTAACTGTGGTGGTCAAGGTGATATCGCGATTAACGTACAGCACACCAAGCCACCTAAGATAGATCACTCACAAGTGTCAAACGTTTGTGAGCGTCCATCCGTAGTTGCGCGTTGCCCAGTTGCTGCGATTCGTCCTGCAATGGTTGACGGTAAGGCTTCATTAGAAGTTGATGAGAAAAAATGTATCTGTTGTGGTGCATGTTTCCCTCCTTGTCCTCCAATGATGATCAACGATGCTGAGCACTCCAAGTTAGCAGTATGGGTTGGTGGCAATCACTCAAATGCTCGTGGCAAGCCTACTTTCCAGAAACTAGTTGCCTCAGGTATTCCTAATAACCCACCTCGTTGGCCTGAAGCTACAGCGATCGTTAAGCTTATTCTTAAGTGCTACAAAGAAGATGCTCGCGATTGGGAACGTGTTGGCGAATGGGTTGAGCGTATCGGTTGGCCTCGTTTCTTCGAACTAACTGGTTTGCCTTTCACTAAGTACCATATCGATAACTGGCGTGGTGCTCGTGCAAGTCTGAATGCATCGACTCATATCCGTTTCTAAGAGTGGCTAAGATGAAATACAGTATTATGGTTAACGAAGGTCCATATACACATCAGGCATCTGATACTGCTTTGCAATTTTGCAAAGCAGCATTAGACGCTGATTGTGAGATCTTCCGCGTATTTTTCTATCATGATGGCGTAAACAATGGAACTCGTTTCACAGTGCCGCCTCAAGATGATCGCAATATTCAGAAAGAATGGTCAAAACTTGCAGAAGCGCATGAGATCGATCTGGTTATCTGTATCGCAGCAGCACAGCGCCGCGGCATTATGGATGCAGACGAAGCCAAGCGTCAGGGCCTAAGTGGCGACAATATCGCTTCTGGCTTCCGTATTTCTGGCCTTGGGCAATTAATTGAAGGCGGCATTATTGCTGATCGTCAATTAGTGTTTGGAGATTAAAATGGCAACTAAGAATTTCATGTTTGTTAACAGAAAAGCTCCATACGGTACAGTGTATGCGCTTGAATCTTTAGAAGTTGTTTTAATCGGTGCTGCTTTCGAGCAGAACGTTTCTTTGGCATTTATTGGTGACGGCGTTTACCAGATTGCTAAAAATCAAAAAACCGATGGCATTGGCATGAAGAACTTCTCACCTACGTACAAAGCGTTAGGTGATTATGAAGTTACTAAACTTTATGTTGAGAAAGAATCTCTAGAAGCACGTGGCCTGACCTTAGATGATCTAATGGATCTGACCTGGGAAGACGAGGACGAAGATTACGCTGAAAAGCCATCTATCATTCTAGTTAGCTCTACTGAGCTTGCTGCCGTAATGGACGAACAAGAAGTTGTTCTAAGCTTTTAAGGGTAATTTATATGTCAACTTTACACACAGTAAACAAATCACCTTTTGAACGCGATTCTCTGGCTCTATGCGTAAGACTTGCTTCTAAAGGCCACGCCATTCTTCTAATTGAAGACGGTGTATTTGGTGCAATGGCGGGTACGGACCATTCAGATATGGTTAAAAACGCTATGGAAACTGCATCAGTTTATGTATTAGGTCCTGATCTTGCAGCTCGCGGTATGAGCGAAGATCGTGTAATCGATGGAATACAGGTTGTTGATTACAGTGGATTTGTAGATTTAACTAAGCGGCACGATACGTGCCAGTCTTGGTTATAAATCCTGTTTAATTTTATCGCTACTTGGGAGCATAAAGATGCCATTTGAAGCAAACGGTAAGACGTTCGAAACTGATGAAGAAGGTTACATGGTTGACCTAGGATCTTGGGAGCCTGATTGTGCAACAGTTATGGCTGGACTAGAAGACCAACCTTTGACAGAAGCACACTGGGAAGTTCTTAATTTCTTACGTGAATACTATGACGAATACCAGATCGCTCCAGCAGTACGTGTACTGACTAAGGCTATTGGTAAGAAGCTTGGTAAAGACAAAGGTAACAGCAAGTATTTATATGAGTTGTTCCCTTACGGCCCTGGTAAGCAAGCATGTAAGTATGCTGGTCTTCCTAAGCCAACTGGTTGCGTATAATACGAAACCTATTGAGGGGAGATTAGTCTCCCCTCAACTTCAGATTCCCTTAAACTCAATGAATGTTGAGTTTTTGTTTGTTAAATAGCGGGCTGTGCACCGTTTTAATAAGCAAGCGCGTAAGTCGCGCGATAGAAAGTTAACTTAATTAAGATTTTAAACATTAAAATAGAATTTGTTGCGGAGTAGGCCTTAATGTCCACCTTGATTGCAGTACTGTTAACCTTAGCCACACTTGTAATGATTGTTGGCCTGGCACGAAAAGCCCGTCAGTACCACGCAACTCCAGCACCTTTAAAAATTCCTGTTACTCCGGCCCCTAAAACAACAGGCGGTGTCGTTATCCGTATGGCCAAAGAAGTATTTTTGTTCGCTGCGTTATTCCGTGCCAGCAAATGGACCTGGATATTTGGTTGGATATTCCACGTTTCACTAGCACTCGCGTTTATCCGTCATCTTCGTTATGTAATTGATCCAGAAGGCCCACTGGGTTTCATGATGCCAGTTATTGGCTTATGGATAGTTCAGACAGCCGGCAAGTATGCGGTACTAGGTATGATATTTGGTTTAACGGGTTTATTAGCTCGTCGTTACTTTGTGGCACGTGTACGTTATATCTCTGCACCTTCTGATTACCTCATGCTTCTACTCATTCTAGCTATCGCGTTGAGCGGCTTCGTTATGAGCTTTATCTACAACGTTGATATCGTAGGCGTGAAAATGTTTATGTTAGGCATATTAAACTTTAACCTACAGGAGCTACCTGAAGGTAATACGCTAATTGTTCACTTAGTACTGGTATCCATTTTAGGCCTTATATTACCAATAAGTAAGTTACTGCATATCCCTGGTGTATTTTATTCACCAACACGTAATCAAGTAGATAACCCACGTGAAAAGCGTCATATCGCTGACTGGGCTAAGCCTTTAGATAAAACTCGTGGTAGTTACCCTGAATTGCAACCTAAAGAAGCTGCAGAAGAAACAAAAGCGTAAGCTAAACGAATAATAACGAGCATAATTGCGAAGTATAACGAGGAATCCATAGTGGCTGATTACGAAGTTCCTGAAGTCAAAGAGTATGCGGTAGTTCCTTTGCCAAAAGATGGTGTAATGGCTCACCTAAAACCTTTTGTAGCAAAACCGGAATTCCAGGAAGCTCTGAACTATGTAGGTAAGAAAGAGCATCCAGACCCAAAAGAATTGCCTAAGTACGTATTAGTTGATGGCTGGAAGGAAAAAGCTATTGATAAGATGGGCGATCTTTTAGGTAAATATCGTAGCTTGCAAGTATTTATGGATTCTTGCGTTAAGTGTGGTGCTTGTACAGATAAGTGTCACTACTTCTTAGGCACAGGCGATGCGAAAAACATGCCGGTTGCTCGTCAGGATTTATTGCGCAGTGTTTACCGTCGTTACTTTACCTTTGCAGGTAAGTACTTCCCCAAATTAGTTGGCGCAAAAGATTTAACCGAAGAAGTTATTGATGACTGGTATAGCTACTTCCATCAGTGTTCTGAATGTCGCCGTTGCGCAGTATTCTGCCCTTACGGTATTGATACTGCTGAAGTGACCATGGCTGCCCGTGAAATCATGGCGCACGTTGGTAAAGGCATGAAATACTCTAACGAAATTATCGGTAAAGTATTCACTATTGGTAACAATCTTGGTTTACCTGAAAAAGCATTAGCCAATGTTCTGGAAGGTCTGGAAGAAGATGTAGAAGAAGATTTTGGTGTAGCGGTTAAGTTTCCACTTGATCAAAAAGGCGCCGATATCCTTGTTGTTACACCCTCTGCAGATTTCTTCGCTGAGCCACACATTGATGGTTTGATTGGTTACGCAAAAGTATTCCATGCAACTAACACTAGCTGGACATTAAGTTCTGTAGCCTCTGAAGCAGCAAACTTCGGTTTATTTATCGGCTCATACGAGAATATGCAGCGCATTTCTATGCGTATTCGTGAAGCCGCTCTTCAATTAGGTGTTAAGCGTATTGTTTACGGTGAATGCGGACACGCATGGCGCGTTGGTTATAGCTTCCTAAACACATTAGCTGGTCCATTTGATTTCCTGGACCAGAACTACCCTATTCCTCAGCACATTTGTGAGTTTACCTTAGATAAACTTGAAAAAGGTGAGCTGAATATCGACAAGTCTCGTAATGATGACATGACACTTACGTTCCATGATTCATGTAATGTAGCACGTGGCTCTGGCATGGGCTCTGAGCCTGGTGGACAGTTTGTTATCCCTCGTGCAGTTATTAAAGCCGTTTGTAATAACTATGTCGATATGGAAAAAGATACTATTCACGACGCAACTTTCTGCTGTGGTGGTGGTGGTGGTCTGTTAACAGACGACCTGATGGAACTGCGCGTTAAAGGTATTTTACCTCGTGCAACTGCATTGATTAATGCAAAAGAGGAACATGGGGTAACCCATATGGCAGCGATCTGTGCAATTTGTAAAAGCCAGTTCACCAAGGTATTGCCTTATTACGGCTTCACCATGGACCAAATTGTCAGCGTTCACCAATTAGTTAGTAATGCAATCATCCTAGAAGGACAGGTTGAAGCCGAAGACTAGTTGTTGAGCAACAATTCACTAATTTAAATGATTTAGTGACTGCTTTAATCACCATTTTAGTGATGAACAGTTACAAAATTTTAACTATACGGTTTAGCATATAGGAGAACAGCATGGCCACTTCCAAAGAAGACATGCAGAAGAACGACTTGACATACCGCCGCTATAAAGAAGGCGACACCAAATGGTCAAGCATGAATGATTTGATATTTAATGAGGATACCTCTCATAAATGTCCAACCTATGTACACCGCACACCCCCTTGTCAGGGTAGCTGTCCATCAGGTGAAGATATTCGTGGCTGGTTAGATATCATTCGTGGTATTGAGCATCCACCAGAAGGCATGACTAAAGAAGAGTACGCATTCCAGCGCTCTACTACAGCTAACCCTTTCCCAGCAATGATGGGTCGTGTTTGCCCAGCTCCTTGTGAAACGGGCTGTAACCGTAATGACCTTGATGACTTCGTTGGCATTAACTCTGTCGAGCAATACATTGGCGACAGTGCTTTCACTGAAAAATATAAGTTTGGTGAATTACCTGATTTAAACGGTAAGAAAGTCGCTATCATTGGTGGTGGTGTTGCAGGTATGTCTGCTGCTTATCACTTACGTAAGTTCGGTATTGCTAGCACAATCTTTGATGATCACGCTGATCTTGGCGGCATGATGCGCTACGGCATCCCTGGCTACCGTACTCCACGTGACATAATGGATCACGAATGTATGCGTATCCTCAACATGGGTGGCATCGAAGCAAAGATGAATACACGTGTTGGTAAAGACGTTCCTGTTGCAGAGCTTGAAAAAGAATACGATGCAGTGCTTTGGGCGCTAGGTTGTAAGAAAGGACGCGGTCTATTTATAGAAGACTGGAAAGATGTACCTAACGCTGTAACCGCTGTTGACTTCCTTGAGCAATTCAACAAAGGCGAAATGAAATACACAGGCAAAAATATTGTATGTGTAGGTGGTGGTGATACCTCTATCGATGTTGTTTCTGTTTCTCGCCGTATTGGTACCCTGAAAGACATGGGTGATGAGAAGCCAGAAGATTCAGTTGAAGGTCGTGTTAAGCACGGTGATATCGCTGATGCTGACAAAGTGCCTTGCACTAACGTTACTCTTACTGCTTTATTCAAGCAGGATGAAATGACCGCTGCTGAACACGAAGTCAATGATGCGCTTATTGAAGGCGTAACTATCATGAACGAAGTAATGCCGGTTGAAATCATTAAAGATGCAAACGGCCGTGCTACTGCACTGAAGTTAGTTGACTCTGAATTCGTTAACAACGCACCAGTTGCTAAAGAAGGCGGTAAAGAGTACATCATTGAGTGTGACCTGATTGTTTCTGCTATCGGTCAGTTCGGTGATCTTGAAGGTGTTGAAGAGATGGACAACGGTCGTTCTTTAATCGATGCCGACAAATTCTACCAAGTTCCTGGTAAGCCAGGTCACTTCGTAGCAGGCGATATCGTTCGTCCTCATTTGTTAACGACTGCGATTGGCCAGGGTTCTGTTGTTGCTGAAACTATTAAGCAGTTTTTTGAGCAAAAAGAAGTTAAGAAACGCCCTAAAGTTGACGTTCATCACTTCAACATGCTGAGCAAGCTTGATGAAGCACATATGACTCCGGACACGTTTGCAGACAAGCATCTGGGTACTGATGATCAACGTGGTACAGACAGCAGAGATTTCGCTGTGCATAACTACGAAGACCGTTCAATGCAGGAAATCATTTCTACAGATAAGATGTGGTTAGGTCACTTTGGAGCAGAAGCACGTAACCTACGTACAGAAGATGTCCCTTCATCTGACGATGTTTTAGGTCACTTTGCTGAGCGCATGAACGGCCTTGCTGAAGAAGGCGCCGTTGCTGAAGCTAACCGCTGCATGAGCTGTGGTATGTGCTTCGAATGTGATAACTGCGTTATCTACTGCCCACAAGACGCTGTATTCCGTGTTAAGAAAGATCAGTCTACACTTGGTCGTTACGTTGACACTGACTACACTAAATGTATCGGTTGTCATATCTGTGCTGATGTATGCCCAACAGGTTACATCGACATGGGTATGGGTGAGTAATAATCTCAGCTCTCCCCTGCTAGCTTATTGCTTGCAGGGGTAACCTGAATAGTTACAACATCTTTGACTATTGGAGTTACAAATGCTGCAGATTAAAAATCTCATGCATAAAACCATAATTTCATTTGCGGGAATTGCAACGATTGCATTTTCCGCTTTTGTCGTTGCTGGTGAAAAGCCATCTTTTGCACCTATAGTTCCTGATCCTACTAATGGATCAACGGAATGCGTACAGCCAGAAGATGAGATGAAAAAGAATCACATGAATTACATACTTCATCAACGTGATGAGACTATGCATAAAGGTATTCGCACCAAGACTTATAGTCTTAATGGGTGCATTAACTGTCACGTTCCTGAAAATACTGAAGTTCGCTTTGGTGATGACAAACATTTTTGCAGCAGCTGTCATAATTATGCGGGTGTAAGTATTGACTGTTTCCAGTGTCACATGGACCGCCCTATGGGTAAAAATCCGCACAACAAGAATGCTCAGGTAAACACACCGGTTCAATCTAAGGTTGCAGATACATCCACTACGGGAGCCAGCAATGAATAAAACAGAAACTGTCAATATTTCTCGTCGTAGCTTTGTAGAAAAATCTGCAACAGCTGCCGCTGCACTAACCATTGCACCGGGTGTGTTTTTAAACCAGGTACATGCAAAGCCTGCGGCGCAAGCTGTCACTGATGCAAAACGTTGGGGTATGTTAATTGATACTGCCAAATGTGCGTCTGGTTGTACCGCTTGCGTTAGTGCATGCTTTGAAGAAAATGGTATTGCAACGCATAACCATCCTAATCATGACAATAGCAAAACGGATCAGCAGTGGATTCGCAAAGTTAAGTTAAAAGACAAACTGACTAACCACATAGTTTCACTACCGGTGCTGTGTCAGCACTGTGAAAACCCACCTTGTGTGGATGTATGCCCTACGGGTGCATCCTTCAAACGTGCCGATGGCATCGTTTTAGTTGATCGCCATATCTGCATAGGTTGTCGTTACTGCATGATGGCTTGCCCGTACAAAGCACGTTCATTTGCACACGAAGTTGTAGATGCTACCGTTGATTATCAACCACGTGGTAAGGGTACTGTGGAGTCTTGCACAATGTGTGTTCATCGTGTTGATGTAGACAGAACACCCGCTTGTGTTGAAGCCTGTGCAGACGCAGAACACGGCGCAATGATTTTTGGTGACCTTAAAGATCCTCAAAGCGAAATATCTAAACAGCTAGTAAAACATGGCGGTACACAACTCCGTGCAGACCTTGGCTTGAATACGGGTGTTCGTTACAGAGGTATCTAATAATAGCTGGATAAGCGACTCGTTTATTCAGCTATTTTGGGGTTAATAATTAACAATAATTATTCATTTGAATTGAAGTCATTATGAAAAAAATACACTTACAACCAATTGATGGCAACAGCACCGGTTACTTAGCTCTTATTGCTATTTTAGGTGCGTTTGTTCTAGGTGCATTAGGTTCAACCTTGTACATGGAGCATAACGGTCACTGGGTAACTGGCATGGATAACCAAATCGTTTGGGGTATGCCCCACGTATTTGCTGTTTTCCTGATTGTGGCTGCATCTGGTGCGTTAAACATTGCGTCAATATCGTCTGTTTTCCAGAAAAAGCTCTATAAGCCTTTAGCGCCATTATCAACATTAATAGCCTTAGCCTTACTTTTGGGCGGCTTAATGATTCTTGTTCTTGACCTTGGTCGCCCGGATCGTTTGATCGTTGCAATGACCTACTACAACTTCAAGTCAATCTTTGCCTGGAACATGATTCTGTATAACGGATTCTTCGTTATTGTCGGTGTTTACGCCTGGTTTATGCTTGATCGTACAATGAAAAAATATAGCCGTTACGCGGGTATTGCTGCATTTGCATGGCGTATAGCGCTAACCACTGGTACAGGTTCTATCTTCGGCTTCCTGGTTGCTCGTACGGCTTATGATATGGCGATGTTTGCCCCAATGTTCATTATTATGTCATT
>CAWUSX010000061.1:0-8812 GCA_963924875.1 uncultured Gammaproteobacteria bacterium
CGATTCACTTTAGGAGAATTATAACATGCGACTAACAACACTATTATTTGGATTTATTTTAAGCCTGTCTGCATTTACAGCAATTGGGGGTAGTGATCATGATCATGGACACTCCCATTCATACACGCCAGTGAATCAGGAAATAGCCCAATCAAATGCAACAGCAATTGTTGCTGCACTTGCAAAAAGGAATGCGCTTGATAAAAGCTGGATTTCTATCAAAGCAAGTTCGGTTGAAAAAATTACAGTTCAAGGAAACCCTGAATGGAAGGTAGTCTTTGTAAATGAAAGCATAGTAGATGCTGATAAGCAAAAACTGTATGTATTTCTGACATTGGGCGGTGATTATATTGCTGCAAACTTCACCGGTAAGTAAATTTGCAGAATCGGTGAAGTTAAAATAAATCATATCAGCTTAAGCTCATAGCATCGCGATGTTATGAGCTTAATTATTGAAATATAAAAAATAGAATAAAATAAATTTGTATTCATACCGATTATAAAATACAGATTATTTATTTTATTTTATTTTATTTATGTTGCTGTTCAGGGATTAAAAAGATGAATTGGAAAGAAGGCTTTCGCCAGCCTGGTGTAGCCGCAGCATTAGGAGCAGCATTATTGTTTGGGGCGGGAACACCCCTGGCAAAGTGGCTGCTCGATACCGTCAATCCCTGGATGTTGGCAGGACTGTTCTATTTGGGATCAGGGTTTGGGCTGACGCTGTATCGTCAACTGCGTCATGCACCTTCCGTTCGACTTCCGCGAAGTGAAATACCCTGGTTTGCCGGGGCGATTTTGGCGGGTGGAATCATCGGCCCTGTGCTGTTGATGTTCGGTTTAACCGGCATGCCGGCATCGGGAGCATCGCTTCTGCTAAATGCCGAAAGCCTGTTCACTGCATTGCTTGCGTGGTTTGTATTCAAGGAAAATTTCGATAAGCGCATCGTATTGGGTATGCTTGCCATTGTTGCCGGTGCGGTTGTTTTGAGTGTACCTACGGAAGCTCGAACTACCGGACTCTGGCCGACACTGGCCATCCTTGGCGCATGTTTCGCATGGGGTGTTGATAACAACCTGACCCGTAAAGTCTCGCTTACAGATGCGACCTGGATTGCTTCAGTGAAGGGTTGGGTATCGGGTATTGTCAATATTGGGTTAGCTTTTGCGCTAGGTGCATCAATACCAACATGGCAAAACCTGGCAGGTGCAATGACCGTTGGCTTACTTGCTTATGGAATAAGTTTGGCCCTGTTTGTAATAGGGCTGCGTCACCTCGGTACGGCACGCACTGGTGCTTACTTCTCGATTGCGCCATTCTTTGGCGCTTTGCTTGCCGTTCTGATGGGGGAGCCCGTCACTATTCCCCTACTATTAGCTGGTGCGTTGATGGCATTAGGTACCTGGTTGCATCTAACTGAACGCCATGTACACAGGCACGAGCATGAAGAAATGGTGCATAGTCACGAGCATATCCATGACGTGCATCATCAGCATGAACATGACTATCCAGTGGCGCCCGGCATCAAACACAGCCATCAACATCGACATGAGCCGCTGATCCATAAGCACCCACATTTCCCAGACGCTCACCACAGACATGACCATTGATGTTTTGTCTTGTTTGATAAACAGTATCTGATGGCCTGCAAATGGATAATATATATGACGTCCGCTTCCTGATACTGTAGAAGTTAATTCTATTTTTCATGGGGGATAGCTGTAGTGTGAGAGCAGCTATACGTTTAAAAACTTCAACAGTTTGCTTATGACTGGATTGAGATTAAGGGCACAGCAGACATTGCCAGTTATTCATTGGGCATCGGCATCCACCGCAAAGGAGACTCCCGATTAATTGATGGTTAACACATGGAAAGTCGTAAACGGAAGTGCCGTCCTTCATAGTATCTAAGTGTAATTCCTCCAAAGCAGCCATTCAAATACGTCGGATTAGTTTACATTAACGTAATTAAGCCAATATTAAGTCAAAAATTAACCTGAAACGCCTGTGGGGCAGCTGTCGACTGGTATCTCACACATAATCTTCTTCGATAATTTTTATGGAAGTAAATTCATCATAAACACTTCATTATTATTTAACGCTTAAGTAACAATCTTTCTCTAAATTTGCTAACTACGCCTGCATACATGGACAGCGTTTAATACTCGCTTGTGGGATAAAACGTATTTAATAGACTTTAATTAACTCATTTTGGAAATTTTACCATGTTAAAAATATTAACCTTAACCGCGTCCACTGCATGTTTGCTATTGAGCGGACAGGCATTTGCACACGATGACCACGATGACCGTCATGAATCACCACGCCACTCAAAACGACATTTTACAGATGATGCTGAAATGGCGAGCGGTATGGTTTATTTCGACCATAACGGAAATGGTGTACGTGATCATAACGAACACGGAATCCGTAATGTGAGCGTGACTAATGGCGTCGATGTAGTAAGAACAAACGGTCGCGGCGAGTACGAAATTAAGCTTCCACCTGAAAGCATTTTATCTATCAGCAAACCTGCCAACTTCGATGTACCACTGGATGAAAATAATCTTCCACAGTTCTACTACATACATTATCCCGATGGTACCCCTGCTGTAGCAGACTGGAAATATGACGTCATAGCACCTACGGGCCCGTTGCCCGAAACGATTAACTTCGCATTAATCCCAGCTAAAGTAGATAAAGAGTTTAAAGCTATGGCTTTTGCCGATCCGCAGGCAAAAACAGAAGAAGAACAGGACATGGTTCGTGAAGACGTAACGAATGAGTTAGCCGGTAACCCGTTTGATGCATTGTTTGGTATTACTGCCGGTGATGTGGTTTTTGATACGCTAAGTCTTTATGAGCGTCACAACAAAATGTTTGGCCAAATCGGTATTCCTATGTGGAATGTTCCAGGTAACCACGACATTAATTTTGAATCACCTAATCATAAATTTGCAACATCAACGTACAGCAAGCACTTCGGTCCAACATATTATTCTTTTGATTATGGTCAGGTGCATTTCGTTGCATTGAACAACGTTCAATACAAAGGTGCGGGACAGGGAAAATACGATAATACATCGTATCGTGGCTACATTCCTGAAAACCAGCTTGAATGGTTAAAAAATGATCTCGACTATGTCGATAAAAATAAACTGATCGTTATTACCACTCACATTCCATTAATCACAAACGCGATTGACGGCAAAGGTGAGCGTAACGCCATGGGTGATAACATCAATACCGTTAATCTGGATAAACTACTTGAGTTGTTAACACCATTTGAAAATATTTATGCCATGGCCGGTCACGATACTAGCAACAGCTGGAAAGTCGAGGTTAATCACACACACGGCTGGTATGGTAATCCCTGGATTGCACATACTCTTGCGGAAGTACGTGGTAATGGCTGGAGCAAAGGACCTCGAGGCGAAACAGATGTTCGTTCAGCCACTATGCAAGATGGTAACCCAAATGGTTATTATGTTATGTACTTTGATGGTGACAAGGTTACTCCGCGTTTTATTCCTTCTGGCGGAAAAGCGAATCTTAATGATCGCATGCGTATCGTACTCGACCCACTACTAGATGGCACTACTGATCTGGACGGCAAAGTCATCGCTATTAATCGTGGTAATCTTGTTCCGGGCACGAAAGTCATTGTTAACCTGTATGACGGTGGAGAACGAGACAGCGTCAACATCGCACTCGACAATAGCGAGTTCGTAGAAATGTTTAACGTGCTGCGCAATGATCCTTTTATGGTTCGTCAAAATGCGAAATATAAAGGTACGCCAGACGCATTTTCTTCGCCACAGCCTTCGTCGCATATTTGGGAATATGAGTTACCTACTGGCCTTGAAGCAGGCTTGCACACAGTAGTAGTAAAATCCAGAGATGAATTTGATCAGCAAGCAGAGCAGACATTTAGTTTTGAGTTACTAAATTAATCAAATTATCGATAAAAAATCTGCCTGTAATCAGGCAGGTTTTTTTTATTTAATCTGCAAATTCACCAAATATTTTGCACGTTCCATTTCTATAATTTGCCTGCAACTGTTCTGCCGTTGCAATCCCGGCAATCCCTTCATGCTCTGCCTGGTCACAATATTTCTCGGCAAGTATTTTATAATTCGTTGCCTGCCAAAAGACAACTCGCGTTAGTGATGGAACATAACACGCCGACTGTGACTCGCTACTCAACGCAGCATCCTCATATGAAAACGCAACTGCAAGGCATCGTTCACAGGTGTTAGTCATCTGAATGCCCTGTTTGCCATCACGGGTAATTATCTCGCTGTTCACCCTACAGTTAACAATTGTGTCATTTGATGCGGTTATTAACTCGCTACTTGCGCAACCATGGAGAGCGCCAGCCAGTACACTGACATAAAGATGTAATTTATTTAGGTGTCGCATATATTCTCAGCCAAATTTTTAATAATAGGTAAGTATGAAGCATAATTATTACATTGCTGTATTTATGCTGTGTATAAAAATTTGAAATGGAGAGATTACGTATCTCTCCTCGTGGGCGAAGTGATTTGTAGTGGTCTAATAGCACCGGCACCTCAATGAGAGACGCTACCGTCAAGTTTTTAGGCGTCATTATGGGGCAGAAACGAACATGTAAACAAAGCTTAATGTTGTTGCGCTGACAGGTTGAGAGCACCGTCGGAAACAGGTATTCAGTAATTAAATATATCAGGATATATTATGAGAAAGATGTTGATTTGGGATTGGTGTTACCCGGGTAATGAAAGGGTGTGAGCATAGAGGTGTTGGATGTTATCGGCCTACCGATTAATAGTCTATGGGTCTAGATGATAATTACCGCAAGTGGAAGAATTCAAAGTAAAATGGTGGGCTCGGAGTGACTCGAGCACTCGACCTACTAAAACTTGCCTTCGATGAAGTTGTTGGGTGAGGCTAGAATTAGCTATAGTCTTTTCACTGATCAATCGGGTGTATCGCCGTTTTTTATCCAGGCGAACATTTTATCCATTATACCAAAATACAATAGCAAGCCGAAAGTCAGTATGAGTAATGCAATAAAGTTCGTAATGTAATAGAGAAAAATTCCGGGGACACAAAATTCCGGGGAAAATTCCGGGGACACGATACTTATTTATCCAGTACGCTTTTAATTAAGTATTGTGTCCCCAGAATTAATGTTGTGTCCCCAGAATTAATGAATTCAATCAAAGGGGTCTCAGTGAGAAATGACAATCATTTCAATATGTAATTAACTTGTCACTGAGACCTTTTACTATTTCTCCACAAACAATTTATCAGAAACGGATATGCGTAGAATGATTAAGCGAGTGGTGGGCACCGCGCCAGTTATCCACGTGGTAACGGGTAAACGGAAAACCGGTTATTTCAAAAAAGCGTTTCCAGCCGATACGCTCTACCCACTCACCAAGACGCTCCCATTCATGGGCATCTTTTTTATAACATTTGAGGATGGTTTTTACCGCTGCGGTGGCCTCTGGCCATCTGGGTGGATTATTCGGCAATCCCGCCATAACCAGTTTTTGCATGGTCGGTCTGGAACGGGCGTTTGAATTTTTACCACCTACCCAGATAGCCAGCTTGGAATGCTCCGGATCGTTGATTTGCATAGGCGGGCACGGTGGGAAGCAAGCCCCACAACAAATACATTTGCGCTCATCAACCTCCAGCGAGGGCCGACCGTCCACAATCGCCGGTCTGATGGCCGCAACTGGGCAGCGTGCTACCACCGATGGACGCTCACAGACATTTGACACCATAGTGTGATCAATCATTGGTGGCTTGGTATGTTGTATATTAATGGAGATATCGGTCTGACCACCACAGTTAATCTGGCAGCAGGATGTTGACAGGCGCACCCGGTTGGGCATGCGCTCATGGATAAATTCCTCGTGCAATGCGTCCATCATTGACTTTGCCACACCGGATGCATCGGTAGCCGGAATGTCACAATGCAGATATCCCTGAGTATGCGCAATCATCGATACCGAATTACCGGTGCCACCAACCGGAAAACCTTCCTGTAGTAATTTTTCGATTAAGGCATCAACTCGCGATTCCTCCGTTAGCATAAACTCGATATTGCTGCGAATGGTAAAGCGTACATAGCCGTCGGCATATTCATCGGCGATCTGGCACAGGGTACGAATGGTCCCGGTATCCATCTGCCGTTGGGTGCCGGCTCGCACCGTCCAGATTTCGTCACCAAACTTGGCTACATGATGCAGCACTCCCGGGCGCGGCCGCTCATGCCAGTCCCATAGGCCGTAGTTCCTACGCATTAATGGATGCATGTAGGTGAATGCATCAGGTACGCCACTTTCAATGGCCTTTCGTTTATCTTGCAGCATTATTTCACCTCTTCTTTTTCTTTTTGACGTTGCTCCCATCTGGCAACCTCTTCGTCCCAGTCATCCATTCTGATAAATGGATTTGAGCGGGGATGGGAGATCATGTCGGGATCTGCATCGATCTCGATACCTTCCAGAAAATTCGCAAAACCGATGCGTTCGATCATCTCGCCACAACGTTCATGTTCCAGACCACTTTCAGCCCAGAAATCGATAATGGTTTCCGCCAGTTCCACCAGGCTGTCATAGTCCTCTTCGGTTTCCAGTTTCTTGAATGGTACGATCACCGTACCGAACAGGTCACCGATTTTAAGGGTGCGTTTACCACCAACCAGTATGGTGACACCTTTATCGTCACCTGGAGACAGCGCGCGAGTCATCACATTTATGCAGTGCATGCAGCGTACACAATTGCGATTATCGATTTGCATACTGTCGTCGTCCTTCAGCGTTATACACTTTGTTGGACAGCGGGTCGTCACATTATCGATGACATATTGTCGACCTTTCTCGGCGACGAATTTTTTCACCTCATCCTGTTTAATCTTGATGTCATCACGCCAGGTACCGATTACGGCCATGTCGGAACGCTGCACCGAGTTCATACAGTCGTTCGGACAACCAGAAAATTTGAATTTGAATTTATAGGGTAATGCGGGTCTGTGAAGGTCGTCGGTAAACGAGTTCATCACCCGACGATGCGCAACACCTTCGTGGAAACAGGAATGCTCACAACGCGCCGCGCCGACGCAGGACATGGAGGTACGCACCGATGGACCGGCGCCACCCATATCAAAACCCAGTTCATTAATGGCATCGAAGGCCTTCTGAACATTCTCACTGCTACAGCCCTGAAACATCATGTCACCGCTCTGGCCATGCAGGGCAAGCAGACCGGAACCGTGCTCGTCCCATATATCGCACATCTTGCGCAGAATGTCGGTATCGTAATGCATGCCCGGTGCCGGCATGAGGCGCAGGGTATGAAATTCCTTAGATGCCGGGAATTTATCTGCCACTTCGGAAAACCGCGGAATCACGCCACCACCATACCCAAAAACTGAAATCGTACCGCCTTTCCAGTAACCTTTTTTTGTCTGGTAAGAATGCTCAAGCTGCCCCAGCAGGTCGACCATCATGGGTTTTGTTTCAGCCAGCCGTTTAAACCCGCTAACAAAACTAGGCCAGGGGCCTTTTTCGAGTTCATCCAGATTGGGTGTTTTATGTTTTTCGATCATAAGTTGAGATCTCCCGTGTACTAGTGGAGGCTGAACCGCAAAACATTATCGAGTTCAATGCCTGATTAAATTTCATCAGGCCGGTAAGTAATCCGTTAATATGAAAAAACAAACCGACCGTTTATAATTTTCTACGTCATAACACTCCTCGATTCACCTGACTGCAGATTGCAGTCAGGACATCAAAGCCCCCTTCCCACTGCATTGCTTGAATGCAACTGTTTGTAAGTATTGGATTAGAAATAATAAAAGACAAATGATATTTAATGGGGTTTGATATCGAATAAGTCGATATAAACTCAGATAGACAGACTCGTATGCTGTCAACTGAACAGCATATTAGCCGACGACTGATAACAGGAACCAACTAGGAAAACAGGGTTAACAATATGCTATATACCGTGTTATATCGGCAGGTGTCGACTATTCTAGTTAACGCGGGTTAATTTGTGAGAATACATGGAATAGCTACTTATTTTATATCTTTATTATGGAATTTCGGGTTCAGAACATGATGTAAGCGTCCTTATACATCTTGACTGTATTGCTTACTGGTCTCATAAAAAGCTATATATAGGCTTATAATCTGTCTGTATCGAAAATAAATTAAATTTATACAAAAAACATAAAAATTAACAATAAAAACAATAATTACCAATTTCAAAAAATGTCGCGCGATACCCACGTGGTTTTGATAATTATGCTGACTGCTGTGCTGACGTTGCAAATACCCCTGCAGGCATCTATCTCCATAGAGATAAGGGAACGTGTACTGTGGACTCCCACTAATGGATAGTATTTGCCTGACGAAACGTACGCGTGGTAAACCCAGATTTCGAAATTTGATCAAGCATTTGACTAATGTGGTGGGGTGCAATGGCAACTTATGTTGCAGTTGTTCATAGCCACAAAAATATTGCCAGTAGGGATTTTCAACCCAACGCTCAACCACGCTTTCATCACTCTCATTTAAAATTTAAAATTCCGGGGACACGATACTTATTTATCCAGTACGCTTTTAATTAAGTATTGTGTCCCCAGAATTATGAATTAAGTATTGTGACCCCACTTATTCACACAGAAAGTTTCATCTGACCCCACTTATTCCTCACTTATTCTCACTTATTCTTAAGTTGCCATTGCACCCCACCACATTAGTCAAATGCTTGATCAAATTTCGAAATCTGGGTTTACCACGCGTACGT
>CAWUSX010000062.1:0-10065 GCA_963924875.1 uncultured Gammaproteobacteria bacterium
TCTGAATCAATCCGGTTTTGGCTACTTAATGCAGGGATGATATGGCTAGAAATATATTGAATAATTGTTAATGTTAAATCTATGCTTATTTAAAAATATTTCTATAAAACAATATCTTGCGATGTATTTGTTATTTTTTTAACAGCTTGTATGAATGCCGGATTTAATTAGGCAGAAAAACAGGCTAGGGGCTTATGCCTTTATATAACAACGGTTATACTCTGTTGAAATAATTAAAAAAATGACAGAAACTAATTCCGTGCCAGCACAAAATACCGATAAATCTCAACTGCGAAGCCTCCCAGAAATGCCTGTTATTGCGCAGGCATTTTTGAGGCTAGAAAAAATGCACAGCGGGCAGGAGCAGGCGGTTAATCAGCTGGTTCTGCAATACCCCCTCTTTTATCAACGCATTCTTAATGTCGTTAATTCAGATCACTTTAATCGATCAGACAAAGTTGATGATATTTATCAGGCCATTCAACAACATGGCTTTGAGCCTATCTCTCAATTGGTTATTATGCAGACGGTATATCGAACACTCAATCAATATAAGATTGTTGGGCTCAGTATGCCGCTTTTCTGGCAAGATTGCCTGCGGCGCGCGGTAAGCGCCAGAATGATGGGTGAGTTGATAGGGCTTGATGCAAATCGCTGCTATACCGCCGGGTTTATGCAGGATGTTGGTTTTTTACTGCTTTTTTTACAGCAACCGAGTAAAGGTTTGTTGTGGCCAGAGTTTCATAAGCGAGAACCAGAAGCTCGTTATAACATGGAGCTAAATGTGTTTAGAAATACACATGATGCGCTACTGAATGTTTTTTTTGAAAGCTGGAAAATGTTACCCGGGCTTATTGATCCACTAGCATCCCATCACTCCTGTGATATAGCTGGCCTGTCACCTTTAGATGAACAGTTATGCAGTGTACTTAAATGCGCAGACTGGATATCAGCTGTTTATACCGCAGATGACAAAAGTCATGTACTCAATCGCTTCCGTAAACTTCTTGTCGAAGACTTTGAAATGGAGCCTTTCCGGGCTGAGGATCTACTCGAATCTATTCCCGATGAAGTGAATCTGAGCTCACTTATTTTAGATATGCCGGTAGGCGAGCACATTGCCTTTTCACAAATCCTCTATCAGGCCAATATTCGGCTTAATGAAGACAATGTTAACTTTCAGGAATTAACCATGCGGCTTGAGCAGGCCCTGGATGAACGTAATCATTTAGCGGCTGAAATTAATCGGGATTTAAACCTGGCACGGGAAATTCAGCAAAGTCTACTACCACCATTTAGAGAGGATAATTACCCGGTAAATGGTATTAATATTTCAGCTAAAATACTCTCGGGTGACTTTTATGATTGCTTTGAGCTGGAAAATGGTGACATCTATTTTAATTTAGGTGATGTGTCTGGCAAGGGCGTTAATGCGGCCTTGTTAATGGCGAAAACCAGCAGTTTATTCAGGTGCCTTGGTAAGCGTATCAGCGACCCTGGAAAATTGCTCTCAGAAGTGAATAATGAACTTTGTGAAACCTCGGTACATGGTATGTTCGTCACCATGGTCGCGGGCCTGTACCGGCCTGCAAGTGGTGATATTAAGTTAGTGAATGCAGGTAATCCACCCGCGCTACTGTTTACAGAAGACGGATTGTGTCGAGAGTTTGAGGCAACGGCACCGCCATTAGGCGTGTTGCGAGATACACTCTATACTGAATATGAGTTTAATTTAGGCAATGGTAGTTTGTATATTTACTCAGACGGTGTAACGGAAGGTTATGTAGATGAAAACTCAATGCTAGAGTTGAGTGGCCTGTTCAAATTGATATCAAATATGGATAAACAGCAGCCCGCTCAACTCAGGCTGAAAACCATCGTTAATCAATTTACGCAAAATGCACAACCCCTACGTGATGATGTGACCCTTTTACTGATAGAAAATATAAGCGCATGATTCGATTAGAACGCATCCATTTGCTATCCAGAGCGGACAAGTTGCAGCCCTTACGTCACTTTGTACGCCAGCTGGCTTCTCAGCAAGGTTGTTGTGATGAAAATTTAGATTGCATGGTAATGGCGATTAATGAAGCCTGTATGAATGTTATGCAACATGCATACGGTGGAAGAGAAGATGAAGAAATTATCATCGAATTTTGGAAGGATGATGACGAATTGCTTGTGCGTATTTATGATTTTGCGGAAAAAGTAGATTTACAGGCGATTAAATCCAGAGACTTAAACGATGTGCGCCCCGGTGGATTGGGTGTGCATATTATCCATCAGGTAATGGACAGTGTGGAATATAAAAATCAGACTGAAGGGATTGGTAATGTGTTAGAAATGCGTAAACAACTAAGCAAACCTGCAAAGTGCAACGCAGATCTTCTCGATAAAAACAAAGCAAAGAATTTATTATGAAATATCCCGTCACTCAACATCATGATTACGTCGTATTACAGCTAACGGGTGAAATTGATTTAAGCGAGTCACCTAATGCAAGAAAGCAGATACTCTATTATATAAAAAATAACAACAATCTATTGGTCGATTTATCCCTGGTTGAATATATTGATAGCTCGGGTGTGGCTAGTTTGGTCGAGGGCTTTCAAACGTCGAGGGCTGAGCAACTTAAATTTGCCCTGGTGGGTGTTAGTGCTTCAGCTATGCAGGTGTTGCAACTCGCTCGTCTGGATAGTGTATTTACCATTTATGCTTCACTGGATGATGTAAAAGAATAAATGGTATATGAAAAGAACTGATGAAAAGTAAAATTGAAAAAGTAGGTCGCCTAACCATTAGTGCAGTTGAAGAACTGGGCTATGCCTTGATGATGTTTTATGAGTCAGTCTACTGGTTGCTTTTTGGAAAGACTCATAAGCAAGCTGTTGGCTTACCACTAATCCTCGCGCAAGTTGTTCAAATTGGTGCTTTGGCTATGCCTATTGTTGTCGTGCTGTGTTTTTCTGTCGGCATGATGTTATCTATTCAAGGCCTGGAAACACTTAAACCTTATGGTGCGCAATCTCAGGTGGTGACAGGAATCGCTTTATCTGTCACCCGAGAATTTTCTGCATTAATTACCGGCATTATTGTTGCCGGTAGATCAGGTTCGGCGATTACCGCGCGTATAGGTACGATGAAAGAGTCGCAGGAAATTGATGCCTTACAAGTCATCGGCATTAATCCCGTGCGCTACCTTGCAGCCCCTGCGTTATTGGCAATGATTATTTCCATGCCTATTTTAACGCTGTTTGGCGATGTAATGGGAATGCTCGGGGCATCTGTATACACCGTGTATGAACTGGGTATGCCAATAGATATTTATATGAATCGTAGTTTTGATGTTATTGCTCCATTTGATTTAATTCAGGGGTTAATAAAGAGCGTTATATTTGCGGTGTTGATTGTCGTGGTGAGTGTGATTAATGGCTTTCAGGTTAAAGGTGGTGCAGAAGGTGTTGGTCTTGCCACCACGCGTTCAGTAGTAATGTCGATTAGCGCCATTGTTATTGCGGATATGATTTTTACTTTTTTCCTAACCCGAGTGTAATTGCTATTTAATTGTGAATAAGTTAATGAACCAGAGCCCAGCCAAAAAAAACATTCAAGTTAAAAATTTAGTTACGCACTATGATGGCCGAAAAATATTAAATGATGTCAGCCTGGATGTGAATCAGGGTGAGATCATGGTGATTATGGGGGGTAGTGGTTCAGGTAAAAGTACTTTGCTGCGTTATATGTTGGGCTTAGAAAAACCAAGCTCGGGTAGTATAGAGCTACTCGGTAATGACATTACCAAAATGACAAGCAATGAAATGCACCAAATGAAGAAAAAAATTGGTGTTTCATTTCAAGGGGGGGCCTTGTTCGGCTCAATGACAGTTGCCGAAAATATTCAACTGCCACTCAACGAGCATACCAGTCTGGATCAGAAAACGATGCAGATTATGAGTCAAATGAAGTTAGAAGTGGTTAATCTGGCAGGGTTTGGCGATTTAATGCCATCCCAGTTATCTGGCGGTATGGTAAAACGCGCAGCACTGGCAAGGGCTATTATTTTAGATCCCAGGCTATTGTTTTTTGATGAACCATCAGCCGGCCTGGACCCTGTGGTATCTGCCGAACTGGATGAATTAATACTAAAACTTCGTGATGCAATGAATATGACCATCGTGGTGGTTACGCACGAATTGGACAGCGCATTTAAAATTGCCGACAGGATTACCATTCTTGATCGGGGTGAAATTTTAATGTGTGGCACGGTTGATGAAGTGCGCAATAGTGATAATCAACGAATCTATAATTTACTGCATCGACAACCGCGTAAAGATATCGTGAATGTTGATGAATATTTGCATCGCCTTACAGGGCAGAACTTAAATATACTTTAATAAATGATAAATTAATAAGTTAAAATTTATGAAAAAAGAAAATACAAATTATTTTATGGTCGGTCTGTTTGTAATATCAGGATTTTTACTGTTATTTATAATGTTGTTTAAAATTACCGGCGATCAATCAGATGCAGATGAATATTTTGTAGAATTTACAAATGTTACAGGTATAAAAGATGGCGTGGTAGTGACATATGGTGGATACGCTATCGGTGCAGTTAATAATGTACAGCCTTTATTAGAAAATGGTCAGGTGCGCTATAAATTGAGCTTAGGGGTTAAATCAGGCTGGCGTATACCGGTTGATAGTAGCGCGCAAATTGTTATGCCGGCCATTATTTCAGATAAACAAATTGAAATTACACAAGGTCAGGCAGAGAAAAGCCTGCAACCAGGTGACACCATTAGTGGAGCTGAGGCGGTTGATGTAATGGAACTGGTGGATTCTATAGGGCAAAAGTTAAATAGTTTTATTCCCGAATCCACTAAAAATGTTAATCAATTATTAAAGCAGTTAAACTTTTCTGCAGATCAGGTCGCGCTATTATTGAACCAGAAGAATGTTAATCATTTAAATAGCTTCTTTAAAAATGCAGACTCCTCAAGCAAAAAATTATCTGACCTTACGGTAAGCTTTAGTCGAATTAATCAGCAGCTGGATAGAATCTTAGACAAGACAAATGTGATGCTCGACGATAATTCACAGGACATCCGTTATAGCATTGTAGAATTAAAAAAATCCATGGGTATCATTTCCGGGCGTATAGAATCGGTAATGTATAACCTGGATGCAACGAGTCAAAATATGAATGAATTTAGTCGAACGCTACGTAATAATCCTGGTGCGGTTTTGGGTGGTAAGCCACCAACAGATATTCATGGTGATAAATAAGGAATAATAGTGATAAGAATATTTTTGTTAATTTTATCGGTAAATGCACTAACGGCCTGTGGTTTGGGTGGCGTATCAGTGCCACAGGATCATTATTATAAATTACCAGAGCTAGCAATTAGTCCTCAGCCAGAACCCCATTTCAAGCAACTGGTTATTAGGCCTGTTACGGCAACCGGTTTGTATCACGATAGAGCAATATTATACATTGAGCAGGCAAGACCCTTAGAGCTGAAGCGCTATCACTATAATTTCTGGACTGAGACACCGGCCAATCTACTGCACAACGCCTTGTACCAGGGGCTTAAGAGCAGTGCAATATCACAGGAAATAAGCCGTGATATTAAAGCATCGCAAGCAGACTATGTTATTGATAGCCGAATTGTGAATTTTGAAAGAGTGCTCAATGCAGGCAATGTCACTGTTAGAGTCGTTTTGGATATTAGCGTGCGCAGTGGGGGTGATGAAGACGAGCAATGGACAAAGCGCTATTCCTCTAATCAGTTATTGTCTACAACGGCTATATATCCCTCTGCAGAAGCATTTGGGCTAGCCGTTGAGGATATTTGCAAGCAATTGATTGATGATTTGCTGATCAAAAATTAAGCACATATATCTATTTTTTTTAGCTAAAGGTATTGTTCTTTAAGCCGCTATATTTTAGTAGATAGATATACAGGTGAATTGAATGTACTTGACCCAGCAACAGGCCGTGCAGCAGCAGGGAACGCATTATAGATTTAATGGTGCGGTTTTTAGTGACGTCAGTTTTGGTTTTATGCCAGCCTTCAAAAACATTAAAAACCAGCAAGTTCATCTTTCAACCGATTTTGGTGGTCAACTATCAGTGATGCACATACTTGATGGCTTGCCAGCGACCTGGATTGATGAGAAGGACGAGAAGGGCAGAGCATTAACTTTGAAATCAGAAATAATTGCAGGCTTTATGCGCAATGCCGATTTTTATACCTTGAGTGAAATCATTCAAAGTGTGCGTGATAGTTAACTTCTACCGAATGTATTTTTAAGCTGCTTTAAAAGCTATTTATAGCTGTAACTCCTTAGTAATTTCCTCTCCCCATTGCTGTAATTTCAATAATACCGCCTTCTTATCGGCGCCAGGCTGATGATCATTTAAATGCTCTGACAAGATCTCTTTAAATGATGTGTAACTCAGGGCATTACTTTCAGTGTCGGCAAAGCGATACAGGCGGTATTCATTCCAGCGAGTTATTTCATCGGCAGACAATGTCTGAGGAAAATTTCTTGCTCGATACCTGAAGAGCATTTCATCCAGGCGCTTATCTTCAAAGTTAAAGCTAGCTGTCGTCAGATCGTCTGCGCTGAGTTCGTGAAGTTGCTGCATGCGTTGTTTATCGTTGGCACTAAAAAAACCACCGCTATACAGGCTTTTATCCGGATCTGATTCCTGTGGGAAGGGGTTATGGCTGTACACGGCTTTGAGCTTTGCCTTAATGCCTGGTAAGGCGGCCTTTAGCTTTTCAAGGTTTTCCTGGTGTAGTGCACGATTTATTTGAGTTCGTTCAGCTGAGGCGTCATCAAGCGTACTAAGAGGTGCTATGACGGCGCATTTATTGATATGAATAGTTTTCAGTGGAATACGCTCTACGCCTTCGGGTAATTGGTCTCGAGGCGTATATAGGCGCTGAATAATTTCATCTGCAGATAGATTAATTAGATCATCGGGTGAGTAGCGTAAGTCATATGCCACAATGCCATTTTTATTGGTAGGGTGCTGAGCCAGAGGATAAATCATTGCGCTATTACATATCTCACTAGAGTACATTCCAGAGGTGTGTAAAACGGCTTGCGGTTGTTGCAAATTAAGTAACTGAGACAGCTTCTGTTTACTTTTATGCTCAAAAACAAAATTAAATAATTTAGGTTGTTTATCTTTTATGAGCTTTGCTACGGCAATCGTTGCGTGTACATCAGATAAGGCGTCATGCGCCGCTTCATGGCTAATACCATTCGCTTTGGTAATTAACTCCAGGCGATTACTGGCGATCCCCTTGTCATCAAGCGGCCAATTAATGCCCTCAGGTCGTAGTGCGCGGGTAATTCTGACCAGATCAATAATGTCCCAACGTGAACAGCCGTTTTGCCATTCTCTGCTGTAGGGATCAAAAAAATTACGATACAGAGTGTAACGGGTGAATTCATCATCAAAACGAATATTGTTAAAGCCAGTTACACAGGTATTGGGCTTTGAAAATTCCTGCAGAATCTGTTCAATAAACTCAGTTTCACGCAAGCCTGTTTTTAGGGTGTCCTGTGGGGTAATGCCGGTAATCAAACTGGCCTCAGGATTAGGCAGTATGTCATCTGTTGCTTTACACAGTATGTCTACTGGCTCATCAATGATATTGAAATTCATATCCGTTCGAATGCCAGCAAACTGGCTGATGCGATCTACGCGCGGATCGATGCCAAAGGTTTCGTAGTCATACCAGTAGAAACTAGGTGAGTTCATATTAATACGTGTGATTGTATAAAGTTAAGAGTGTGATTTGAATAGGCAAAGGTGTCAATTTTATTTTTAAATGGAGGTGAAAAGTGAGGCAGAAATCCCTCAATAATTGATAAGCTAATTTAAATATTTTTAATAGAGTAAGAGCGGATATGGGCCGGCTGTATATGAATATACAGCCGGCCCATGAATCGTTATGCTATATTTTTATAGCAGTAGAGACAGGTATATCAGATCGGCCAGACAGCTTATGTCTGATCGGATGTGTTTTTAAAAAATTGATTTCTAAAAACGCATGCTATCCAGAACCCAAAGGTATACATCAAACCTATAATAGCGACCCAGCTTAATAATGTTTCTTCAGCCTGACGAGACTGAATACTGTCATATTGGCCGGTAATAATCATATAGGTGGAAATAACGGTAACGCTTAATCCTAGTAACATATTTAAACGTAAAGCGCGTTGTAGCTTGCGTAACATGGCATCAGATAAATTCATTATTATCCCCAATATTAAAAATTTATAATCGTTAAGATATGAGAATTATCGAATGGTAGTTTTGATGTGTATCAAGAGTTATTGGCTTTGAAAATGGAGATAACGTTATTTAGACGATGAGTTATCTTGTCAGGGCCCTGTTAGGCGGTGTGTAATGCATTGATGTTCTGGCGTATATACCGCCGACTGAGGTAGATATTTCTACAAATATCATTAATTGAGGTTTTAAAAAGTATCTGCTTACGTGTATAGCTTATTTTGATTAAATATTTAGTTCATGATATTACGCTATATATCGGCCACTTTCATGGGGAGTTGAGCGGCATCATCAATAACTACATAGCTTGCTCTCCGTACATGGTTTTTAAATAGTCATGGCCATTTTTTATAAATGGTAATACAGAAAGGGTGAATGCCTTGTTGGCGGGATTCAAGTAATGCAAGGCGTGTGCCTTCAATGCCATTGTTCTTGCGATCATAGTTTGCTCGTCATGGGAAAATTATGGTCACATAAGTTGCCAAAAATGTCCGCTATCATAAGCGGTCATTAAGTGTTTTTAAATGTACGTATTTTTCATCGTTAGTATGTACTTAATGGCTTTTAAATTTATTATGAAAAAAATTAAAAGACATTCAGAAAAATAAAATCTTCCACCACGTTATGGCAACTAATTATTTAATCTTGTTGGTGTATACACCTTTTTCGACAGGCAGAAAACGGCCAATATGAGCCATTTGTTTATGAACGATAACCGTGGACTGTCCCCGGTTATTCTTATGGAATCAGAAAAGGATAGAGATCAAGCGAACTATAAGAGCAACTGAAGCAGCAGCTGCCGCAAGCGCACCAAATCCTGTTATGACCCGCAAGCCGGCTGCATTTTTGTGATCCAGCGAGACCTCCTTGTGCTGCACTACCTGAACCGCTCCGATCAGCATGACCGTACCAAGGGTAACGATAACGTAGACGACAATCACAACGGCGATCGCCGACAGTACCGCACGGGGCAATGTTTTTTTGCGGGTTGTCGATATCATTGTATCGTAGGTAGAAATTAATATTATCAATCAGTAATACGCACTATACCGTGTGAAAGCACGCTGACATAAAAAAAAGGACCCCATCGGATCCTTTTTTTATTGGGCTAATTTTTTTGAGTAAAACTGGGTGAATTACACTATAAAAATCCGCTTGTCCATTTATGCAAACCACTAAGCTATTTATTGAATTTTTTATAATTTGTTGATATTAATTTGTTGATATATAGGCTCTTAATTTTTTAAGTAATCATCATTTATAAGTATCTAAGTATCCCTATATTTTTTGTACCTTTTCTGGTATATGTATCTCAAAATGTATATATCTAATACGTCTGATCGTGAAGATCACTGCTGTGTTTTCATAATAATGAGCGAATTATAAATGGATAATAAACAAGGAGCGGCCAACATATCTGAACCAATACAAAATCACCTGCTCGAGGCCTTACCCGATGAGGTTCTCGCTAGCCTGCTGCCGTATCTCAAACTGGTAGATTTACCACTGGGTGAGGTCATCTATGAGCCCGGCATAGAATTGCAGCATGTTCTTTTTCCGCTGCCGGGCTGTATTATTTCCGTGCTCTGCGTTATGGAGGATGGTTACTCCGCAGAAATTGCTGTGTCGGGTAATGAGGGCGTGGTGGGTGTCGCCCTGTTCATGGGCGGTGATAGCACAATCAGTCGTGCGGTGGTGCAAAGCGCGGGACAGGCATATCAATTGAATGGCGCTATGCTGAAACAGGA
>CAWUSX010000063.1:0-29878 GCA_963924875.1 uncultured Gammaproteobacteria bacterium
CGCAGTGGTCGACAAAAAGTAGCTGAAGCTGCGGGCGATAGCCTTGCCTACACTGCACGTGTTAAATACACCGGCATGCCCGGTTTAGAAATAGCCGGCAGCGTACAAATTCAGGACGATATGTCTCAAGGTGTTGCAGCAGAAGCAATTGGAGCCACATTATTAGAAACACATGCCAAATATACAACTGGACCACTAAGCGTATCGGCACTATATGCAACCTGGGATGTCGATATTAATAGCGCAGCAAAAACACAAACCGGTAGTATTGTGGAAGCATCATACAAACTAAATAGCCGTTGGGGTGTATTTGCCCGTCAAAATGACTGGACGAATGATGACAGCGCAACAGAAAAGGCACAAACAGATATAGGCATAAACTACTGGCCGCATGAGGACGTTGTATTTAAAGCCGATTATCAAATGCAAAATGATGATGCGGGTGATTTAGATGGCTTTAACCTGGGCCTTGGTTACCAGTTTTAACTGTTACCGCTGATGATGATAAGTCATAGCACTAGCGACGGTTATGCTCTACATGAGTGAGTGGTCAAATTACAATCCTTAGCTGGTACATTGGGAAGCATCTTTGATGCTTCCCGTTTTTTGTTTACTATACACAGAACATCTTATTGAGTGGGCTGTAATTACAGTAGACACAACAAACATCTGATATTATTTACTGCCATGAAAATACATTATTTATTTATTAACTTTTTATTGATCAGTACGCTATTGTTTACTGCGAATAGCAATGCAAAAGGCATCTATCAACCGCCAGAAGAGTTTATTAATAATGCATTTAATCAACAAACTCCCGAAGCAGATATTATCTGGATAAAAGACCAGTTGCGTCAGAAAGTAGAAGATATTTTGCAACACCAATACAAGGCAAAGCGCATCCGTTATTGGAAAAAACAGCAGCGTAGCGTGTGGATTTTGGAAGAAATAGGTAAAAAGAAACCCATTACAGTCGGCATTATTATTGATAACGAAAAGATCAGCCAACTGAAGGTTTTAATATTTAGAGAAACCCGTGGCTGGGAAGTGCGCTACCCTTTTTTTAGCCAACAATTTGATCAAATGTCTCTTACTAATAACGATACACTAAGTGGCACAGTTGATGGCATATCAGGTGCAACTCTATCTGTTCGCGCACTCACCAAGTTAGCTCGTATTGCGCTTCTGCTTAATCAAAAAATATCAGTCACAGAAAGTACAAAACAAAATGACACGTAAAAGAAAATCATTTTCATTCTTTTTATGGCATAAGCGACTAGGCTTAGCAGGATTAATTTTACTGTTTATTTTAGCCATTACTGGAATTATGCTCAACCATACTGAAGATTTTCAGCTCAATAAGCTTAGCATCAAGTCAGATATTTTACTCGATTGGTATGGCATAAATCCGCGCGGCAAGCCCACTTCATATAAGCTCAATGACATATGGATTACTCAATGGGATCAACAACTATTTTTAAATGGCAAAACACTTTTCACTCATTCTGAAAGATTACAAGGCATTGCAGTAGCAAACGACATTATCGCTATAGCATTGCAGCATCACGTATTGCTTATTGATACCGATGGCGAAGTAATTGAGTTTATTTCCGTTAAGACAAGCGCCCCGATACAAAAAATCGGCAATATTGATGATAAAATCGCACTACTTGATAAAGAAGAACAATTCTACCTGTCCAATACACAATTAACTAGCTGGAAACCTGCCGACATTATCCCCAACATAACCTGGTCAAAAAATACACTGATCAATAAAAGCCAAATTAATAATCTTAAAACTGCCTTTAGAGGTGACGGCTTAAATCTGGAGAAATTTATACTTGATCTACATTCCGGGCGAATATTCAATGCTCGCTGGGGACTGTATATTATGGATGCCGCCGCTATATTAATGATGTTACTTGGTATAAGCGGCACATGGGTGTGGTGGTCTCGTAAGTTAAAAATGCGCAAAAAAAAGCATTTTAAAAAACACCATTAACAACAGCTGATAAAATAAACAATCTAAACTTTAAATATCTTTCAAAAATTCTGAGTCAGTAATAAATGAATAAACAAGATATTCAAAAATGGCTTAATACGCGTTTGTAAAAGAATTCACCCGATATAAACAACTGGATGCTAGAAGGTTTAAAAATAGGCCTTGATATACTTAAACTTGAAACAGGTATTATCAGTGAAGTTAATGGTTCTGATTACACCATCAGACAAGTCACTTCTAAAATGGGAGATATTTTTTCCGTCGGTGATAACTTCGATTTATGCGAGACCTATTGCGCCGCCGTTGTAAAAGAGGGCAAAACTATCACCTACATTCAAGTAGGCATAATACTAAAAATGATAATACACCCCGTATACAAGGCCGTTCAACTAGAGTCTTATATTGGCGCACCAATACATGACCACAATGCTAGGGTTACCGGCACTGTGAATTTTTCATCTCATGCAGTACGTAGTGATAATTTTGATAAAAGCTAAATACAGCTCATTGAACAAATGGCCAGGAAGTTAGGTGACGTACTCTATAAATAAGTTATGTTAAATCTTTTTCCTGCTGTTCGGTTGGCCATGCATTGATTACCGCCTGTATTAACGTGGCCAACGGAATTGCAAAAAATACCCCCCATACACCCCACAAACCACCGAATACCAATACTGAAATAATAATTGCCGCCGGATGCATGTTCACAACTTCAGAAAATAGTAACGGCACCAGTAAATTACCATCTAAAAATTGTACGATGCCATATGCCAGCATAATGTACAAAAACTCACTTCCTGATCCAAACTGCAAATACGCCAGTAATGCAACCGGTATGGTGACAGCAAGTGCACCAACGTAAGGAATAATCACTGATAAGCCAACGAAGAAACTTAATAATGCTGCGTACTGCAGGCCAAGTATTTGTAGCGGAATAAAGGTTGCAACAGCAACAATACCAATTTCAATAAATTTACCGCGAATATAACTGCCTATTTTTATATCCACTTCTTTCCACACTTCACCAGCCAGGCCGTCTTTGCTAGGCAAAAAACGACTTATCCATTGCATAATTTTTTCTTTATCTTTCAAAAAGAAAAACACCAACAAAGGAACAACCACCATATAAATCATTATGGTAAAGATGTTAACCACCGATGCTAATGATTTAGACACCACCGTCTGCCCTATCGATGCCAGTTCGTTATTAATTTGTTTTACTACATCCTGAATTTGTGACTCAGAAATAAAGGGATAATTTTCTGGTAAAGCCATTAATAATTGTTGCCCTTTACTCAACATAGCTGGCATTTCAGTAAAGAACTGACTCAACTGCTGGGTGATTAAGGGCGACAGGCCAAGCATAAAGATTAACAACAGCAATACAAAACTCAGCACCACAAAGCTAACAGCAATGACATGAGGTATTTTTAACAGACACAATTTATGTACAGCACCTTCAAGTACATAAGCAATAACAATTGCCGCAATCAGCGGGGTTAAGACCGGCCCCATTAATAGAACTAACGCAAAACCAAAGATCAGCATTAAGGCAAGAATGACGGCCTGTGGATCTGAAAAGTGGCGGTTATACCAGGTGCGTAAAACTGAAATCAATCGCCTGCACCTGTAGCCTGTTTAAACCTTGTTTCAAACAGGTCTTCAAGCTCATTAATAACATCAATAGCAGCTTTACCCTGCATCATATGAGCCATCATATGACTGGAAACTTCATGCAGCAGCTCTTTTTGCTGCAACATTGGATAATTTTGTTTCAGGCGTTTAATTGCCGACACCACACTTTCCTCATCGGGGCGCGGAATACCTAAAGGTTCTTTGATGGCGGCCTTAGGTTCGGGTGCTCTAGACTTAAGAAACTCAGCAAACTCAAATAATGTCTGCTGATCTTTCTCTGGTAAATAGTCAAAAATTTCTGCCAGTGTTTTAGCCGATGGTTTCACCACCACCTCCTGAATAAAACGATATAGTTGATCGACTGATTGTAACGATTTGTATGAATTTAGGAAACTATAAGACAAGTTTCAATACATGGCTCTTTTTATAGAGCCATGTATTGAAAGGTAGCACTATGATTTTTGATGTGATTCGCAATATTGCTTGGCAAACTCCAGCAATTCTTCCATGGCACGCGCTTTAAACTTGTGACGCTGATGAACGAATGAAAATGGGCGTTCTAATGGAGGATCTAATGGAATTGCGACCAATGTATTCAACTTGATTTCTTTTTGTACCGTTGAACAGGACATAATGGAAATACCCATGCCCGCTTCTACCGCACTTTTAATCGATTCAGGGCTACCTAGCTCAAGACATACGTTTGGCTCTTCATCAATTAGCTTCAAATACTTTGCAATCACTTCACGTGTACCCGAGCCTTCTTCGCGACAAATAAAGGGTTGAGCCGCAAGCTGCTGAGGAGTCAATGTTTCATAAGATGCTAAATCATGACCTGGTGGCATTATTGCAACTAACTGATCCATGCGACAAACATCAACCTGTAAATTTTTATTGCCAACTGATGCCTCAACTATACCCAGGTCAATAATGTTATTTTCCACCATCGACACAATACCATCGGTATTAGAGACTTTAAGGCGGATATTAACTTCAGGGTTTTTTGCTTTAAAATCACCCAGCAGAAACGGCAACATGTACTCGGCAATGGTTGTGCTGGCACCCAGAGTTACCATGCCACTCACATCACCCGTCATTTCACGAATGGCATGTTCCATTTCATCATACAGTTCAAAAATTTTATCTGAGAAGCCATAAACTCGCTGGCCGGCTTCAGTTAAGCTCACTCTGTTGTGTGTTCTATCAAACAATCGAGTGTTAAAGTATTCCTCCAATTGACGAATTTGAAACGTCACAGCCGGTTGCGTCATGTGAAGAGCATCCGCTGCCTTGGTAAAATTCAACAGTTTGGCAACTGTATGAAACACTTTAAGTCTTCTATCTGCCATAACATTTTCTTATACAAACCAAAAAGAGGGATGAATACTATCAAGCCATGCCTTATATGCAAACATTATGTTGCCATTTATTAAATGAATTGGCACATATCATCGGTAGACATAGGAAAAAAACCAATACTTACTATAGAATCAAACAATAAGACCACTTATAAGTGAATTGTCATGAATATAAGAAAAAGCTCATATAGTCCTGTAAAACTTATTACACCTTTCTCCAAAGGCCTATTTTTCCTCGTGTTAATCTCTATTAGTAATTACTGTTATTCCGGTATTTATAAATGGGTTGATGAGCAGGGCAATACGCAATATGGCCAACATCGCCCAGGCAACATTCCAGCCGAACAAATGGATGTGCAAAGTTATGCACCTCAAGATACCTCCAGCTATAAACGCCCTGGTTCAAAAGTCGATGGCAAAGACGATGATAAAGAACAAGCCGCTAAAGATAAGACCGCCGACAGCGAACCTGAAAAAAAAGTAGAGACCAGGGCCGAAAAGAAACAGCGTATGGCAGCCTGTGCACAAGCCAGAAAAAACCTGACTACAATGCAATCTATCGGGCGTATTCGAAGTAAAGACAAAGATGGTAATGCCAGCTTTATCTCGCAAAAACAGAAAGAAGCTAAAATGCAGCAATCACGCGATTTAATCAGCAAACATTGTAAATAAAACTATGCCTTTATTAACCATAAGAACCAATATAAAACTAAAAGACAAACGTGACATTGCAGAAAAGGCCTCGCTCACCATTGCAAATATTCTCGGTAAACCCGAAAGTTATGTCATGGTTCAGGTAGAAGATGATCAATGTTTAATTTTTGCAGGAGAGCATGACCCCTGTGCGCTACTCGAATTAAAAAGTCTGGGTTTACCTGAAAATACAACGGCAGATTTCTCAGCTCGCTTGTGTGAGTTTATGAAAATTGAAACCCAAATAGATGCATCACGTATTTATATTGAATTTAGTAGCCCAGAGCGGCATATGTGGGGATGGGATCAACGTACGTTTTAACAATACAAATACATAATGAAGGTCACTCTATGTTAGTGGCCTTTTTACCCTGTGTAATTAACTTAAAAATAATAAAGATAACTTAGCTTTGCCTCAGCAATTTCTAACTCCGTATACCTATCTTTCTTATATTCTAAACGTAAGCCACTATTGCGCATTAGATTAAACTGAATACCCAACTGTAGCGATTGAATATCACCCGGTTCCCCCGATAGTCTCTGAAAACTCTGTACAGAAAATCGGCTTTGAGCACTTAATCCAGATACATTAAAAGCGTATAAAAAACCGCCATCAAGCCCTATATAACTGGCATGACTATTTCCCAGCTCATCCGAATAATCTAAACGCCCACCTGCCATAGCATAAAACAATATATCACTTATATTTTTTGCGTAACCAGCGGCTACCTGTGTTTCAAACACATGATGCCATTCACCACTGGAAAATCCCCGTCTATTAATTTGCAGGGATAGTTTTTTTGACAGCGGTGTAGCCCATTTTTCTATCGAAACAATTGACTGCATAGAAAAAACATCAACACTTTCAAGTTTTAATGTTTCAGCATCTTCATACCAGCGAAGCCGTGTATCGAATATATTAATAGCAACGCCTGTAGGGAACCCTTGCACTGGGTCGAGTGCATCATGAAAATTCAGACGGAATCCCAGTTCATAAAAAGTTTGCTTATCAAGTTCGCCAACGCCTAATTGCCAACGCGCCGAATCGTGTGATGTTTGCGGTGAGCTTTCGCTAAACGAAAATTCGGATTGTGGTGCATTAATATCTAATTGACTGCGCGCACTTAACACCTGCATTTGTAATGTCTGATTTGCGGCTTTGTTTTGCCCCAATATTTCATTTGCTAATTCCAGAGCTTGCGCCTGTTGCACTGTATTTAAACTCACATTCAGATCATTAACCGGCTGTGACTTATCTACTATCGAAAAAGCTACTGCGCGACTTGGTGAATCCATCTGCTGCGACATTTGTAAAATTTTATTGTGGGTAGAGGGCCGATATTTTGTTTCATCGATTAATCCGGCACGCTGTATATCGCGCACAGTATCTACAGGGATCGCATAAATCGGGTGCGTGGTTAAACTCATATTTATACCTTCACGCGCCACATCTAATAATGCCAATAATCGGAAGGCGCAGTTTTCACGCAGAAAATAATAATCAAAGTGAACATCACTCACCTCCCATAAGTGGCGAATCAACTGATTCGTTTCAGCCTGGTTAAGGTTTAGTTTGTATTCCCAAATATCACGCTGTTCTATATCGCTGTATTCAAGCAGGGTTTCATAAAAGGGCTGCATGGAAAAATGCCCCGCATAGCCACCAAAAATACCCTTCCAGG
The DNA here is from genome assembly GCA_963924875.1 of uncultured Gammaproteobacteria bacterium. Classification (GTDB taxonomy): domain Bacteria; phylum Pseudomonadota; class Gammaproteobacteria; order SZUA-229; family SZUA-229; genus SZUA-229. The sequence continues at coordinate 7,371 of CAWUSX010000063.1, forward strand.
AAAACACAATTAGAGAATCGGTTTTATCGGATGCGGCGGCGTAGTTTAGGGTTGGGCTAAGTAACTGGCTTTTTCCCTGGGTATCAAATCGAATAAAGGTATGACCAAACATCGAGGCCGGATTACCCAGGTACATACTCGGAAATAACAGGGTAATTTGCGTGGCATTCCACCGTTGCCTCCATTGATTAAACCTTGTACATGCCACCTTTGGTAAGGACTCAGTAAAGTCCAATTGCTGGTTAAGCCAATGCAGGCGCGCCGGGAACCGACATTGCGCATGCTGATCACGCTTAATATTATCGACAATATTATTTGCCACACTAAAGAAACCACGTAAGTCGGCCTCTAGCTCTGCCTGTGCATTTTCGGCGCCTGACTCGGCGATAAAAAAATGCACATCATCGGCCTGGCTAACGAGGCTTCCCCAGGCATTGCTTTTATAATGCAATAAATTAAACCAGGCAGGCTGTTGCGCCAGCTTTAATAATTTTGCCTTTTGTATAGCCTTTTCTATTATGGGTGCAGACAAATCGGGCTTGGCGAAGGCATTACCGGGTAGACACGCCCAAAAACCAAGCCATAAACCCATAAACAGGCCTTTACTGGCAAACGAAGTGATATTCTTATTCACGCCCCTGCAATAGTTTTGTAGAATCCCCACCAACTCTTTATATGCCTTATCATTATTGTTATTTTGAATAGTATAAGCCGGCATTTTATCTATTCACACGGAAACCACCATGCGCGTATCACAATTTCCTTTATCGACCCTTAAAGAAACTCCATCAGATGCTGAGATTATCAGCCATCAGCTAATGCTACGAGCTGGCCTGATTCGCCGTCTGGCCTCGGGTATGTACACATGGCTGCCCTTAGGTGTGCGAGTATTACGCAAGGTGGAACGCATAGTGCGTGAAGAAATGGAAAAGGTAGGTTGCCTTGAGGTACTCATGCCCGGCGTACAACCCGCCGAGCTTTGGCAGGAGTCTGGTCGCTGGGAAGAATACGGCCCGGAACTGCTGCGCCTGAATGATCGCCACAACCGCGAGTTTTGCCTTGGCCCAACCCACGAAGAGATTATTACCGATTTAGCGCGCCGTGAACTGGCCAGCTACAAGCAGCTACCTATAACCTGGTACCAGATACAAACCAAATTCCGCGATGAAATTCGCCCGCGCTTCGGTGTAATGCGCTCACGTGAGTTTATTATGAAGGATGCCTACTCCTTTCATATGGATCAGCAATCACTGCAGCAAACCTATGACATTATGCATCAGGCATATACGAATATCTTTACCCGCTTCGGTTTAGACTTTCGCCCTGTAATGGCCGATTCCGGCTCTATTGGTGGCACCGGCTCACATGAGTTCCATGTGCTGGCAGATTCAGGCGAAGATGCCATCGCCTTCTCATCTGGCTCCAACTATGCAGCGAACATCGAAAAAGCCGAGGCCCAGGCGCCGCAAGGTGAACGCCCTGCCCCCAGCGAAGAAAAAACCACGGTAGAAACACCGGGCAAGCACAGCATCGAAGAAGTCACAACATTCTTAAAGATAGATACCAGCCAGTGTTTGAAAACATTAATCGTGGAAGGCGCCGAAGAAGGCAGCGTAGTTGCCCTGATTTTACGTGGCGACCACGAACTCAATGAAATTAAGGCCGAGCAATTAGAACAGGTCGCATCACCACTGTGCTTCGCCTCAGAAGAACAGGTAAAGGCCGCCGCCGGTTGTGCGCCGGGTTCAGTGGGCCCAGATTTAAACATCACGGTGATTGCGGATCACAGTGCTGCGCACGCCGCCAACTTTGTTTGTGGCGCAAATGAAGATGGTAAACATCTACAGGGCGTGAACTGGGGTCGAGATTTAGCCGAGCCTGCTACTGCCGATCTTCGCAATGTAGTGGAAGGTGACAACAGCCCGGACGGCGAGGGCACATTATCCATTGTGCGCGGTATCGAAGTGGGCCACATATTCCAGCTAGGCACTAAATACAGCGAAAAACTACAGGCGACTGTACTCAATGAAAACGGCTCCAAGCAGGTAATGACCATGGGTTGTTATGGTATTGGTGTATCCCGTGTAGTGGCCGCCGCGATTGAACAAAACAACGATGACAATGGCATTATCTGGCCACAAAACCTTGCCCCCTTTGACGTCGCGCTTGCGCCTATCAATATGCAAAAGTCAGAACGTCTGGCCGAAGCCGCAGAAAACTTATACAAAGAGTTAACCGATGCAGGACTTGAGGTTTTAATGTTCGATCAAAAAGAACGTCTGGGTTCTATGCTGGCAAATATTGAGCTCATTGGTATTCCTCATCGTTTAGTACTCGGCGAAAAAGGTCTGGATAAAGATGCAATTGAATACAAAGGTCGCCGCGATGCGGAATCTCAGGATATTGCTATGGGTGATATTGTTGAATTTTTAAAAGCTAAACGAACATAAGCTATAATTCAATAACTTGTTCATTCAGCAGCGCGGAGTCACAAAGTGGTTTTATTGTTTAAAACATTATTTAAACCTTTAAAAAATACTTTGTGCCTACGCCGCTTTACTAAAAATATCAGCTGCTTCAGCGCTGTATTATTTTTAAGCATAAGCACAACGCAGGCATTTGCAAAATCGGCGCAAAATATTGAGCCCGAACTTCGCCAGCGCCTAATTTCCGCTATCGAAAAATCCCATAGCTTTGATGACCGCTTCCACGCAGAGGTCTGGTTACTCGATATGTCGAATCGTTTACGCATTCGAGTTGAGGATTCAAATACGCGCTTAAATCTTTTACGCAGCATTCACCGTGAAGCCAGCCAGGCAGAAATTCCACCGGAGCTGGTAATCGCACTTATTGATATAGAAAGCCGCTTCGATCACTTCGCCATTTCCAAAGCGGGCGCACAGGGTCTCATGCAAATCATGCCCTTTTGGTTGAGAGAGATTGGTCACCCCAATGACAACTTAATGGACGTAGATACCAACCTGCGCATGGGCTGTACGATTCTGAAATATTATTTAGATATAGAAAAAGGCAATATCCGCCGTGCACTGGCACGCTATAACGGCAGTCTCGGCTCATGGAAGTATCCGGATAAAGTTATCAGCGTACTAAATAAATATTGGTATAGAAATTAGTAATTCATCTATTTCATAAAGCACACCTGGGTATTCCGGCCACAATATGCAGCCCACTAAAAAGCCCCGCTATAAAAATATAGCGGGGCTTTTTTAACAGCTTAGTTAATGCTGACCGATTATTCTTTACTTAGTAAAGTACATCAAGTCTTTATCCATTGAATAAGTCCATGGTAAGCCTGAATTCTTCCAGCCATTAACAACCCGCTTGCCTTTGTCTTTGTCTTTTCCTGTTTTAGCTTTATCGCCTTCATAGCCATCAACCACGGTATACACATTTGTATAACCATTTTTAGCCAGTACATTCACTGCCTTTGCACTGCGCTTTCCTGAACGACACATCAATATAACGGTATCCGTTTTTTTCAAGCCTTTGGCTTTTAGGCGCGCATCAATATCGCTGACAAAATTTTCGTTATGCTTACGTACATAGCGATGCTTTTTATCACCCCATGCAGAACCATCCATTGTATCAGTTGGTACATTGGCATCCATTACCGATGTAACACCTAAATAATTTAATTCCGCTGGTGTTCGAATATCTATAAATAGAGTGTTTCCCATATTTTTCATCATATGGTCATAGGCTTGTTTTGACGCCATATACAAACCCAATGTGGTTTGTTTTTTCTTACTTAATTTCGACCAGTCATCCGCCACGGCCGAGTTTGAAAAACCAACCAACAAAGCCATAGCCATGAATACCAAAAAATCTTTTTAATTGATATCTTCATCATGCTCATTTCCTTAAGTTTAATATTAAATAATAATTATGCTTTTGTATAAGCATTTTGTGAAACTTTTTGACATAAAATAGTTGCCATATCAAACCAGTTTTCTGTCAGCGGTTCAAACCAGCTACGCTGATTTTTATCATACGGTGGAATAAAAAAATCCAGCATACTGCATTCTTTACTGAGTGCTTTAAGCGCATGAATATTTCCCTTATCCGGGGTTAATACTACACTATCACCGGCACGTAAAATTTGGCGTGAAACACGACTAAGCTCTGCAACACCGGGCTCAGATTTATTTCCCTTAACTTCATCAAACAACCACACCTCTGCTTCACCACTCAGAATACGCACTACACCTGTGGCTCCGGGATGGTCATGCAACTGCACCATCTGTTTGTTCGTGACCGAACATATCAGGTACGTGTTTAATGCGACTGATTGTGGTGTCCCGTGCAAGATCTTCCCAAAAATCCTGGTACAGGGTGTATGGCAAGTAGCCAAGAATAAATCCAGGAAAAGCGGCAATGGCCGTCATGTAATCCATACCTAGTCGCATATAGGTGCGTATCTCACAACCGATCATCGCAACCGAGCCAAAGCCCTGAAAAACTACACCCAGTAGTAATACCCAGGTCGATTCATCCCGAGTGGCAATTTAATATCAAAGAATTGCCAGCCAATCATAATGGCAGCCCACAGGAGTAAAATTTCAATAAATATAGCGGTAAAGGGCGACATGGAACGAAACATAAAACGCGTAGAACCGGAAATTTTCCAAACTTTTTCAAAGAAATTTTCCTTGTGCTCTAGCCCCATGGAAATTTCCGGTGTCATAAAGGCACATTCAGTTCCGAAACCGGTTTTCGCCATGCCAACACCTGCGATTATACCGATGAGTAAAAACCATACCATCATGCCCCAACCAATCACACTGATGGCATAATTCCAGCCAAACAAACCGTCTTCTGTGCCATAAATAAATGAGCCGACAATAGCATTACCAAAAAATGCAAACATGAAAATAAGTATTGAAATACGTAACCAGTCACGTTTCGGGTTGTAGTTCTTACTGGCTTCACAAGCCAGACCATCAAGTGCCATTTTGCCACCATGCTTGGCACCATACACAGATGTTGACCTGTTTTCCTGGCCCTTAAAAACATGACCTATACCCATTTTACTCATTAGATAAAATGTAAAAAATCCCGCGGGAAGAATGGCTACAAGATAAAGCAGTGATGCGGTGGACATAGAAGACAGTCCACCAAGAAAATGATGGGGGGGGTACAGCCGTGAGCCAGTCGTGTGCCAAAGCTAAAAACAAAACCACCCACAAATGCAAGCATCAGTTCTTTTACGGGGTATTTAACCCAGCCACGGGATTCACCTTCAGCTCGAGTTACCAGCCAGGCACCAATGACCACACCAATAATAATCCAGTGCTCATTTGGGTCATATGCACGAGACTACCAATTGGTGCCGGGTGCCACCGTTTATTCAAAGGCGACGGTCATTTCTACCAGCCCGGTGGTTAAACCAATCGGTTTTTGTAACACGATGTAATTCATTATTTCTGCAATACCAACAAACACACCGCTGATCCAGAAAGGCCACTGTTTACGCAAACTTAGCATGCGATACCCTAGTCATTTATTGAGATAATTATTCTAAAACGTAAAGAACTAACAGCCACCTTCTTCTGAAATTCGAACAACAACTTTTTCAAACTTTCTCCAGGCATCTTTATTCTCAACATTAAACTTAATCGCATTACGATTAGCCTCTAAACCTAGTGACAGCTTGCGTTTTTTAATCAGCATATCGCCCTTTGACATACAGTCTTCAACAGAACTACAACTGACATTAAATTCTTTTGCCTGAACCATTGAGGAATAAAGTGGTGCCGAAAAAAGCGTAAGCATTACTAAAGGTAGTAATTTTTTTGAAAACGTAGGTGTATCCTCTAATAGAGTAATTAAATAAAGTGAATCAAACTTGCAAAATTATTTAGTTTAAATTACGTTACGCCAACTCAAATACCATGCCAGATAGCTGGTTTGGATATGAGTAATTATTGTGGCTTTTGTGAAGCTTTTAATCCGCTGTTAAACGACTGCGAAAAAATACAATGGGCATCGAAATCTCATAAGTTTCATTTATTGCAGTCTTAAACTCAAAAAACCTTAATATGCCTAACTTAAAAAATTTAAACCTTATTATTTTTTAATTGTAATGAGGGTTTTTAGTTTATGCACTTACGCAGACAAGACTTTACCTGATGCAGATAAAATAGACATCAAATAACGGCTGAATCACATCGAGGGAGCAGGCTAGAACACTGCTGATTTTTTTATTACTGTTTATTAATTATTTTTTGCTGTTGGCCAGCCACCTAACAACAGAGCCTTTTTCAAAATTTATATATCATCAAGTGGCAACATGGTTTTGTCGATTACGCGACGTAGCACAAAGCTTGAATGCACCCCGGTAACTCCAGTGATGCGAGTAATGTGATTGAGCAGTAATGTTTGGTAGGCATCCATGTCTTTAACCACCACCTTAAGCTGATAATCCGACGCCTGTCCGGTGATTAACAGGCATTCCAACACCTCGGGGATGTCCATTACCTGAGCTTCGAAGTGCTCGAAGCGCTCGGGGGTATGCTGGTCCATGGAAATATGAATCAGCGCCATGAGTGATAAACCCAGTGCCCTGGCATCGAGCAGAGCCCGGTATCCGGTAATTAAGCCTGCCTTTTCAATCGCCTGCACCCGCCGCAAACAGGGAGAGGCAGACAGACCTATGCGATCCGCCAGATCCTGATTGGTAATGCGTCCTTCCTGCTGCAGGATACGCAAGATATGCTTATCGTAACGATCCATATTCATATTATTGTGCACCACTGAGTAATTAAGATTATATATTGTCATGATGAGTAAATATGCGCAATTTAATTTCTAAATAACCTGTATATAGGCTATAAAACGCAAGGTAATGTCGCGCCACTTTGGCTAATCTGTAGCTAAGTCATTCGTAACGCCCAGAAAGGATCTGCCAGCATGTTGAAACAGCCCGATAGAAAATACCAAGCATTTACACCTGTACCTCTGGTAGACCGGCAGTGGCCGAGTTGTAGCCTTACGGCACCGCCAATCTGGATGAGTACCGATTTACGTGATGGCAACCAGGCCTTGTTTGAACCCATGGATACCGGGCGCAAGTTGCGCATGTTTCATACACTCTGCGATATTGGCTTCAAGGAGATCGAGGTGGCCTTCCCTTCTGCCTCGCAAACCGACTTCGACTTTGTACGTGAACTCATCGAGGCAAGGCATATTCCCGATGACGTGACTATAGAGGTACTAACCCAGGCGCGCGAACACTTGATCCGCCGTACTATGGAATCATTACGTGGTGCGCATCGGGCTATCGTGCATGTCTACAATGCTACCTCCAGACCGTTTCGCGATGTTGTCTTTAACATGACCAGGGAAGAAGTCATTGAAATGGCCGTGTCATCGGTGCGCCTGATCAAGACCCTGGCAGCAGAACAGCCCGAAACAGAATGGACGTTGGAGTACAGCCCAGAAACCTTCTCTGCCACTGAACTGGATTTCGCGCTAGAAATTTGTGATGCCGTCACCGCCGAATGGGCTGCGACGCCAGATAACAAGGTGATAATCAATTTACCAACAACGGTTGAGGTTGCCAGTCCTAATGTCTATGCCGATCAGATCGAGTGGATGCACCGTCATTTGGCCCGTCGGGATAGCGTGATTCTAAGCTTGCATCCACACAATGATCGAGGTACCGCCGTTGCTGCTGCCGAGCTAGGTATGATGGCAGGTGCGGATCGTGTCGAGGGTTGCCTGTTTGGTAATGGTGAACGTACCGGTAATGTGGATATCGTTACCCTTGGCCTAAATTTGTATACTCAGGGTGTCTCACCGGGACTCGACTTTTCCGACATCAACGCGATTGCGCGCACCGTTGAGCACTGTAACCAGCTGCCAATCCATCCACGTCACCCCTATGTCGGAGACCTGGTGTTTACTGCCTTTTCTGGTTCACACCAGGACGCCATCAAAAAGGGCTTTGCTGTGCAACAACCAGACACACACTGGAATGTCCCTTACTTGCCCATCGATCCGGCGGACCTGGGCCGAAGTTATGACTCGGTAATCCGCATCAATAGCCAGTCGGGTAACGGTGGAATCGCTTACTTACTAGAAACGGAATACGGCGTGGTAATGCCGCGCCGTATGCAGGTGGCATTTTCCTCCGTTGTTCAGCGTCATACCGATACCTATGGTGGTGAAATGAGTGCAGCCGACATCTGGCAATTGTTTTCTCGTACCTATCTACAAAGCGGACAGTCCATTCGCTATATCGATCACCACTTGTATGAAAGTGGCGAGGTACAGGGTATTCGATTGAGTGTTGAAATTGACGGCGTATCGCACATCGCCAATGGTGAAGGTAACGGCCCCATTGATGCGGCAGTACACGCCCTGCAAAGTGTCGGCATGGATATCCAGGTGCGCAGCTATGAGGAGCGTTCTATCTCTTCCAGTAAGGAAGCTGGCGATGCACAGGCCTGTGCCTTTATCGAAGTAACTTCTCCAGCTGTCAGCAATGAATGCTACGGCGCGGCGATAGATAGCAATATTGTTACCGCATCGATCAAGGCATTATTCAGCGCTGTAAGTCATCTGCAAGCAAGCGATATGCAGGCAGAAAAATCAATGGGATTATCCCTTTAATCCCATTGTCACCAGGTAAATTTATTGCTTAGCTTGATCGCCACCGGCAGGCACACCAGTGCCAGGGGAATGGAGATCATATAACTGAAAACGAAGGCATGCCCAGCGCAGTAACTTTATACTCAATAACTCTTCACTGAGAGAGTTTGATGGGCCGCGCAATTAACAACAGATGCGATGATTCATTTCTCCTGAGAAACTGACTTTGTCGGCTGTGTCGCAGTGTCGGTTTGCGCACGGCTGAAATACTGGCGGATCAGTACAAAGAACAGGGGCACGAAAAACAGACCAAGCAAGGTCGCGGCCAACATACCTCCCAGCACGCCGGTACCAATCGCGTTCTGGCTGCCGGAACCCGCACCATTACTGAGGACCAGTGGCAATACACCGAAACCGAAGGCGAGTGATGTCATCACAATGGGTCGCAGACGTTGGCGCGCCGCATGCATGGCGGCCTCCAGTAGACCCATACCCTGCTCACTGAGCGATTTTGCGAACTCCACAATCAGGATGGCATTTTTGGCAGCCAGCCCGATGGTGGTTAGCAAGCCGACCTGGAAATAAATATCATTGGGCAGGCCACGCAAACTCGTCGCAAGAACCGCGCCCAGTACGCCCAGCGGCACCACCAGAATCACCGAAAAAGGCACCGACCAGCTTTCATAGAGAGCTGCCAGTGCGAGGAACACCACCAGAATAGATAAGGCAAACAGGGCTGGCGCCTGAGCACCTGCGAGGCGTTCCTCGTAGGAGAGCCCGCTCCAGGTAAAGCCGATGCCCTTGGGCAGCTTCGCAATAATGGCTTCCATCGCATCCATGGCCTCGCCGGAGCTCACGCCTGACGCCGCAGCGCCGTTGATCTGCATGGCAGGCAGACCGTTGTAGCGTTCCAGGCGTGGCGAACCATACTCCCAGTGCGCATCGGCAAAGGAGGAGAAAGGCACCATCTCACCGGCGGCATTGCGCACCCACCAGTCATTCAGATCTTCGGGCAGCATGCGGAACGGCGCGTCAGCCTGTAGATAAACCTTCTTCACCCGGCCCTCATGGACAAAGTCATCCACATAGGCGCTGCCCCATGCGCTGGACAGCCCGGCATTGATATCCGCAACCGACAGGCCATAGGCACCAGCACGGGCATGATCGACATCGACCTGAAGTTGCGGCGTATCGTTTAGTCCGTTGGGGCGCACTCCGACCAGTCGTGAATCCTGAGCCGCGGCACCAAGCAACTGGTTACGCGCCTGCATCAGGGCATCGTGACCCAGATTGGCCTGATCCTGTAAGTACAGGTCAAAGCCGTTGGCGTTGCCAAGCTCCATCACCGGTGGCGGCGGGAAGGCGAATACGCGTGCGTCACGGATCTGCGAAAAGGCCTGCATGGCACGTCCGACCACGGCCTTCAGGCTCAGTGACGGATCCTGCCGCTCACTCCAGTCCTTCATGCGTACAAAGGCTATACCCATGTTCTGCCCGCTACCGGCGAAACTGAAGCCAGCCACCGAAATCATGCGATCTACCGCCGGGTCGTTTAGGTAATGCTTTTCGACCTGCTTAATCACCTCCAGCGTGCGCTCCTGAGTGGCGCCGGCGGGCAGTACGATTTGGGTAAACAGAATGCCCTGATCTTCGTCGGGCAGAAACGCGGTTGGTGTGCGTATGAACAGCACCACCATGCCCGCCACCAGCAGGCCATAAACGAACAGTGAACGGCGGCGATGCAGTAGCATACCCTTAACCCCCGCCAGATAACCATTACTAGCACGTTCGAAGCCGCGATTAAACCAGCCGAAAAAACCTCGCCGCGCGGCGTGCGTCTGGTGATCAATCGGTTTCAGCATAGTGGCACACAGTGCCGGAGTAAACATCAGTGCTACCAGCACCGACAGCAGCATGGCGGAGACAATGGTAATTGAGAACTGGCGATAAATTACACCAGTGGAACCGTCAAAAAACGCCATCGGCACGAACACCGCCGAGAGCACCAGCGCGATACCAATCAGCGCGCCGGTAATTTGCCCCATGGATTTGCGTGTCGCCTCACGCGGCGAGGAACCATCTTCGCGCATCACCCGCTCGACGTTCTCCACCACCACGATGGCGTCATCCACCAGCAATCCGATGGCCAGCACCATGGCAAACATGGTTAAGGTATTAATAGAATAGCCAAATGCCGATAGCACGCCGAAGGTGCCAAGTAGCACCACCGGCACCGCCAGCGTTGGAATTAGCGTGGCACGGAAGTTTTGCAAGAATAAATAAATCACCAGGAACACCAGCAACACGGCCTCGCCCAGGGTTTTCACCACATCCAGAATTGCAATGCGAACGAAAGGCGTCGTGTCATAAGGAAACACGGCTTCCACACCCGCAGGGAAAAATGCCGTTAGTTCGTCGAGCTTGGCGCGTACCGCATCGGCAGTATCCAAAGCGTTGGCACCGGTGGCCAGACGTACCGCCATAGCAGCCGCCGGTTGGCCATTGAAGCGCGCTAGCTTGCCGTAGGTGGCATCGCCCAGTTCAACCCGTGCAACGTCGCGAAGATAAACACGCGCACCATTCTCGCTGGTGACCAGCAAAATGTCATCAAACTGCTCCGGCGTGTTGAGTCGGCTCTGTACGGTAATAGAGGCATTAAGCTGTTGGCCTGCAACCGCCGGTGTGGCACCCAGCTGGCCGGCGGAAACCTGCGCGTTCTGCGCACGGATGGCGCTGGCTACATCGCTCGGCGTCAGCTTATACTCGTGTAATTTATGCGGATCCAGCCAGATGCGCATGGCGTATTGAGAACTGAAAACAGTCACCTCACCAACACCGCTGACACGGCTGATGGGGTCCTGAATACGACTCGACATGTAATCGCCGAGCGCACCGCCATCCAGTTTTCCATCGCGCGATACTAGCGCTACCACCAACAGGAAGTTACGCACCGATTTCGCAACCCGCATGCCTTGTTGCTGCACTTCGCTCGGCAACTGAGGCGTGGCTAGTTGCAGTTTGTTTTGCACCTGTACTTGCGCCACATCGGGATCAGTGCCGTTCTCAAAGGTTAATGTGACGGTACTGTTGCCGGTGGCCTCACTTGTCGACGCCATATAACGCAGCCCGTCGAGGCCGGTCATCTGCTGTTCGATAACTTGAGTCACCGTGTCTTGCACGGCCTGCGCCGAAGCCCCGGGGTAGCTTGCGCTGATGCGGATCTGCGGTGAAGCAATCGGCGGATACTGGGCCACCGGCAGGTTGAGGATGGAGAGCGTCCCCGCCAGCATAATGATAATCGCAATTACCCAGGCGAAGATTGGTCGGTCGATAAAAAAACGAGCCATGATCGGTATCCTTAATTGGAATTGGTGTCGCGAGACTCGTTAGCTGCATCGATCAGAATCGCGCTAGCCTTGACGCCCGGGCGCACTTTCTGCAAGCCGTCGACAATCACACGATCGCCGGCAGCAAGCCCGCTACCAATCAGCCATTGATTGCCAACAGCGCGCACCACATTCAGCGCGCGCATTTCCACTTCGTCATCTGCATTCAGCAGCAAAGCACTCGCATCTCCATTGGCATTGCGGCTAACACCCTGCTGTGGCACCAAAATGGCCTGTTGTTGAATACCTTCCTGCACCCGTGCGCGTACATACATGCCAGGTAACAGTTGTTGTTCTGGGTTGGGAAACAAGGCGCGCAAGGTAACCGAGCCGGTGCCTTCATCGACCGTTACTTCAGAGAATTTCAGCTCACCCTTGTGTGCGTATTGGCTGCCGTCTTCGAGGATCAGCTCGACCGGCGCCGACAACGCTTCCGAACGCTGTAATTCATCGTTACCCAGGGCACGCTTTTTCAGGCGTAGCAGTTCGGCGCTTGACTGGGTGACGTCAACATAAATGGGATCAAGCTGGCGAATAGTAGCCAGCGCGGTGGCCTGGTTTCCTGTCACCAGTGCACCCTGTGTAATGGTGGAGCGGCCAATATGCCCTGCGATAGGCGCACTCACCTGTGTGTAGTCGAGCGCTATGCGCGCCGTTTGCAGCGTCGCTTTACCCATCGCCACGTTGGCCTGGGCCTCCTTAAGGGCGGCATCGGCCTCGTCATAAACTTCCTGACTGACTGCCTTGATTTTGATCAGCCCGGCGAAACGTTTCACCTTCAAACGTGCCGTAGTAAGCATTGCTTCGTCGCGCGCCAGTGTCGCTTTAGCACTTGCGTAATTGGCCTGATAAATAGCCGGATCGATTTGGTACAGGGTTTCACCGGCCTCAACTTTGCCACCTTCGCGGAAGGTGCGCTCGATGACGATACCACTGACTTGCGGCCGTACTTCGGCAATTCGGTAAGCGGCAGTGCGGCCAGACAGTTCGGCACTAAGTATCAGAGACTGTGGTTGCACTTTATGGATTCCGACAGTCGGCGCGGGCGCACTCCCTGCCCGTGCTTTCGTCGATGCTGGTGAGGTTGAATCCCCACAGGCGGAAACACTCAGCGTCAGCAGCGCAATTAACACTCTGCCACAGTAACGCGACAGTAGTACAGGGGGCGTGAATGAAGTGGTGCTCATACTTAATTCTCAGTCAGTTATCTTACTTGTAGATAACTATACTGACAGGTTATCTTTCTTGCAAGATAAATATCTTGCGTGTAATATGGCGTTTTTATAACTGGCAAAAGACAAGGATAACATCGGTGAAAAACTACACCGTGAAACAGATTAACGAGTTTGCGCAGGAGAACTGGCCGGAAATGTACACACCATTACATGAGTTTTCGACCTATCTCTACCGGGTGCGTGACCTGAGTTTCACTCGGGCACGTGAAGCTACAGCAGGCTTTAATCTGAGTGGCGGTGAATTTGATATTCTGGCCGCGCTGCGCCGTTCCCCTGAACCACACGTGATTACACCTACCGAATTACAGCACTCGCTGCTAATCACCTCTGGTGGTCTAACCAAGCTATTATACCAACTGGCAGCCGCCGGCTTGATCAAGCGCTCGATTCAGCAACAGGACAAACGTAGCAAGCTGGTGCATCTCACACCCAAAGGCAAAAAAATTATCGGCCAGGCCATGGCCGCTGCACAGGCGACCAATAAGGCATGGTTGGATGAGGCGTTTACCGAGCAAGAATTCAGCCAGTTGAGAATGCTATTGAGTAAGGCCGCAAGTGTACTCGAACAAAATGACTCAGCGGAACAATCCGATTCAACAGAACACCTCTGACAAAATTAAACAAGGCCAAACAAACAAGGTAGCGTCGCTTGCCCTGTTGATACTTATATTATTTGCCAAAGAACATCATCGTGACTTTATATACGTGGATTTCCAATGAGTAAGAAATGATGATTTTTTATTCAGGGTGCTAATGTATTCTAACAACGTGATTTTACCTAATTCGTTTTCTATTATTTCACAGGCCTTAATGAATTTTTTATAAACCGATAATTAAATCAGACATCTGCTTTTTTCTGTGTCAGAGACACCGCTTGATTATGCTGCAAACATTTTTTTTATAATAACTGATAGTAATCTGAACAAGTTGGTAAGTTTCGATCTTCTCCAATTGTTGTTTCCACCTGTAGAGTTTGCTTTACTGTTTATTGGGAAATCCCTCGAGAGCCTTTAACCTCTAATTAAAAACCTCCGTTAAACTGGATGTAAACCCACCTCAGCCCGATGATTTTTACTGTTAATTATTGCCCTTCATTGTAAGGAATTTTAATATTCATACATACTTGGATTAACCTTAGTTTGTATGGTAATTTAAAGCTTGAGACAGCACTGTTTAACTCACGTCAAAGCATATAAACATATCGCAATATTGCGATATGGCGAATAACCATTATAAGGAGATTTATTGTGTTATTTATTACAAACCGCGAACCTAAGGGTTCCATTCTCACCAAAGCAGGCCGTGACTTTAAATTCGATTTAGAAAAAAACTCCCCCTCAAATTCTATTTATTGTTGTGAACGATTAAAAAAAATAAATACATAGAACTTGGTTCTGATGCGCTAATGTCGAAGCTTCGAGAAAGCAAGGCCAGGCAACTGTTATTTTTCATTCATGGTTTTTCTAATTTACCTGAACCAGATATATTCCCAAGAGCTGCCAAATTACAAAAGTACTTTGATGCAAAGGAGCCTGATTTAATTCTGGTCGTTCCCATTATATGGCCTTGTGACAATGATTTAGGCATCATCAAAGATTACTGGGATGACCAAAAATCTGCGGATAGAAGTGCATTTTCTTTTGCGCGTGTTTTGCAATTTTTTATGGCCTGGAGAGATGAGGCTCCGGAGGATTCTCCCTGCCTTAAACGTATTAATATATTAGCTCACTCAATGGGTAACAGAGTGTTCAGGGAAATACTTGCTGTTTGGAATAAATATGACCTGGCAAATAGCGTCCCATTATTGTTCAGAAATACCCTTTTGATGGCAGCTGATATTGTAAATGAATCGTTTGAAGAAAAGGAAGACGGACGTTTAATAAGTCAGGCATCACGCAATGTCTCTATTTATTACGCCTCAGACGACCTTGCCCTGCGCTCAAGCAAGATATCCAATTTAAAGAATAAGGTAGCCTCAAGAAGACTTGGACACACCGGCCCCGAAGATAGCCGAAAGGTACAATCCAATGTTTATTCTATTGATTGCGATAACTTTAATAATAGATATGACTCACCTAAGGGCCATTCCTATTTCTTAAATGATGAAAACAATAATATTGGCGTCGTATTCGAGCATATGTTTAATACTATAAAAACGGGCAGAGTATCCGTAGATGATGAAGTGAATAGAAAACATATACTCAAAGAAACCTAAAATTATGCCCGCAACACATCGTATAGATAACGCATCTAGACTCCTAATTACTACTTGGGAAGGCGAAGCTGTAGATATCGATTTTATTGAAGCCATAAAAAAATATCAGCAAGATATTCAATGCAATAGTGATTATAATAGCTTTAATGAAATTGTAGATTTAACCAGGATAACTGGCATTAAACTTACCACTAATGGTATAAAACACATTAGCAGTATTGCCTCTAATACCGATCAGAATAGAAGTAATACAAAACTAGCGTTAATTGTTTCATCAAATTTAGCCTTCGGCCTGGCGAGAATGTATGAAGCATATAGATCAATGTCTAAAAATTCAAATAAGGAAATTCGTGTATTCAAAAATGAAAATGATGCCTTTGCATGGATTAATGAAAAAATATAATTCATTTATATAAACAAAAGATAAAAATTATGTTTTAGTAATGCGACTCACTTATCCTCTTACATAAGCATTATTTATACAACTATGAAAAGTTTAATAACAGCATCTTTACCTATATTATTACTTACCTATCCCTTGGCGGTATTGCTATATGCACGTTCACTCAACAAACTGGTAAAGCTCAGTAAAACAACAAGCAATACTATTTTTGGTCATTTATATATAAATTTATCGCAAATCATTTCTGACCTGAGATTTACAAAAACATTATGGTCTGGCAGACAAATACAATATGTTGATAATGAACAGTTGAAACGTTTGTTATCAAAAACAAGACTAAAGTTAATATTTACTACCTACTTTGGCCTGCTCATAGCATTAATTTTTATAATTAATAAAATACTACCTGCTAGCTAAAAGTATCAAATAAAAACCAAACAATCATTACCATCTATAATGTCTAAACTACTGAACCCATCATGAAGTTATTTCTACTCTTATTTAGTTTTCTATCCACACCAATTTTGGCTTCAGCACTAAAACCATTTACCTCTGATGGCTGCAGCTCATTCCCGGATGGCACATTACAACATAAAGACTTATGGATTGAATGCTGTACCGCACATGATTATGCGTACTGGAAAGGCGGAACATATGCCGAGAGAAATGCAGCCGATAAAGAACTAAGGCAATGTATTGCTGCTGTGGGCAATCCTGAAATAGCCTTATTAATGCTCGCAGGGGTGAGAATAGGCGGCACACCCTATCTTCCTACAAAATTTAGATGGGGTTATGGCTGGCCCTATCCGCGTGGCTATACGGCACTTTCAAATGACGATATTTCACAGATTAATGCATTAACACCATAGTGTTTAAGCTGTTATTACCATTGATCATTACCTGTTGCCTATATTTCATCTAAAAAATTCAATGTTTACATTTACTTATAAGCATTGTCTGCTGAAACAAAAAAGTAGTCTTCCGACTATTTAAACCTCTTATCGTAAAAAACTTTATAAGTTGAATATACAGGCCTACAATTGAGCCTATACGTAATTCTTAATCGTGATTAAAAAAAGGAGCATATTATGGCTACTATAGATAATGCAGGAAGTGCTTCTGCTGCTTTATACTCTCCCCCTATTAAAGTACAGGCTCCAGCACAAACAGTTACCGCACGCCCAGTAGTTGAAACCCATCAGGCAGAGACCAGCAGCACACCAGCCATCAATGAAAGTGGTTTAGGCAAAATTATCGACACGACTGCCTAGACAGTCATATACCAATAGAGGATTAAATGCCATCAGGCATTGGCCTTTGTTGTTGACCCATACTCCTGCCAAACAAACTACTGGCAAATTTTACTTCCAAATCTCTGTTTAAATTATTTTATCTTCCACCGAATAATGCCTTTGTAATTTGCTCGATAAGCAAGTTACTGCTTGAGCTTACTCCGCAAAATTTAGTATGCGGATTATTTCCGGCAATAATTCAGGATTCCCCACGGCTACCACATGATCAGGGGAATCAATAGTCAGCTCTTTGCCGTACCAATCGGTTATTAAACCACCCGCATTACGAATAATTGGCCCTAGTGCCGCAAAGTCATGTACTAACGGCCCTGCGGTAATCACTACATCTAAATGCCCAGCGGCGAGTAAGCCATAATCATAGGGCGCTACACCCCATTGCGCCCAATGCGTAGCTTTCCATATTTTATCGATAAAATGATCTCTACCTTCGGTGTGCCACTCAAAGCCTGCGCGCGCGATAATGGCTTTATTAAGCTCGGGACATTTGCGCGTTTGAATGGCTTTAGCATTTAAAAAAGCACCTATTCCATCTGCACCTATCCAGCGTTCACGACTAATTGCCTGTTCAATCACGCCGAGGATAAATTTTCCCTGATACGCCAATCCAAGTAATAAAGCGAAGGTGGGATGACCTGTCATAAAATACTTAGTGCCATCCACTGGGTCGATAACCCATACAAACTCCGCATCGGCTTGATGTGGCGGAAATTCTTCGCCTAATATGCCGTGATCTGGATAGTGCTTCATTACCAGATCACGCATTACTGATTCCGACTCTTTATCGCACTGCGTTACCGGGCTGCTATCGTCTTTATACTCTGTAGATACAGGCTGGCGAAAATACTTGCGATGCACTTCTGCAACGGCATCTGACACCTTATGGGCGAAGCTAATAAATTCTTTAGTTGTTTTCTGATTAAGCTGTTGAGCTGACATTTTAAAGGTTCGATACATTATTTATATGCGCACAGAATACACCAGCTTTTACACTTCAAAAAGTGGCATTTCCAAGACACTGCCTATTTGGGTTATAATCTGCATCCATAAACCTCACCACATAACACTTAACCTTACATGGGCCCTCTTAATGAAAATCACTGCTGATAAAGCCATCACACTTAACTACATTTTAAAAGACGACGACGGCGTTGTAATTGATGAATCGAGCGACTCAAGCTTCATTTATTTACATGGTCATAAGAACATTATTCCTGGCCTGGAAACAGCCCTGAATGACAAGGAAAAAGGCGATTCATTCAGCCTGGTAATTGAGCCTAAAGATGCATATGGCGAATACAATGCTGCAATCACTCAGGTAATTCCACGCGAATCATTTGGTGGTGCAGAGCTTGAAGTGGGCATGCAGTTTCACGCAGAGAGCGATGATGACCAGCCGGTTTTAATTACAATTAGTGAAATCAATGGCGATGACATCACTATAGATGGTAACCCTGCATTGGCAGGCGTGACATTACACTATGACGTAGATGTTATGGATATTCGTGATGCGACAGAAGAAGAGCTAAGCCATGGCCATGTGCACTCACCTGACGGTGGTTGCGGACACAGCCACTAACCTTTAATTTCAGTTTAGTAATGAAAAGGCGCGAAGATTAAATCTTTAATCTTCGCGCCTTTTTTTTAATATGTTTTTAACGTAAAAGAACATCCGTTTAAACGACAACTTTTGAATCTAATTTTGTAAATTTTAGTGCAATTAATAACGCAACAAATGAAACCATCGCGGACACTGAAAAAATAACCTGCGGGCTATAAACCTCCCAATAAGCCCCGCTAATTAATGCACCTATTGCACCACCCGCCCCAAAACTGACTGCAGAGTACAGGGCCTGCCCTCTGCCCTGTAGCTTACCTTTAAAGTTACGGTGAAATAATTCAATCGCCACCGCATGATATAAACCAAAACTCGCCGCATGCAAGCACTGTGCAATAATCACCATATTTAGGTTTTCGACATAAAAGCCGATTATTAGCCAACGGATGCTGGTTAATAACAAGGCCGTAATCATTAAAAAACGCGGCCCATACCTTGGCATTAAACGATGCATAAATAAAAACAAAACAATTTCCGCAATAACGCCTAGCGCCCAAAGCCAGCCCAGTGTTGCACTGCTATATGCAAACTGTTTTAAATAAATGGAATAAAATGTGTAATACGGACCATGTGACATTTGCATTAAAAAACAAATTAACAACAAGGCTATAATATGCGGCTCTTTTAAGGCAGTGAATATCGAGCCATCTTGAGCAGTTGATATTTCATGTTTTGCATCTTTTACCATAAAACTAAATACAGTTATAAATATATACAAAACAAAAATCGAAATCGGCACTAGCTGATAACCAATATCATCCAGAAAACTACCAATAACAATAACCGCTACGACAAAACCCAGCGAGCCCCACAAGCGTATCACGCTATATTTATGCGTATATTCACCTAAGAAGTTCATTGTATTGGCTTCGAACTGCGGTAGCGTCGCATTCCAGAAAAAACTAAATAACAGCATCACCAGGGCAAGCCACCAGAAGTCAGAGCGCACAAATACCCCGACAAACATAATGACCGACACCACACTGCCCAGGCGAATAATTTTCATGCAGTGACCAGTGTGGTCTGCAATCCAGCTCCATATATAGGGTGCAACAATTTTAGTGGCCATGAGTATGGCCATGAGTACGCTAATTTCTTTTGCATCAAAAGCTAACGACTGTAAATACAAACTCCAGTAAGGCACCACCACACCCAAAGATGCAAAATAAAACCAGTAAAAACCGGATAGTCGCCAGTATGGAATTTTAGACGCAGACATTAAAATTTAACATTCAACGGATTAATTGAAATGATAGAAGAATTGATTTCATACACGTACATTCTTAATGAACTTAATGAACTTAATGAACTTAATGAAAATTTTTGCGTGCTGTATATTTTTATAGATAATAAATATACAGCATGTTTGAGTTTAATCTCGGCGTATTTATTTTAAGCTACTCTATTCAATGCAGCGAGATTATAAACACTTAGTCTTTGCCAGCCGGTATCACCGGTGTTGTACACACAACATCACCACACTGCGCCTTAAAGCGCATCATGTGATCCGCCAGTGTGAGTGCCAGCATAGCTTCGCAAATAGGCGTCGCACGGATACCGACACAGGGATCATGCCGACCATGTGTAACCACATCCATTGGTTCGCCATTAATATCCACACTTTTACCTTCTAAACGCATACTAGAGGTTGGCTTGAATGCGGTGTGCACAATAATATTTTGCCCCGAACTAATGCCTCCCAAAATACCTCCCGCGTGGTTACTTAAAAAACCTTGCGGGCTAATTTCATCACGAAACTCGGTACCCTTTGCGGCTACGCAGGCAAAACCACCACCCACTTCCACGCCTTTTGCCGCATTGATTGTCATCATCGCATAGGATACTTCGGCATCCAGTCGATCAAAAATGGGTTCGCCTAAACCGGGTGGCACACCTTCGGCAACCACCGAAATTTTTGCACCAACTGAATTTCCCTCTTTACGCAGCGCATCCATATAGTCTTCCATTTCCTGCACCTTACTTGCATCGGGACAAAAAAATGGATTTTGACTAACCTGTTCCCAGTCGTGTGTTTCAACTTTAATAGGCCCAAGCTGTGATAAATAACCACGAATAAGAATATTGTATCTGTCTTTAAGAAACTTTTTAGCAATAGAACCTGCTGCTACGCGCATCGCGGTTTCGCGTGCAGATGAACGCCCACCACCACGATAATCACGGAAGCCGTATTTTTGTGTGTAGGTGTAATCGGCATGGCCGGGACGGAACGTCGCCTCAATATTGCCGTAGTCTTTTGAGCGCTGATCCACATTTTCGATTAGCAGGCCAATAGGTGTACCCGTGGTTTTCCCCTCGAAGACACCGGAAAGAATTTTTACCTTATCGGGTTCACGACGTTGTGTTGTATGCCGTGAAGTACCCGGACGACGACGGTCCAGATCTATCTGAATATCTTCCTCCGATATTTCGATACCTGGAGGGCAGCCATCAATAATCCCCATCAGCGCTGGGCCGTGAGACTCACCACTGGTGGTGAGCGTAAACAATTTACCAAATGTATTACCTGACACTCTTCTTCCTCAACAAAAGCAAGTCCAACATTAAGCCTGGATCTTACCATATTGGCTTGCCAGCTGGGGGCGAAAACCTATATAGTCACCTACAAATTACAAGGATGGCAAATAGCTCAATATGTATTTTACTACTCCGGACATCTTAATCGTTGAAGATGAAGAGTTTAACCGAGATATTATGGCACGACGCCTTGAATCGGGAAATTACAGTTTACGATTTGCCGTAGATGGACAGCAAGCGCTGGACATGGTCGCAGAGAAAAAACCCGACTTAATCTTGCTCGACATAATGCTCCCCGAAATTATGGGGCTGCAGGTGCTTCATACCTTACGCCAGCAACACTCCATGGTTGATTTGCCGATTATTATGGTGACGGCGGTGGAAGAAGAGCAGCGGATTGTTCGCTCATTTGAATTAGGCGCTAACGATTTTGTTTCTAAGCCGGTTAATTTTCCTATTTTAATCGCGCGCCTACAAACTCAACTCAGCCTAAAGCAGCTATCTGCGATGAATGCTGAGTTTGTCACCACAGCCAGCCAGGACTTAAGCAAGCCCATTGCGGTTATTCAAGATATTGCCGCATCATCTCGAGCCTTACTACTCAGCCATCATCCCCTGCACTCAGAAGATATGCTGCAGCGTTTTCAGGCCATTTCTCAATCAGCCGACTATATTAGCACCATCACAGAGTACATTTTAAACACACAGGCGGGCGGCTTTGAACAGATTAGGTTAACCAAAATTCCACTGCACATAGGGCCACTCATTCTAGAAACCATTTACCGGCATCATGCATACGCCAGTGAAAAGCGCATTAATCTAATTAATAAATCAGATGACAATATGCCCACGGTCGAAGCCGACCGGTCTCGCATTGCTCAAGTACTCAACAACCTGATCGATAACGCGGTTAAGTTTTGCTCAGCCAACGATACTATTACCGTTACAACTAAGGTTGATAATGACGAGATATCTGTAATTGTCTCGGATACTGGGCCCGGCTTGACGGACAGTGATTTTGAGCAGCTGTTTGTTAAAAATGCAAAGCTGAGTAATCAGCCCAGCAATAGTGAAATTAGCAAAGGGCCTGGTCTGGCAGTCTGTAAACAACTGATTGAATTACACGGCGGTGAGATTGGCGCAATGAACAACCATGAACACGGCGTTAGCTTTTGGTTTAAGTTACCTGTGTC
>CAWUSX010000064.1:0-3921 GCA_963924875.1 uncultured Gammaproteobacteria bacterium
AAGTAATTGGGAAAATACAGTATTATGGTGACTCAAGGTCTGGTTTCCTTTTTGTTTTTCAATGACTTGTCGTGATTTCATTGTAACAAATATTGAGGTCACCAGACCTACCTTATTTAGTTCTTAACGGGACAGCAGTGAATGTAGATATTAGTTTTGAAACCCATCGCAGCAGATCGATGTTTAACCCGTGGGTAACGCAGCGCATTGTTGAACAAATACCCGAGATAAAACTAACCGTCGATTTTAGTCACTGGTGCGTGGTGTGCGAACGCCTGATGGATACAGAATTAGATTTAATTCATGCGATTGCCAATAACGTGCAACACATACATGCACGAATTGGTTATGAACAGGGCCCACAAGTACCCGACCCCCGTGCACCGGAATATGAATATGCATTGCGTGCGCATCAAAGCTGGTGGGAAATAATCTGGCAGGCACAATTAAAACTAAATAAAAAAGTCAGCACTATGACACCTGAATTTGGCCCGGATGGTTACTTACATACCATGCCTTATTCCTGCGAACCAGTTGCTAACTTATGGGAATTAAATACATGGATGGCGGAGGAAGAGAGTCAACATTTTGAGCGGTTTAGGAATAAAGATAAATAATTTTAAACATAATTATTTTTTTAATAACGTAATCTGAATCAGATTACGTATGTTCCCGATAAACATACAATACATAATCTTTTAATTAAATTTTTGTGCGTATTATTCAGCCGATGTTTTATCACTAACTACTGGCTCGGCCTCATCATCATTTCGCATGCCTTCTAATAGCGCTGCTGCGATTACCATTGCACCACCAATCATTTCATTTGTACCCAGCTCTGCGTTAGCAATAACGGCTGCGGATACCACGGCCACTACCAGCTCCATTACAATTATAATGGATGAACGACCGGCTTCCATTCGGGTAACCGCCCATTGTGTGCCCATGGTGATTAATACAATCCAAACTCCTCCATATAACATTGCCAGTGGTATGGCCTGTGTTTGTTGCGGTAGTGCAGCGGAGTTACCTGAAAACAGCATAAATGAACCAATTAATACAGAACAACCGATAAACGATGCCGCCACTTTACTCATTAGCGGAACCGACTGTGTAAAACGAAACAGGATATTGGTGATGGCCAAACCGAGGCCTGAGCCTATGGCCAAAAGATCTATATAGCTTATGCCCTCCCATGAAGTATTCCATACATCGAGGATGATCGCCGCACCGGATAAACATAAGGTGACGGCTATGATGCGTGTAGCGTCTATTTTTTCCTGTAAGAAAATTCTGCCACCGATAATGCTCCACACCGGCAGCATATAAAACAGAATCATCACGCGTATTACATCACCGTGGGCAATGGCGGTTTGAAACGCGGCATTGGCAAAACCACCGGCCAGTAAAATCATTAGCATAAAGCCCATGCTTGATTTCCACAGGCCGTATTGCTTAATTAACCAGGGTAGTACAACAACCGCCGCCGATGAAAAGGCGATAAGGATTAGGTGCATACTATCCAGCCCCATGTCATGTATATGCTTAATGGGTAACCATGTTATGCCCCAGCCAACCGAGCTGACGGTTAATATAATGACGGCGAGCTGTGATACGCTTAATTTTGAATTCATTAATTTGTCTTATTCGTAATGCATTGGAAAAGGATGGCAGCGCCGATAAAACTCAATGTCGTGATTCGGCCATATTTGTGCGCCTGTTTGCTGCGCTATATTTTTTAATTTGCGAATACTGTCTATCGCCATTTGTTCGTTATTATGCCAGCAAAGGCCGGGGGCTACCTCATCATTTATGTTTTCCTGTAAATCCGCAGCATCACCGGCCAGGAGTATGGGCGGGCCTTTGGGTAGTTCTATTAACATCGACATATGCCCGGCGGTGTGGCCGGGGGACTCTACCGCACGCACACCGGATACCAGGTCATATTCTGCGGGCTGCAGGTGCCAGTGATATTCACCTGCAAAGTCATCCTGAAAATAGGCCTCGTCTGCGGGCTCACGCGCGGCCTTTAATTCGTCCTCATGCACATGTATTTCTGCATGGCACATATCTTTTAGGCCGCCGCCGTGATCAAAATGTAAATGCCCAACAAACACCACATCTACATCGACCGGTTGCAGGCCTAATGCGGCGAGTCTGTTTTCCAGCTTTTGGTCTTCTGTCATTTCTGGCGGGCCAAATGGAAAGCCTTCGTTTTCGTAATAATGCTTACGCTTTTCCGGCTCATTTATTTTGTTGTAATCGCAGCCTACGTCATAAAGTATGCGTCCATTTGCGGTTTCTATTAAATAAGCAAGAATCGGTGCCTCTATAATTTTTCCGTCGCCTCGATTACGAGTGGACAAAGTTTTGTCATAACGATGCGTGCCCGTGAGTAACGGCCAGAATTTTTTTACCTGAGTCATGTTGTCACCTGTTTAATGTGCGGTTAAAAAAGATACGCCATCAACACCAATGAATTTTTCGTGCATTTGTTTTACCGGCATGTTTATCGCGTCTGCATTTAGCACACGCGGTAGACGATAGTGGTGATAGCTTTGTAATAGATCTTTAAACGATAAAATCCGTTGCTGATCATCGCCATAAAGCCGTTGATGCAGTTTAGGTAATTGATACCAGGGCGTACCCGGTTGTTGATGATGGGCGTTGTGATAAGAGAAATTTAGTACCAGTAAATTTACCCAGGGGTGCTTTACGGATAGTAAATTGGAATAGGTATTGGCAAGCTCAAATTCACGATCACGTAATTTTGCCTCTGCACCGCGTGGACTATCCAGCGTTTCAAATAGTTCATAGGTATGCTGTTGTACATCCATAAATCGCATAACGCTAAGAAACAATAAATATGCAATGGGGTAAAAAATTAAAATTCTCGGCGAGAGGCTCGCCAAATAAATAAAAAATAAACCTCTTATTATAAGTACGCAAAAAACACGCAAGCGACGCTGTTTACGATTTGTTTTTACAAAGGGCAAAATAATAACCAGTGCGTGCATCAGCACATCCATCGCCGGAATATACAGCCACTCTAAAACATAAATACCTTTAAGCAGTTTGGGGTAAGCGGTGATTTTTTCGCGGTAGTCAAAGGAGACAATATCGGCACGATCGGTGTGGTGCCTGACGTGCTTGTGCCGCACATCGTCATAATGGCTGTAACTGGCGCCACATATCCATAACAGGACCTCACCCAACCAGCGGTGATATTTATTTTTACGCAGCAGGCTATTGTGCGCGCACTCGTGAATAAGGTACGCCGCGATCACCATTGCATGGGCAAACAGCAGTGTGCCAAGAATATTCAGCGGCAGGTTCGCAGCCAGCATTAACACTAGGCCAGCTATGTATCCCGTAAGCACATACAGAATGGCCAGAAAATTTGGCCACAGGGCATCATCGTATCTTAATAAACCCGCCATAAGACATTCACCAACGGGTCGTCCCGAGCAGTAAACCGAGTGCATCAGGTCGTCCTGCTACACCGTGCGCACTAGCGCCATCTTATTATGCGAGCAATTTGTAGACCAAATTGTCCTATGGCCCACAGCCGAGACATTAAATCATCAAATATCAATAACTTATATTGATTTTGTGATTGCTTTAATATTTGAGGATATCGGTAGATAGCGGATTACGCACCAAAATAGTGATTATAAATACTCTTTTGGTGCCGATACGATGATAAATTGTCGCACCGCGTATTTCTGATATACTGCGCGGCTTATATGCGCCCGTAGTTCAGCTGGATAGAATATCGGTCTCCGACACCGAAGGTCACAGGTTCGAATCCTGTCGGGCGCACCATATTTGCTACATCTTTTCTAATGGCCACAAACTATAGGTTGGCCGCTTTGGCCAGTCACAGCCAAACAAAAGATTATCTTGTCCGCTACATCAGGA
>CAWUSX010000065.1:0-11146 GCA_963924875.1 uncultured Gammaproteobacteria bacterium
TGTATCTGCTCAGGACTCCATTGCTGCTCAAGGTCACGTTTAATATGCTTTACCATGTTCCTTGTCATTTTTATGGGCTTAGGTTTTAGCAGATGTCTATTGTGAGCAAAATAATGTGCTTGCTGTGGCAGATAACCAGCAATCCAGTATTTCTGGCTAATTCTCTTTTTATCGTGCTCACATGACGTCCAAGTTCTTTGGCAATAAAGTTGTTAGAAAATTCAGCTTTCTTATACGCATGAATCTGGTATCGTTCTTCTTGGGTCAGACGGGTATAAAGCTTCGTCATAAGCCGTCTCACATTGTGTTTTAGTCGACCGGTGAGTGTACTCACTGGCCCAACTTTTTCAATGTGGCGCACTTATGACTAAAATCCGCGAGTTATTTAAATCCTAATTACACAAGGTTAAAGCATTCATTAACTAGTTCCCTCATACATACGATGTGGACATGACCTCTAATAACAATAACTTATTATTTAGTAAATTTGGAATATACAGATGACACAGTTAAATGATTTAAAAGTATACGGGTTACAAAAAATTAACTCCCTTGATTTTATAAAAAATGTATTTCAATTATATACCAGCAATAAAGTCATAGCTTTTTTAGATAGCAACGCTAGTAGTAGCGTCATGGCATTAAATATTTCTAAAACCATTATCCCTGATGAGCAATATGGCTGGTATAAAATTGCGCAACCACCAATAGAATCTGACGCACCTGCCCAGATAGTTTTTACATCTGGCACTGAAGGAAAACCAAAAGCTATATTACTTTCACACAAAGCCTTGTCAGATGTAGTTTTACGCCTAAATTCTATAATGGAAGTTGATGAAACAATTAAGGAATACATTGGTGTACCTGTAACTTATTCATTTGGCCTGGGTAGATGCCGAGCAGTATGCGCAGCAGGTGGGGCATTCTATATACCAGAAAATGGATTTAACCCCACAGAAATTTCAAGGATGTTAAATAATGATGAAATCAACGCGATCTCTTCAGTCCCTACGTTATGGCGAATGATCTTGATGAACCCTGATGTTATTGGTGAGTCGGGAAAAAAAGTTAAATGGATTGAGATTGGTAGTCAATACATGAGTAAAATGGAAAAGGAGCAAATGAAAAATCTTTTTCCTAACGCTAAAATTATTCAACACTATGGTTTAACAGAGGCGTCTAGATCTACATTTCTTGATATAAGCTCAGTATCTGGAGCTAAACTTGAGTCAGTTGGTAAAGCTTATGGTGATATTGAAATTGATATTAATAATGAGGGTAGAATCAAAATTCGTGGCCCTAATACAGCAATGGGTTTTCTAAAAGACAATGAAATTCAAACATTACTTGATAAAGATTCGTGGCTTTTGACAAGCGATAACGGCCATATTGAGGATGATTATTTATATTATGATGGCAGATCTGATGACATTATCAATTTTGGTGGAATAAAAATAAACCCTGACTTACTTCAATCTGCCATCGAAAATACACTACAAATCGAAAATAACATTGCAATATGTAAAATATCTGATGATTTACGTGGAGAAGGTATCTTTATAGCGGTAGACATTAATAGCCCACTCGAATTAGCAGATGTTAAAAACGCTGCACACAAAGAACTCGATAACATCGGTATTAAGGCATCATCTTCATTAGTTATTTCATATGTAGATGAAATCCCAAGGACAACAACAGGTAAGTTACAGCGTAAAGACCTTGCCAAGAAACTTATAAAACCCATTGACCCAAGTCCAACCAATGTAGGACACAAAAACAACGTTATTAGCATTTACAAAAAAATATTTCCCAGGGAAACTGTTTCAAATAATAGTAATTTTAAGGAGCTTGGAGGTGATTCTCTAAACTACGTACAATTAACTATGATGCTTGAGAAGCATCTTGGACATCTTCCACATCAATGGGATTCAATGCCAATAAAGAAACTTGAAGCAACCAAGATCAAAGAGCGTCAACACTTTGCGAATGTTGAAATTGCCAGCTTTTTAAGAGCATTGGCCATCCTCTTTGTTGTTGGCACACATAGTGGAGTTGAAGTACTGGGTGGCGGCACACTCTTGCTTGTATTTCTAGTTGGCTATAACTTTTCAAGATTTAAATCAAAATCAATTATAGAAGGAGATATCTGGCTATCTTTATGGGGTTATTTGCGTCCAATTTTTATACCATATTACTTGCTGGCAGCTGCTTACCTGTATTGGAACAAATCATTTGAGATTGATGTTTTACTCATGTACGCAAATTTATTAGAGGCTAAAATCACAGTTGTATTTCCATTCTGGTTTGTTCAAGTACTTGTTCAGTGTTTGTTAATTATTGCACTAATATTTTCTGTAAACGCATCACGATCAGCGCTTAAAATATCACCTTGGGCTTTCTCATTCACTATCTTAATTGTTTTAATAATTGTCAGGATTTTATACCCTTTCTTCTGGGACACGTCCCCTTTAAATGACTTGGTACCTTTAAGATTCATGGCAATTATCTGGTTAGGCTGGTGTTTCTATTATGCGGACTCTCCATATAAAAAAGGCCTACTTGTGCTTTGCTCAACTATATTTGCGTTTATCGACACTGGACTACGAACTGAAACACTCTGGTTAATAGTAGGCAGTATATGTTTGGCATACGTTCCGTATATCAAAACACCCCACTACATCAAAAATATGATTCATATTCTTGCTTCGGCTACTTTTTATATTTTTGTCTTCAATGGAATATTTATTTATCTTATATTAGAAGTATTGAAAATAGATTCGAGTCTATTGGCTTTTTTAGTAGGACTATCTTCAAGCTTACTTATTTGGTGGGTTGTGCAATATACAAGACTAGCTGGAAAGATTGATTTATTGTTGTCTTCATAATTAAGGCCACATTGATAGAACAATACATTATTTCTATAAGTAAAATTATAAAGATAGCCAATTATGGAATATTCAGTAGATATTTTTAATAGCTGAATTTCACCTTTATGGGGTACTGGGGACATCCCCAGGAGTGAACGATAACAAAACGACAAAGCTATTGGCTAAAAATGAAAATATTTGTGGCCACAGAAGTGCAGCTAAGAGTAGTTAAGCTAAGTGAAACTGCTGAACCAATGTTGCAATGCTACGCTGGGTAGGTCATATCCAGTCGCACTGCCCAGAGCCATTTGCACTGGAATTTGAGCTGGCACCTGCTGCTTACCTAGCTGATTAAATCTTTAAACCAGAATATTGAGCATTGCTGTGTAGGTAGTGTCGGGAAGGAATGGATTGTCGATCCTGTTGCAGGCGTTTCTCAAATTCAAACTGCTCATTGATGTATTCTACCAATGCCTGTTTGGCTGAGATTTGTGTCGGGTAAGGCCCCTGATCCTTTCCGTGCCGGATCGCAAACCACCACTCGGTATCAATGTTATAAAAACGCGCGCTCCGAACCGGAACGGCACAGGTTTCTTCATAACGATTGCATAATGGGTACACAGTTAATCTCCTAAATATTGAGAGGCGCAGAATAGATTACGTTAAATAGTCCACAGCGGAGCAGGATATGCGTATTCCATTATGAGCCAACATTTGCCCAATCGCTTATTGCCACCAGACAAGTAAGCATACTGTAAGTATATAACCTGAAATAGCTGGGCTATTCTGTTCGCTACCACACTTAAAACATGACCCGTTCCGATTGGTCCTGACTCTCGTTAGGTATTGTCATTAACGGTTTAACAAGCGCCATTTGGCTGGTGTCAGGAACCTGATGGTTTGGCGCTTTCAGAATAAAGTAGAACTTATCATTTTTAGAATCCAGTTTTTCATAATGAATATCATCGGTGTAGTTGGTCTGCACGGAGGCAATGTTGTTCTGTGCTGAGTTTTTTTACTAGATACTGTTGACTCGTTAAAATAGTTTCCGCTTTTTAGTATCGAGTAGCCTAATTGGTGTTAATTCGGCATTTCATATTACTGGTCAATTAATTATTTCTATGTGCGGTATCGAACAGACGGTATTTGCCTGTATGGATAGTTTGTACTGCGATGTACATAAAAAATAATGCGGACGTTACGGATTTAATGAGACGGATAGTCTTTTTCATAAGTAGCATGTTGGAACTGATTATTTTATTTTTGGAAAGAGAAGGATATTTCGTTAATACAAATTTTTAGACAGTGATAGAACTACATACTATTTAATTGAATGATGAGGCTACAGAAATATGACTATATCTGCACACACGACGGCACCAAAAAAAACAGCACCAAATAAAACACCATCACCATGCGATAATAAATTGTTAAACATATTGCCGAAGGAAGTATTTGATCGTATGAAACCCAATCTGGAACTTGTCTCGATGCCACTGGGTAAGGTCATCTACGAATCGGGTGTGGAACTGGAAAATATATATTTTCCCCTGCCAGGCTGTATTGTCTCAATGCTCTACGTTTTGAATGATGGATCATCAGCGGAAATTGCAGTAGTGGGTAAAGAGGGCATGGTGGGCATTGCCTTGTTCATGGGGGGCGACACGACACCCAGCCGGGCCATCGTGCAAAGTGCCGGACAGGCATACATTCTAAAAAGTTCATACATGAAAGATGAATTCTCACGTCACACGCAATTGCAAACCTTGTTTTTACGTTATACCCAGGCTTTGATCACGCAGATGACGCAGACCGCCGTGTGCAATCGACACCATACCGTGCAACAGCAACTCTGTCGCTGGTTGTTACTCAGTCTGGATCGTCTGCCAAACAATGAGCTGACCATGACACAGGAATTAATTGCCAACATGTTGGGCGTGCGACGCGAAGGCGTTACCGAGGCGGCTTGCAAGTTGCAAGCGCAGGGTTTGATCCGTTACTCTCGTGGCCACATTACGATATTGGATCGGCCTGGTTTGGAAAAAAATGTATGCGAATGCTATGCGGTCGTCAAGAAAGAATATGATCGCTTGCTCGTTGAGAAGATACCCAGTATGCAGTCAGCGCGTAAATAATATGCCGCCTGAATAGTGAATTAAGGAGTAAATTCTATACTCCGTAATTTCCAGATGCTTTCCCTTGCAATGGCGATAACATCAAACTTTCGTTCTCTGTCAAAATACATATACAGTAAAATGAAAAGAAGAGAAGGTTCCAGCCTTTTTTCAATCTCGTCGTCGCTATAAGTCTGTGCTCGATTCCGATATGTGATAAATACCAGGGCCATTATTTTTGGGAACCAGTCTCTGCTGGCGAGTTTGCCGGTATTTTGCAAGCTGGAATCATTTTTCCAGCATTAAGCATCAATTAATCCATCACCCATTGGTGTGCTATCGAACAGACACCGTCGAGGATTATGCGCCAGTATGCTATTTCAGGGTCAACGAGGCGCACGATGGTAGCGGCTCCGATATGACCGCGATTTCTTATACTGTTAATAGTGACGTGTTCAATGGTCTTATCTCATCAAAAAGTCGGCAGTATCAATCAACATACCGATTCTATTCTATCAACGGCTACTGAAGGTATTGTCACTGCGTCTGATTTTTCGCAGCCATGGTCACCACAGGTGCAGCTCTCTGCTAAAAATCTAACTGAATTTGGACAGCAACCGATGTCAGCGACACACAATCTGCATCAGGCCGACCTTTTCAGTGACGCGGCCTTGATTGAACTGCTGGATAATTTTCCCCGGCAACATTTATACGCCTTAACCATGGGTAGCGATCCCCGTCAGACGGAAGGCAATCGTCTGGCGTTGCAAGACGGGGTGAGTGGCAGTGACTTACTGCGTGCGGTGAAACGTGGACGACTCTGGCTCAATATCACTCGCATCGACCGCGTTGATGCCCGTTATCGTGCCCTCATCGATCGACTCTACGAGCAGCTCAGCACAGAAGTACCAGGATTTTCACCACTGGCGAGCCAGGGCACCTTGCTGATCTCATCGCCGCACGTAATGGTGTACTACCATGCCGATGCACCAGCCACGTTGCTCTGGCATATACGGGGTCGCAAACGGGTCTGGGTTTACCCCGCGCTCGACTCTCGTTATATGCAACGCGATCATCTGGAAGATATATATGCCGGCACCCGACACGAGTATTTGCCCTATACACAAAGTTACGATCATGGTGCTGTAATTTATGATCTTGAACCCGGTCAGTTGTTAGCCTGGCCACTGAATGCGCCACACCGTGTGACCAATCTTGATAGCGTCAATGTCTCTTTAACGACCGAACACTTCACCACGCAGAGTCGCCAGCGTGCACGTGTTTATAACGCCAATCATTTTTTGCGCACACGGCTAGGACTGCGTAATTTATCCTGCCGCGAGAGCGGTATAGCGACCCAAGTGAAGACGCTGTTCCATCGCACGGCTTACAAGCTTGGTATCGGTCATATGCAGACCCGGCGTCACATCGCAACATTGCGTGTTGATCCCGATGCACCCGAAGGCGTGATTGCACTGGAAACAAATGAATCGATTGCTGCGACTGGATCGGCAAGGGCGAGCCTTTGATAGAAGTACGCTGTATAAGCTCTCTGCAAGAAGTTGCCGCACTGCAAGTCGACATTGATGCATTAAATGTCGCATCGGCACAACCCGATCCCTTTTCAACTTTCGCGTTCTATCAAAACTATGCTATGCATGATGAGTCCATGTCTCAGCAACCGGCTACGCAGCTTTGGTTTCTCACTGCCTTCGATGCCGGCTACCTGGTAGGTTACCTGGCATTAAAACTTACACAGCACAAAGTGTTAGGTCGATATGCAGGTAAACTGGAATTCCTGGTGACGCATGACGCCGACCGGCCACACCTTGTCGCGAGATCGTCTGATGCTTTGGCAGTGAGCCTGGCATTTTATGCTTACATATTCAAACGCAAAAATGAATGGAGTTTACTCGAGTTCAGTCAACAAGATGCCACTTCGGTTTTGTTTCCGCCACCGATTGAGGTTGTTCCCAAGGGCTATCAGGTAAGTCAGTGGTGTGGCATGGAAAATGGCACAATTAATGTGTTTTGGACGACGCTAAATGAGTACTTCAAAGTCTTGTCGAGTAAATATCGATCCAATGTAAGACGGCAGATCCGTAAACTCTTATCGGCAGGTGAAGTAAGCTATTTGATGTCGTCGGATCCGCAGACGACACCGTATTTGTTAGAGCTGTACCGGAGTATCGAGCCACATAGTTGGAAAGCACAGGCAGATGTTGCTATCAACCGCCATCCCAAATGGCTTGCATATTATCAGGGACTACTCGATGCGCAACAACCTATGCAGGTGTCAATCCAGATACTGTTGATTGATAATATTCCGGTCGCAGGGCTCATTAACGGCGCGTTCGATAAAGGACTCTATGCGCTACAGACGGTGTATGATCAGCGCATACGTTCGTTTGCACCGGGTACCGCCATTATATTAATGGGGATCCGTCAAGCGATTATGGGTCAATATACTTTTTTCAATATGCTCGCGGGTTTTGGTTATTACAAGAAGCGCATGCAAGCCACCATGGTCGATACTCACACGGCTCAGATCTATCGTATCGGCACGCCCTTTTTTTGGAATCGTCTCCTGGGGAATATGAAACGTTGGTTGATATCAGCTAAATCAAATCAAGCATCGGCTAATTTTAATCCGATTCGTCGAAGTGTTATTGAGCCAGAAGTTGAAGGGACTGATCACGATAACAACTTACAGCCCGAGACATCAAGCACAGAGCGCCAGCGTTTCGAGGAGTTGATTAGCCGAATTCATTGTGGCTCGGGAGAGTTTTTGTCGAAAGCGGAAGTCACCGCAGCATTGAGTTGATATTTTCATGCCAGACGAACATGAGCGGTATCCATTGTGGAATGCATTCAGGTTGGGATGACATCGGCGGGAGAGGGGGGGTGCGGTTGGCGCATGCCATGATAAGAAATAATTACAGTGCCAATCATATTCACCACTTCGCCGAGTAAAATGCCAAGCAGTGCGCCGGCTACACCAAATTGCAACATACCCCAATAACTGACAACCAGTGCAATTACTGCACACACCAGCGTGAGCAAGGTCTTGACACGATAACGACCTTGCGCTGACAGCAAATAGTCTAATTGACCGCGAATGATAATAACCAGCACAATCATGCCCCAGAGCATTAATAAGGCATCACGTTGTGCGAATTGTTTTTTCAATACGACCGTAAAAATCCAGTCACGCAATGTCCATAATACCGCGAAGTAACACAGCGTTACCACGCCCAAACCCAGTGCAAATAAACACAACCGACGCCACAGGAGGCGGCTTCCATATTGCCGTAACCAGCCTGCTGCCAGTGGTAGCATCAGCGAACCGATACCCGTCGATAATAAATTCATCGGCATCAATAATAGTCGCGTCGCCGCCAATGCAGCGACGGCCGTAACATCGAGTGTGCCGGCGACCAGATAAATATAGCCCTGACTGAAGGTCCAGTGAATGGCCGCACCCGAAGTGGACCACAGTGCCAGTGGGGCAATCTCGCGCAAGATGCCTTTACTGCCTTGCAAGTTCCAGGGTTCATGATGGTGTAAGGTGTGTGACAACAAGATACCGCTGGCGATGGCCGCAATGCACATTGACATCACGGCAGTTATGGCAGGCACTGGAGTGAAGATTGCCATAAACACACCGATGACCAATAGCACAACGTAGAAAATATCGCTGCGCAATATATCATGTG
This sequence comes from uncultured Gammaproteobacteria bacterium, assembly GCA_963924875.1. Lineage (GTDB taxonomy): Bacteria > Pseudomonadota > Gammaproteobacteria > SZUA-229 > SZUA-229 > SZUA-229. The sequence continues at coordinate 8,698 of CAWUSX010000065.1, forward strand.
GGCGACGGTGTACGAATAGCACCATGCGAAAGTACTCGCGGTGCAGGATGGCCAGTGCCGCCATGATTGTGGTCAGTATCAGCGGCGCCGTGTGATTATCCAGTACCTCGCTATACCACAATCCAAGTGTGATCATGACAGTGATCGCACCGAGTGCCGGCAGCAAGCGACGTTGTTCACGATACAGTCCGCCAACCAGTTCGCCACGACCCAGACGATCCAGCCGGTGTATACGAATCGATAGTGGTGGATTGAAAAATGCATTTTGCAGCGAAGCCAGCAATAAGAGCGCATTCAAGGCCATGATGTAATAACCATACTGGATGTCGCTGGTGTTACGGATCAGAATCAAACCCACGGCAAAGCTAGCGGCCGAGAGAATACCCTGACTCAGTACGGCATTGCTGAGCAGACGCGCGAAGGCGATACGTCTGCGCCCTTGTTCATTCACGGTAGTTCTCTCACGACTTTTCCCGTTTTGTGCGTATCCATTCCGTGCTGCGATGGGTACGCAACATTAACCAAAGTTTCCACGCAATAAAAAACGGTGCACGTGCCAGATCAACCAGCCCGCGTAATCCAACATGGCTGAGCTGCCAACCGCGTAACACATACAGTAACACACTGATGCCGCAGCCAATGCCTAACCATAACCAGCCAGTAAAGGAAGCATCCCACCAACTTGCGAGGCCGGCGAGCACGATCAATACCGTGACATTCACCGCCACATACGACAAGGGCAGTACCAGCAGATCAAGCGCGAGATCAAAACAGATCCGGCTGCGATGGTGAGTGGCCATGCGTAGCAGTGGCATGGTTCTGGAGCGGATTAATTGCTGGCGTCCATGCTCCCAACGTTGTCGCTGTGTGCGTGCGGCTTGTTCACCTGATACCATCATTGCGGCAACGTGTGTTTCATCGGCGTAGTGTACTCGAACACCAGCAAGGCCTAAATCGATACCGTATTCGAGGTCTTCGGTTAACGAGTAAGCCTGATAAGGAACCTGTTTTAATAAACGATGTGTGATACACCAGCCGTTTCCACGAATGCCACAGGAAAGTTGCAAATGTTCACGGGCGCGTGAACGCACCTGATGAAACGATGTCATGGCAATACTCATCAGCCGCGTACGCCAGGAGGCTTGTGCGTTTAACACGGCATAGTGTGCCTGTATTACCTTGGCACCATTTTCAATCCGTCCGGCAAAGGCTTCCAGCAAATTCGCCGCGACTATCGTATCGGCATCCACCACCACAACGGCATAGGCCCAATGGTCGGCCTTGCTAACACCAAAAGCATATTCTAACGCGTAGCCTTTGCCTCGGAATTGGTCGTTATTGCGTTCCAATACAATGGCCCCCGCGGCACGTGCCAAGGTGGCAGTTTCGTCGCTACAATTATCGGCAATGACCATAATGCGATAAGCATCGTTCGGCCAATCGATATTTTGTAAATTGGCAATGACGTCCGTGATCACTGTTGCTTCATTATGTGCCGGAACGATAATGTCGAAGCGCAGTTGTCGGGACGAACGTAGTGCGGTTGATGAACTACGTGACAACACTGTGAACAATAATAAATATAAACAGACTGCAACAGCGGGTAATGCCAGTATGAATAAAACCAGATGAGTGATATAGATCATGTGGTTTTAACGTCGTATTCGCGGTAATGCCAACCCATGAAGATCGACATCTTGCCAGCATTTGCGGCTGTCTTTAGTAACCAATATACCGCGCGATGTCGGCCAAAAGGCCAGGTGAGCAGCACCAGTACCAGCGCCAACAAAGACTGGCTGAATGCACGCATGAAAAATCGTACGCGACTCGATAATGATAACGTGCCAAATCGCCCGCGTAGTTTGTGACGGGCAAAATCCTGTCCACCGCGCAGGGCACGTAATAGCAACCAGCGTAATGAAAGGCGAGAAGCTTCAACCGGTTCGTGTACGACGGCTTCATCACACCAAACAAAGCGAGCGCCGTGTTGTACAAGGCGAGTAAGTAAATCACCGTCTTCGCCACCCGTCAGGCCGTAATCCGGATCGAACGGCGTTACCGTGTCGCGCAACAGTTCTGCTTTTAACAGCAGATTTCCGAAACGCAATTTGTTGGCAGGAATGACGCTGCCGGTCTGCATGCGTGCCCATTCATAAAAACGACCTTGCTGGATCCATCCAGGGGCCTCGCACGGGACAATCGGTTCAACTGGTCCGAGCACGCCTTCTGCGCTGTATAATGTTGCGGTCTCGGCCAATAGTCTGAGCCAGTCTGCGGGTGCGCGTTCATCGTCATCAATGAAGGCGATCCAGTCACCGCTTGACAGTTCAACACTGCGATTGCGTGTCAATGAAATATTTTTTACCGGCTGAATATTGTAGAGGATCGGAAACGGTGTACCTAATGCACGTCGCCGTTCGATTACCGCCCGTGCGCTCCCCGCGGCATC
>CAWUSX010000066.1:0-11616 GCA_963924875.1 uncultured Gammaproteobacteria bacterium
CCATTGGAAAAACCCCTATGCGTCCACCAAATACTTTTTCACCGTCTCTATCCGCTCCAAAGGCCTCGGCTTTTACTCCATCAAACCCTATTGAATCAACTCCACCTGCTCCATCATCTTCAATTTCTGCTTTTACCTCGGGACCGTTACCCATATAAATGGCATAGTTGGCTTTGGTGTTTCCTATATGAAATCCACCACGTAACTGAAATCCAAGATCGGACACAGGTGCTGCACCATCATGTCCAAACCCAGGTGGTGCAGATGGGAGTTTGTTAATCCATGATGGGTGCATGTTTTGGCGGAAATTTCCAATTGGGCTAAGGAATTGACCAGCAACTAAAACGGCATTGTCGTTAATAATCCAGTCAATGGTTAAATATTCCATTTTTACATTTGTACTACCATCATCCTCTACTTCAACTTCAAGTTCAGATTCGAGCATTACAAGATCACGGTATTGATAATGAAAAATCGGCGCGAAATTTCCTACGTTAAAGCTATCTTCTACCGCTGGATTATCATCACTTAAATAACCAACAGAGGCATAACCCGCCATATGAATTAATGAATTTTGATTATTCCACTCACTCGCCTGTTTAACATCTTTTTTTAGCTGATCTAACTCACTTCTCAATTCATCTAATTCTGTCGCGCCTAAACTGATGCTTGAAAAACTTAAACCGATTGCAGCGGCTAATAATAAGCTGCTGGTTTTTACATTTGATTTACACATGGTAACCCTCCAATAATTGTTATTTTGGTATTAATCACAATTGTGGCTTGCTATAACAGGCGATACATTTCAATACATATGTGTTAGATACATATATCAAATATATTTAATGTTATGTAATAACCTGATAAAAAATAAAGGCGTTACTGCAAGCCTGGAAGTTAGGCGATAGGAGGTATAAAGCTTAAAGGAACATAAGCTTCAGTTATTTGAATTTTTTCTACGTGGTATACACTGGATATACTCCAGATAGTACGGATGGGATCAACTTTAATCTGTATAACGAAATGGTGAAAAGACACACAACTGCATTCACCATTGACACAGCAACACTTGTCATCTGTTTTTGACTGAGCCATCATTTCATCACATGGCATACCGTCCTGCATTACCATGTTTGTGTTAGATTCCATAGCTGTACTTGACATGCTACTGCTTGATGACATTTGCATCTTGCAGATGCCATATAATTTTCCATTCATACCAGTAGACGTCATAATCGTAATGATTATGATCATTAATACTTTAACTGGTTGAGAGGAGATACATTGCATTTTTATATTTTTATATTTTCATATATTGAGTAAACATTATGATACTAGTAGAAAGTCACATATTGATGTATATCATTTTTACACTATTATACCTAAATTACTACCATTCTATATCTGCACTTATAAGCAAAATCTATTAGCAAGATCCTTAATAAATTATATTTATAAAGCATGTTCAATTACGTTTTAAAATTATCAATTAAAATTTTAGGTAATTTTTCGTAGATACAAACGTTCGCCTAGAAACACAAATATCAAACCAAATACAGCGGCATATATCACCAACACATCTGTTGATGCTTTTACCATTACAAATGAAACCAGAACAACCACATCAAATATAATTGCCATAACAAGGATAAACGTATTGGCCTGAATTTGTTTTCTCAGATGCCTAAGCACACCCCAGTGTACAGCTATATCCATCACAATATAAAAAATTTCACCTAATGAAGCAATACGACTCAAATCGAAAAACACAGTTATAAAAATTGCAATAACAACTGTATACACAAGGGTATGTTTATGAATACTACCCAGCATACCAAAGTGACTATGGGGCACCAGTTTCATGCCTGTTAGCATAGCGAGCATTCGTGAAACAGCAAATACACTGGCAATGAGGCCTGAAATGGTGGCGATGATTGCTAGCTCCACTGTAAACCATAAACCATAATCACCAAAAGCCGGCCGTGCAGCCTGTGCAAGTGCAAAGTCTTTTGCCGCAATTATCTCAGGAACGCTCAGATTGGCAGCTACGGCGAGTGCAACCAGAAAATATATAACCACTCATAAACTATTGCTTATAGCTTTCTATTGAGCATTTAATTTTTGGAGAAATTAGTTAGCGTTTAACTGTATCATCAGCACTTTAGTACAAACGTACGACAAACCGACCAGTTCCTAACACCAGCTCGCCGATTGATTATTATTTCTTATTAGCTCTTCAATGTTTGCTTCGATAACCCTATAACCTACGTTACCATATATAATCTGTCTGCCTTCATTGAATACAAGCGTTGGACTTCCTTTAACACCATAGTCCTGCATCCATTTATAGTCATCATCAAGTGCAGCATGCGACAAACCGGAGTTAATCAAATTTTTTATTTTATCTACTGGCAGGTTTAATTCTTCTGCTATCAAGTATAAATTTTTTGTATGAGATAAATCCAGCAACCTCTGAAAAAAAGCACACCTTAAACGCCACACAGCAGTTTCAAATATTGTTTTTCCTTCATCAACAATACATTCATTTTCTGCTAACTCACCATTCTTTTCCAGAAGCTGTAGTGCTTTTAGGAAAAGGTGACAATTAATTGAGCTAACCGGTGTATTGGCAACCCATATATCATTATGAATTTTCACATGATCAAATTTATCTGCTAAACGTTTAATAAATTCACCATATGCTTCAACACCACCGCGATCATTCCAGTCTTTTGTTATTTTAGATTTCACACTTCCAAAAATAGGTATAAAACAATAGTTAAAGTTAACTTTTAATCCAAACTTTGACTTCAGTTCATCTATTCTTATCTGTTCAAGATACGCCCAAACACAAAGTATATCTGTAAAGTACATAACTTCAATTTTGTTACTTGATGACATAATTTATAAGCCTTCATTCATTGATAGATGAAAAATACATCGACTATTTTTTATTAATAATTGAACGTTGTTTCATTAATAAAAATACTGCAGGAATAACCACCAGTGTTAATATTTTCGAACTTACCATGCCCCCTACCATGGGTGCCGCAATACGCGCACCACTGGATGTTACAACCGGTATATTTTTTAATTGCTGGAGTGAATCACGCATATTTCCTGGGTAGCGAACATTGATTTGAGAGCCTTCCAGACCTTCAACAGATTGAGAGACATTCATACCCCCTAATGCTGTACTCACCACGTCATGAACATCCGCAATATTTAAACCAAAACGTGCTGAGGCTAAACGATTAACATCGATGGTAACATAACGACCATCGGCGACTCGCTCAGAATAAGCCAAGGCTGTACCCGGCACTTTTAGAACTGCTTTTTCGATTTGTTTACCAATATTTTCAATCACTTTTAAATCTGCACCCGCCACTTTAATTCCTACCGGCATTTTAATTCCAGTGGCTAATATGAATATGCGCCTGGTCTAAACGGCTTGAGTTGAATAATTAACGCAAAATATAACAACTGTGTATATCTCAGTAGCGTTATCCGCCAGATACTGGATACCTGACTTAGAGTGCTGCAAGCACCCGGTTCAAACGCGCAGTAACATCCTGTGCCAGATCATGTACTGCCGGATTATCAACCATGCCCAGCACCGCGGATGGATCCATACACTCAACGTGCACGGCACCGGCTTCGTCCTGTCGCACCACGACATTGCAGGGCAGTAACAGTCCAATGGAAGGCTCGGCGATCAACGCCTTGTGAGCCAATGGTGGGTTACAGGCTCCCAATATTCGATAGGGCGGCATTTCTTCTCCCAGTTTATTTTTCAACGTCGCCTGTACATCAATGTCGGTTAACACACCAAAGCCTTCCGTTTTAAGGGCCGCGATGACTACGTCGATAGCATCCTCGAAGCTCACAAGAATTGTTTTGCCAAAACCATATTTTGTTGTCATGTCTTTTCCTCACTATTAAGGATGGGTTATAAAATCGTATTGAAAAAAAAGAAGATATACAGTGCATAAAGCGTGACAGGTTCAGGTCTTGCATATTTCACGGATTTCAAATCCGATAACATACAGAAACAATTTTATTTTTCTGACCACAAATATTGAAGCCTGAACCAGGCCGCCTGTTAAAACAGGATCACACACTGCATACCTGAAAGCTTAGAAACATTTCCATTAACCGCTGACGATATGTTTTATTCCGAAAATATCTCTTTCACTCTGTTCATAATGGTTTGTATGATGATTACAAACATAATGAATTTATTTTATATTTTTCATCATCATGTTTTGTTGCTTCATCATTTGTTCCATCATCATCTGCATCATATCCATACGTTACTGATAGGTAAAGCAACTGCAGCGATAATTGTAAGCACACCTAATTTCATTTTCATAACACCCTCCATAATTGTTGTAGTAAATAAATTTTTACATTAAGGAATTCAATAACTAACTCGACTTCATGTTTAACAACTACCAAACAGTAATTAAGATGACTGCTTAATCACTATTTTTCCAACCATGCCTGCTTCCATATGGCCTGGAACCAGGCAGGCAAAATCAACCACACCTGCTTGATCAAACTGCCAGACAATGCCACCGCGTTGACCCTTAGCCAGTGTGATCATATTGGGTTCGGCGTGTTTCATTCCGGGCATGTTGCGCATCATGGTTGCATGTTCCTGTAGCTCTTGCATAGAACCGATAACCATTTCGTGTGTTAACTTGCCGTTGTTGCTGATAAGAAAACGAATTGTTTCGCCGGCCTTGGCACTTATTTTGCTCGGTGTAAATCGCATACTGTCATGCATAGTGATTTCAATAACACGATTTACCTTTGCAGGATCACCCGGCTTTCCCAATGCACTTTCATGGTCGTCGTGTGACATTTCTTTTACGTCATGAGACATATTTCCCATCTCATGAGTCGACGAGTGATTATGTTCACTTGCATGATCGCCACTTGCTAAAACAAAACCAGGCAATGCACCTAAAATAAAAATTGATAATATTTTTTTCATATAAAACTCTCTTTAATATTTATGTAAATTTTTATGCTAAATATAATTAAAAAATACGGCATCTTTTTTAAAACCAGAATCTTAAACCCGCAACCCAACGTGCCTCATTTGTTTTCTCGGAAAGCGACTGTGCAATATCTGCAGTTCCTCCATATAGCTTTGTCCATTCAATGCCGACATAAGGCGCAAACTGTCGCGTAAATTCATAACGCAGGCGCAAACCTGCCGTAACATCGGCTACACCACTTCCCAAATTATTCTCCTGATCAGCTTTTCCATAGGCATTGACTTCAATGGAGGGCTGCAAAATTAATTGCTGTGTAAATAACATTTCATAATCAGCCTCGAAGCCTAGCGCTGTCCTACCGTTTTCGCCGAGATAGGCCATTGCACGTACCTCAAACCAGTAAGGTGCCAAACCCTGAAAACCAAATCCCAGCCAGTTACGATTTTTTTCCATGCCGCCATCATGTCTCACACCCAGTTGGGTATCCCAAAATGTGCTCACAGCATGCTGCCAATATATGCCTGACAGAGATTCATCCAGCTTGCCATTCACCACATCACCTTCTGCCATAAACGCCAGTTTGTCGTAATCACGGCCGATCCAGGCGCGTGCACTGAATGCTGTGAAGGGATTAACTGCATCAACTCGCTCGAGTTGATCAAACATCAACATGCCAAAATATTTTTCGTCCGCAAGCTGCAGAGGATATTTTTCATCATGTGTGTAACCATCCGAAAATGCATGGGGATCGCGTGCATCATCAGGGGCTGCACCTCCCTGCATGTTCATATTCATATCCATTTCCTGCCCGCCATCCATTTGCATATCCGTAGACGCATCCATGGACATATCTGATGTTTTTTCCATCGACATGCCAGCGCCGCACTTCATTACTGGCTCGGCTGCCTGCACGGTTAATATGTTCATCAGTGCCACTGTTGTTAGCAAAAATTTAAAACTTGTTTTTATAGAAATTAAGTTCATCTTCATGCCACCACCACTTCACGAAACATACCCGCGTCCATGTGAAATAAAAGATGACAATGCCAGGCCCAACGACCCAGCGCATTGGCGGTAACTAAAAAGCTTACACGCTGCGCAGGCTGCACAGCGATGGTGTGCTTACGTACCTGAAATTCGCCCGACGAATTTTCCAGTTCACTCCACATGCCATGTAAGTGCATGGGGTGCGTCATCATGGTGTCGTTATGTAAAATTACGCGTATACGTTCGCCGTAACGAAAATGCACCGGCGTTGAGCGACCAAATTCCAGACCATCCAGTGACCAGGTATAGCGTTCCATGTTGCCGGTAAGGTGTAATTCCAGTTCACGTTCCGCCCCGCGTGGATCAATTGGCCCACCTATGGTGTGTAAATCTGCATAGGTTAAAACGCGCCGCCCGTTGTTACGCAAGCCGGTTCCCGGGTCGTCGAGATTGGTGCGCGGGGTATCAACACGCATATCCACTGAAGGGCCATATTCAGTTTTCGCATGGCGCACTTTTGTACTGGCTGGCATATTGCTCATGGCGTGTTTGCTATGATCCATGGCCATACCACCGTGCTGCATATTCGTATCCATTGCCGAGTGATCCATCTTCTCACTACCCATCACCATGCTACCCATCATGTCGACCATACTGAGTGCTTCTATCTTGTCTACATCGGGTACTGGTGCCGTCAAACCATTGCTCACGGCGAGTGTGCCGCGGGTATATCCGCTGCGATCCATCGACTGTGCAAAAATTGTATAGGCATCATCCTGGGGTTCAATAATAACGTCGAAGGTTTCGGCGACAGCAATACGGAATTCATCCACCGTTACCGGCTCCACATCCTGTCCATCGGTTTGCACTACGGTCATTTTTAAACCAGGTATGCGCACATCAAAAAATGTCATGGCCGCAGAATTAATAAAACGCAGCCGAATTTTTTCGCCGGCACGAAACAATCCCGTCCAGTTGCCACCCGGTGTTGAACCATTCATTAAATAACTGTAGGTATGTGCAGAAATATCGGCGAGATCATAGGGACTCATGCGCATCTCATTCCACATTTGTCGTTGCGTCAGCGCCGAACTCAAACCATCTCGTGATGCATCTTGGTAAAAGTCCACCACGGTTGGTTGATTAAAATTGTAGTAATCACTCTGATGTTTGAGCTTGTGAAATATCTGCATCGGATCTTCATCGGTCCAGTCAGACAGTTGCACAACATAATCGCGATCTACACGTCGGCTTGCATTGAGCGGCTCAATAACAATGGCGCCGTACATACCCGTCTGTTCCTGCATGGCCGCATGCGAGTGATACCAGTATGTGCCAGACTGTTGCACTTTAAATTGATAAACAAACGTTTGGCCGGGTGCAATACCTTTGTAACTGAGCCCGGGCACCCCATCCATCTGGTATGGTAGTAGCATACCGTGCCAGTGAATGGAGCTATCGACAGCCAGCGTATTTGTTACACGAATGGTTATCGTATCTCCCTCGCGCCAGCGTAAGGTTGGCCCGGGTATTGATCCGTTGATAGTCGTTGCCATGCGGGTGTTACCGGTAAAATTAACCGGTGTCTCTGCAATCACCAGATTAAATTCTGTACCGCTTAATTCTGCCGCATAACCTGATGTTGTCGATGCTGGCGAGGCCCAGGCAGACTTCATCATGGGCAGTCCCATACCCATTAACACGCCACCGGCTGCCAACCCCTGTACAAAACGTCGTCTGGCAGGATTAGGTAAAATAATAGGGGGGGTATTTCGATGACGTTTCATAGACAAACAATCTCCTGGGGAAATTTAAAAATGATGAGCTAATGATAAGCCTGATCACTGTCCAGCGGATGACTGCATCATTACAATCATGTAATCATTCTGTCATCTTCACGGCAGGAACAATCAACTAAACTAATGAAATATGTATATGGATGAGAACACGAAATGAAACTGCTCGTCATTGAGGATGAAAATAAAACCGCTGACTATCTACGTCAGGGGTTAACCGAAGCTGGCTTTATTGTCGACCTCGCACGCAATGGCCTGGATGGCCATCACCTTGCCATGACTGAAGCCTATGACCTGATCGTACTGGATGTCATGTTGCCCGATGTAGACGGCTGGCGCATAGTGCAGTCCCTGCGTTCTGCGGGCAAACACACCGCGGTTATTTTTTTGACGGCACGGGACAGTGTTGATGACCGAGTAAAAGGGCTGGAACTGGGGGCCGATGATTATCTGGTAAAACCTTTCGCCTTTTCAGAGCTACTGGCACGCGTGCGCAGTCTGCTTCGCCGTGGCGCCGCACCCACATTAGAAGATCATTTACAAATTGCCAATCTAGTACTCGACCTACCGCGTCGCAGAGCTTCACGTTCCGGTACGCGTATTAACCTGACTAACAAGGAATTTGCACTGCTGGAATTACTGGTACGACATCAGGGGGAGGTATTACCACGCTCGCTTATTGCCTCGCAGGTATGGGACATGAATTTTGATAGCGACACCAATGTGATTGATGTTGCCATTCGCCGCCTGCGCGCCAAAATCGATGATGCCTATACACCCAAATTAATCCATACCGTGCGTGGCATGGGGTACACACTGGATTTACCCGATGCCTGTTAAGCCGCAGCGTCCTGTTTCACTGACACTTCGCATCACTGCCTTTGTTGGCACCGCCACCACACTGGTTTTCCTGGCCTTTGGCTGGATGATTGAACACTCCATCGAACAGCACTTTGCAGAACAGGATGCCGATGAACTGCGAGTAGTAGCAACATCCGTGCAGCAATTGCTTACAACATCAACAGTAGGCACTAATAGCACTCTGGCCAACCGATTAAGCACGGCTGTAACGGGGCATCATGGTGTGTATTTTTATGTCGCCGATAATAAGGGCCAACAACTCTATAGTACACCCGGACCTGATTTAGCATTAATAGCACAAACTGTTGGCGTTACTCAGCAAATTGATAGCCATAGGTTGCATACCTGGCAAGAGCAGGAAAATACATATCGTGGGGCGGTATTAAAAATTGGCCCAAATGCAAACTTCACGGTAGTCGTTGCCGCCGAGATGAATTTTCATTTGCATTATTTAGAGATTTTTCAAAATACCTTATGGATTACCACATTGCTTGCCTGCATCATTTCTATTTTTGTCGCCTGGCTTTCTGTGCATCAGGGGCACGCTCCATTACGTGAAATTAGCGATAGAATTCGCAACATCAATCCTGATCAATTAAATGTGCGGCTAGACACAGAGTTAGTACCCAAAGAGTTACTCGATCTTGGAAATTCATTTAACGACATGCTAGCGCGAATTGAAAACAGCTTTGAACACTTATCAAATTTTTCCGCTGATATTGCCCACGAACTGCGTACTCCTGTTACTAACCTGTCTACACAAACACAGGTTGCACTAAGCCGCGCGCGTGGCATTGAGGAATATCGCGAGATTTTGTATTCCAGCCTGGAAGAGTATGAACGCATGGCGAAGATGATCAGCGACATGCTTTTTCTTGCGCAGACCGATAACAAATTGCTCAAACCAGAACAGGTCGAAATAAATCTTGTTAATGAAATACAGGCGCTGTTCGAATATTTCGAAGCCTGGGCAGAAGATCGTGGCGTTGAGTTAAAACTACATGGTACAACGGCTACTGTGTACGGTGACAAACTTATGCTACGTCGTGCCATAAGTAATCTGCTGAGCAATGCTATTCGCTATACCACCACAGGTAAAACAATAGACGTTACGCTAATCACAGAAGCCAATAATGTAATTATCAGTATCGTCAATCAGGGTATTGATATTCCCGAGGAACACTTATCAAAATTATTTAATCGTTTCTACCGCATCGATCCTTCACGACAGCGCTCGGGTGACGGCGCGGGCCTGGGACTGGCCATCGTCAAATCTATTATTGACGCACATAACGGCACACTATCAGTCGCTTCTGAAAACGGCGAAACAACATTCACCATTACACTACCGCTAACGCCTAAGCTATATTAGATTTTCCTAAATGACAGCTTTGCGGTGTAAATTTCCACTGATGACTGATCACATTAACGTCACCTTTAGATGGAGAATGCAGCCATAGGGTATCTCAATACAAAATCCTCTGAATTGGATTCATCTACAAGGTAATATTTTTCAGTTCCCTAGGGCGGACACCGTATCAAGCATTAGTACGGGTTCTGGGCCGGGAATCACATTGACGGCATGAATCTGCATTTTCTATCTATCAATATCTACGTACAATAGACGTACACTTGACATTTCTCATACATAGATGCAGCATACGTACATTATCCGTATAAACAATCATCAGGTAACCAAGATGTCTGTATTAGCTTTAAAAGATGCTCGCATGGAGCTAAAAACGACTAAAAGCATGAAAGAGATGTTAAATACTGCCGCATCATTATCTGGGCAAGATCTGACATCATTTGTCTTACCTTCAGCTGAAAAGCGCGCAAAATCGGTGTTGTCAGACTATCAATCTCTAACTTTGCGTCGTGAAGAACAAGTTAATTTTCTAAAAGCACTAACAAACCCCCAGAGCCCTACTGAAGCATTGAAAGAATTAATGGCATCGGAGAGCCTTGTTGAGCGATAACTCAAGGATTATATTAGAACTTTATAACCCAGGTAAGACATATAACAATCAAAAGAAATTTGATTGTGAAAACGCAATAATTAATAAGTTCGTTGCAAGCAGCCTTAAAAAGCAGGTTCGTGGCGAGTTAAGCTGCGCTTTTGTTTTACTTGATACGAATGATAATGGTCGCTTTGTAGGGTTCTACACATTAAGTTCATTTTCTATAAAAGCCCCAATGCTTACAGCCTTATCTAAAGGCAGTTTACCTTCAGATATTCCTTGCTCTCGCCTCATAATGCTAGGTGTAGATATAAACTATAAGAGACGAGGCTTAGGGAAGCAACTTATGAAAAGTGTAATACAAAAGACAATTGCTGCGGCTGATCAAATCGGTATTTATGGTTTATATCTTGACGCAGATGAGGATGCATATACATTTTATGACAACTTAGGTTTCATTACCCTTCAAGAAAAAAAAGGTACAAAACCTACACCCATGTTTTTATCCATTGAAACTATGCGTGAATTAAATCAAGCCTAACTTTTATAGGCATAAGGCTGGGTCGGGAATCACGTCTACGATGAATCTTATTGATTTGGTAGCGTAAATAATCACTTAGGGTTACCCCCTCCCCATAATACTTTGTAGGCTATTCTGTAGTTACACCACTATCGTTATTCAATACACCGTCCAATCTTACAAATCGAATAACAGGTTTTTACGTTAAAACCGAAATACATTAGAGCAAAATATTACTTATCGCCCGAAGCAGACGCTCGGTATCTGCTGTTGTACTTCAGCTGTCAATCCAGACTGTGTGAAAACACATAAAAGTATATAATTACGTTATCGTCTCAACAAGAAGTTGAATATGAAGCGTTTCATCGAAGGTGAGCACCGACATCAAAGCACTCTACTGCCCGAGATACTTGATGACTATATTGCCAAAGATAATCCCGTTCGAGTCATCGATGTATTTATCGAAGGGCTAGATCTTTCCAGTA
>CAWUSX010000067.1:0-16252 GCA_963924875.1 uncultured Gammaproteobacteria bacterium
TTTTTTTTACGGTTTTTTTTTGACAAGCTAATGTCTCTACATTATTACCACATCAAATTGCTCTTGAGTATAAAGCGACTCAACTTGCAACTTAATGGGGACGCCAATAAAGTCTTCCAGCTCAGCTAAACTGTTAGACTCTTCATCAACCAACAAATCAATCACTTCCTGCGCAGCTAAAACCAATAATTGTTTAGCATCAAACTGTCGGGCTTCACGTAATATATCTCTAAATACTTCATAACAAACTGTCTCGGGACTTTTAACCGATCCTTTACCTTCACAGGTCGGGCAAACTTTACATAACACATGTTCCAAACTTTCTCGTGTTCGCTTACGCGTCATCTCGACTAAGCCTAATGATGATACATCACATACCTGAGTCCGCGCATGATCTTTTTCTAGCGCCTTTTCTAAAGCACGTAGCACCTGTACCCGGTGATCTTCTTCTGACATATCAATAAAGTCAATAATGATAATACCGCCGAGATTTCTCAGGCGTAGCTGCCTTGCAATTGATTGCGCCGCTTCAAGATTTGTTTTGAAAATAGTTTCTTCTAAATTACGATGCCCAACAAATGCGCCGGTATTCACATCTATAGTGGTCATCGCTTCGGTCTGATCAATAATTAAATACCCACCTGACTTTAGTAATGCCTTTCTATCCAGACTTTTTTGTATTTCATCTTCTACACCATACAAATCAAAAATCGGACGTTCGCCTGGATAGTGTTCTATTTTATGCTGTGCATCAGATACCAGCTTTTCAGCAAATCGTTGCATCTTTTTCGAGGTTTCACGGGAATCAACACGAATTTTTTCAAGATCACTATCAATCATATCGCGCAGCACACGCATCGGCAGTGACAAGTCTTCATGAATCACATTACCTGCAGATACCGCTTTATTTTGCTCACTAATTGATGTCCATAATTTATTTAAAAACAGAATATCCTGAACCATAGATTCTGGCGTGGATGTTTCCGCAGCGGTACGGATAATATAGCCTGACTCTCCCAGCAACTCTTTTTGTTCCAGCAACATACCACGTAGACGCTCTCTTTCTTCCTCATCCTCAATACGTGCCGAGACACCTACATTGCTCGAATTTGGCATAAACACCAGATACCTTGATGGAATGGTTATATTTGCCGTTAACCGCGCACCTTTTGTTCCCATTGGGTCCTTGATGACCTGCACCAGAACATCCTGACCTTCAGTTAACAATTGAGAAATGGAGGGTTTGCTTACACTATCGTGAGGGGCTATGTCTGACACATGTAAAAAACCAGCACGTTCCATACCCACTTCTACAAATGCCGCTTCCATACCGGGTAACACTCGGCACACTCGACCTTTGTAAATATTACCCACCAATCCTTTGCTGCGACTTCGTTCAATATAAACTTCCTGCAGTACGCCATTTTCAAGAATAGCTACACGGGTTTCCTGCGGAGTCACATTAATTAGAATTTCTTTATTCATAAGCCTGTTTGTATTCCATTTATACTCAACAAATCATTAGTGAGTTAATAACTTTATACCCGATTCTTTTAATAATTGCGCAGTTTCAAATAGAGGTAAGCCCATAATACCGGAATAACTACCATTTATTTTTTTTATAAACTGTGCGGCTATTCCCTGCACACCATATGCACCGGCCTTATCTTTTGGCTCACCCGTTTCCCAATAAGCATCTATTTGCTGGTCTGTTAATTCTGCAAACTCAACTTCGCTAATACTTAAAACGCAGGCCTTGTATTGTTTGCTATGCACTGCGACTGCCGTCATTACCTGATGCGTATTACCCGATAATAAACTCAACATTTCAACCGCTTGCGCTTTATTTTCTGGCTTACCCAGAATGTTTGAACCGATAACCACAATCGTATCAGAACCCAAAGTAAGACTGTGCGGTTTTTGGTGATATCCTGCTTGTGCTTTTTCAGCTGCCAGGCGCTTAACAAAATGCTCGGCCACTTCACCTGGTATGTGTGATTCATCAATATTAACGGCAAGGACTTCATAACTGACCTGTATTTGGTCAAGGAGTTCGCGACGCCTTGGAGATGATGAAGCGAGGATTATTTGAGGCTTTGAGAATAGCTTACCGTCAGTCATTTATTATTTATTATTTATTATTTTTAATGTATTAAATGATTTATTTAAATGTTGGCTTAAGCTCGATGATAAGGGTGATTGCGCAGCACTGACCATGCACGATATAACTGCTCAGCCAAAATAACACGTACCAGAGGGTGCGGGAAGGTTAGGGCTGATAGCGACCATTTCTCGTCAGCTAATGCACGACACTCATCTGACAGGCCTTCTGGCCCGCCCACCAACAGGCAAATATCCTGTCCTGTGTGCATCCATTCATCCATACGTTTAGCCAGTTGCTCAGTTGTATGCGCCTTGCCTTTAACATCTAACACCACCACATGAGCAGACTTTGGAATAGCGGCTTTTAGGCGCTGCCCCTCATCATCAACAATGCGCTTAATATCTGCGTTCTTGCCGCGTTTTCCTGGCGCTATTTCTTTAAGCTCCAGTTTAGCCTCTGCTGGCATACGGTGCGCGTACTCCAGATAACCCTGCTCAACCCAATTGGGCATTTTTTGCCCGACGGCTAGTAGAAGAATACGCATAAGCTGGTGTGTTACTTGGCAATGACCTCATAACCGCCATCATCTGGCGCATCCATATCATCATCAAAGCTCCATAGCTTCTCGAGATCATAGAACTGCCTTACCTGGGGCTGCATAACATGCACAACAATATCGCCCAAATCAACCAGTACCCACTCGCCCTGGTCTTCACCTTCCATGCCCAATAGCTTGCTACCGGTCTTTTTGGCTTCGGCTGCAATATGAGATGCTATCGATTTTACGTGACGGCTAGAGGTCCCGCTGACAATAATCATTTTGTCAGTCACACTGGTTTTACCGATTACATCTAGTTCCAGTATGTTCTCGCCTTTCATATCATCAATGGCGTTTAGTATTAACTGTCTTAGGGCTTCAAATTTTTGGTTTTGTTCTGACATAGGCTTGTTCAAGTTTTTCTCGTACGGCTTCAGGAAGCAGGAATTGTGTACTCTGTCGATTAGACAGATGTTGGCGGATTAGGCTGGCAGAAATATCTAACTGCGTAACCGATTGTAACAGTATTTGCCCCACAGGTCTTTGCTGTAGGCACTTCGGGTCGTCTGAAATTTTTAACGCGATATCAGTTTTGGTAGCAAAATCGGGAAGCTCAGACCCCGGGCGTGAAGTAACAATGAGATGACATAGTTCAAACAATGCCTCCCAGCGATGCCATTGTGGCAAACCACTAAACGCATCCATCCCCACAATTAAACACAGCGAGCTCTCGGGGAAGTCCTGCTTAAGGCTTATTAAGGTATCCACCATATAGGACGGGCCTTCACGCTGTAGCTCTCGCTGATCCAGCAAAAACCCCGCTGTATCAGCAATCGCCAGCTGCACCAGCTCCGCGCGTTGCGCATCACCCAGCAGTGGCGCATCTCGATGCGGTGGCACACGGTTAGGAATAAAGCGCACCTCATGTAAATCGGCGGCCTGCATCACATCCAGTGCGGGGCGCAAATGCCCGTAGTGAACAGGGTCAAATGTACCACCAAATAAACCAATTAATTTAGTCATGCATTAGCCTAAGCCAGCCGATTACACTTAAGATCGAATTTGACCATCGCCCAGTACGATGTACTTTAGCGAGGTTAAACCTTCCAGACCCACTGGGCCACGTGCGTGTAACTTGTCCGTACTAATGCCAATTTCGGCACCCAGGCCATATTCAAAACCATCGGCGAATCGCGTTGAGGCATTAACCATCACAGAGCTTGAATCGACCTCGCGTAAAAAACGCCTCGCCTGTGTGTAATTTTCAGTCATAATTGAATCGGTGTGGTGTGAGCCATGGGTATTAATATGCGCCATCGCCTGGTCAATATCATCCACCACTTTAATGGAAAGAATGGCGGCCAAATACTCCGTATCCCAGTCTTCGTTGGTTGCTGCAGCACAATCAATAATCGACCGCGTTTTTTCGCAGCCACGCAACTCAACGCCTTTATCTGCAAAACGCTGCGCCAGTTCAGGTAAGCACTGCTGCGCCACCGCGCTATGCACCAACAGAGTTTCCATGGCATTACATACACCGTAACGATGCGTTTTTGAATTAATCGCGACATCACTGGCCTTTTGCAAATCGGCCTGCGCATCAATATACACATGACAAATACCATCAAGGTGCTTAATTACCGGCACAGTCGCCTGATTGCTAATACGCTCTATCAGGCTTTTACCGCCGCGGGGAATAATCACATCTACATAGGCATTAGAGGTAATCAACTCACCCACCGCTTCTCGATCCGTGGTTTCCACCACCTGAACAACCTGCGCTGGCAAGCCGGCTTTTTGTAGACCCTGCTGAATACATTTCGCCACCGCCTTATTTGAATGAATAGCCTCAGAACCACCGCGCAAAATAGTCGCGTTGCCTGATTTTAAACACAGCGCGGCGGCATCCGCTGTCACATTGGGGCGTGACTCGTAAATAATACCTATAACACCCAATGGCACACGCATTTTACCAATTTGAATACCCGACGGACGATAGGCCATATCACTAATTTCGCCCACCGGATCCTGCAATGCTGCGACTTGCCTTAGGCCTTCAGACATCCCTGCAATCCGTGCATCATTCAGCTCAAGACGATCGAGCATGGCCGCATCTAGACCTTTCTCTTTCCCGGCCTGTAGATCTTTCTGATTTTCTGCTTTTAATTCATTAACTGCAGCATCTATCGCATCTGCAATTTCCAGCAGAGCCAAATTTTTCGTTGCCGAGTCTGCACGTGATATTTCAATAGCGGCGGCACGCGCTTGCTGCCCCAGTTTTTGCATATATTCTTTCATAGGATTACAAATGAGTTATCAATTAATTAAAAAGTATTTTGCCATAGTCCGAGCATTTCCGACAAAGAATAGAAAATATTTTCAGCCCATAGAAACAAAGAAGCCACCAACAGATGCTGGCAGCTTCTACCTGAATAACAGACTAATCAACTAGCCTCCGATTGATGATAACGCACTGGATAAGGCATGATCAAACACAGAGTGCTGCATAATAATTCCCGACAAACCCTTCTCTACTTCGTCCGCAAATACTTCCGCATCTTTTTCAATCACCACATTACCCAGGTGATCAACAAAAACCATTGTAGCATCTAGCATCAGGATAACCGCCAGCTTTAGTCGCCTAACAGGCTTGTCTTCTCCGTTATAAACAATGAACCAGACACCTGGAGAAACGCCTTCCGGTAACTTGCCGATTTTTGCCCGGGCAATTTCTTCTGTTGTTAATTGTGGCTCTGTTTCCGTTTCCGCTTCGGCCTCGATATTCGCATCATCATGCGCAGGTTTTTCGCTTTCTTCAGGCAGATTTTCTGTTATCAATAATGATTCAAACGTCGCTCGAAGGTCTTCTATCGCCTGATCAAGAATAGATTGTTTCTTTTTACACCTACCTAGCTTATCCCGTGCAGCGTCAACAACAGTCATATAAACTGTACGCAGCTCTTCAAGCTCGGCTACTGACTGGAGCGGCTGTACACTTTCAATAATTTTTTGCAAAATCATCAACAGCTCAACCCATTCGTCATTGGCTTTACCATTTTTTAAGAAATGGTTAAACATCATGCTGGGCCAAATTTTTAGCACCAATGTTCTGACGCCCTCTGGTAATTCCTTACCCAGAGTAATTTTACGAATTTCCTGTAATACGACACTTTTGGCGTGCGCCAGTTTAACTGTTTTTTGAGACTCAACTTCCGTCTCTCTGGCATTACGATAAATTTCTTCGGTTAAATCATTCAGTTCAGACAGTGCGATATTAAAAGCAACAACGTCCTCATTATAATCTTTCAATAATTTTCGAACGATCGTCTCAATAGAAACATAAACAGGATCGGTATGCTCAGAGACACCGACACCCGCTTCTGCAATTTTATCTAACAACTGACGCGCTGGATGCTGATCATCAACGAAAAATTCCGCATCCAGCATCGCCGCCTTAATAACCGGAATTTGCAAACTAAGTAACAGCGTTTTTATTTCGTCAGTAATACTATCTTCTTCAATAATGCCGTCAAAAATAAGCTTTATAAAGTCGATCGTTTTTTCTGAAACCTGATGCACTGCCTTAGTAACTGCACCACCGTCGGCCTCACCAATACTGGCTAATACGGCTTTCTTTATCTGGTTAGCATCAAACACTAATGGCGTTTGGCTCAGATCGACATCAGGCCTCTGCAGACCCGTTAAGGCCGTCATTACCTGTTGTGATGAATAATATCCTTCGCCACCTGAGCTGACATCGGAGGATGTCCCACCCACAAAATTTTCAATACTTTGTCGAACCTGCCCAACGGAAACACCCGCTGAATAAGCCTGCCCCGAAGGCCCCATTTGCTGAGCGCCAGGCGCAGAGGGAGCCTGCTGCGAATACCCTTGAATACCACTACCAAAGGCACGGCGTGGCCCGCTGCCACCCGCTGGAGCGCCTTGCCCACCTGTTGACATAGGCATATTAGGTGGTGCGTTCCCCGATGGAGCACCGCCCTGCATTGGCGCCTGTCCCGCAGAAGAATAACCCTGCATCCCACTACCAAATGAACGCCTTCCTGATGGAGGAGCTTGTGACGACCCTTCAGGTGTTAGCTGCTCTTCCTCAGGCTCCGGCATTTCCTGATTAAATGGCTCATAATGCGTCATTGTCGACGTGTAATCGATAACGGGTAAAATATCGTTATCTATCAACAGATCATTTAACTTGCCATATAAGTTCACCAGTTTTTTCAATAATGCCTCATTGAAAAAGCGATAAACCATTAACTTGTTACTATCAATTAAGTCAGTCTTTGAAACCGCCTCATGTATTGCATCACATAAGCGTTTAGGCTCTAAGGCCTCACCATGGAATATATGGTCATTATATTTAGCTAACTCGTTCAGGCGTAAAATTAGATGACTAATAGACTCAGAATTATCCATAGCGGCTTTGCCACTAATGGTAGTCAGGGTGACAATCTCATCCATTTTATTCTGTTCAACTAACCCCAGAGACAGCGTCTTATTTTTTTGCTGTTTCTTCTCAGGTAATGTCTCCAGCTCCGATACGGATTGCAAATACGAGCCTAACTCATCAACAAAGCTCTGTTGAATAACTGACTTATTTGCACGTACAGCACTCATGCACTCAAACTGTTTATTTTGTTCTGCTGTATTATTAGCTTCTTCGGCTGCTTTAAACAGGTAGTCATCAGTCTGCTTAAACATCTCATCCAAATGAGATGAAAAGAAAGACTCTAACTCGGTCAATATCTGCTCAACCAGCTCGATATAATATCTTGGTTGTTCTTCTACTTCACCAGACTGATTATCAGTTTCACTCACCTAAAGACATCCTTATATATACATTTATTTCTACAAAATTAAACGTGTGTCACTCATGCCAAAATCGTTACAAACTATCGTTAAAATCAAGTTCAATAAAGGCCAGACCAACACCATCATCTTCCTGACGAACAACAACCGCATCGCCACTTGGAAAAGATTCACCTAAATTTTTCGGGTTTGCAGTTAATTTTACCGTCACCACTTCACCAATAACAGGGCGTAACAACTGATCAAGTAATATAAAAACCCCACCATCACTCACATCACGAGTGCCCGCAAGCTGAACACCCCCCGATGGAAGACCTAACTCAACCTCGAAACGCGCTTCGCGCCGTATAAATTTTCGTTTTTCCTGACTCAAGATATTCCCACCCTGTAAGCACGTTATTTAGTCATTTCATTACACTTTAACAGCATAGTTTTGTGTAACTCTACATAAAAATAATAGACTTAGTTTTGAAATTTTAATAGTCAGCAAAGCCCAGCGTAATCCAGCATTGCTTATAAACCCAGAAAAAAACCAATCAAGCATTTGATTTAAATGGTTATTTTTGAAAAGCCCAATAACCAAGCTCAATGACAATTTGGTCTATTAATCCTAGTTTAATACAGTATTTAGTATTTCTTTATGCTCTTCTGCAGCCAATCGCGGACCAAACTGACTCACCACGCGAGACGCTGCAAGGCTCGCTATATTACCTGCCTCAAGGAATGAGTGACCATGTGTTATGCCATATAAAAATGCACCGGCAAACATATCACCCGCACCATTCGAATCCACGGCCTTTGTCTGCTGAGGTAATATCTCTATGATGCTATTACCATCAAATAACAACGCACCTTTCGAACCTAAGGTAATCGCAAATGTACTAGCTACTAACTTTATAGACTCTATTGCCACATCTAAATCGTCAACACCCGCCCAACTCATGGCCTCTGCTTCATTACAAAATAATAGATCCACTTTTTCGCCTATCATTTCTTTCAGGCCATCTTTAAAGAACTGAACCATCGCAGGATCAGAGAAAGTAAGTGCTGTTTTAATACCTTTATCTTCCGCGATTTTACGCGCCTCTATTGCTGCATGACGCCCCGTATTAGAAGTAACCAGATAGCCTTCTATATATAAATATTCAGAATCGGCGATCGCATCCTGATGCAATTCTTCAACCGAAAAAGTTTCTGTTATACCTAAGTATGTGTTCATTGTTCGCTCTGCATCAGGCGTCACCATTACCAGACACTTGCCTGTAATACCTTCTTTTCGACCATCCCCGATATTACTTGCTACACCAGCATCCATTAAGTCCTGCACATAAAAGTCACCGAGTTCGTCATTCGCTACTTTACAGGAATAAAAAGCATTACCACCAAAATAGCTCATTGCTATAATGGTATTTGCCGCTGAACCACCAGATGCCTTTTTACCTTCAAAGGCGTCAAGATGCGACATCAGCTCATGCTGTCGATCCTCGTCAACAAGTGTCATCACACCTTTATCAACCGCATTTTTTTTGAAGAAAGCATCCTCTACTTCAAACTCCATATCGACTAGCGCATTGCCTACACCATAAACGTGATACTTTTTCATAATTTAATAACCCTTATCTAAATTTTTTCTGAGCATGAAAACAAAAAACATTTCTAAACCCATATATTATTGTGCGATCTGTGTACTCAACATTAACAGCTCATCCCAGGCACGACCCTGCTCTACGCCTTTAATAACTTTATCAATTTTTGCACAGCGTTTCAGAAAGAGCCTCCAGCGTACACTGCTATGCCTGGACAAGGCCTTACGAATAAGCGCCTTACGATTATCCCATACGCGTAATTTTGTCATTACTGCATCTGCTGAAGTTCTTGCCTCGGAAATTTGAGCCAGTATACGCACCTCTCGACTAAGCGCCCAGAGCATCAAAACGGGCTCAACACCTTCATTTTTTAAGCCGCCGATAATTCTTGCTGTACGCACTACATCACCGACTAATGCACTATCGACTAAATCATAAATATTATACCGGGCACTATCAGCGACTGCAGATGCTGTCTGTTCAAAATTTAATTTTCCTGCACCGTGCAACAAAAATAATTTATCGACTTCCTGTGCCGCTGCTAGTAAATTGCCTTCAACACGATCAGCCAGCAATTGTACCGCTTGCCGATCGGCAACAATGCCTTTTGACTGTAAACGATTATTAATCCATGCGGGAAGCTGATCTGCATTTACAGGCCAGCACTGAATAACCACGCCCTGTTGATCCAGTGTTTTAAACCATTTGGTATTTTTCGCACTACCATCCAGCTTACCACTACTTATAATCAGTACTGCATCTTCTGCCGGGCGCTGCGCATATTCCTGTAATACCTGCGAACCAACCTTACCCGGTTTGCCTGTTGGTAAGCGTAATTCTAAAATCCGTTTTTCGGAAAATAGCGACAAACTATTACCTGCATCCAGCAACAAGTTCCAGTCAAATTGCGCATCCACATCCATTACTTCACGTTCAGTATAATCACGTTTACGTGCTTCAAGACGAATTCGATCAGCTGATTCCATTACCTGTAATGGTTCGTCTCCGCAAATAAAATAAATATCCGCAAGTTGTTTTTGTAAGTGGCTATTTAATTGGTCTGGGCGAACTTTCATAAAAACTACTTAAGCCTTGCTTTGCAAACGTAACAATAATAAACGCACCAAATCTTGCTGCATTTCTTCATACAACTGTGCTTCACCTCGGCTATTTCCCAGTACGTCTTCAGGGTCAAATATAAAATCTCGTTCTATACGAATAGTCTGTTCTGCAATTTCAAATTCATACGGCTTAGCTATTAAGGAAAAATTTAATGCATAGGTTAATGTGTATTCTCGCGCCCTGCCTAGCGAGTCTACCGAAACGGTACGTTTATCTTTAACTTCCCTGTATAGTTTTAGTACCGCAACATCATCCGTTTTAATATCAACAATTTTAATACCACTAGATTTTAGTGCTAGTTTTAAAGAGCGAACCAACTGTGCATCGGCTTGCAACGAGTTGATATAAGTCACCTGCATAGCCTCGGGCATTTCATAAGCACCACGCAACGCAAAGCCGCAATTTAGCAATGTCGAACACAATATTAAAATAAAAAACTGTTTACATAGTTTTTTTCTGCATTTTGATAATTTTAAATTTAACATCATCGCGTATATTTATAATCCGGTTTCTTAGTTAGCAACTATATTGACCAAACGTCCTGGCACTACAATAATTTTACGTACCGTCTTGCCATCGGTGTGCGACTTAACATGCTCATCCTGCTGCGCCAAAGATTCTATGGTTTGCTTATCGGCATCCGCAGCAACTTTTATTTTGCTACGTAATTTACCGTTTACCTGCACCATTAATTCAATACTATCCTGCACCAAAGCGCTCTCATCCGCTTCAGGCCAGGGCGCATCAATTACCGGATCTTTATGCCCCAGTTCCTGCCACATTGAATGACTAAAGTGAGGCACAATAGGAGACAACATTAACACCATCGCATCCAGTGCCTCGTGCATTAATGCACGGCCATTTACTGAATCATCTTTGAACCTGGATAGATCATTGGTTAATTCCATTACCGCGGCTATCGCGGTATTAAAAGTATAACGACGCCCAATATCATCGCCTACTTTCTGAATGGTCTGGTGCAATTTTAAACGCAGCGATTTTTGATCTTCTGTTAATGCGGCTTTATCAAGTACATTTGTTTCACCCGCATTAATATGAGAATGAATCAATCGATACAGGCGTTTAAGAAAACGCGAGGCACCATCTACGCCCGAATCAGACCATTCTAGAGACTGCTCCGGGGGCGCTGCAAACATTGTAAACAGACGCACCGTGTCTGCACCGTATTCATCAATCAGGCCCTGTGGGTCAACCGTATTGCCTTTCGACTTGGACATTTTAGTGCCATCTTTTAGCACCATACCCTGCGTTAGCAGCTGAGAAAATGGCTCATCACTAACCGAAATTAAACCCGCATCGCGCATCAGTTTATGGAAGAAACGTGCATATAATAAATGTAATACCGCGTGTTCAATACCACCTACATATTGATCAACCGGTAGCCAGTAGTTGGCGCGTTCATCCAGCATGCTTTGCGCATCCGGGCAGGTATAACGGGCGTAGTACCATGAAGATTCGAAAAAGGTATCGAAGGTATCGGTTTCACGCTCCGCCTTACCACCACATGTGGGACAAGTGGTTTCATAAAACTCTGGCATTTTTTTAATTGGCGAACCCACATCATCACCAAACACCGCATCTTCCGGTAACACAACCGGCAACTGATCTTCTGGTACCGCAACTGCGCCACAACTCTCGCAGTTAATAATGGGGATAGGCGTACCCCAATAACGTTGACGCGACACACCCCAGTCACGCAAACGGAAGTTAACCTGCTTTTCACCTTTGCCCTGTGAGCTTAAAAATTCTGCAATTGCATCCACGGCATCGTCTGAGGTTTTTCCATCAAACTGTGCGGAGTTAATCAGCACACCTTTTTCAGTGAAGGCCTGTTTCTCTAAATCACAGGCCTCATCATTCGCTGGCGCAATAACCTGCCTAATCCCCAGAGCATATTTTTTAGCAAACTCATAATCTCGTTGATCATGTGCCGGCACTGACATCACCGCACCTGAGCCGTAATCAGCCAATACAAAGTTGGCCGCGAATACAGGCACTTCTTCACCCGTAATCGGATGTTTTGCCTTAAATCCTATATCAACACCTTTCTTTTCCATGGTCGCCATTTCTGCTTCGGCCACCCTGGTGTTTTTGCATTCCTCAACAAACGCCTGTAACTCCGCATTTGATGCAGCGGCCTTTAGTGCCAATGGGTGCTCCGCAGCAACCGCCACGTAAGTCACACCCATCAAGGTATCCGGGCGAGTGGTATAAACCACCACAGGCTCTTCACCTGCCACCTCAAATTGCAGCTCGACGCCTTCTGAACGACCTATCCAGTTGCGCTGCATAGTGCGCACTTGCTCCGGCCATCCCTCTAATTTATCGACTTCTGTTAGTAGCTCATCTGCATAATCGGTGATTTTCATAAACCACTGGGGGATTTCTCTGCGCTCAACCAGGGCACCAGACCGCCAACCTCGGCCATCAACCACCTGCTCATTCGCTAAAACTGTTTGATCAACCGGGTCCCAATTCACCACTGCGTTTTTCTTATAGACCAGACCTTTTTCATACAGTTTGGTAAATAACCACTGCTCCCAGCGATAGTATTCTGGTGTACATGTAGCTAGTTCACGATCCCAGTCATAACCGAAACCAAGACGCTTTAGCTGGCCACGCATATAGTCGATATTTTCGTAGGTCCATTTGGCAGGGTGCGAGTGATGCTTATGTGCCGCGTTTTCTGCAGGCAAGCCAAATGCATCCCAACCCATTGGTTGTAATACATTTTTTCCCTGCATACGCTGGTAGCGACTAATCACATCACCAATAGAATAGTTACGCACATGCCCCATGTGTAAACGTCCACTGGGGTATGGAAACATAGAGAGACAATAAAATTTTTCCTTGTCTGCATCTTCGGTAACTTTAAATACCTGATTTTGTTCCCAAAATTTCTGGGCCTGCTGTTCTATTTTCTGCGGATCGTAAGTTTCTTGCATTTAACTGGCTTCAAAAGGGTTGGAGTTCACATACTTGCTGTGAATATGAGCTATAAAAGGGATATGAAGGATACATCAGACACGGGAGTTAGGAAACTCAGGTTTTGTGAAAACACCGATTAATCAGGCGTTTCCACCTTATAGAGCCGTTCACATCAACCATATGATCTGCTCTGAATAATCATCCACAGCCTTATGTAACACATCGGCGTAGATGGATTATACAAGCTTTAAATAATTTAGAGGTAAGTCTATGTCGTTATCAGACAACCCAAACACATCATCCCTTATAAAGGCCTATAACCAGATGATGAGCCGCGTAAAAGACACCATCGACAACGCCGAAGCTCACGCCATTCCTACCCTGCAAAAAGCCATTGAACACGCAAAAAAACAGGCCCTTCACCTCGGAGAAGTGACTGCCGAAGAGGCGGATGAGATCGGCAATTACATTAAACGCGACATTAACGATGCCGCCGAATACCTTATGGAATCGAGCCATGAGTTTAGCGAATGGTTAATGCTCGACATTGAGATCATCGAACAAAAAGTGCTCGAGCTATTTCTGTCCGTTGCGGATAAAACCCGTGTTGAGCTTGAACAGTTTTCCCACCCCAACTGCAAAACCGATAATATGCAACAGGAAACCACTGTTTATAAAAGTGGTGAAATCACCGGGCCTGGATCACTCATCTGCACTAACTGCCAACAAATGATTCAATTTAGCACCACCGGAACAATCCCAGAATGTAGCCAATGCAAACACACATTATTTCAACGTGCGGAGAAATGACAAATATTTAAAAACTGGCGCTCTATAGGTTTCAACAATGTCCTTTATTAAATATTCACAACGTTTGCTAAATCCATTTCGTGGTTCAATGAATATCATTGAGTATAAGGGTGCCGAGGCCGTTTATTACATTGCCACCCCGATCGGAAGCAACGAGTTTAAAATGTACTTAGGATTTATAATAAAATCGGTTAATGGAAATAGGTATCACATTTTACGTATATTAATCTCACTAGTAGCCTGTTACTTCAATGCATAACTAAGATTGTAATCATGAGGGAATAAAGGTGCCGGGTGCAACGACAGAGGATGGTGCACAGAAAGCGCGGTCTATCTCCGAACAAATCAAGCATGTGAATACCCGCTAATGAGACACAGGCAACTTTCAACAACACTCTAACAAAGGCCTACTGTCAGTTTAATGCAGCAGAATTAGATAATTGGGACCACCAGGCAAAGCGACCAATCTATGGTTTCGCACACATTAAGAAATTACTGCCAAACATAAAAAATCTATTTCGACAAATACAATATGAAAGAGTAATTAAGGTTTTTCTCTTCGATAAAGAAAAACCAAAAAAGCCGAACCCATCA
The DNA here is from genome assembly GCA_963924875.1 of uncultured Gammaproteobacteria bacterium. Taxonomy (GTDB): domain Bacteria; phylum Pseudomonadota; class Gammaproteobacteria; order SZUA-229; family SZUA-229; genus SZUA-229. The sequence continues at coordinate 14,531 of CAWUSX010000067.1, forward strand.
CAATCAATAAATAATTCGACCAAACCACATACGGCGTAGCTCCGCTATACCCTTGCACCTCATAACGTAATACATCACGTTTGAACTGCGGCAATATTGCAAGCACTTCGCCCTTTCTTCCAATAACAGAAGTCACTCCGGTATTGGTTACTCGTATGAAGCTTCTTGCCGTTTCAGCCGCGCGCATGCGCGCAATCTGATGATGCTGCCATGGTTCAATTGAATCTTCAAACCATGCATCGTTACTTACATTAATAAGCATATTGGCTTCTGGCAAGTCGCGCAAAACATCTCGATCAAAAACATCTTCGAAACAAATATTAACACCGAGTTTTTGACCTGCCACATCAAACAACGGTTGCTGCAATTCGCCGCTATCAATATTCGACATAGGAATATTAATCCACTGCGCGAAAAAGCCAAGCAGCGAACGCAATGGGAAATACTCACCTAAGGGAACAAGGTGACGTTTTTTATAACTCTGCCCATCTACACTAATAACCGAATTATAATATCGCCGTGTCTTCTCATCACGCTCAAATATTCCTAACAAAACATTTGTTTTTGTCTGCGCTAATTGCGTAGCAATCTCATGCAGATAATCATCTACACGATATTTAAATCCTGGCACGGCTGTTTCCGGCCAGACAATCAAATCGCTGTCCAGGTTTTTAAGCGTTAACTGCCTATACATTTGCAGCGTCGGAGTATATAGCTCGCGTCGCCATTTATCAGACTGCGGTATATTTCCCTGTATCAAACTCACTTTAACAGGATCGCCTATTGGCTGAGTCCAGTTAATTAATCCTAATAAAAAACCACATAAGTAAATAAGCGTAATTGAAATTACTGACAAGTTTATAGACCGCCGAACAAACACCAGAGCCAATAGTCCTGAAATAACTGCAACCAATAAGCCTATACCCAGGCCACCAACAATCGGCGCGAAACCCGCTAAGTATGTATCGATATGCGCCACACCTAGTTGCAGCCATGGCATACCTGTCAAAAAATAACCTCGCAGCCAGTCAAATATCATCCAGCTTATGGGATACACAACCACCAGCATTTGCGCGGTATTAGCTTTTATAAATCGATTGGCTAAATATAATGCAAATGCAGGAAATAAACTTAGGTACAAGGACAGCAATACAATAATTAGCGCCGCCAAAAATACAGGCGCGCCACCATGATAATGCAAACTGTAAAAAACCCAGTGAATGCCATGCGCAAACCAGCCTAAACTAAATATCATACTTCGAAAAAAGGTCGTTTTAGGCGTCTGCTTGAGTACGCAAACAAAAAGAAAAGCCAGGAGTGGATACTGTAACCAAAAAATATCATATGGCGAAAAGCTAAACGCCAGTAACGCACCGGCCACCAGCAGTAAAATTTCTATAATATGGTAAGGATTATTTTGTATTAGCTTTATATTTATCATTTGATTGTTTTATTAAGACGCCCGGAGTAATACACCTGATACAGCAGTTAATAAAATTAAATAAACTCTTTTTATTGCTCTTTTACGACCGTTTTAGGCAACAATATCAACTGAACATGTTTTATTCTTCTGCTATCTGCACTCATTACCTTAAATAAATAATTATCTATTGTAATAGCTTCACCACGCTTTGGCATATGCCCAAGGTGTTTCATTAACATACCAGCCAGGGTATCAGACTCATCTTCATTAAAACCGCTTTCGAAAAATTCATTGAATTC
>CAWUSX010000068.1:0-27195 GCA_963924875.1 uncultured Gammaproteobacteria bacterium
ATGCCATTACACCGAACTTTATGCAGAAAGGTATCAATAACTTTTTCAGTAATCTGGATGACTTCGTAGTTATCGTTAATGACCTATTACAATTTAAACTAGCTCAACTCACTTCAGACACAGGCCGCCTTCTTATCAACAGTACACTTGGTATGGCTGGCTTAATTGATATTGCCTCCGACATGAACATGCCTAAACACAATGAGGACTTTGGCCAAACACTGGGGCACTGGGGCACACCAGCAGGCCCTTATTTTGTTATTCCTTTACTTGGGCCGAGCACAATCCGTGATACCGCTGGCCTTATTGTTGATACCGCAGAATTTGACCCTATCTTTAGAAAAGTTGAGGACGGTCTGCCAGCAAAACAACGGGAGTCCGAAAGAGCCCGAGACGTCACAGCTGCCATTAAAGCAATTAACCTACGTGCATCTCTTTTAAAAGCTGAAAAAATACTCGATGAGGCCGCACTTGATAAGTATTCCTTTGTACGTGAGGCATACTTACAACGCCGTGAGTATCTGGTCTACGATGGCAACCCACCTCAAAAGGCTGCGGAATTTGATGAATCTGAACTATTTGATTTTGATAAACCTTAGATGCCGCTTAATAGTTATTTGACTTAAACAGTGCTCTGTTATTTTCGGCATTTATTAAACAATCTAATTTCATAAGTTTTTTCCTGCTTAATTGCAACACCTCATAATTAACTTAACCTTTTTATTTGCAAACACAACAACACTAAATGTACTGCTTATATATTTATTAAATATATAATTTTATGCTTTCTCATATTGTTCATGGTACTGCTTTTATCATTTGTTTCAGATACTATTAGCAATATGCAAAACAATCAGCAACAAGAGCAGAAGAAAATTGGCACCATGATGATAGCCTTCATGTGGCTTGTCATATTTGGCCTGCTTGGTATGTTTTTTTCTGATCAATTAGACAAACAAAACAACCCTAATCAATCATTAAATACCAATGTATCAACAGATGGTATAAAAACCCTGGTTTTACAGCGTAATAAGTATGGGCATTATATTTCAAATGGAAGTATTAATAATATTCCCGTTGTATTTATGCTTGATACCGGGGCGACCGATGTATCCATACCGGAAGAGATTGCACTTAAGCTCAATTTACAACAAGGTCCTTCTGCTATTTACCAAACAGCCAATGGCCCGGTGAAGGTTTCGTTGACCCGCTTAGATCATATTTCACTAGGCGACATCAGTCTTAGCGATGTTCGAGCCACTATTAATCCGGGATTTCAGGGTGATGAAATATTGCTAGGCATGAGTTTTTTAAAGCACCTGGAGTTCACTCAACGTGGTGATCAATTAACACTTAAACAATACCCTTAAGGATTTTAATATGAAGTTTTGTAGCACCTGCGGGGAACAAGTATCTCAAAGAATTCCTGCGGGCGATAATCGCCTGCGTTACGTGTGCGATGCATGCGAGACCATCCATTATCAAAACCCGAGAATAATTGCTGGTTGCATAGCTGAGTATGAAGACAAAATTTTACTCTGTAAAAGAGCCATACAACCTCGCCTGGGTTTGTGGACACTCCCCGCAGGCTTTATGGAAAATAGTGAAACAACGCTACAGGCCGCAGCACGTGAATCATTTGAAGAGGCCAATGCAAATATTCACGACATGACCTTGTATTGCACCTATAGCATTCCCCATATTTCACAGGTTTATGTGATGTATCGTGGCACTCTGGTCGATGGATTTTCAGCTGCAGGTGAAGAAAGCCTGGAAACAAAGTTATACGCAGAACAGGACATTCCCTGGGATCATATTGCATTTCCTGTGATCAGCGAAACACTTAAATTATACTTTGCCGACAAACACGACAACACCTTCAAAACCAGAGACGGGGAAATTTATCGCGATGATAATCAGCAAATCATTGTGAAAAACTACACTACTTATTAACTAATACTGTCATGCTAGCTACAAAAATATGTCATCACTGATTTTTCTATAGCCATAGCCTTGTTATACTCCACATATATTATTTACCCATCACAGGAATACCCTCATGAGAGAAGTTGAAGTTGCGATTATTGGTGCTGGTAGTGCCGGCCTTTACTGCATGGGTCAAGTTAAGCATTTTACAGATAACTTTGTATTAATTGATGGCGGCGAACTCGGCACCACCTGCGCGCGCGTTGGCTGCATGCCTTCAAAAGTAATGATCCAGATAGCAGAAGACTTCCACCGCCGCACGATATTTAATCGTGAGGGAATTGAAGGTAAAGAACACTTAAGCGTTAATATCGAAGATGCTATGGAACATGTACAGGATATGCGAGATACCTTTGTCGATCGCACGCTTTCACACTCAACTGACATGATGCCAGAAGGCCAATTAATTGAATCAAATGTACATTTTGTTGATGCCAACACATTAGAAACGGATGATGGCGATATCATTAAAGCCAAAAAAATAATTATTGCCACCGGCTCTCGACCTATCATTCCTGCTAGCTGGGCTGAGTTCGCAGACAGCATTTATACATCTGATGAAATTTTCGAGCAGGACGAATTACCCGATTCAATTGCTGTTATTGGTCTGGGTGTTATCGGCCTTGAAATTGGCCAGTCATTGAGCCGACTTGGCACAAAGGTAACCGGTATTGATCAACAAACTATTATTAGCGGCATAGATGACCCCGCAGTTAATCGGACTGCTATTGAAATTATTGGCAAAGAATTTCCTTTATGGCTAGGGCATGCCGCAGATATTAAATTACTCGATAATGGAAAACTCCAGGTAACTGCGGGCGAGCAAAGCGTTGAAGTTGATAAAATATTTGCCAGCCTGGGCCGTCAACCTAATACTGATAAATTAAATTTACAATCAACCGGTTTAAAGATCTCTGCCAACGGTGTTCCTGAATTTAATCCACTCACCATGCAGCTCGGTGACAGCTCCATTTATATTGCCGGTGACTGTACAGCAGAAAAACCCATTTTGCATGAGGCTGGTTTTGAAGGCCGTGTTGCGGGCTACAATATCATGCAAGACAAACCTATAGAGTTTAAACAGAAGACACCTCTAGGCATTACCTTTTGTGATCCCAACATTGTCTCTGTTGGTGCGCGCTTATCAGAATTAGATGCAGACAATATTGCCATTGGTGAAATTAAAATGGCCCCGGTGGGTCGCGCATTAATTATGGGCAAGAACAAAGGGATTATTCACCTTTATGCGGAGAAAAAAACAGGTAAGTTATTAGGCGCATCAATGGCATGTGTTAAGGGTGAAAACCTGGGACATTTATTGTGCTGGTGCATTGAGATGGAATTAACGGTACAACAAATGCTGCGCATGCCTTTTTATCACCCGGTTATAGAGGAAGCCCTACAAGCGGCTTTATATGATTTACGTGGCAAGCTTGAAATTGAAGACACCGCCTGGCCCATAGAAATAGAACCTATAAACTAGCTTTATTTATGAGCTCATCTAAATAGGCTGAACTCATAAATTGCTAAAAATCCAACTGATTATTATACTGTTATCTTCAATCACTCACATTAAATAACCTTAAAATTATGTCTGATACTATTTTTATTGTCGACCTGAACTCTTTTGATAAGCTTGTTATTGAAGCCTCGAATAGCAAACCTATACTGCTGGATTTATGGGCAGAGTGGTGCGCCCCTTGCCGGGTTATTGCGCCTATTCTTGAAGACATAGCCGACGAGTTTGCAGGAGAAATCGGCGTTGCAAAAATAGAAGTCGATGAAGACGAGAATATGAAAATAGCCGGACGATATCAGGTTCGCGGTTTCCCTACTTTGATTTTATTTCAGCATGGCAAAGAGCAAGCTCGTTTTAGTGGCGCCAAGCCATTACACTTTATTAAAGAATTTATAGAACAGCATGCAGACCTATAAATACTTAAAGCACAGCATAATGCTATTAAATACGCTGCACCACTTATCGGCTTAACAAACTTTTATTAAGCTATTTACCCTTATTGTAAATAAACTGACTAAACTATTGATACTCATTAATTTATACCGCCGATTACAAACATGACCTAATGCTCAAAGCCTGTCCCCATACCACAAGTTTTCTTCACCAGCTTAGTATCTGGCTATGGCTGCCTTTACTATTATTATCTGGCTTGTCGGGTACGGCTTTAGCTTCCATTAGCACCTCTGAAATTGAGCCTTTAGATGAACAGCTAAACCTGCAACGAGAACAATATCAACAGGCCGAACATGCATTTAAAAATGGCCACTTCAGCACCTACAAACGGCTAAGCAAGCAGTTAACAAACTACCCATTACATCCATATCTTGAATACAAATCATTAGTACGCAACCTCTCAACACTTAATAGCAAAAAAGCACAACGCTTTTTAAACGCCAATACCGGTACGGTATTAGGTGATCGCTTACGTTTAAAATTAATTAATCACGCCGCTCGAACTCAAAAGTGGCAAACCGTAATAGATACTTACCTGCCTATTTTTGGCGTAACCACCGAATGCAAATATCTCAATGCACTTATTCACACTCAGCAATCAAAGCTCGCGTTTCCACGCATTCACGCACTCTGGCTGTCACCCAGGTCTCAACCTAAAAGCTGCAATAAGGTATTTAGTACATGGCAAGCCTCTGGGCAGAAAACGCCCCAGCTTATATGGCAACGCTTTAAGCTCGCCATGTCATCAAGCAATCGTCACCTGGCGCGTTTTTTAATTAGATCAATGCCAAAAGAAGATGCACGAATAGCACGGCTGTGGCTGAAAATTCACAGGAAGCCAGAGCTAGTTTTGTCAGCGGAATATTTAAATCTTCAGCACATAGATCGCTCGGCTATTTTATTGCATGGTCTAAAGCGCCTCACACACCGTGATATCGAACTTGCCAAAAGCGCATATTACACACTTACTAAACATTACCTAAGCCCCCAGCAAAGCGCTGAAGCAGCCCGACGTATTGGCCTGTATTTGTCACGCAATCACATGGATGACGGCTATGAATGGCTCTCTCGCGTCCCCGCCAGCTACGTTAACAAACAGGTAAGAGAGTGGAAAATTCGCAGCGCGATACGCCAGAGTGACTGGCCTTTAGTACTTAATTCCATCGATCAACTCACAACAAAGCAGCAAGCAGATTATCGCTGGCAGTACTGGTGGGCTTATGCCAATGAGCAACTGGGTAATATTAATGATGCTCAAGGCATCTACCATTACCTGGCCAATAAGCGCGGTTACTACGGTTTTCTTGCCGCTGATAACCTGGGCCAACAATATGCCTTTGAAGACAATCCTGTAGAACCTGGCGCCGAGCTTATGCAAAGGATTAGCCAGCAACCAGAAACACTGCGCGCGCGCGAACTCTTTATAATGGGTAAGGTACTGCCCGCAAGAAGAGAATGGCAACGCCTTATCAATCGTATAGGTACTGAGGAAAAACTGGCTGCATCGAAACTCGCGCAATCATGGCACTGGCATGACCGAGCCATCGTCACAATGGGGCGAACACGCTACCGCGATGACATTACGCTGCGCTTTCCCATGCAGCACGAAGACAAGGTGAATATCTGGTCAGAAAAAAATGATATAGAGCCATCCTGGACCTATGCGATTATTCGCCGAGAAAGTGCCTTTATGCCTGATGCACGTTCATCAGTTGGTGCACTGGGACTAATGCAGCTGATGCCTAACACCGCTCGCCAGGTTGCACGGCAAATGAAAGTTCGCTATCGGGGACGCCACAGCCTGCTCACTAGCAATACCAACATTCGCCTTGGAACCGGCTATTTAAAACGCATGCTAAGCAAACTTGATAGTCAGCAGGTACTTGCTACGGCCGCATACAATGCAGGGCCTCACAGAGTCTCCAGGTGGCTTCCAGAAACCCACCAGATGGATGCCATCCAGTGGATTGAAACCATTCCGTTTACTGAAACACGTGAATATGTGAGCAATGTGCTCGCCTATATGGTGATTTACGAACACCTAATGGATGGTGAAATTACCCGTTTAAGCAACAGAATGCCCCCTGTACCAGCCAGGAACCCGATTAGTATTTCTCAGCTAAACAGTGAAAAGCCTGGTGTTCAGGAACAGGAAGAAGCTATTCTCGACCCATCTTAAATACCTTTTATCCATTAAAAACATGAAGATACTTGCATTACCTAATAAACTAAACTAAGTTTGAGATGTAAGCATTGGAAACAATATTTTCATGCAATGTTTTTTGGAGAGATTAAAATGAATAAAAATACAAATATAGGTATAGGTCAGGGCGATCGCGTGCGCATCAAGAGCACCGGGCAAGAAGTAACTGTTGATCAGGTAAGCGCTCACGGCTTTAGCGTTATCAAGTTCAACTCTGGTGGCACTTACCGCTTTCTCAATCATAAGCTTGAAAAGCCAGCCGATGCAGCCGCCATATACAACGCGTAAAAGAACAAAAGTACACGCTACAGGTGAGCATGGTTGTTCGTAGATAAGCTTAAGCTAGCCGTTGTAACAGACGCATGCATTAAGGGGACTCAAGATGCCATTTATTCCGCATATACGCCTCGGGCAGGTGTTTCAAAGACCCTTTCTTCGCAGAGGGCATAAAACATCTGCCAGCGAGCATATATCAAACAAGGCTCACGAAACAAAACTGAAGCGCGAACGACGACTCAGACAGGACCGTCGTTTAAAAAATATTAACGTAAGTTTCGATCAAAGACGACGCAATAATAGGCGCAAACAAGGCAGCGCTGAGGATATTGAAAAATTAGACAATGACAGCGTGGGCCTGCACATTAATACTCAGGCCTGATAAGCAACTACACCAGGCAGTGATTGTAACAAAATAACCCTTACATAAAGAATCAGGCAAGGTAAAAGCCTCCTTTTTCATAGATAGCGGCTAGATAACTTATGAAAAAAAACACCTCCATTACCATTAAAATTGCCGTACTCGCCGTCATTGGCTTAGCGGGCATTGTATATATTTTAAATAGCTCACCCGTTGAAAGCCTTGGTGAATATGAAAAACAGGAAATGGCTACGCCAAATAAAAGCCGCTCCTTAGTCGATGGCTTCTTTTCTGGCAGCGAAAGGGACTCATCTGATGATGACACTGATGACGATACGTCTCTCACTGGAAAGTCAGGGCGTTATGAAGAATCACGAATTGGTAAGTAAACACTCAAAGCAATATTCCTTAGCGAATCGCTAAACTCTGGCTATGCCCTGCGCTGAATTAATGACTCTATTAAGGGTGCGCAAATCACATCGAGTGCATGCTGCATTTGCCCACCCGGAATAGTGAGGCTATTGCGTTGTGACAAAACAGCACCCTCGATTCGTTTTACATAACTCACCAAATCATGTTCCGCAGGGTCTTTAAAACTCACCACCACGATACTTTCATGCTCTGTAGGCACCATCGATGTATCAAATGGATTTGATGTATCGACTACTGGCATACGCTGAAAATTAATATCTGAGACTGAAAACTGCGGCACAATGAAGTGAATATAGTCCTGCAATTGTTCCAGTATGTTTGTGGTAACTTGTTGCGGACTCTGTTTTTTTACGTGTTGATCGTGATGAATCCGCTGAATCCATTCCAGATTAATCGCCGGCACTACACCAATCAGTAAATCCACATGTTGGGCAACGTCTATTCCTTTATTGCGATTTTCTCTACGCTCATTCTCAACATTGACCTCCTCAGTGCATTTTCGCCGAGTCCATGTCTGCGCAACCACCCCGCCATGCATACCTTCATAGAACAAACAATCTGTATCCGCTGGCAGTGTTTGCCACTCGGTAAACTCCCCTACCGGTTCGTCATAGAGATGGCGATTTTCTTCGCTGACCTTATATCTAAGCGACTCAAGCCCTTTATCAGCATAGCCACGAAAGCACGACTCAAGCCGTGAAAAGTCATTAAGCTCCGGCCCATAACAGCTTACGAAGCAATCATCAGCCAACGCTTGAGAAATACGTTTTTCGGTATCCTTGTCGTTATATCGCAAGAAACCATTACCTTGAACATACCCCGCATTAATCCCTTGCCGATGAAATATTTCTTTAAATGCCTGTTGCACCACAGTTGTACCTGCCCCGCTGGCACCTGTTACTGCAATAATAGGGTGTTTAACTGACATAATGGATTCCTAATCGCTATCTGTCGAATTTCATAAAGACTGCACTATATAATTTTTGGATCAATGGTCAACCATTCATCGTAGCTTAATTGAACCTCTCCCATGATTGACTATGAATATAGGTGAGGTCAAAAGATACTATACAACGCCAGGCTTGAGTAAGGCAGAAAATTTGCAGGATTAATAATGAACATTACCTACATCGACTACTACAACGGTATAGAAAAACGCATCGCCACTATGCCTCGTCGCCTGGCGCATTGTCGACGTCATCGTACGCGCAGCGAATCTTTGCTGAGTGATTGCCGTATGATATTTTCCAGACGCTGCGAAGATGAAGAGGGCTATATTGATGCTTATAATTTAAACGCCAATGAAGCGCTTTCTTCACCTGATACTCAACCCCAGATAGAAAAATAAATCACAAACACGGCTAGCGCTACAATTATAAATTGCGGACTCGCGAGCGTTTTACAAAATTTACAGGATTGCCTCAACGCTATTCCTTAAACGCCGCCTTCCAGTTCGCAAAATCAGTAATGGTATCCGAGCGCTCACGTAATACGACGCCAATTTGAAAGTAGCCACCCACTTCCATCTCATGAACCCAGCGTACATTACCTGTGAGAAAATATTTTTTCGGATCGTCCTTCAAGGTAATCCAGACATCTAGCACACTGTCTACCATAATCGGCTGATTAAGCTCAATGCGTAAGCCACTGGCAGAGACATCAAGCGTGGATCCACAAAGCGTTTTGCCTAATAAATTAGGATTCTCCGAGGAAAATACAATTTTCAAGTCCAGCGCCTGTCTAGACTCATAACGCTCAGCAACGCGCCGCTCGGTTATTTTTTCTGCCATACGAATACCTTAAAAAATAAATGCTCTGCTAACAATACCTGACAGGAAGCAGAAAATAATATTGCCTATTTCTACAGGCTACGAACCTGTAAGTATAGGAGGCGATGCCTGTTTTTCCCAATATTTTTACATGAGAATGAGTAATGGCGACAATGCAGCCTATTCCGCGTCACTTTTCAAAAGCGCCTCAACTTCAGCATCAATCATTTCCACCTGCTCTATTTTTTCAAACCTGGAGCTAATTTTCCTCGCCGAGGTATTCACATCATCAACATCTTTACTGGCCTGTTCAATATGCCTGGACAGATTATCCATGCGTGTCTGAAAACGTGAAAAGTCTTTCGATAGCGCAACCAGATGGTCTTGAATCAGATGCACCTGCTTACGCGTCGCAGAATCCTTTAACACCGCACGAGCAGTGGTTAACACCGCCATTAATGTGGTGGGTGAAACCAGCCAGACACGCGCTCTTTGCGCCTCTTCTACCAACTCATAATAGTGAGAATGTATTTCTGCAAAAATAGCCTCTGCCGGTATAAACATTACCGCCCCATCCGAGGTTTCGCCTGAAATAATATATTTATTAGCAATATCGTAAATATGTTTCTTAATATCTTTCCTAAATTGCTTTTCCGCCGTTAATCTATCGGCTTCGCCAAGATCAAGGTCCGTCATTTTTTTATAGGATTCCAGTGGGAACTTGGAGTCGATAGCAATATCACCACTCGGCTCGGGCAAAAACAACATGCAATCAACACGCGTACCATTTGTCAGCGTATGCTGAAACGAAAAGCTGCTTTCAGGCATTACATTGCGCACCAGGGAGGCCAGCTGCACTTCACCAAAGGCACCCCGTGATCGCTTATCCGCCAATACCTCCTGTAAGCTAACAACATTGCCTGATAGCTCAGTGATTTTTTTCTGCGCCTCATCGATCAATGCCAGCCGCTTAACCACATCCGTAAACGTCGCCGTGGTTTTCTCAAAGCCTTCATTAAGGCGTTTATCGACTTGCCCGGATATTTCTTTTAAGCGTTCATCGGTAGAACGCGTTAGGGCATCTACCCGTTTGCCCAGCTCGTTACCATTCTGCAACAGTGCCTCTGACACCTGTTTACGCACCTCGCCCATTCCCTGCGTCAAATTCTCCTGCTGTGTTTTTAATGCCTCCAGCTGGCGCGCATCGAATGATTCACGGTGTTTATTTAAACCCGCCTGCAAGGTTTCATTGCTCATATTGAGTCGCTCAGATAAATGGTTACTTAATTCACCCATGCGCCTTTCCTGCACGTTTTGTAACTCACTCACCCGCTCGGTCAACTTGTTTTGCATATCCAACATCTGCAGCAACTGCGCCTGCTTATTATCCGCAAAAAATTCCATAAGTGATTGCTGAAGCGGAACTTTAAGCACATTAAACAGGTGCCTAATCCACAACAGAAGCACAATAAATCCCAACAGTGCTATACCTATATACATATACATCAACATCAACGTATCGCTCATAAACCTGCCTATTTATCCACAAAAGCCACTGAAGGCACTATATCCACACAGAATACACATTTTTATACCATACGCTTCCGTGTAATATTCGCGTTTAATTTTTTGACACAAACATAATGCCCAGTATTCTACTCACCGGTATATCTACTCTCGATATAATCAACAAAGTTGACGGCTACCCCGTCGAAGACAGCGAAGTAAGAGCAAGTGAACAAGCTGTTCGCACCGGGGGTAATGCATGTAATTCTGCAAAGGTGCTGCGACAACTGGGCGCATCGGTCAGTTTATTATCCAATACCGCAGACGACCTATCTGCGGAGTTTATTTTAAGCGAACTCAATCAACAAAAAATTAATCTTTCACTCTGCCCGGTTGAAAACAACAGCTTCACCCCTACCTCATATATCACGGTAAATACCCGCAATGGTTCGCGTACTATTGTGCATCATCGACAGTTGAATGAATTATCCGCAAGTTATTTTAATCAACTTATATTAGATCAGTTTGACTGGCTACATTTTGAAGCCAGAAACTGCGAACAATTAAAAGTAATGTTAGTGCATGCTGCGCAGTTTAAAAAAACTATTTCTATTGAAATAGAAAAACCAAGAGCGCATCTCGATAATATACTGGATTTTGCCGATGTGCTATTCATCTCCAGACCCTACGCAGAATCACAGGGATTTAAAACACCTGAGGAATGCTTAAAACATTTTAGCGGAATATATCCCAATACTATTATCACCTGCACCTGGGGAGAACAGGGAGCGTGGGCATATGATACAGCAGAGATTATTCATCAGCCTGCCTATAAAATTAGTAAGCCAATTGAAACGCTTGGTGCGGGTGATACATTTAATGCCGGCTTTATAGCTTCACGCATTAAAAATAACAGCGTAAAAAAATCACTCGCTTTCGCCTGCCAGCTAGCTGCGAATAAATGTCAGCAAACAGACTTTAACAATTTAATTATTCCTTCACAGAATTAAGGGGCTATTATGCTTGAAAAACTTTGTCACATCGACGATGTAGAAGATCCAGGATCAAAGGGATTCACTATAAAACAAGGGCGTAAAGAACGTCTGGTTTTTATTGTAAAAAAAGACGGTGATATTTTTGCCTATGAAAATGAATGCCCACATGCCGGTATGAATTTAGAATGGCAAGAGGATGATTTTCTCGATACCGACAAAAGCCAGATTATGTGTTCTGTTCACGGAGCTACATTTAAAATAGAAAATGGCGATTGTACAGGCGGCCCCTGCAATGGTGAAGGGCTAACCGGTGCGAAAATCGAAATAGATGATAATGGTGACATTTTACTTCAGGCATAATTAATTATGTCTGAAATATTCAGCATGATCGAATAACACCGTCCCTGCCATATATAACTAATGGCAGGGATATAAATGCATCCTGCTTACACACGTCTATTTCGTTTAATTAGATTTACTTTAAAAATATTCTGTAATTTCTAGTTTTTACCACAACATTTTTTATACTTTTTCCCACTGCCACAAAAACAAGGCTCATTGCGGCCTGGTTTTTTTATTGCGTTACTTGCATCTGTATCAAATTGCTCACCATCCACATAACGCCAGCAACCATCTTCAACAATAAATCGACTGCGCTCATGCAATATTCCATACATTGATTCCTGCATACTTGAATCTTTATATGTTGCCTTAAATTCTACATATGCCTGACCGCTTTCTTCGTCCGTCTCAGATGTACTCATAATTTCAAGCCTCAACCATTGCATTGATTCAACATTCGCTATATCAGCAGGCCGAGTGCTGCTATGCCACGTAGCCTGCACATAATGCAGATTCCCTGTTGCGTAAGCGACAAATCGAGAGCGCATTAACTGCTCTGCAGAGCTCGCCTGTTTTTCACCAGAAATTAGCAAGGTACAGCAATTTCCCGTTATTTTGTCACTGCCACAGCGACACAGGTTTGCTGCTACTTCTGTGTTATTTTTCATAAGTTATTGTTTTTACTTAGTAATTTTGTCATATAGATACCATCTTATGTTACTGATTTTAATCATTTATTATTGACAATCGTATAATCAAGACGTATTGTAAGTGAACGATCACTAACTTGATCTACATCTTTAAAAATTTCCCATATATATGTAAGGAGAAACCCTATGAGTTTCGACGCTGAATTAGACGCTAAAGGCTTAAACTGCCCATTACCAATCCTCCGTGCAAAGAAAGCTATCGGTGCATTAACTTCTGGTCAAGTACTAAAAATTATTGCTACTGATCCAGGCTCAGTTAAAGATTTCGAAGCATTTTGCAAGCAGACAGGTAACGAGTTGTTATCAAGTGCTGAAGCAGGCGGTGCATTTGAATTCATGATCAAAAAGTCTTAATCAACTTTTTCATCATCAAGAAGGCATCAGTTTTTACTGATGCCTTTTTTATTTATCATACTTTAATCATTCGGAATTAAGCCCTTGGCAAAACGACTTTCAGCAGAAGAGCGTAGAGCCTCCATCATTACGGTAGCCAAACGTTTATTCGCACACACTGGCTTTCATGGCGTATCTATAGACGACATAGTAAGTGAAGTAGGCGTAAGCCCGGCCATTTTGTATCGTCATTTCGAATCCAAAGAAGAACTTTATCAGGCCGTTTTACAGGAATTTTCTGCCACACGTGAGTCTTACATTGAAGCCGTTGTTGCAGATGATATAGGATTCGAACAGGTACTGCGCGGCATGTCCACGGTATTTGTTTCAAGCATTATCAACCACCCTGACATGCTAAAAATGGAAATGCATTCCCAGCTAGACGACTCAAGTGCTAGTCAGGACTTTTTCCTTAATCGCTGGAAAAGTTTCACCGACTATATTGAATTCAGCCTCAATGAGCTACAGGCACAGGGCAAAATAAAACCTATTAATGCGCAAGCCGCTGCTTTAATGTATCAGGGCATTATCCGTGAAGTGCTGTTACTTAAATGCATGCAACATTCCGATAGATTAAAAGATACACCCACCGCACTTCTGGTCGATGAAATCATTACTCTATTCATGAAAATTGTTGAACCAACACGATAAAAAATTAAAGGAACCCTCATGTTAAATAAATTTTTCCTGGCACTTCTGTTATCTATATTTTCTATAAGCTCATTTGCCAGCAACAAACCCCAGGTTCTTATCACGACCAATAAAGGTGATATACAACTCGAACTAGACGCCGAAAAAGCACCCAGGACCGTTGAGAATTTTTTACAGTATGTAAAAAGTGATTTTTATGCGGGCACTATATTTCACCGCGTCATCAAAGGTTTTATGATTCAGGGCGGTGGTTTTACTGAAGACCTGGTAAAAAAACAAACCTTGCCCGAAATTCCTAATGAGGCATTTAATGGCCTGAAAAATAATCGTGGCAGCATCGCAATGGCACGCACAAATATGCCACATTCGGCAACAGCGCAATTTTTTATTAACACAGCGAATAATAATTTTTTAAATTATAGCGGAAAATCTATGCGCGGATGGGGCTACAGTGTATTTGGTAAAGTGACTAAAGGCATAGAAATTGTTGATAATATTGAAAACACTCGCACCGGCGCAAAAGGAATTTTTCCAAAAGATGTACCGCTTGATCCTGTCATTATCCTCAGTGTAAAAATCGTTAAGGAATAATTTAATAACTGGTTAACGGTTCCTTCTCAATTTGCTGTTTTGCAATTCGTTTGCGCAGCCAGCCACTCGCAATGGCTGCGCTTAAAATGCACCACACTGCAAACAACGCACCTGGCAGTGCAGATTCTGCAGGGAAGTGTTGTAGCGCTAACGCTACACCCATCCCCGCATTCTGCATACCAAGTTCAATCATCAGGGCTATTTTATACAGGTAAGCAAACCCATATAGCTTGGCCAGATACCAGCCAATGATATAACCCAGCACATTCACAAGCACTACACCCAACATTACGGGCAGCGCCATGTCGGCAATACGCCCCTGATTTGCAGCAACCGCATAACTACAAATAATGATAATGGCTAATGCCGCAATTCCCGGCGCGATATTACGTGCCGCCTGTAAATACCTTCCTAAGAATGGCTGAACTAATAATCCTAAAATAAGCGGCGCTAGTACGGTTTTTAAAATAGTGATCATTAGGGGCATAAATTCAACCGGTAATATCGGCCCACCTAACAGCTTAACTAAAAATGGTGTCAACAAGGGAGACAGTATCGTCGCAACTGTGGTTAAGGTAACCGAAAAAGCCACCGCGCCACCCGCCAGGTAAACAATCACATTGCTGGCCATCGCGCCGGGCGCACAACCCACAATAATAAAACCAATGGCAATTGCCGGTGTAAAGCCCGGGTATTGAGAAACCAGAAAAGCCAGTAATGGCATCACACTAAATTGAGCCAACACACCCAGCGCGACCCGTTTTGGATTCAATAGCTCGGTTTTTAAATCACCTGCATTTAAGACTAAACCCAGTGCAAACATAGTCGCTGCAAAAAACCATAAGAAATAATCTTTAAAGATTAAAAACAGTGGCGGATGCAAATAGGCTAAAACCGCTCCACTTAATGTTAACAACGCCAATTGATTTGCAATAAATGAAAATAAAACCTGCATATATAATCTCAAGATAATCGAATATTTATTCTTCTACTTTTTACTCGCCAACACACCTGCCTGAATAGCCGCCGTCACTTCATCTTCTACCTTTTGTAATATGTCTCTGGCCTTGCTTTGTGCGGCAATCACCGTCGGCCTTGCAAACAGCACCACGGTTTTCCCCTGTTTTTCATACAGGCCAATGCGCAGTGGACATAGCCCCAGCATATCCGGGTCGGCATTACTCACTGCATTGGCATACCAGCCATTACAAAACACCATACTTCGAATGCTGCTGAGTTTATTCTGGTTATAGTCATCCCCCCATTTGTCTGCAAAGCGGCTGATATTTTTACCGATGTTCGGCTCGAACACGACAAAAAAACGCGCATCTTCTAATGCCTTATATACGGCCGGGTAGACTGCATCGATTGGACGATTAACCTCCTGCTTATACATACCACGCTCTGCCGCCTGTGCGCCCCATGTAATTAAAACACTCAAGCTCAGCAGCATGACCTTCATATAAACTTTAGGCATTTTTTGGCTCCTTATAAATTTTGCTATATCAACACTATATAGATGCGCCAGCAATGGTTAAAATACTGACTTTGTCGCATCAATGCGCCTAAGCCAATATACTATTGGCAAACTATGTATCAAATACAGGAATTTAATGTGAACAATACCAGCAATTTCCCTTGGTTGCGCATGCGTCGTATGCGCCGCGATGAGTTCAGCCGTCAGCTAATGCGCGAAAACCGGCTAAGCCCCAGTGACCTAATCTTTCCTGTATTTGTTTTAGAGGGTGAAAACCAGCGCGAAGGCGTTGCATCCATGCCGGGTGTAGAGCGCCTAAGCATTGATTTACTGCTTAAAGAAGCGGCGGAATGCGTAAAACTTGGCATCCCTCTTATTTCACTTTTCCCTGTGGTTCCTGCCGAGAAAAAATCTTTAGATGCCGCCGAGGCCTATAACCCAGAGGGACTCGCGCAGCGTGCCGTACGCGCCATTAAGGCGGCTCACCCAGAGCTTGGCATTATGACCGATGTCGCACTAGACCCTTTTACCACGCATGGTCAGGACGGTTTAATTGATGACACGGGCTACGTACTGAATGACGAAACCACAGAGGTCTTATGCAAACAGGCCATATCGCATGCCGATGCCGGCGCCGATGTTGTCGGCCCTTCCGATATGATGGATGGGCGTATTGGTGAAATTCGCGAGGCGCTAGAATCTAGCGGGCACATTCACACACGTATTCTCGCCTACTCGGCAAAATACGCATCGAGTTTTTATGGCCCATTCCGTGATGCGGTTGGCTCTGCTGCAAATCTAAAAGGCGGCAATAAGCATACCTATCAAATGGACCCAGGCAATTCAGATGAGGCCATTCGGGAAGTCGCCATGGATATACAGGAAGGCGCCGACATGGTGATGATTAAACCCGGCATGCCTTATTTAGACATTGTGCGCCGCGTAAAATCTGAACTGGGCGTGCCCACCTATGCCTATCAGGTGAGCGGTGAATACGCGATGATAAAGGCCGCCACACAAAATGGCTGGCTAGATGAAAAGTCGTGCGTGCTTGAAGCGTTGCTTTGTTTCAAACGCGCCGGTGCCGATGGTATTCTTACTTATTTTGCAAAAGATGTGGCTCGCTGGTTAGCAGAATAAAAACTCAACACCTCAACATAACTAATTACAGAATTCTTTTATGAACGATTCAACGATCGATCGCTATGCCGTTATTGGCAACCCAATTGCGCACAGTAAGTCACCTTCTATTCATGCCGAGTTTGCAAGGCTTAGCGGTGAAATACTAAGTTACACCGCCGAACTGGTTGAAATAGGCGAAGTTAAATCGTTTATAGAAAAATTTTCAAAAGAAAATGGCAAGGGCTTAAATGTTACCGTGCCATTTAAACAGGATGCCTTCCAACTCGCCACTCAGTTAAGCGAACGCGCACAACGTGCAGGCGCGGTTAATACATTGAAAATTACGGGCGATGTTATTTTTGGTGACACCACCGATGGTGTTGGCCTGCTTAATGATTTGGTAAAAAACCATAAACAACAATTGAAAAATAAAAATATTTTAGTGCTTGGTGCAGGCGGTGCAGTGCGTGGCGTATTAGAACCCCTGCTACTTGAATCACCGACAAGCCTGGTTATTAGTAATCGGACTATTGAAAAAGCACAGCAACTCGCAAAAGATTTTACTCGCTTTGGTAATATTAGCGCCTGTGGTTTTGCTGATTTAACAGGCAAACAGTTTGATATTATTATTAATGGTACCTCCGCAAGCCTTAGCGGTGATTTACCCCCTTTACCTGAAAACTTATTCAGTGAAAATGCCTGCGCCTACGATATGATGTATGCAGCAAAGCCAACACCTTTTATGCAATGGGCAACTAAACAGGGTGTAAAAAATTGTTTCGATGGTTTAGGTATGCTGGTTGAGCAAGCGGCCGAATCATTTTATATATGGCGAAAAAAACGCCCTGAAACTCAGGGCGTTATAGAAAAATTACGCAAAGAAATAACGTAATAATTTTTAAAATATTTATGAATGATCAGGGATGACCACTTGCATCTCAGCCATTTTCCAGGCAGCCATACCGCCATTTACATTTTTAATATTTTTAAATCCCATCTGCTGCATGACTGCTGTGGCCATTGCCGAACGACCTGATGTCGCGCAAAACAACAGCCATTTCTTATCGCGGTCCATCATCTGCTCCTGACGACCAGGGTACTGTCGATCACAGGCCGCTTCTATAACGCCGCG
This sequence comes from uncultured Gammaproteobacteria bacterium, assembly GCA_963924875.1. Classification (GTDB taxonomy): domain Bacteria; phylum Pseudomonadota; class Gammaproteobacteria; order SZUA-229; family SZUA-229; genus SZUA-229. The sequence continues at coordinate 17,919 of CAWUSX010000068.1, forward strand.
CGGTACATTATGTGCACCATCAATGGTGCCCGATGTAAATTCAGCTGGCTCGCGTATGTCTAACACCTGATAACCTTCATCCAATAAGTCTACAACTTCTGATACTTCAACTTCAGAAATTTGTGCTTTTGCAGCCTTCACAAAATCCATTAATGTTTTTTCTTCACTCATTTTACTTTCTCACTCTATATAAGCTCTACTTTTATTCTGCAACAGCTTCTTCATCTGTTTTAACGTAATTAAATTCGCTCTGTTCAATAACATTGCCGCCTTCATCTAGCACCGAAACCGTCCATATTCCTGTCCAGCCAGGCAAAATATTTTTATTCGACCATGTTCTCCAGCGGTCCGCACCAATTTCAAACGGCACCTCTGCCAGGGTTCTATTATTATACTCCCAGCGATGGGTAATAGTGTGGCCACTTAGGCCAAGCAGTTCTGTAAAAAAGTACACTTTACCGGCATCATTAGTAATCGTTTTTAATTCCGATACAGGCTCTTTATTTTCAATTTCCAGAGTAAAGGCACTACGTGACACACCTGTTTCAGATTCTGCTTGCGCATAGCCAGCTAAAAGCGCTCCACAAAGCATCAATAATTTAATTATATATTTCATACTTCCTCCCTAATTAACAGACCAGATAAAGATAATACAAACTGATTTTTTTCGCTATACCAATTCAAACATTATTAATAATGGCTAGTCATCTAATAAGTAATCATTTTTTAGCTTAACGTAATGCTCTGCAGAATAACTCAGAAAGTCCTTCTCTTTTTGATTTAATTCTCGAACGGGCCTCGCCGGAGAACCTAAATACAAATATCCACCGGGTAACACTTTCCCAGGAGATACAACACTACCCGCGCCAACCATAGCGCCTTTTTGAATAAGCGCACCATCAAGTACAACGCAGCCCATACCAATTAAGCATGCATCTTCTATAGTGCATGCATGTATGACTGCACCGTGCCCGATGGTTACATCAGAGCCAATATGCAGCGCATTACCCGTGGGGTTTAGTGGACCTCTATGTGTAACATGCAGCACACTACCATCCTGAATATTCGTACGTTCAGCAATGCGTATATGGTTTACATCACCGCGTATTACGACCATTGGCCATATTGAACAATCGTCACCAATAACCACATCACCTATCACACAGGCGGCAGGGTCTATGTAACTCGTGCTCGCTATGCTTGGAAGTATTTTTTTGAAGGGTCTTATATTGGACATATCAATAACTTTTTTAATAGCGCATTTAAAAACGCGCTATCCCTTGCCTGAGAGAATAGAGCTTAACCAGGGCAAAGAATAACACTAAGTAGAATAATTGAAAATTTGTGCCCAGCGGATTGTGGGCATATCAGTATATTTTAATTATTTATATGGGAAGGCTGAGCACTTCATCCTCATCATCTACGACACCGGCTTTTTTCTTCAGCACAGCGGCGCGAATCATTTCCATCAAGGCATCGGTAGATGACATCTCATTTATCACATGTTTGTCTACCCACAACGTAAGCTCATCATATGCGTTTACAAAAATAGCTGGAAACTCTACTTTTGAATCAGGGTAGCGATCCATATATTCATCGCGGTGTAAAAACTCAATCTCCGCATCAAGATCATCTAAAAAGGTCATCCATTCCTCTCTAGCCGCAAAGTAACCGTGGGTTAGGTTACATAAATTACATTCATAAGTGTCTGGTGATAAAAGCTTATGTGCAATGTCTGTTAACGTATTAAATAAACCACTGTCCGCGTTATAAACAAAAATCAGTTTCATGATACCGCCCCTGTAACTGCTATTTTAAAATTATAGTTAAGAATCTAGCCTTTTGCCTCTTTTCGATATCTGTTCAGGCAGATAATTCGACCGGATACCCGGCACTTTTCCACTCGGGAAAACCTTCTTCTAGCCGGCTTGCTTTAATGCCTTTGGAACGCAAACTTTCAACTGCGTCAAATGAATATACACAATGCGGGCCACGGCAATATGCCACCACTTCTTGCTCTATGTCCAACATTTTTAAACGTTTTTCGAGCTCATCAGGAGGCACGTTTATCGCTCCAGGCAAATGCCCAGCCACAAATTCTGCCTCTGGTCGCACGTCAATCACCGTCACCAGGCCTTGTTCAACGCGCGTCATCAATTCTTCTCTACTCAGCGGTTCCAGCTCATCTTTCACAGAAAGATAGGTGCTTATCAGCTGCCCCACATCCGCGACGTGGTGTTCCGCCACGCGTCGTAATACCTGCATCAGCTCAATAACGTCATCGCTGGCAATACGGTAATACACCTTAAGGCCCTGCTTTGAGCTGCTTACCAGGCCAACCTGCCTGAGCTGCTGCAGGTGCTGAGAGGTATTTGCCACACTCAGGCCGGCTATATTGGCCAGGTCATCTACGCTGCGCTCTGTCTGAGCCAGGTACTCTAATATCTGCAGGCGATTACCATTACTCAGGGCCTTGCCTATTCGAGCAAACTGGTTAAATATATCACCTTTAAAATCAGCCACTTAATTTCCTCAACTACCTAATTATGAGAGGTGAGTAAAAAAATACTCACAATTATCCAGCATACCACTTGACGCGGTGGATATGCCTGGGCTAATCTAACTATTCAAGTATTCAATTGAATAGTTAGATCTGTACTCATTATAGGCAACACTTACCGTTAGCGGCAAGTAATATCTACTCTTTAAAAATTTAGTTAGCGACCCTGAAAAGGCTGAAAACCACATGTCATTTAATGAATTCATATTTCAAAACGAAAGCAGCATCCGCCTTGGCGTATTTATAGGCATGCTGGCAATAATGGGCTTATGGGAGCTGCTTGCACCGCGCCGAGCACCTAAGGTTTCAAAGCTTATACGCTGGGGAAATAATTTAGTCCTGGTTTTTTTAAATAGTTTTTTATTGCGCCTAGTTTTTCCTGCCGCTGCGGTTGGCATGGCCACATTTACCCAGCAACAGGGCTGGGGATTATTTAACTACTACAACCTCAATCCTCTATTAGAGCTGGTACTGGCGGTTATTATTTTAGATTTTATTATTTACTTACAGCACGTAATGGTACATGCCGTGCCAGCGCTTTGGCGGCTTCATCGGGTGCATCACGCCGATATTGACTTTGATGTCACCACTGGCTCGCGTTTTCATCCCATAGAAATATTTATTTCGATGTTAATTAAATTTGCCAGCATCGTGGTACTTGGTCCGTCCATTGTTGCGGTGATTATTTTTGAAGTAATACTCAATGGCATGGCGATGTTTAATCACGGTAATGTTGGCCTGCCTAAACCATTGGATAGAATATTGCGCTGGTTCATTGTCACTCCCGATATGCACCGCGTGCATCACTCCATTGAAGATGATGAAACCAATAGTAATTTTGGTTTTAATTTAAGCATATGGGATCGACTATTTGGAACATATAAAGAACAACCTCGTGGCGGGCAAATTAATATGACGATTGGCATTCAACAATTTAATACACCTAAACAGGCCACCTGGTTACAGGGTTTATTAATTATGCCGTTTAAGGGAAAAATAACGGGCTATGCCATTAATCGCCGAAGTTGGAAACCAACCGATGATACACAGTCTGATAATACGACCAGCACAAACAATAGCTAACTCAGGAACAAGCTCATGAGTAACAAATTTATTCGCATCGGTTTATTTTTAGTTCTCAGCATAGCCGTCGCATGGGGAATACTAAACAGAGACAGCATCAATCCACAAGCCATACAGACCGGCATAGAAAATGTTGGCGCAGCGGCACCACTGTTGTTTATGTTAATTTACATAATCAGCAGCGTACTATTTTTACCCGGTTCAATTTTAACCTTGTTAGGTGGCGCATTATTTGGCCCTGTGCTCGGTACATTTTATAGCCTGACCGCCGCCACCATTGGTGCAATGCTATCTTTTTTAATTGCCCGTTATCTGGCCTCCGACTGGATAGAAAAAAAATCAACCGGGCGAATTAAACAACTTATCAATGGTGTTGAAAGTGAAGGCTGGCGTTTTGTTGCCTTTACACGGCTTGTACCCCTGTTTCCATTCAACCTGTTAAATTATGCACTTGGTTTAACCAAAATTAGTTTTACTCAATACAGCATCGCGACGTATATTTTTATGTTACCCGGCGCAATTGCCTACACCTACCTTGGCTACATTGGTAAAGAGGCCGCCACCGGTGGTGAAGGCCTTATTCAAAAAGCCATGTTGGCACTGGCCTTACTTGCCATAGTTGCCTTTATTCCACGTCTGATAAATAAATTACGTAAAGTCGAGATGATAGATAGCCAACAATTAAAATCTCAACTCGACATAAATAAAGACATGCTGCTACTTGATGTGCGCAGCGCAGCCGATTTTAGCGGAGAGCAAGGCCACATTGAGCAAGCCACCTTATTGCCACTAGAAGAACTAAAACAGCGCATTGCGAGCATAGAAGGTCATAAGTCAAAACCCATTGTGACGATATGCCGTACAGACAGACGATCTTCTGCAGCTTATAAAATATTATCGGATATGGGATTTGAAAATGTGAAAGTCGCACGTATGGGCATGACCGACTGGATTAAAAATGGATACCCCATAAACAGGTAAACAGGTAAAGTAAGCACAACGAATAAATTTATAAAAAATCGATAAAATATAAGGCGCATAATGCTCGACAGCAAACCTCTTTTACTTAACTCAGATTTTCCTGCCATACAACGCGCACAACTGGAAACACTGCAGGTTAATCTAGGCTACACCTGTAACCAGACATGTAAACATTGCCATGTAAATGCAGGGCCAAATCGCACAGAACAAATGTCATTAGAAACAATCAATGAATTACTAACATTTATACGTCAGCATAATATTAAAAAGCTAGACCTTACCGGCGGCGCACCAGAACTTAATCCACACTTCCGTTATTTAGTGCGCGAAGCGCGAAAGTTGAACGTACATATTATCGATCGTTGCAATCTAACCATTCTGCATGAAGAAAATCAGCAAGACCTGGGCGATTTTTTAGCCGAAAATAAAGTTGAAATCGTCGCGTCGCTTCCCTGTTACAATCAGAAAAATGTCGATGAACAACGTGGCAAAGGTGTTTTTGATAAAAGTATTAGCGGGCTGCAGCAATTAAACACCCTGGGTTATGCGAAATCAGATACCGGTTTAATAGTCAATTTAATGTACAACCCAACAGGCGCCTTTTTACCCCCCGCACAATCTATCCTAGAAGCAGACTACAAAGCGAAACTGCGTGATGACTTTAATATAGAGTTTAATCATTTATTCACCTTAACCAATATGCCAATAATGCGCTTTGGCAGTAGCCTTATGAGCAAGGGTGAATTTATTCCCTATATGGAACTTTTAAAATCGGCTCATTCAGATGACAACCTGAACACCGTCATGTGTCGAAGTTTGATTAGTATCGACTGGCAAGGTTATATTTTTGATTGTGATTTTAATCAAATGCTAAATATTCCAAGTAAACTAAATAGTTTTGCTAAACAGCATATTGCCGATTTAAACATTAACGATCTAGAAGAAAGTGATATTTTAGTCGCCGACCACTGTTACGGCTGTACTGCTGGCAGTGGCTCAAGTTGTGGCGGGGCATTTAATTAACAACATGACCAGCAATAAAGTGTCTATCATCATCCCCTGCCTCAATGAGGAAAATAGCATACATGCAACTTTATTGGCCCTACAAAACTTACGCCAGCGCGGCCATGAAGTTATATTAGGCGATGCTGGCAGCACAGATAATACCAGCGATATTGCCAGTACCCTGTGCGACAAAATCATTCCATGTGGAAAAGGCCGTGCTCTACAAATGAATACTGCAGCCGAATTTGCCAGCGGCGATATTTTATGTTTTTTACATGCCGATACAATAGCACCGGAAAATCTGGACAGCTTAATAATAGATGCCCTGGCAAACAATAAAAATGTATGGGGCCGCTTCAATATAAAACTTAGTGGAAAACACTGGTCATTTAGACTGATTGAATCTCTGATTAATATACGTTCATGCATTACTGGTATTGCCAGTGGCGATCAGGGGATATTTGTGTCACGAAGAGTCTTTAATAAACTAAATGGTTTTAAGCTTATACCGCTAATGGAAGATATTGAATTAAGCCAACGCCTGAAAAACAAATCCCGACCCGTCTGTGTATCTAAAAGTCAGCTAATCACCTCTAGTCGGCGATGGGAAAAGCACGGCATTGCACGCACGGTAATATTAATGTGGTCACTTCGCTTAAAATATTTTCTCGGCACCCCTGCAACACAGTTAGAAAAGCTATATCGCCAACATGACAAATAATAAACAACTGATTATTTTTATAAAGGCACCTGTTGCCGGGCAGTGCAAGACACGGCTTATTCCATTACTAGGCAAGCAAGGCGCAACGGATTTTTATAAACACCTGGCCAGACACTGTGTCGATATGGCGACTCAACTAAATAATACTAATATTGCGATATACACCTACCCGGATACGCAGCACCCATTTATACACGAATTATCCACTGAAAAAGGCGTAAGCCTGCATTGCCAACAAGGTATCGACTTAGGTGAGCGTATGCATAACGCCATTGCAATATCTCTTAAAACACATACGCAATGTGTACTCATTGGTAGTGATTGCCCAATAATGAATACACATTATATAGAACAGGCATTCAAGGCCCTGGAATCCTACGACATTACATTAGGCCCGGCATTAGATGGAGGATATGTATTGATTGGCAGCAATAAAATATCGACTGAAGTGTTTTCAAATACCCAATGGAGCACAAATAACGTATTAGATCAGTGCATAAAAAATTTACACCAATTAAGCTATAGTTACTATTTACTCCCAGAATTATGGGATATAGACACGCCGAGTGATTTTATAAAAAATAAAGTTCAAATAGAAAATCTACTAAACAGGTAATACACCACAATCACCTCAGTGGAATAAACAACTCAACTTAAAATCTAACTTGGTGGATCCACTGCGCTTGATCCACTCTACATTCTAGTATTGTGCGGAATTATTAACACATTTATAGCTGCTAAAATAGAAGGCATACTAAACTGGCAATACAATACGTAACCTCAATGTAATAACAATTCTACCTATCCGCTTAATATGCATACTTAAACTCAATTAAGCAAGGGTGGATCAAGCGTAGCGGATCCACCGATTTATTCTTAAACTGGTGCAGCATAATAAATACATACTTTCTCAGCAGTAAAACTCCTGCACTAAAGTACAATGTTTCAGTTCAATACAAACTGTCTAAGGGGCTATTAACACTTACACCCGGCTTGTTTAAAACGTGGGTATATATCATCGTTGTTGAAACATCCGCATGGCCTAATAGCTCCTGAACGGTACGAATATCATACCCAGACTCTAACAAATGTGTTGCAAATGAATGGCGGAGTGAATGACAGTTAACCTTTTTGCTAATGCCAATTCTATCAGCCGACTTTTTCACCTGACGCTGCAAACTGCTTTCATTAATATGGTGACGCCTATAAATGCCAGAACGCGGATCTTTTGAAATACCCCTTGCAGGAAAAACATATTGCCAACGCAGTTCCTTTTCTGCGTTTGGATATTTTCTTGCTAAGGCCTCAGGAATATAAACTCTTCCGTTACCCTGCGCCAAATCGGCCTTATGCTCAAACATAACTTTATTGATCTGACTGCGTAAATCATCCATTAAAATATCTGGAACAGGAACAACACGGTCTTTCCTGCCTTTTGCCTGACGAATAATAATTTGCCTGTAATCGAAATCAACATCTATAACCCGTAAGCGCACACACTCCATAAGCCGCATTCCGCAGCCATACAAAAGTTTAGCCATTATTAACAACATATCATTATCAATATATTCGAATAGATGTTTAATCTCTGTTCGAGACAATACAACCGGCAATCGTTTAGGTTTTTTAGAACGCGTAAATTCTATCGCCTCAGAAAATTCTTTATGTAATACATGCCTGTAAAAAAACATAATGGCGTTAAGTGCCTGTGCCTGTGTACTTGAGGACACCTTACGTTCAATAACTAAAAATTCTAAAAAAGATGCAATATGCATTTCATTCAAATCAACCGGGTCTTTAAGTTGATTAAACTTTTCAAAGCGCAAAAACCAGGACAAATACGCATGTTCCGTGCGAATAGAATATTGCCTTAAACGAATTTCAATAATTAAGCGTTTTATATACTCCGCATGACAACTATGCACCAGCTTGAACAGGCTTTTAGCACTCCGATTTTTCTCTAAAAACCCCTGCTCTAAAACAGACTCATCAATTTGTACCGCATCGAGCCGACTCTTCGAATTGCCATCACTCAGCGTATCCGCCTTTTGCAACCAGTCGTCCCATGCAAAAGAGTGCGACCATGACACCATTAGCATTTCAGTAAAGAGTAATTTAATGGCTACAATCACCTGACGAAATTGCCACGCATCAAACCGCTTACTGCAGTATTTTTCGGATAGATAGTTCTGCACAAAATCAGCGGAATGCTCCATTAACCGAGTATCAGAATACGCCTTAATATAGTCCTCAGCATGCTTAACATACCAACGTACCACATGACTCTTAATACCATAACGCTTTGTTTTAGTTATATAATTATCCCAGAAACGGGATTTAGACAGCTCCGTCATAATGCTACTCCATTAGCAAAAAATATCGCAGTAAATAACCTTACCTGATAAGATTATCGGCAAAACCAATAATAATTACAAATATTATATACTGCATGCACAATATCCCTGTAAATTACTGCATGGCGTATATATCACTGTTAGGTTTAAATAATATGGAAAGAAATGATATAGCATGGATTTTTGTAAGAGCAATTGGTGTTTATTTTTGTGCTCAAGCAATTTTTAGCCTCTATCACATAGCGGCTTTATCTTTTAGCTTAATGACACTCTATGATTTTACAAATCCGAGCGATGACACAGAACATCTCTTCATAAGAACATGGTTTAATATTGGCATTACAATAACTGAATTATTACTATATTCATTTATTTCATACTATTGCCTTCGCAAAGGAACATTTATACACAAACTACTCATGTATAAATCTACCAATGAAAAACCTAAATCGGGTAAGGACTGACATCTAATCAGCCCTCCCCACACCACCCTGCATGCGGCTCCGCACAGGGCGGTTCATTTAATTATCCGTTAGGATAATGAATCTTTATCCAACCATCCCGTAAAGAATA
>CAWUSX010000069.1:0-29359 GCA_963924875.1 uncultured Gammaproteobacteria bacterium
CCCGAGAAGCCACCAATGCCCTGCGCAGACACGACTCGGTGGCAGGGCATTGGTGGCTTCTCGGGGCAAACGGAAGGCGAAAAAATATCAATAAAACAGCAATTATTAGCCCATGAAGGGGTTGAAATATAGCCTATAACCCCAATTTTGATAGACAGATTTTTATGTTTCAATTTTGGAGTACCCCATGACGGTAGAAGCCTACAAAGAAACCCTTGAGTTCCAGGCCGAAGTTAAACAGCTGCTCAAGCTGATGATTCACTCGCTGTATTCAAATAAAGAGATTTTCCTACGTGAGCTGGTGTCAAATGCATCTGATGCCTGCGATAAATTACGCTTTGAAGCACTGGCAAACGAAGGTATGTATGCGGGTGATTCGGATCTAAGTATTCATATTGAATTTGATAAAGAAGCCAAAACACTGACTATCTCTGACAACGGCATAGGCATGTCGCGGGAAGAAGTGGTTGATAACATCGGTACCATCGCAAATTCAGGGACTAAAAAATTCATTGATTCCTTGTCTGGTGATCAGGCAAAAGATTCTCACCTGATTGGTCAGTTTGGTGTGGGTTTCTATGCCACCTTTATTGTGGCAGACAAAGTAACGGTTAAAACACGTCGAGTCGGATTGCCGGAAGATCAGGCCGTGATGTGGGTATCTGAAGGTGAGGGTGATTACACCCTCGAAACCATAGAAAAAGCGACTCGCGGTACCGAAGTTATTTTGCATATTCGTGAAGGCGAAGAAGAGTTTTTAGATAGCTGGCGTTTAAAAAATATTATTCACACCTATTCAGATCACATCTCTTTGCCGATTACCATGCCAAAAGAAGTCGCGGCTTCTGATGAAGAGGGCGAAGAAGCGGTAGCAAGCGAAAATGAGGTGGTAAATAAGGCCTCAGCACTTTGGGCACGACCTAAGAGCGAAGTAAGCGACGAAGAGTACAAAGAATTCTATAAGCATATTGCACATGATTTTGAAGAGCCGATGAAATGGAGCCATAACAAGGTTGAAGGAAATCAGGCTTATACTTCATTGCTTTTTATCCCCAAAAACCCGCCGCATGACTTATATGAACGTGAGCGCAAGCAAGGCATTAAGTTATATGCAAAACGCGTGTTTATTATGGACGACACAGATCATTTGATGCCAATGTACCTGCGCTTTGTGCGCGGCATAGTTGATTCCGATGATTTGCCGTTAAACGTATCGCGGGAGATTCTGCAGCATAATAAAGCCATTGATAAGATTAAATCGGCATCAGTGAAAAAAGTATTAGGCATGCTTGAGTCAATGTCGAAAAATGACAAAGAAGAATATGCAAACTTTTGGAAAGCCTTTGGTAATGTGATTAAAGAAGGGCCGATTGAAGATTTTTCTAATAAAGATCGCGTGGCCAAATTATTACGATTTACTTCGACTGAAGATGGCAGTGCAGAACAGTGTGTATCTTTAGAAGATTATGTTGCTCGTATGAAAGAAGGGCAGGATAAAATTTATTATATTACCTCTGAAAGCTTTATGGCGGCTAGAAACAGCCCGCATCTTGAGGTGTTTAAGCGCAAAGGCATTGAAGTATTGTTACTCACCGACCGTATAGATGAATGGTTGGTGCAGCACCTTACAGAGTTTGCTGGTACGAAGCTGCAAAACATTGCTAAGGGTGACCTTGATCTGGGCAGCTTTGAAGATGAAGAAGAAAAGAAGGCGCAAGAAAAGGCCGTAGGCGATATGAAGGGTATTGTTGAGCTTATGAAAGACAAGCTTGCCAATAAAGCGAAAGATGTTCGTATTACGCATCGTCTAACAGATTCACCTTCATGTCTGGTATTGGATCAGCACGATATGGGCATGCAAATGCAGCAGATCATGCGTGCGGCAGGCCAGGAAGTACCGGAAAATCTGCCTATATTAGAGTTGAATCCGGATCATGAATTGATCAAGCAGCTAAAAGATATGGCTGATCAGGACCTATTTGAAAACTGGTCTCACGTATTATTTGATCAGGCGGTGCTTGCGGAAGGCGGGCAGTTAGAAGATCCTGCGGCCTACGTGAAGCGTGTAAATCAAATGCTTAAATAAGCAATACACATAAATTGTAATTATTGTATTGCATTAAAAGCCTCTTGTTATCAGCAATAAGAGGCTTTTATTTTGTCCGTTGTCTTTTGCAACAGCTTGATTAATATAATTTTTTCAGCTATTAATAGATGGGTTGAACGGTTTCAAATTCACACATCATAAATTAGTGATGTTTATCGCTAAGCACTGGTATATATGCACCTATTTTTAAAAAAATCTTTTTTAAGTAAACTCATCATCGCTTCTGTTGTGATGTTAAGTCTATTGAGTAGTTTTAGCGTGGCAGCAGAAAATAAATTTCATACGCAGAAGCGCTATCTTTATGTGCAGCCAGGGCAGAGTATATTTAGCATTATTCAAGTGCTTTATCCTGGCCAGCAAAAGCATTGGCCAGCAATTATTAAAAAAATTATCAGCACAAATCCGCATGCATTTATTGGTGCTGACTCCACCAAAATTCAAGCGGGTGAACGTATTGAGCTGCCTGCGTATTCAAGCACTATAAAACCTGTTGTCACCACGAGCAAAGCGCTAGTTTACAAAGGGCCTAAATCTGTTGGTCAAGTTATAAGTAATCGTGGAAAAACATTTGCGCTTTCAAAAAGTAAAAAACGAAGAAATCTGGATATTGGTAATGAAGTTTTTGTGGGTGATAGAATTTATACCGGGGTTAAAGGTTTTGTGCGTTTAAGTATGATTGATGACGCAAAAATAGATTTGCGTTGTAATAGCGAAATGTTAATAGAAGATTATCGTTTGTCACGTGGCGACAACCGCAGTGTTTTGTATTTAATAAAGGGCAGTGTCAGAAAAATTACAGGTAGTATCGGCAAGGTGGCTGAGGATATTTATGAAATGCGCACGCCACTTGCAACTGTAGGTGTTAGAGGTACAGAGTATGCTATTCGAGTGCTGCAATCTCATGGTTGTGATGGCACTCTGGATGTGAATAGTCAGGGGCTGTTTGTGAAAGTAAATAAAGGCGCTATTGATATTAAGAGTAATAAACAAAAGGTATCTTTAGTTAAAGGTAATGCCGCTTATTTGGCGAATAAAGACAGTGATCTTAAAGCCATAGATGCCGGTGAAGGCTTGTTTGACAGGGTGAAAGAAAAGAAGAAAAATTACTTTTTTGGTTCTATGTCCTGGCTTTTATTGATTTTTCCCTTTGTGTTAATTTTTCGATTGAAACGTTTGTATGCAAACTGATGGACAACAACGTATTGATAAGTGGCTGTGGGTGGCAAGGTTTTATAAGACGCGATCACTAGCGACGGAAGCAGTAAGTGGTGGAAAGGTACATTTAAACAATGAGCGTGTAAAGCCATCTCGACAACTTAAAGTCGGAGATCAGCTTAAAATTACACGTGGTCAATATGAATTTTTTATAACAATTAATGGCTTAAATCAGCAACGTCGCCCAGCAAAAGAGGCCGAGTGTTTATACGCAGAATCCACTGAAAGTGTTGAGAAACGAAGCGAACTTGCGCTGTCACTGAAGGCTCTTAATGCCAATATGCCTTATAGTAAAAATCGGCCGAGTAAAAAACAGCGACGACAAATAGTTAAGTTTAAGCGCGTTGAATGAATACGCCAAAAAATAAAGCCTGCTTATGCCGGCTTTATTTTTTATCTAACTATGAAAGGCCTATTTAAGGGGTACACCAATATTTTACGTTTTGTTCACGTAAAAAATTACTCGCATTGCTGCCTTCTAGCATGGCAAAAGTAGAGAGCATTCCGGCTTCAACGCAGGAGCTAGCTATAACCGTTATTGAACGCGGGGCATGCATTACAGGGTAGCCGCTGTGAGGATCTAAAATGTGCCCGTACCTTACACCATCTTTTAATAAGTAACGCCTTGCATCTCCACTAGTCGCCAAGCCTCCCTGGTAGAAATGAATTTCACCCACATGGCTTTCGCCTGTCTGTTCGGGGTTGTCTATGCCAATATACCAGGGAACATTATTCTTGCGTGGAAATGGGCTGGCTATGTCGCCACCAAAGTTAACCAGAAAGCTAATGTCTGTGATGTTTTTTATTAGTTTAACGCTTGAATCAACGGCATATTCTTTGCCAATTCCTCCAAGGTCTATTTCCATTCCTTGAGGCAATTGTAGCGTTGGTGGAATCCAGCTAACTTTTTCCCAGCCTATATTGGGCAGAATAGATTGTATTAATCCATTAGTGGGAATGTTGTCGCTACCATCGAATTGCCACGCCTTACGCAGAATTCCAGATGTGATATCAAATTTTCCATTACTTAGCTCATAGCACTGCTGTGAGAAATTTAGCATTAATGCGGTTTCATCATCAACGCTTATATCACCACCATTCGAGTTGTTTATTTTATATATAATATTCTTGCTGCTGTAGCGGCTAAATTTGTTCTCGATTCGTTTAGCTTCCTGATATGCAATTTCTGTTATTTTTAGCGCAAGTTTTTCGTCCTGTGTTTCTATTAAAATTTCACAGGGACACGCCATAGCTGTAAAGCAGCCAGTTGAGTATTTATCTTTAACTTCTATAGAAACATTATTCAAGACGGTTTTCTTTATTTCAGGATATAAAAAAGCTGAGCATATAGCGCAGCTTTTTTAGTCAGTGAATTTGAGTTCACAGAGATTATCTTTTACTGAGGGCCTGGACGATTGTTTTTTCAAGTGTGTTTGCCTGGCTGTCCTTATAGCCTTTATGGCTAGCAATTATATTACCTTGTCTATCAATTAAATAGGAGGTTGGCATAACGCTTAAATTATACGCGTTTGGTACATTGCCTTCAGGGTTGTACGCAATTGTAAAACTAGCAGGGTGATTTTTTAAAAAGCTGGTTGCGGCAGCCCGATCATCATCTAAGTTTATGGCTATAATTTGCAAGCCCTTTTTGCCGTATTTCTTTTGCATACTGTTCATAAAACTAAATGACTTAAGGCAGGGTTTGCACCATGACGCCCAAAAGTCTAAATAAACAACCGTGTTTTTGTATTGACTTAATGTAACCTGACCGTTGTCACCCTTAAGAGAAAAAGCCGGTGCTTTTTGTGCAGTAGCGGTAGATATAGAGAATATAAAAAAGCATAAGCCAATGAGTAATTTATTTTTATGAAACACTAAGAATATCTCCAATTCGTTTTAAAAGATGATGCTTGGGATTTTAGTACAGTTTGTGTAAACAATAGTGGCTTTTTATAAGTTCTAATTAGATGCTCCATGCATTAGGAGTTCAATTGTTGACGCCAGGAAGTGTGATTATTCTCGCAATAATATCTATATGCTTGATGATTTGAGGGGCTGTTTTTGGTATTTACAGACGATTAATGGCAATTTTAACGGGATTGAGGCAGGAATGAAGCTGCTTCAGGGTTAGAAAATAGTGCAGATGATTAACGATAGTGCAATAATTGCATTTTTTTGGTGCGTTGTATTCAACTCATTAAATTACAGAAAGGTCTAAATATGAAATTAGTTACGGCAATCATTAAGCCATTTAAGCTGGATGAAGTACGTGAAGGGCTGGCTCAGATTGGTGTGCAAGGCATTACAGTTATTGAAGTGAAAGGCTTCGGTCGCCAGAAAGGTCACACAGAGCTATACCGTGGTGCAGAATATGTGGTGGATTTTTTACCTAAAGTTAAGCTAGAAATTGCTATAAAGACATCAATGCTCGAGCAGGTGATTGATGCAATAAGAGATGCGGCAAACACTGGAAAAATCGGTGATGGCAAAATTTTTGTATCCGAGCTTGAGCAGGTTATTCGTATACGCACAGGTGAATCAGGCGAAGACGCAATCTAATCAATAATAATTAAAATTCCCATCGGTTTAGGTTGGAGAAAAATAATAAAGCAACAATCAATTATTAAAGCTCTATTTCCATTGAGCTTATTAACCATATTGCCCGGCAATGCGTACGCAGCAGAGGCTATTAACGGTGCAGATACGGCCTGGATAATGGCGGCGACTGCTCTGGTGCTTCTTATGACGCTACCTGGGCTGGCGATGTTCTATGCCGGTTTGGTGCGCTCACGCAATGTGTTGTCAGTGTTGATGCAGTGCTTCTCCATTGCTGGTGTAGCATCTATTTTATGGCTAATGGTGGGCTACAGCCTGGCATTTGGTGAAGGTAATAGCTGGATCGGTGATTTTAGTCGTGTCATGCTGTCCGGCGTTGAGCGAGATACAGCATCTGGGACTATTCCCGAATCATTATTTATGATGTTCCAAATGACGTTTGCGATTATTACACCGGCTCTAATCGTCGGTGGCTTTGCCGAGCGCATGAAGTTTTCAGCGATGCTGCTGTTTAGTGCAGTTTGGTTACTGCTAGTTTATGTGCCGGTCACTCACTGGGTATGGGGCGGCGGCTGGCTAGCTGAAATGGGGCTATATGATTTTGCCGGCGGTACCGTCGTGCATATTACGGCAGGTGTTGCAGCATTGGTGGCCGCTATCGTGATGGGGCCTCGTAGAGGCTTTCCCGGTACGGCAATGATGCCACACAATATGACCATGACGATTGCCGGTGCAGGCATGTTATGGGTCGGTTGGATTGGCTTTAATGGTGGTAGTGCCCTGGCGGCAAATGGAGATGCGGCAATGGCTATTTTAGTGACGCATATTTCAGCGGCAACCGGTGCAATGACCTGGATGGCGATCGAATGGATCCGCTTTGGTAAGCCAAGTGCTTTGGGTGTGGTGACCGGTATGGTTGCCGGCTTAGGTACTATTACCCCGGCATCTGGATTTGTCGGCCCTGGCGGCGCATTGGTGATTGGGCTGCTCGCCGGTATTGTTTGTTTTTCCGCGACACAATTCATAAAACGAATACTCAAAATTGATGATTCATTGGATGTATTCCCGGTTCATGGTGTGGGCGGCATTTTAGGTACCTTGCTTGCGGGTGTCTTCTCGGCAACTACATTGGGCGTATTCAGTGGTTACGGCTTTGCTAAAGGCATTGAAACCATGGCTGAGCAAGTTCAGGTGCAATTTATTGGTGTAATATCAACCATTGTATTTACCGCTGTAGTTACCTGGGTCATTCTTAAAGTGATAGATGCTTTGATCGGCTTACGTGTTACTGAAGAAGAAGAGATTGAAGGTTTGGATATTGTGTGTCACGAAGAGCGCGGTTACGACCTGTAGTTTAAGGGCTTGCCTAACCTGTTTATGCAGAGGGATCAGTTCGTTTCAGGTTAATCCAGTTCAATTTAAGGCGAACTCAGGGAAGAGTGAGCTCAACCCCTAATATAGCGATTTCTATGCGGCTATCGCTGACGAATTTCGCCTAAGTATGTTAAGATTTCGCGCTTTAAGTCGTTAAACTTATACATTATAAAGAGAACACAGCGCCTCATTGTTAGCTTTCTAGCAGCAGTGAATTAAAACTATATGACAAGCCCTATTGTAATACCTCGCCCCGAACATAATGTCTCACGAGATAATATTGATGATTATGCATTAAAGGTTCTATATCGCCTGCATAAAGCTGGTTTTCGCGCCATGCTGGTGGGTGGTGGTGTACGTGATTTATTGCTGGGGCATGTGCCAAAAGATTTTGATATAGCAACGGATGCACATCCTGAACAGGTTAAAAAACTATTTAGTAATAGCCGTTTAATTGGTCGCCGTTTCCGTTTAGCGCACGTGTTTTTTGGTCGTGAAATTATAGAGGTTGCCACCTTTAGAGCCAGCATGGAAGAAGCTGACGATGATGTGGGGAATGATAGAGAGCACAGTGAAGGTGGGCGCATACTCCGCGATAATGTCTATGGTCAGATAGAGGATGATGTGTGGCGTCGTGATTTCACCATTAATGCGCTGTACTATGACATTTCCGATTTTACGATTATCGATTACACCTCAGGCATGGACGATATAAAAAACCGTGAGCTACGTTTAATTGGTGACCCTGATGTACGTTATCGCGAAGATCCGGTACGCATGCTTAGAGCAATTCGATTCGCTTCAAAATTAGATTTCACTATTCATGCTGATTCAGAGCAGCCTATTTATAAATTAGGCCATTTGCTGGGTGATATTCCAGCGGCCAGATTATTTGAAGAAGTGCTGAAATTATTTCACTCAGGCCGTGCGATTGTTTGTCTGCAAATGTTACGCAAATATGATTTATTGCAGTATTTATTTAAACAAACAGATGAGCGATTAAAGCAGGGTGATGAGGCCTTTGAGGCATTTATCCATTTGTCTTTACAAAGCACAGATAATCGCATCAATCAGGATAAGCCCGTTACGCCAGCATTCTTATTTGCGGCGATGTTATGGCAGCCAGTGCGTGCTTTATCGGATGAATTAATACAAGCCGGTGAATCGGCTTCTATTGCAATGCAAAATGCCAGCTCGATGGTATTAAGCAAACAGATACAAACCATTTCTATTCCAAAGCGCTTTAGCATGGTGGCACGTGATATCTGGCATATGCAGGATCGTTTTAAGTATCGACATGGTCGCAGAGCACAGTCTTTATTAATGCATAAAAAATTTCGCGCAGGTTATGATTTTATGTGTATTCGTAGCCAGTCTGGTGAAGTGACCGACGATAGCTGTGACTGGTGGACACGCATCAGACCTTAGATCCTAAAGCGCAGGAAAAATTGTTAAAGCCGGCAAAAGCCAAAGCATCTTCGCGATCAAAGCCGAAAAAGAAGTAGCTGATGTCTGTTTGTTATATCGCACTGGGCAGTAATTTAAATCATCCCATGCAGCAGCTTAATGCAGCAAAAAATGCCATTGATCAGATATCAAATACAAAAGTTATGCACTGTTCGTCTATCTATCAAAGTAAAGCGATTACCCTGGATGATGAGGTACAGGCAGATTATTTAAATGCAGTTATTCAGGTTGAAACTGGTCTTTCTGCGGATGTTTTACTGGATGAATTGCAAATTATTGAAAACCGGCAAGGAAGAGTAAGAGAAAAACGTTGGGGTGAACGAACCATTGATCTAGATATAGTTTTATTTGCTGATCAGATAATTGCAACAAAACGTTTAACTATCCCTCACGGTGAAATGAAAAATAGAAATTTTGTTTTATACCCCTTATATCAAATTGCCCCGGAATTAAAGCTTGCAGATAATACGCTACTGAAAGAGCTGTTACCTGCGGTAAGTGATCAGTGTTTAAATAAACTGGCTGAGTTTAATGAATAATCCAGATTTTATTGTTATTGAAGGGCCGATTGGTGTCGGTAAAACAACCCTGGCTAAAAAGCTAGCAGACAGTTTTGGCAGTGAAACTTTGCTCGAAGGCGCGGATGAAAATCCGTTTATGACAAAGTTTTACGAAAATCCTAAGGCGGTTGCTTTATCAGCGCAGTTATTTTTTTTATTACAACGCGCTAAACAAATGCAGGATTTGCGTCAGGGAGATATGTTTAATCCGGTGCGTATAGCCGATTTTTTAATGGAAAAAGATCGTTTGTTTGCAGAGCTGACATTAGATGATGATGAGCTAAAATTGTACGAACAGGTATATGCGCAATTAACAATTGATGTACCTGAGCCAGACTTGGTGATTTATTTGCAGGCCCCCGTTGAGGTATTGCTACAACGTATTGAAAATCGCGGCTTACACAGTGAGCGTTTAATTGAAGCGGCTTACTTACAACGCCTGTCGGATTCTTACGTAGATTTTTTTCATCATTATAGTGATGCGCCATTGTTAATTGTAAATGCCTCAGAAATTGATTTTGCGCATAACGAAAATGACTATCAGCAATTGCTTGAGCGTTTAAAATCAGTGCGCAGTGGCAGGCATTACTATAATCCAAGCCCTGTTTTGTTATAGAACTAAACGAATAGAATAAAGTAGCTAAAAACAATGAGTACGCATTCAATACAAGCAGCAAAAGTAACTATTAATACCTTGCAAGAGATGAAGGCTAAGGGTGAAAAAATTGCCTGCCTTACGGCATATGATATGAGCTTTGCGCAACTACTCGATCAATCAGGTGTGGATGTTGTATTGGTCGGTGATTCATTGGGCATGGTTATACAGGGTTTAGATTCTACGATTCCTGTGACGATGGATGAGATGATCTACCATGGTAAAATTGTAGCCCGTGGATTGCAGCGTGCATTGTTAATTTTGGATATGCCATTTATGTCTGATGCATCTATTCAATATGCGGTAGAAAATGCCGGGCGCTTTATGAAAGAAGCGGGCGCTAATATGGTAAAGCTAGAAGGTGGCGCGGATCAGCGTGAACTTGTTGAAACCTTAACGCGATTAGGTATTCCTGTGTGCGCACACCTGGGTTTACAACCACAAAGAGTGCATAAGTTGGGTGGCTATAAAGTACAGGGAAGAGATGCCGGTGGCGCAGAGAAAATGCTTAATGATGCCCGTGTGCTAGAAGCCGCCGGTGCTGATTTATTATTACTAGAATGCGTACCCGCCGAACTGGCCAAAAAATTAACAGAGCAGGTTAATATTCCGGTTATTGGGATTGGCGCGGGTAATCAAACGGATGGGCAAATTTTGGTGCTGTACGATATCCTTGGAATATCAGCCGGGCATATTCCAAAGTTTTCTAAAAATTATATGCAGCAGTCAAACTCAATTCATCAAGCGGTTGAGAATTATGTCGCGGAAGTAAAATCATCGGCATTTCCTGCGCAACAACATATGTTTAAATAATTCTGATTCAGTACAGAACACCATCATGAAGATTGCAGATTCCATCGAGTCACTTACAAATGCCATAACACAATGGCGTGAACAAGGCCTGAGTATTGCCTTTGTGCCAACCATGGGTAATTTGCATGCCGGGCATATTAGTCTTGTAGAAGAGGCCAGATTGAAATGTGACAGAGTGGTAGTGAGTATTTACGTTAATCCGCTGCAATTTAATGAAGCCAGCGATTTTGCTGCGTATCCTCAAACTTTGTCAGAAGATCAGAACAAACTAGTCAATGCCCAAACTGATTTATTATTTTTGCCGAACAATGAAATAATTTATCCCGATGGTCAGGCTTCGATTAGCAAAGTGTCGGTGCCTGTATTATCCGATATTTTAGAAGGTGAGTGTCGTCCGGGGCATTTCGATGGTGTGGCAACGGTGGTTAATAAGTTGTTTAATCTTGTGCGGCCGGATATAGCCTTTTTTGGTTTGAAAGATTATCAGCAGTTATTAGTCATTAAAAAGATGGTGAATGATTTGAATATGCCTATTCAGGTTGTTTCCATGCCTACTCAGCGTGAAGCAGATGGTTTGGCTATGAGCTCGCGTAATTCCCGTTTAACGCCTGAGCAGCGTGTACAGGCAGCTCATTTGAACAAGGTATTAATCTGCCTGGCGGATGAATTCAAAACGACAACTGAAAGTATTGCACAACTAGAACAAAGAGCGATGTCCAGGCTCGATGAAGCGGGTTTTCAGCCAGAGTACGTCTCATTGAGGGATGCATTGAGCTTACAGCCAGTTGATCACCCGGAAGGCGAGGTGATTGCATTGGCGGCGGCGAGATTGGGCGATGTACGGCTGATTGATAACTTATTGCTAGAGCAATAGATTTTTTATTGAATATTGGTTCAGTAAGGCGAATATATTCAATATGCTAAGTAAAACAGGCGCTGTAAGGGTGTATTAGTAATAGCTAAACTTGATTGCAAGGCTCTAATCCATCATAATTACCTGCTTGAATAGAACTAACGTCCCACAGGATATTCCATGCACCTGACAATGCTTAAAGCTAAATTACATCAAGCTCGAGTAACTCTCTCTGAGTTGGAGTATGAGGGTTCGTGTGCGATTGACGGAAAGCTTCTGGATGCGGCAGGTATTCATGAGTATGAACAAATTCAGATATATAACCTGACTAATGGTAAGCGTTTTACAACCTATGCGATTCGTGGTGAAGACGGTAGTGGGATGATATCGGTGAATGGTGCTGCGGCGCATAAGGCCTCGCCGGGTGACCGAATAATAATTGCCTGTTATGCGCAACTAGATCAAAAAGAACTTATTACGTTTAAACCTAAACTGGTTTATCTGGATGAGGCCAATAACATTACCCATACAGGCGATCAAATACCAGTTCAGGTGGCTTAATCTTCAGTCAGTGTAGAGGCCAAAACTTCCTTATTTCTACCAGTGTCTTTTGCCTTATAGAGCGCCTTATCCGCTGCTTCAATCAGCTCTTTAGCACTATATGGGGTTGCTGTATCGTAAGTGGCTATGCCCATACTAACGGTTACATGTGGTGAAACATCAGAGACTTCATGTTTAATAGCAGCGTCACTCAGCATTTCCCTAAATCTATTAGCAACCTTTAAAGCATCTTTTTCAGTTGTGCCCGAAAGTAGAGCAACAAATTCCTCACCACCATACCTTGCCGCCAAATCTTGTGAGTTTAAACAGGCCTTAGAGAGTAGGCTGGCTACTTCTTTAAGGCAATCATCACCTAATTGATGGCCGTAGGTGTCGTTAAAGCCTTTGAAATAGTCGATGTCCATAAGAATTAAAGAAACGGCGCTGTTGTTGTTTTTTGCATCAGAAAGATTTTCATCTAGTGTCTCATCAAAATGACGTCTATTAGAAATGCCCGTAAGGCCATCTTTTGTGGAAAGCTCCTGTAGCTTTTTATTACTGGCTTCGAGTTGTTTTTTGAGCTGGCGTAATGCAAAAAAGGCCGAGTCACGTTCTTTTTGCATTATGTAATTTTTTGCATGTGAGCGTATACGGGCTATGAGCTCAATTTGATCGGGGAGTTTAACCAGGTAATCGCTGGCGCCGTAGCTAAATGCCTCACTTTTTGTTGTGGCCTCATCCTTGGATGAAAGCACAATAACAGGAATATCTCGTGTTTCGTGATTGGCCTTATAAAAACGCAGAAGTGTCATACCGTCAGCGTCAGGCATTACTAAATCTTGCAGAATGATAGTCGCGTCTATTTCTACTGCCTTTTCAATGGCAAGGGCAGGGTCTTCAACGTAGCTAAGCTGCATATCTTTTTCGCCTACCAGCATTCGTCGAATGCCTTCAGCAATGATTGGCTGGTCATCAACCAGTAAAATACGAATAGTAGCGTCGTTATTATTTGAAATGTTATCTCGATCCATTGTTTAATTATTCTTAATGTAAAGTTATAGAAAAATAAGCAAATTAATTTATGTTTTTAATTATTTCTTCAGCAATGTCATTGATATCAAGCTCAATTGTCACAGCACCTAATTCACAAGCTGCCCTGGGCATGCCATAAACGGCGCAGCTATCTTCATTCTGCGCAATAGTATGCATGCCACGATTATAGAATGATAATAGACCATTTGCGCCATCTCGTCCCATTCCTGTTAATAAAACACCAATTAATTTATTTGGCCAGTTGGTAATGGCGCTGTCAAAAAATACATTTACTGAAGGACGGTACGGGTAATCTTTGGGTTCATCGGTGTATTGAAATAGCCCGGCGGAATTAATGATTAAATGATCATTCGTGCCGGCCATGTAAACCTGGCCAGCCTCAGGAATAGTGTGATTTTTTGCAATTTGAACATGAATGTCAGTTTGTTCATTCAACCAATCGGCCATGCCCTGACTAAATGCATTGTCCATGTGCTGAACAATGACAAAAATAGCATTTGAATTAACCGGTAATTTTTTCAGTACAGTAAGAAGTGCTGCAGGACCGCCAGTTGATGAGCCAATGGCAACTAAAGGGTTTGCAGGTTTCTGCTGATGTATTCGCGAGCTTTTAGGTTTGTGTGTACTGTCATAAAGCTTTTCAATATTTAATATTTTGTATTTTAAATCATTAATTGATTGCGTATCATTGCTGCCTGGTACAGAAAATGCGTCAAGTGCACCAACAGACATGGCTTCAAATACACTACCAGGATTGTCTTTGACTGAATCACTGATAGCAATGATGATGGATGATGTTGAACTCATTATTTGCTTAATTAGTTCACTGCCTTTCATATCGGTTAATTCAAGTTGAATAAGCATTAAGTCAGGGCAATCAGTTGCGTGGTTTAACAACGCATCTTGACCCGTTGTACTGATCCAGCAAACGACAAAACCGAGTTCTTCAATTAAAAGTTCAAATAAGCGGGTGGTGTTATAGTTATTGTGAACAATTGCAATACGCATAGTTTAAGATTCAGCCTCACCAATTAGATCAACAACTGCTTGAATCAGTGTGTCGTCGTGAAAACTACCTTTGGTTAAGTAATAGTCAGCACCAGCCTCCAGACCTTTTTGTTTATCTTCTGCGCGATCTTTGTAAGAAACCATCATCACAGGAAGAGCTCTAAGCGAGGCATCGGCTTTAATGAGTTTTATTAACTCGATACCATTCATTCGTGGCATATCTACATCTGAGACGACTAAATCATAATTACCATTACGTACAATATTCCAGCCATCAACGCCGTCAACCGCAACATCAACCAGATATCCTCTGGATTCGAGTAATTTCTTTTCTATTTCGCGTACGGTCAACGAGTCATCAACAATAAGAACACGCTTGGTATTAGTCGTATTAAGCTCGTTAGTGGAGCCAATTTTATATAAATTTTTACCAGTGATAATATCCTGAATGCTTTGCAATAGATCGTCTGTATCAAATACTAATACGGGTTCGCCATCATCAGTTAATGCAGCAGCACTGATGTCTTTTATTTTTCCCAGTTTTTTATTTAGAGTGCGTAATGCCAGGCTTTTTTCACCAATTAACTCGTCGACGACTAAACCGTAGCTCATGTTCCAGTCACCAATAATAATTACCGGGATGTTTTCATCGACGGTTGTTTGAGTTTGTTCACCAAGAATTTGTGCACAATGAACTAAGCCGATATGCTTATCATTAATAGTTATATATTGTTTGTCTTCAAGTATAGAAATATCCTGTTTATTAATCGTGAATAAACTTTGTATTTTTGCAAGCGGGAAGGCATAGAGTTCACTTTCAACTCTGACTAATAAGCTACGGATAACAGATAAAGTTAAAGGTAGCTCCATGTTGATTTCCATGCCATGACCAATTTCTGTGTCTGCATGAAGTTTGCCTCTAATCTCCTGTAATGCGCTATGTACAATATCCAGCCCCACGCCTCTGCCCGATAGCTCGGTAACTTCACTGCGTGTAGAAAACGAGGGTAGGAAAAGAAAATCGAGTAGTTCAGTCTTTGATAGACTCTCTGCCATTTGTTCATTAACAAGTTTCTTGCTGAGAATCTTCTCGCGTAGATCTTCGATATCTACACCTCGACCATCATCTTTAACCTGAATAAGTAATCGCCCCGCTTGATGACTTGCGTTTACAGTTATTGTACCTGTTTCAGGTTTGCCCTTAAGCAGGCGTTCTTCAGGCGGTTCGATTCCATGGTCAATAGCGTTGCGAATCATGTGATTTAAAGGTGCGTCAAGCTTTTCTAAAATATCGCGGTCAACGGCGGTATTTTCACCGTGTATTTCCAGGGTTACTTTTTTATTAAGTGAGCTAGAAATATCACGCACCATGCGTTTATAACCTTGAGTACTGTCACTAAATGGCCGCATTCTACTTGAAATAACCTCGTGGTTTATCTGCGAGCTTAAGCTAGTGGAGCGGCGATCGAAGTTATCAAGGCTGAAAATATGAGTAGTCAGGCTCTCCCGGTAAGTTTCGGCATTGTGCTGTAAATCTGTAATTAACTTACGCTCAACCTCGGTATGAGTGGAATCATCAATGAGACAACGTAAACGCTCAATCTGGTCGAGCATGTCATTGTGTTTACGTTTCAATTGCAGCATTGAATCTGAGTATTCACGCACCCAATTGGTTGTAACCGTTAATTCGCCGGCTAGCCCAACCAGTTTGTTAATGCGTTCAGCGCTGACTCTTACTATATTTTCAGTTTTTATTTTTGGCTTAGGCTTTTTATCAATATTAGGTTGTTGTTCTTGAGTAATTACTTTTACTTCAGGCGTAGGAGCAGTAGCTCCTGACTGGATTGTTTTAAGAACATGAATGTATTGATGAATGCTTTCAGTGTTTTCTGTGCTCCAGTCTTTAACTTCAAGAGGGGAACAGTCTTCCAGCTTTTTTAATATATCGGTGCAAAAAAATAGTTGATCGATGCTGCCTTTTTCGAGGGCTATTTTATGGTTTTGTGCGGCAACAAATACATCTTCCATAGAATGAGATAATTTCACTACTGCATCTACACCAATCATGCGTGCCGCACCTTTTATAGAGTGTGCTGCACGCATCATTGCTTCCAGTAGGCAGGCATCTTGCGGATTATCTTCAATTTCAAGAAGGTTGTTGCCAACTATATTCAGGCTGTTTTGTAATTCTATTAAGAACAGGCTAAACATTTCAGGATCAATCTGTTGCGCAACTTCAAAAGAAGTGTTGCCAACAGGTTCAATATTTTGTTTTTCTGAGATAGCTACTGTTGGTTCAGTTTTTACAGAGCCTTCAGAGGAAAGTGGTTTCTGTAACTGTTGCTGCATGTCCTTTATGCTGTTTAATAAATCATCAGAAGGAACGTTTAATTCATCTGCAGATAAATTGGCAATATTTTTCAATAATAAAATACTGTTATTTATTACATCGATGCCACTTTTATCAAGACGAATGCTTTTTTCCTGTAAAGATGAGAAAAAATGTTCAATAGACTCTATCAGTTTAGTGGCTATATCTATATGTACTAGTTTTGCGGCACCTTTTATGGCGCGAGTAGCGTTGATTAATGCTTCATAGGTTGCGACTATGTCATCTTCCTGATCTAACTTATTCGTTAGATCAAGAATTTTTTTCGAATGCGTATCGACTTCAAGTACAAAGAGATCGAGCATTGATTCATTAACGTTGTGTTTGATATCTGTCATTGTTATATGTTTTTATGTAATGCGCTAAAAACGAGATCGCTATCTAATATGCCTACATCAGTATCTTTATGACGTATAATTCCTTTTACAAAACATGAAGTATCTTTTCTTAATGTTGAAGGCGTGGATCGCATGTCGTTATTGTCATAATGAATTATTTCTCTTGCTTCTGTAACCGGAAACGCAAATTGTTCTTCACCATCATCAATTACAATATATCGTTCCTGAGTGTATTTACTATCGATTTCGCTTTTGCTAACTTTAAATAAATAGCCTAGTGAAACGTTAAGTAATAGCTCACCACGAACATTTACCAATCCACGTAGTACATGATTTTTCCTGTGTGGTAATGTGTGATGTTTATCGCAGTGGGTTATTTCTTTTATAAATCGTGATGCTAGTGCGAACCATTCATCGCCCATTCTAAAAACTAAAGCAGAGTTAAGATGTATGTTTTTATCTAATCGGGGTACGCTGAGGTTGTTTTTCCATTCATTAAGGTAGTCTTTTTCGGCAGGTCGACTAAGTAACAGGCTACCAGCCTGACTGTATACATCACAGTTGTGGCAATGAATCAGATCTTGCAGGCGTTCGCAGCGTAGAGTTTGGTCTCCCCAAACTCCAATCGTGTTCCAGCAGTCATTAATGTTATTTATATACATTGTTTAAGTGTTTTGCTTTGTGTTGTTTGGGGCTGCGCGGTCAGCCCGTCTTTTAAATAATTCAGCATTCTGTATATCACCTTTTTGTTGAAGAAGCAGCGAAAGATGTATCAGTGATTCGTAGTGTTTTGGTTCCAAAAACAGGGTTTTTCGAAATAATGATTCAGCAAGGTTGGCTTGTTTTTGACTGCTCGCGATTAGCCCTAGCAAGTAATAAGCCTCTACTTTCTCACCATGCTCATCTATGAGCCTTCGGCATATAATCTCCGCTTCAGCATATTGTGCGGCGTCTGCTAGTTGTTTGGCCTGGGTAATTAAATCTGCCGGATTTGAAGTTATAGATTTTTTTGTAGAGTTATTTTGTGGTTGAATATATGTTTCAAAAGATGTTTTTTTAGTTTTTATGCGTTGTTTTAATAATGGGCTTTCTATTGCTTGATACGTGATTCGGGCTTTATCTATATTTTTTTGATAGTCAGGATTATTCGGCTTACTCAGTGCAAAAGATAAGTTGCTTCCTAAATTATGAAAGAGTTGTTTAGGTACCGCGCCAAATTCAGAATGCCCTATAAATAATAAACCTGTTTTTTTAAGGAATAGTGATAGATTTTTAAACGCCTGTTCTTTGGTTGCCGTGTCAAAGTATATAAGTAGATTTCTGCACAGTATGAAGTCGTATTTACTATGCAATGCGCAGTCGCTTTGTAAAATATTTAATCGATTAAATTTTATTTTGGTATGAATTTTTTCATCTATCTGATAGTAATCATCTTTTTGATTGAAATATTTAGTCTGATATTCATGGTAGTTGCTGCTACGAAAAGAATTTTTTCCGTAGATTCCTTGCTTTGCGTAGTCTAGTGCACGCTGGCTGATATCGACTGCATCAATATTAAACGATGTTATAGGTAAGCCATTGTCTAATAGATACATTGCTATTGAGTAAGGTTCTTCTCCGGTTGAACAGGGAATACTTAAAATATTGACACATGCATGTTTGTCTTTTAAAAGACTTTTTTGTATATACTCATAAATTATCTGAAATGGCTTTATATCTCTAAAAAACCAGGTTTCAGGTATTACGGCAAATTCGAGCAGTTCGTTGAGTTCGTCCTGGTGACTAATTAAATATGTATAGTAATTTTCAACTGAATCTATTTTGCAGCTTATCATGCGCTGCATTAATATTTTTTCAACCGTGCTTTTACCTATGGTATTACAGTCAAGGCCTATTTTTTCGCGTAAGATTTCAGCAATTTTTTTTTGGTATAATTCCATTTACTTAACCAAGTTCGTTCATCAGTTGATTGCTGATGGAGTCAGGTAATATTTTGTTGGTATCGATTAGCTGAATCATTTCTGTGTTGTGAGTGTAAATTAAACCAAGGAAATCATTCTGATCTTGATGGATTCCGCTATTTTCCATTTCATTGACTTCGCAACTCATTACATTTGTGATTTTTTCGGCTATTAGGCCAATAGAACGCGTAATACCGGATAATGCTTTGTATTCAATAATAATAATGCGTGTACTTAAATTATTAACGCAGTCGCGGTTTTCAAATAACTGGCACAAGTCGACAACGGGGGTAGGGTGGCCTCTGTAATTAAAAATGCCTCTAATGCTTTTATCAGCTAGTGGAATCTTTCTTAAGGCAATTAATGGTACGACTTCAATGACCTTGGTTGCTTCAACGCCATAGCGTTCGTCGCCAATGCTTAAACCCAGTATAAGCATCAGGCTGTCACTTTAAAAATAGAGACCCCTTCTTGAAGGCCGCGCGCTGCATCTTTTAGCTGTTCAATTGAGTGGCCAGATTGCTTCAGGGTTATTGCTGTTTGTTGAGCCATTTCATTAAGCTGGATCATGCTTTCTTTAATTTGTTCGGCACCTTCGGCTTGCAAGCGTGTACCTTCGTTTACTGTTTCGAAACGTGGCAGCAAGGCCTGTACCTGCTCTATGATATGCGCGAGTCTTGAACCAACAGTTGCAACATCGGATACGCCGCGATTTACTTCTTCGGTAAATTTATCCATGCTCATAACACCTGCAGATACCGCTGATAGCATCTCTTTTACCATTTGTTCAATATCCCAGGTGGCAACGGCGGTTTGATCGGCCAGACGGCGTATTTCCGTGGCAACTACTGAAAAACCCCGGCCATATTCACCGGCTTTTTCCGCCTCAATAGCCGCATTAAGTGAGAGTAAGTTTGTTTGGTCTGCCACTCGGTTGATTGTGGTTACCACGGTATTTATGTTGTCTGCTTTTTCGCTTAATACGGCTAACTTTGATGAGATAGTGTCGGTTGCCGCTTGCATTTGCCCCATGGTTGTTTCCATAGACACCAGTGCAGTATGGCCATCAGTCGCAGAATCGGAGGTGCTTTCAACAACGTTTCTAACCTCTTCCATGGTGTTGAGTAATTCTTTTCCTGTGGCCGAAATTTCAGTAACGGTCGACATTATTTGATTTGTACTCGCCGCTTGCTCGGCAACGGTTGCTTCCTGTTCTTTGGCATTTGCGGATATTAGCGTTGCGGATGAGGTTACCTGAATACCTGAAACCTGCACCTGCTTAACCAGATTATTAAGATTTTCAAGCATGATTTTCACGCCGCCAGCAACTTGTGAGACAGAGTCGTTGCCAGAAAATATCATCATGTCAGATGTTAAATCACCTTTAGCGGCTTTAGATACCACATCGAATATAAATTCGGCTTTGCCTTCCAAATCTGAATTGAGTTCTTTCTCTTTATCAACAATGTCATCCATCTCCGATGCCAGCTGGAAAAAACTATGAATAATTTGTGTGATTTCAGATTCTTCGTTTGATAGCTTTAGACTAACGCGGTTGCCTCCATCAGTTGAAAATTCATCCAGGGTGGATGCAATACTATCAAGACCACCCTGGACGGCATTCAGCAAAGGATGAACGATATTTATCTGAATAAAATAATAGAGGCCTAATAAGGTGCCCATGACAATGAGTATAAAAATACTCGATAGTTCAAGGGCATGGTTTTCCTGTAATAAATAAATCAGTGATATGCCAAGAAAAAACTGTGGCAAGGTAAACATAATGATTAGGCGTTTTTGTATCGAGTAAGCATTGAATGCTTTTTTGAGCTTTTGCATATTGGTATCTTGGTGTTTCCTGATAGGCTAGATATAATCTAATGAGTGCGATGTAAGTCTATGATTATATTATACTGTTATTAATAGCAGTTATTTGGGAAAGGGCAAGGAGGATGCATTAAAAGTGTGAAATAAACTGGCAGCATTCGGGCTGCAAGGAATGCCCAGGAATGAATGCTACCAAATTTAATTTTTAGTGGGTTTATCCTGTGTTGCGCATACCTGCCGCAACGGCACTGATTGTACGCAATAAAGGATTAAGCCAGGTGTCCTGTTCACTTTCAGTTGATTGCTCATCACGGTAGCGTTTAAGCATTAAAATCTGAATGTGGCTTAATGGGTCAAGGTACGGGTCACGGCGTTTTAATGACACAGCCAGTATCGGTGAATCTTCAAGAATTGCGCTCTGACAAGTGATTGCCAGAATGTTTTTCACCGCACGATCATGTTCTTCAAAGATCATTGAAAACACCTGTTTTTCAATGTCTTTATCTTCGCATAACTCAGAGTACTCTTTGGCGGTAGACATATCCGCCTTAAGCAGGGACATTTGGGTGTTGTTCAGCATGGATTTAAAGTAAGGCCAGTTGGCATTCATTTCCTGAAGTTTTTTCAGGTTTTCTGTTTTGCCATCGATAAATTCTGACAATGCAGAGCCAATGCCATACCAGGCCGGTAGCGTGGTACGCGATTGTGCCCAGCCAAAGACCCATGGAATTGCGCGGATTGAGGCTTTGGAGCGGTTGGCTTTACGGTGTGACGGGCGCGAGCCAATATTCATCAAGCCAATTTCAGTGACCGGCGTGGTCTCATAGAAATAATCCAGGAAGCCTTCGGTGCCATCAGTCAATTTACGATACGTAGCTTCGCCGGTTTTTGTCAGGCTCTGCATGGTTTGCAGGTATTCGGGCTTGGCTTCCGTTACATTGTTGGTGACAATGGAGCGACTGGCTTTCATTAAACCAGACACGCCCATGGTTAACTCATAAATTGCAGTTTCCATATTGCTGTACTTATAAGACAGCACTTCACCCTGTTCGGTAAATTTAATCTGTCCATGCACGGTGCCTTCTGGTTGAGACAGAATGGAGTCGTGGGTTGGTCCGCCGCCGCGACCGATGGTGCCGCCACGGCCATGGAATAGTCGACAATCAATGTCGAACTTATTGGTCAGGCGAATGACCTTTTGTTGAGCGTCATATAAATTCCATGAAGAGGCCATAATGCCGCCGTCTTTGCAGGAATCTGAATAACCCAGCATAGCCTCCTGGAGGTTGCCAGATGCCTTAAGTAATTTGTTGTAAACAGCGTTTTCAAATAATGCCTTAAGCACATATTCAATATGCTCAAGGTCTTCAATGGTTTCAAATAATGGTGAAATTCTGATCAGACAGAATTCTTTGCCATTTTCGTCTTTACCCGCAAGCCCGGCTAAGCGCGCTAACCACATCACTTCTAGCACATGGCTCGCTGCATGGGTCATTGAAATAACATAGTTGCCAAAGGCGCGCGGCGAAATTTCGTTACGCATATTGGCCATCAGCTCAAACACATCAAGGGTTTCGCGGTTCAGGTCAGCTAACTGTTTCTTGTCCAGATTAAATGCAGGTGGGTTGTCAATTTGTTCAGCAAGTAGTGCCTGGCGAGCCTCTTCGTCAAGCGAGCTGTAATCTGCGGCGCCTGGAATTTGCTGCATAATATCTGCCACGGCATCTGAGTGGCGAGTTGACTCCTGACGGATATCTAATTTAAGCAGGAAGAAACCAAAGGTTTCGGCAACACGGATTAGGTCTTTCAAATCACCATTGGCGATATTTTCATCATCATGGCTGCGCAGCGATGCATTGATTAGCTGCAGGTCGTCAATAAATTCTTTTTCTGACGGATAGGCGTGTGGAAATTCTTCGTCATTCTTATTGGCAATACGCGCATTAACCTGAGCCAAATTTTGCTGTAAGCGGTAGTGCATAAATGATAGTTTGCGGCGATAGGGTGCGTTACTAAAGGCACTTGGCGATGCGGCATAAACTTCAAAGCGAATATTTTCATCATGCTCCAGGCTCTTCATGAATGCATCACTAGGCGTGCACAGAGCAATAGAGTGTGTGAGTTGTTTGTTTAACTCGACTACACGAAAGGCATATTCCTGCAAAATAACCTGCGTTTGCATGCGCAGTGCCATTGCTGTGGTATCAGGTGTTACAAATGGGTTGCCGTCGCGATCACCACCAATCCATGAGCCAAAACGCAGGAAGCTAGGTACGGTGATATTGCTATTGGGGTAATACTTGTCAATCTTGCGCTCTAGATTACGGTAGATATGTGGCACGGCATTAAACAGGCTGGTGCGAAAGTAGTACATGCCATTTTTTATTTCGTCACGCACTTGAGGCTTATACTCACGGACTTCATTGGTGCGCCATAACTGTTGAACTTCGGTTTCTAGTTCGGTAGTAAGCTCTGCGCTCAGAATTTTGCCAATGCGTTCGTCATTCAGCTTGTCATTTAAAACAAAGATACGGCGCAGCGCGTTCATTATACTGCGGCGCTTTGATTCAGTTGGGTGCGCGGTAAATACCGGAATGTAGGCTAGTTGATTAAGCAGTGACTGAACCTGAGATGCGTCCATTCCGTCCATATGGAATTCTTCAATGGTATTATCGAAAGACCCCAGCCATAACGATTTGCCGTTGAATACCTGCTCACGGCGTTGCATGTGCTGGTAATCTTCCTCAGCGATATTGATGAGGCTGAAGTAAATGCTAAACGCGCGAACAACCTGCGTTAAGGTATCGGCGTCTAATGTTTCTATAAACTGCATTAGCTGAGCGCGTTTTATTGGATCATCCGATTTGCGCAGACTTATATAGCCTTTACGTAGTTTTTCTACGGCGTCATAAACAGGCTCGCCGGCTAATTTTTTAATCACATTACCCAGTAAATTGCCGAATAGCTTTACACGTGTGCGTAGTTTTTTGTCATTCGTGTTTAGCATTTTTTTAGAGGTGTTTACCATCTGTTTTTTCTTACCGGAAGATTGCTCGAGGCGCGGTATTATACATGAAACTTGGCATACCGGCTAACTTGATGGCAGGCAGTTAATTTTGCTTTGGACATTGATAAAATTGTTTATTAATCATACTCTTGGGTGAAGCATCGATAGTATGTAAAAAATTAGGATAATTAATGAGTAAGTTAACTGAATCGGCTGAATGGAAAGCGCTAAATAAGCATTTTAGTGAAGTTTGTCACCTGCATATGCGTAATTTATTTAAAGAAGATGCGCAGCGCTTTGATGAATTTTCGGTGAGCTTAGGTGGCTTGCTGCTTGATTATTCCAAGAACCGCATAACGCAGACAACATTTAAGTTGCTGATGGATCTGGCGCGCTTTACGAATGTTGAAAAATATCGAGATAGCATGTTTTCAGGCGACGATATCAACTGTACTGAGGATCGTCCTGCTCTACACGTGGCTCTGCGAAACCGTTCAAATACACCGATGATGGTGAATGGCGAAGATGTAATGCCAAAGGTAAATGCCGTATTGGCCCAAATGCGCGACTTCTCTACCCGCATTAGAAGCGGTGAGTGCCGTGGTTACGATGGTCGTCGCATTACGGACATTGTAAATATTGGTATTGGTGGTTCAGACCTCGGGCCGCATGTGGTGTGCGAGGCGATGAAACCATATGCGCAACGTGGTTTGAAGGCACACTTCGTATCCAATGCCGATGCGACTCACCTGGTGGAGACCTTAAAGCAGGTCGAGCCCGAGACGACCTTGTTTATTATTTCATCAAAGTCATTCACAACACAGGAGACGATGCTGAACGCATACAGTGCGAGAAGCTGGTTTGTTGATTTGGTTGGCGATGAAAAGGCGGTTGCCAGGCACTTTGTGGCGGTGAGTACCAACCTTGAGGCGACCTGTGAGTTTGGTATTGACCCTGAAAATGTCTTTGAATTTTGGGACTGGGTTGGTGGACGTTATTCGCTCTGGTCTGCCATTGGTTTGCCCATAGCGATATATCTCGGCATGGATCATTTTGAAAGCCTGCTAGAGGGTGCGCATGAAATGGACAGGCACTTTGTTGAAGCGCCATTAGAAGAAAATATGCCGGTAATTTTGGCGATGTTGGGTATTTGGTATAACAATTTTTTCGATGCGCAAAGTCATGCAATTATGCCGTACAGCCAATATCTGGAGCGCTTGCCTGCCTTTTTACAGCAGCTCGATATGGAAAGTAACGGTAAAACCATCGATAGAGACAATCAGCGTGTCAATTATTTAACCGGGCCTATTATATGGGGGCAATCAGGTACCAATGGTCAGCATGCATTTTTTCAGCTATTGCACCAGGGAACCAAGCCCATTCCTGCGGATTTTTTAATTCCTGCCTTAAGCCAGAACCCATTAGGCCTGCATCACCGAGTGTTGTTCTCTAATTGTCTGGCGCAGACCAAGGCCTTGATGCTGGGTAAAACCTACCGTGAGGCGCTTGAAGAAATGCAGGCAGAAGGCAGTACCTCGGAAGAAATAGATGAGTCTATTGAACATAAGGTATTTGAAGGAAATAAGCCGACAAATACAATTATCTTTGAGCGCTTAACGCCTAAAACGCTAGGTTCAATTATGGCAATGTATGAGCATAAGGTGTTTGTGCAAGGCGTGGTCTGGAATATTAATTCGTTTGATCAGTGGGGCGTACAGTATGGCAAGGTGCTGGCAGGGCAGATACAGGAAGACCTGTCGCATAAGGAGAAAGTTGATCACCACGATTCATCAACTAATGCCTTGATTAATTACCGTAGAGCAATTTATTTTAAGGATGTTGAAGCCCACAAGGTGGATTAGTGTTGGTGATTAATTTATTCATCTAATGTTTTGGCTCAAAGAGCTGTTAACAGGTCTTCACAGTTGATTTTTTGACTTAAAAGACCTATATTTAGGTTTGTTAAGAGGTCTTAAGGAGACGGCTTGTGACTCACGTTATTTTATCCGATGTAACTACTAGTATTTCAGAGCTAAAGAAAAATCCAATGGCGGTTGTGGAGCAGGGTGAAGGGTTTCCTGTGGCGGTTCTAAATCGCAATCAACCCGCATTCTATTGTGTGCCAGCAGAGGCGTATGAATTGCTAATGGATAAACTCGAAGATATTGAGCTTGCAGCTATCGTTACAGAGCGTAGCAATCAAAAGGAAATAGAGGTCGATATAGATGAGTTATAAGCTTCTATTTAGAGAAGCGGCTTTAAAGGAATGGAAGTCTTTAGATCAAACAATTAAAGCTCAATTTTTAAAAAAACTAAAAGAAAGAATAACGAACCCTCGTATCGAGTCAGCTCGATTAAACGGTATGAAAGATTGTTATAAAATCAAGTTGCGTAGTAGTGGTTATAGGCTGGTATATGAGGTGCGTGATTCACAGTTTATTGTTTCCGTTGTGGCCGTAGGTAAGCGAGAGCGTAATTTAGTTTATAAAACAGCAATTAAACGCATATAGAAAATCACTTATGTGTAATAGCTGTTGTTTGGTATTTATAAGGCAAAAGAAAACGCAAATATACACAGCACTAGGGTGGATCAAGCGAAGTGGATCCACCGATGCGATTTAAAGATGCCGGATCCGCTTCGCTTGAATCCAGCCTACGTGACGAATTGCTGTTTTAATTTTCATCTCTATAGCGCTTTAGCCTAAATAACAGCAGGGCGATAAAAAGCTAGAAACTCTTCGTTTTTCAGTAAGGCTCCGTAAATTTACAAAACACCGTCATTCCTGCGCAGGCAGGATAAATTTGACTGGATCAAATTTAAACGTACGATGTACTGCCCGTAGGGTAAAACTCAAGGATGAGCTTTATAATCTAGTGACGTTGAAAAGTCGATAGACACTGGATACCTGCCTAAGCAGGCATGACGAAGTCCTGTTGTTTGGTATTTATAAGGCAAAAGAAAACGCAAATATACACAGAATTTAAGGGTGGATCAAGCGAAGTGGATCCACCGGGGTGATAAAAGATGCCGGATCCGCTTTGCTTGATCCAGCCTACTGACGTATTGCTGTTTTAATTTCATCTCTTAACGCTTGAGCCTAAATAACAGCACGCTATAACAAGCTAAAAACCCTTCATTTAAAATTTACGAAACACTAGTGAACGAGGTTTATTTTATTTACGTTCATTGGCGTTGTGTTTCAGTTCATCAATCGCCCAGTCAATATGCTCTTGCACCAATGGCGTTACCTCGGGGCGTTTGTTCTTAAGTGTTTGAATTAAGCTATTTAAATGCTCAGCATCTCGAGCGGTAATATTGCCAATAGCCACGGCTATATTGCGCAACCATTGCATATAACCAATGCGCCGAATCGCAGAGCCTTCCATCTTTTTCATAAACTCGGCTTCAGTCCAGGCAAATAAGTCGAGCAACTCTGGTGTATCCAGGCCATGGCGAACCTCAAAGTCCTTTTCATCGCTGGGTTTAGAAAAACGATTCCACGGGCAAACCAGCTGACAGTCGTCACAGCCATAAATATGATTGCCTATGGCCTTGCGAAACTCGACAGGGATAGCCGATTTTAACTCAATGGTGAGGTATGAAATGCAGCGCCGAGCATCGAGTTGGTAGGGCGCAACAATCGCCTGTGTCGGGCAAATATCTATGCAGGCGTGGCAGCTGCCGCAATGGTTTATTGGCTTTGCCTGGTTAATGGGCAGTGGCAGGTCGGTGTATATCTCACCCAGAAAAAACCATGAGCCCGCTTTCTTATTAATCAAATTAGTGTGTTTGCCAATCCAGCCAAGCCCTGCGTTTTCGGCGAGTGCCTTTTCTAAAACCGGTGCACTATCGGTGAAAACCCGGTAGCCAAAAGATCCGATTTCATCTTGTATTTTATTTGCCAGCTTTTGCAGGCGTTTGCGTATTAGCTTATGGTAATCACGGCCAGTCGCGTAGCGAGAGATCAGCCCGAGTTCAGAGTTTTTTAACAGGGTTTTAATCGGTTTGGCATTTGGCGGGAAATAGTCCATGCGCACAGAAATTACACTAATAGTATTGGGCTCCAGCTCTGCGGGGCGGCTTCGCATGGTGCCGTGGCGTTGCATGTAATCCATTTCACCGTGAAAACCATTATCGAGCCAGTTGATGAATAGCTGTTCGTGTTTATCTAAATCGATGCTGCTCACACTCGGCTGCTGTAAGCCGAGCTGAGACGCCCATAGATTAAGAGACTCGATGAATGTTTGGTCAAAGGTTTTCAAATTGTGCCGACTATTGCTTTAGTAATTCGCTGAATCCTACAGAATATCATTGATTATCACATTTATTTTTGATGATATACGCGCCTGCTCGTATACTGCAGTTCATTATTAAGGCTACCTTGAATCGATATATTCGGGTTAGTGATTAAATTAAGGCAATTATATATGAAAGTTCGCACTCGTTTTGCACCCAGCCCCACAGGTTACCTACACATTGGCGGTGCGCGCACTGCATTGTTCTCATGGCTGTACGCAAAAAAAATGGCTGGTGAGTTTGTGTTGCGAATTGAGGATACGGACCGCGAGCGTTCTACTCAGGAGGCCGTAGACGCTATTTTAGAAGGTATGAGCTGGTTAGGTTTAGATCATGATGAAGGGCCTATTTATCAAACTGATCGGTACGCGCGTTATGCAGAGGCGATTCAGCAGTTACTCGATAAAGGCGAGGCGTACCACTGTAATTGCTCCAGAGAGCGTCTTGATAAAATGCGTGAAGAGCAAATGGCGACCAAGCAAAAGCCAAAATATGATG
Organism: uncultured Gammaproteobacteria bacterium; assembly: GCA_963924875.1. Lineage (GTDB taxonomy): Bacteria > Pseudomonadota > Gammaproteobacteria > SZUA-229 > SZUA-229 > SZUA-229. The sequence continues at coordinate 28,519 of CAWUSX010000069.1, forward strand.
GCTGTTGCCGAGATAAAAACTTAAGCGAAGCCGATGACACGGTAGTGCGCTTTAAAAATCCACAGGACGGTGCGGTTGAAATTACAGATCATGTACGCGGAAAAGTGCTTATTAGTAATGCAGAATTAGATGACCTGATTATTCAGCGCTCGGATGGCAATCCAACGTATAACTTAACAGTTGTAGTGGATGATTGGGATATGAAAATTAGCCACGTGATTCGCGGTGATGATCATTTAAATAATACGCCGCGGCAGATTAATATACTCACGGCACTGGGCGCGCACATTCCAGAGTACGCACATGTGCCAATGATTAATGGCACCGATGGGAAAAAACTATCCAAGCGTCGTGATGCGGTGAGCGTGATGCAGTATCGGGATGATGGATACCTGAAAGACGCGGTGATTAATTATTTAGTCAGGCTGGGCTGGAGTCATGGTGACCAGGAGGTGTTTAGCCTGGATGAGATGATTGAGAAATTCGATATTGATGCGATTAACAAATCATCATCCAGCCTTAACATTGAAAAACTGCAATGGCTGAACCAGCACTACATGAAGCAGATGACGCCCGAGCAGTTGGCGACAGAGCTTAAATTTTACATAGCGCAAGCCGAACTGAATGTGTCGACAGGCCCGGCATTAGTGGATGTGATGGCGGTTTATCAGGAAAGGTGTTCTACCCCGGTTGAGTTAGTAGGTGAAATTCGCTACTTTTATGAAGATTTTGCAGAATACGATGCAAAGCAGGCCAAAAAACAGTTTAAGGGTGGAGCGGCTGAAGTACTTAAAGTATTAAAAAGTAAATATGCAACCTTAGAAAACTGGGTAGCAGAAGA
>CAWUSX010000070.1:0-25132 GCA_963924875.1 uncultured Gammaproteobacteria bacterium
CTTAGATCCATTGTCTAATCCTCATTTAACCTTTTTAAATTAACCCTGACCCATCTGTAATGTTCGAAGCAACAACTCTTTTGTTGTGGATAGAACTTCAACATTGTTCTGATAACTTCTAGATGCTGAAATCATATCCGCCATCTCCGCCACCGCATCAATGTTAGGGCTGTATACATAGCCCTCTTCATTCGCTAATGGATGATTAGGTCTATAGTGTGCAGTAGCGGCTGTTTCTTCCTGCATTATTCCACTGACTTTTACAGTTGCTACGTCATCCATATTGCCAACATCCTGTAATACAGATTCAAAAACCGGATGACGCGCCTTATAAACATCTTCTTTATTGGTGGCCATAGTTTCGGCATTCGCCAAGTTTGAGGCCACTGTATTCAAGCGCAACATCTGTGCACTCATGCCCGAACCCGCCACATCAAATACTTTAAAAACTGACATTATTATTCACCTCTAAAGACCGTTTTAAGGCCTGACATTCTTTTTGATAAGATTTGCAGTGTTGTCTGGTAACGTACGGCATTTTCTGCAAAGGCCGCTTTTTCTTTTTGCATATCCACTGTATTCCCATCGGCTGAGCTTTGATCTACCTGACGAAACTCTATATCTTCTGCAAAGGCATCCTGTGATAAATCAATATGCCCTTTGTTAGTTGTATTAAGCTTTACCGATTGTTCACGTTGATTTTGCAGCACCTGATTGAAATCGATATCTCTGGCTTTATATCCAGGCGTATCTGCATTCGCAATATTCTCTGATAAAAGCTGGGTACGTCGTTCAAATAATAGAAGCGCGTTATCATGTACACCAAAGGCTTTATCGAAATTTACTGTCATTGTTTTTTCCTCTTGCATGAATCATTGCAAAGGCGATGCCAGTTTTTTTATTTATGTATAATCAATGAGTTACAATATAACTAGCCATTACAGAGGGAACAAAGCGGCAAGAGTTGCCAGCTAGTCTTGCCATGCGGCAAAGTGAATTTTATGCCAGGCATAAATAAAAATGCCCGCACTTCAACGAAGAGCAGGCATTTAAAATAGATAAAAATTTTAAATTAAATATGCTTAAGTCGGTAGACTACTCCGGTGCTTGCACGCACCATTTCAAATTTATCTGAATATTGAGCAATAGATTCAGATGCGCCTAACATTAAAAATCCTCGCGGATTTAATGATGCCGCCATACGCTCCAATATATCTTTTTTAGATTCCGCTGAAAAATAAATTAAAACGTTTCTACAAAAAATGGCATCAAATTTACCCAACATTGCATAACTTGATAACAAGTTCACTTCACGAAAATTAATACGCGAACGAATATTCGCATTCACCTGCCATTGATCTCCTACAGGGGAAAAATATTGTCTCTTACGTTCTTCCGACAGACCACGCGCCAATGCCAGGGCATCATATTTAGCCTGCTTAGCCTCATTCAAGATAGCTTGAGAAATATCGGTCGCAACAACATCTAATTTAAACCCCGGACTTTTTTTAGAAAACTCATCGGCAATCATACTAATAGAATAAGGTTCCTGGCCACTTGAACAAGCTGCCGACCAAATTCTTACGGATGATTTTCGCTGCTCTTTATATTCTTCGAATATAGTTTGACTGAGTACTTGAAAAGGATAGGTGTCACGAAACCACAAGGTTTCGTTGGTAGTCATGGCTTCAATGACTTTGGTGCGAAGTGCAGAATTAAGTGTTTTAGTTAACGTGTCAACCAGTGCCTGTAAAGAAGGTATATCACTTTCCTTCATTAATCTATTTAAGCGGCTCGACACCAGATACTGCTTGTTTTCTCCTAAAACAATACCACATGCTTTTTCCAGAAAAATCTGGAAACTTTTATATTCGTCAGGCGAAAAACTAACGCTCATAGGATCAACTGTGGAAATAAGATTATAGGTATCTCGGGTATGAAATACACAATCTGTTAATTAAAAGTACAGATAATAACATTTATTAATAGTTAATATCTGTATGGATTATTCATCTGAAATCTTATCCATACCTTCCGATGGATCCCTGTTATTAACCAGGTTCATAACCGTATTTGCCAATTCATTAGGCTTAAATTTCGGAATGAAGTGATTCGCACCTACTTTTTCAACCATACTGTTATTAAACACACCGCTTAAAGAGGTGTGCAACATAACGTATAAACCTTGTAAACGAGGGTCTTTACGAATTTTAGTGGTGAGTGTATAGCCATCCATGCGCGGCATTTCTATATCTGAAATGACCAGTGCAATTTTTTCATCTATGTCTTCACCATTCGCAACCCACGACTCCAGAACCTCAAGCCCTGCCTGACCATCATTTGCCAATGTACATTCAATACCTACCTTCTGTAGAACGCGTTTCACCTGATTACGCGCTACAGAGGAATCGTCAACCACAAGTACATGTTTAGGCTTTTCAGTTTCCTCATCGACTCTGTTTTGCAAAACTTCGTCAGAGACTTCTTCATTTAAGCCCATGATATCTGCAAAAACTCTCTCCACATCAATAATAGAAACCATCTCCTTATCAACATGCGTTACCGCTGTCAGGTAACTTGAAGAACCACTACCGGTAGGTGGTGGCAAAATATCCTTCCAGTTCATATTGGTTATGCGGTCGACTGCAGATACTAAAAAACCCTGAGTAAATCGATTGTATTCGGTGACGATCACAAAACTATTTTCAATATCCTGAATTGGCTGGTTACTTATCGCCAAACCTAAGTCCATCACGGGTATTGTTTTGTTTCTTAAGTGCGCTATACCCACGACTCTACGATCAGATTTTGGCATATGCGTAAGTTTTGGGCAGCGAATAACTTCCTGCACTTTAAATACATTAATTCCGTAACGTTGCTTACCCTGAAGCCTGAACAACAATAGCTCTAATCGATTATGCCCTGCAAGCTGGGTACGACTATCAACACTATCTAATACACTTGCCATTTTAAGCTCCTGAGACACTAGGATTCTATCAATTTAGATCAGTACAATTAAGTTTACATAAAGATATGATTTTCTATCACAATGGGTACTGAGTTTTTAAAAACTCTACTATACTCAGAATATCTGATCATTTACTATGTGAAACTTGCATATTGGTTTAATAAATATACTAGTCTATATGTAATGAATCGCTAGTAATAATTTTAATTACTAGCTGATCACAAATAGCAGATCACAAAAGATAACCATTAAATAACTGAATAAACAGAAACAGAGATCATATATGCCCAGCCCATTTATTTTAACCAAGCTAGCATTACCTATTTTACAAGCTGCTTTGAAATCAGACCTCAAACAGCTCAAATCACTCACATCCAGTAGCCCAAAATCAGCATCTGCGATTGCGGATATTACAAACACCATTGCAAGCCATAACAATATTATCTCTAACGTAGCTGCAGCTGGTGTTGAATCTTTAGCAGAAACTTACCACATTATCGCTAAAAACATTCAATTACAGCAGGAAGCAGAAAATATTAGTGATGCGATAGATAGTGTAGCAACCGCAACAGAAGAAATGGCTGCATCAGCCTCTGAAATTTCTCAGGGCGCCAACGCAACAGCAAATCGTGCCAATGAAAGTTATGAAAAAACCGAATCGGGCAATCTGGCAATAGCCTCCATGATGGGCGATATGGATTCTCTTGAGAATGCACTTTCTTCAATGTTTAATGAAGTGCAAAAATTTGCTGGCTTTACAGAAGAGATCAATAATTTAACCAGTATTGTCCGCGACATTGCTAACCAGACAAATTTACTCGCATTGAATGCGGCAATAGAAGCCGCGCGTGCAGGTGAGGCTGGCCGTGGATTTGCCGTTGTTGCCGACGAAGTAAAACAACTCGCCTCAAAAACTGAAAAAGCCACTGTGGAAATTGAAACAGTGACCAATACGATGCATACCATTATGGATGAGGTAGGCAGTTCGATGACCGCGAGTAAAGATAGCCTGGGCACTAGCTTAGACAGCCTTGAAACCGTAGCAATCGCATTAGGTGAAGTAACAGCCGTAGTAAATGATGTAACTTCACAGGTACAGACAATTTCTACCTCGGCTAATGAGCAACAATCAGTTTCTGCCGAAATGGCTTCGAAATTAAATGAAATTACATTGGCCGTGCAGCACGAAAACCAGCAGGTCAATGATATAGCCAAGCACACCAAGGCATTAAGCGCTGCAATTGTAAGACAATTTTCATATTTAGCTAATTTTGGCCATGATGAAACGCTATTGCACACCGCGAAGGCCGACCATATTAACTGGAAAATCCGCTTAACATCGATGGCAATGGGTATTGAAGCAATTCCCGATGATGAATTAGTCGATCACACGCAATGCCGTCTGGGCAAATGGTATTACGGCAGAGGCAATGAAGAACTAGGTCAACACGATGCATTCCAGCAAATGGAGCATCCTCATGCCAGGGTTCACGAACTTGGCAAAGAAATTGCAGCGTTAGCTTCACAGGGGCAAACAAGCGCTGCCTGTCAAAAAATTGATGAAATGGAAACATACAGTCAACAGCTGTCTGTCCATATCGATAAATTATTAAGTGAGGTCAACTCGTCGTGAAAAACAACTCTGTTAAACTGGGAAAATACGCCGCTGGCTACCTACTTATTTACATTTTTAGTCTTTCAGCCAATGCCGCAAGCCCAGTTAAACAGAGTACAAATCACGATAACGCTAAGATCATCCAGGCGGCTAAACAATTTTTAAGTCAAAATATAGACACCAGCCAATATTCTCGCTCTGAAATAATCATGGGCAAACTAGACTCCAGATTAAAACTTTCCCATTGTGACTCCCCGCTTCTAACCAGCTTAGCTCCAGGCAGTAAATTTTCCGGTAAAACAACCGTTCACGTGAAGTGCAGCAGTGATTCTGCATGGACTATTTATGTAAATGCTAACATTCATTTATACGCACATGTCATTCACACTGCAGAACCGCTGAAAAGGGGGCATATCTTATCCAAATCGGACTTAGTATCACTGGAAACAGATTTAAACAACGTTAGATACGGGTATTTCAGTAATATGGAGAGCTTGATAGGCAAGCAATTAAAACGACGCCTACCACAGAACAGAATTGTTAAAGCGAACTACGTGAAAGCTCAAACACTCGTTAAAAGAGGTGAAATTGTTAACATTGTGGCTGAAAATTCAGGATATTCTGTAAAAATGTCGGGAACAGCTATGTCTAGTGGCGCTAAAGGCGACCGTATTCAGGTTAAAAATCTTTCTTCACAGAGAGTTATAGAAGGCACTGTTATAGAAACCGGTATAGTTAGTATTAATTAATTATTAAAGGTCTATCTATAATGGCCGATATAGATTGTGAGAGAAAATTTTTAAAGCGTTAAATGCTTGGAGCACGCAATGAACAACCCTATAAACCCAATTAATCGATCACCGGCCAGCCCTATAAACACCAATGCTGGAAAGGCCCAAACAAAAGAAAGCACAGAAAGCACGACTGGTAACGGTGCGGGCTCACGGGAAACTGTGAATTTATCATCACAATCCGAACTGAAACTACACCTTGGTAATGCATCCGAAGTGGATAGCGCAAAGGTTGAAGCTCTTAAACAAGAAATCGCTAAAGGCAACTATCCTCTCGATCCTCAAAAGATTGCAGAGAACATGATAAGCCTTGAACAATCTTTACTCGAATAGGTACCACTTATGACTGCTCTACTCTCTCTCATTAGTACGATGCATGAATACAGCCAACAACTAATTTCCTGCTTAAATGAAGAAAAAAATGCGCTAGATAAACAGGCATTCGATGAGCTTTCAGAGCTCGCACCTAAAAAGCAATTGATTATCGATAAACTGCGCAACGTTGAGCAACAGTGCATTGACATTTGTTCGGGCAACGACATTAGTAAATATATTGAATCTTCTGGAAAAAGATCATTACAGACAATCTGGCATAGCACACAAGAATTACTTAAAGATTGCCGAAGATTAAATGAAGTTAATGGCCTGCTAATTAATAAACATAGCAACATTAACCAGGACATGCTCACTCTACTAACCGGCAATCAACAACAATCAGGCCAGACCTATAACGCTCAAGGCAGCCAGGCAAACAGCAATTCCATCCTTAATAATATAGAAGCCTAACGGAATAATTCCCGACTTTTTATTGGTTTTCCCTGCAAATAAAAATTCAATATGGAACGCATCAACCGCTTTGCATCTTTTAGTGCCTGTTCACTACTAAGGTTATTTTCACTCAGTGCCAACAAACTCTCACCTGATAATTGAATTAGATATTGCTCATCATGTATTGATGCAACATCAACCGGCCCATACTCTAAATAATAAGCATATAACTCACCAGCAACTACATTTGCTCCTGTTCCTGCATGAACTGTTAAATTCAAACCAAAACCTAATTCTTCTAGCAGCTGCTTTTCAAATAATCGAAGCACTGGCTCAACCTCAGCACTTTCAACTAATAAATTTAAAATCGATTCATATAAATAATAAATACCATCATGCACATCATGTTTATGTAGTAACTTAACTAATAGCTCGTTTACATAAAAGGCACTTAAAAGTGCTTTACCTGAAAGTTTAAAGGCATTGTTTGTTTGTGCTTCAGCTGAAGTTAATGTGGGTAATTCACCCTTTCCTGACCAGCTTAGAATCAGTGAATTAAAAGGTTGAAGAATACTTTTTTGACGTGATTTAGCGCTACGGCTACCACGACTCATAAGTGACAATCGGCCATGATCAGGCGTCAAAACATCAATAATCTGACTGGTATCGCGAAATGGACGATGATGCAAAATGTAAGCAGGCTGTTCCTGAACGCGCATAGAACTATGCCCGTTCTATGTTATTCAGTATCATAACCAAGATTTTTTAAGGACGTTTCACTATCCGACCATCCTGATTTAACCTTCACCCATAGCTGTAAAAAAACTTTACGATTAATCAGTGCTTCTATATCCTTACGCGCATTCGTACCAATGCTTTTAAGCTTCGCGCCCTTTTCACCGATGACAATAACTTTCTGCCCTTTAGTTTCCACTAAAATTAGCGCATGTATTCGAGTGATTTTTTCTTCATCTTTGTAGCGCTCAATTTCAACCGTTGTTTGGTAAGGAAGTTCATTACCGAGTTCACGCACTAATTTTTCACGAATAATTTCTGCCACTAAAAAACGCGTACTTCTATCGGTAAATTGATCCTCTTCAAAAACAGCCGGGCCTTGAGGAAGCAGCTCTAGCAGGTAGTCTTCAAGCTGCGGCAAGTTGTCACCTTTCATTGCGGAAATAGGCAGAATATTTTTAAAATCATATTTTTTACTGATTTTTTGTAAATAAGGTAACAACTGATCTTTATCTGCCACCTGATCAACTTTGTTCACTAACAATATGACAGGTGCTTCTACATCTTTTAACTTATTAAGAACCAGCTCGTCTTCATCAGTCCATTTTAATGACTGAACCAAAAACAAAACTACATCAACATCATGAATAACCGAGCTTGCTGCTCGATTCATATAACGGTTAATTGCCTTGCTTCCACCACTGTGAATTCCAGGCGTATCAACAAATATAATCTGACCCTTTTCTACCGTTTTAACGCCCATGATTTGATGCCGCGTGGTTTGCGGCTTGCGCGATGTAATACTTAATTTCAAACCCAGCATATGATTGAGCAGGGTTGATTTGCCCATGTTAGGCCGACCAATAATTGCCACATAACCACAGCGAAAATTTTCTTCTGACATCATTTAGACTTCTTTTTAAACTGCTCTTGAACCAGAGCAATGATTTTTTCTGCTGCTTTTTGTTCCGCCTTGCGGCGATTAGTAGCCTGACCCTGGGTTTTTAAACCCAGTTGTATAATCTCACAATCAATTGTAAACATCTGATTATGTGCCTGGCCAGTCACTTCAATAACAGTGTATTTTGGCAAAGCCAACTTTCTCGATTGCAGCAATTCCTGCAACTTGGTTTTCGGATCTTTAAGCTCATTAGCATCGGGTATATTTTTTATAAGATCGCTGTATAAAAAGAGTATTAACTTCTGGCATTGTTCAAAATTACTATCTAAATACACCGCACCAAAAATAGCTTCTACCGTATCGGCAAGAATAGAATCTCTGCGATAGCCACCGCTTTTCAATTCACCACTACCTAAAATCAAATAATCTCCGAATTTAAGTATTTTAGAGATTTCATACAATCCTGTCTTATCGACTAGATTAGCCCGCAAACGGCTCAAATCACCCTCTGTAGACCTGGGATATAATTTATATAATTCAGACGCAATAACAAAGTTTAAAATACTGTCGCCAAGAAACTCTTGTCTTTCATTATTTTTTGAACTTGCACTTCTGTGAGTTAATGCATTTTTCAGTAATTCTATATTTTGAAACTGGTAATTCAACAGCTTCTCTAGCTTAGAATAATCTGCAAGCTTGGACATATAATTTATTTCGTAATGATTTCTACTTTATGATCAAAAGTAGCAACAAATTCAAGATTTCCCATGATAGGTCCTTTATCTTCATAATGCGCTACCAGCACATAACCACCTTGCATTTTTTTAAATTTAAATGCTTCTTTATTTCTCGCCAGGTCATATAGATTGTTGATTTTTAGGCGTTTACGAAGCAGTTCATCTAATTTTTTAACACTTATACCTTTAACCTCAGAATCTTGTGGCAATTTATCCATAACTGATCTAACAGAATTGTAATTTAGGTATACCGGTACAATCCTTAGCGCCATAATCCCTTGCACCGCGACAAGACCAATGATCACTATCCACGATATCATTGTTAAACCTGATTGCTTTCTCATAATGTTCATACCCTTACTTAATTATTTGCCCTATTCGCTCAAAGCCAATACCGCTATCCCAATGCATCCAAATCATAAAGGCCTTACCAACTAAGTACTTTTCTGGCACAACACCCCAATAACGGCTGTCATTACTATTGTCACGATTATCACCCATCATGAAGTAATGACCTTCTGGTACGATGTATTCTGCATCTAAGCCTGGTCGACTTGGGATGATTAAAATATTATGCTCCACGCCAACTAAATTTTCGACATACTCATGTGCAAGATTATGTTCACCCGGACCACTGTATTCACCAATTCGCTTACTCTCTATTTGCTTACCATTTACATAGAGCACTTTATTATAATAAGCAATGTGATCGCCCGGCACACCGACCACTCGTTTTATATAATCGATTGACGGGTCTCGTGGATATTTAAATACAGCAACATCACCTCGTTCAGGTTTATCGACATCCAGCAATACATGATTAAAGACCGGCATTTTTACGCCATAAGCAAATTTATTCACCAAAATAAAATCACCTATAAACAGACTAGGTATCATTGATCCAGATGGGATACGAAATGGCTCAACAACAAACCCACGCAACAAAAATACAATTAATAAAACGGGGAAAAATGATTTTGAATATTCCGTAATAACTGGTTCTTTACTACTGCCTGTATTAATTGATTCACCGCTATATTCATGCGGGTTTGTACTTTTTCTACGCGGCGCTAAAACCAGACTATCAAACAACCAAATCAGCCCCGTAATAATGGTGCCCGCTAGTAGAAAAAAAGCAAAATCATAATTTATATTCATATTGTATAACTCAAACTTAAATGTCCTATTCTATTTACTATCAACTTTAAGAACAGCGAGGAAAGCTTCCTGTGGTATTTCCACCTTACCAAACTGTTTCATGCGTTTCTTACCGGCTTTTTGCTTTTGTAGCAGCTTTTTCTTACGACTCACATCACCGCCATAACACTTTGCGGTTACATTTTTGCGCAATGCCTTTACCGTACTACGCGAAATAATAGTACGACCAATCGCTGACTGAATAGCAATATCAAACATTTGCCTTGGTATAAGCTCACGCATTTTGTCGGTTACTTCGCGCCCACGCCGCTGTGAATTTTCGGCATGCGCAATTACCGCAAGTGCATCAACGCGTTCACTATTAATGAGTATATCGACTTTGACCAACTTGGCTTCCTGGAAATACTTAAACTCATAATCAAACGAAGCATAACCACGACTTACCGATTTCAGACGATCAAAGAAATCCATAACCACTTCAGACATTGGCATATTATAAGTGAGTGCGACCTGCGTGCCCATGTACTGCATATTAGTTTGCACGCCGCGTTTTTCTACGCACAAGCTAATAACATTGCCCACGTAATCCTGCGGCACTAATATATTTGCCTGAATAATAGGTTCACGAATTTCTTCTATGTAATTTGGTTCCGGCATATCCGATGGATTGTGTATCTGAATAATTTCACCATCGGTTTTTAATATTTCATAAACCACTGTTGGCGCAGTCGTAATTAAATCAAGATCATATTCTCTTTCTAATCGCTCCTGCACGATTTCCATGTGCAGCATACCGAGGAATCCTATACGAAATCCGAAGCCCAATGCCGATGATGTTTCTGGCTCATATTTTAACGCCGAGTCATTCAATGTTAGCTTATCTAAGGCTTCACGAAAATTTTCGTAATCATCTGCTTCTATCGGGAACATACCTGCGAAGACTCTAGGCTGAACCTCTTTAAATCCAGGCAACATCTCGGTAGCTGGGTTATCAGCCAGGGTAATCGTGTCACCAACTTTAGCTGAATCGATTTCCTTTATTCCTGCAATAATAAAACCAACCTGGCCCGTTCCCAGCATGGGCATATCTTGACGCTTGGGTGTAAATATACCCACAAAATCGACACCGTAACTACGGCCTGTCGACATAATTTTAATTTTATTACCTTTGCGCAAAGAGCCATCAATAATACGTACAAGTGTAACAACACCTACATACGAGTCGAACCATGAATCTACAATCAGGGCTTTAAGCGGGCCATCAGGGTTTCCAGTTGGCGCTGGTATAATCTCAACCAGGCGTTCCAACAGCTCATCAATGCCAATACCCGACTTCGCACTGACCTGGCATGCACCTACTGCTTCAATGCCAATAATGTCTTCAATTTCCTGAGCAACACGATCTGGATCAGCAGCTGGCAAATCGATTTTATTCAGCACTGGCATTACTTCCAGCCCTAGCTCAATCGCGGTATAACAATTCGCTACACTCTGCGCCTCTACACCTTGAGAGGCATCAACTACCAGCAAGGCTCCTTCACACGCCTGTAGTGAACGCGACACTTCATAGGAAAAATCCACATGACCCGGTGTATCAATGAAATTCAGCTGGTAGGTTTCACCGTTATTGGCTTTGTAATCTAAAGAGACACATTGAGCTTTGATGGTAATACCGCGCTCACGTTCCAGGTCCATAGAATCAAGAACTTGAGACTCCATCTCGCGCTCAGATAGGCCGCCACATACTTGAATAAAACGGTCGGCCAGAGTCGATTTACCATGATCTATATGCGCGATAATGGAAAAGTTACGAATATTTTGCATTGCTTGTTGTTAATCCACACCTGCCAGAGCCTGCATTACAGCAGCCTGGTCAAGAAAATAATGACATAGTTTTTCATCGCCGCAGGTTACCACCGGTACCTGAGATCCATATTGTTCAATCAATTGGGGACTGGAATCGACATCGACCTCTGCGATATTAAAATCACGTACCTGTTGCAACTGAATTAACTGTGCTAACAGGTCTTCACAGAGGTGACAGCCTTGGCGTGAATAGACGGTGAATGTAATCACTCGTCCGCAAAAATCTTCATTACAATGAACTGATCAGCCCCCTGGCGATGAACCAGAACCGGAATCATACGGCCTATGGGCAAATTGGCAACTTTTTTACGAAAATCAGCGGTATTTTTTACGTTTTTACGGTCAATTTGCAGCAATATGTCACCCGGCTTCACACCAGACTGTGCAGCAGGGCTTCTGGGGGCAACCTGTTGGACCAGAACACCGCGACCCAAACGATTAAACGTCTTCTTATCCAGATCTGCCACATCTACACCCATGAGGTTATAGCTAGGCGGTTTTTGCTGCGTTTTAGCCAGGGGCTTATCTTCCGCAGGTAGCTCTTCAATCAGTACACTCAAAGTTAGCAGCTCGCCATCTCTTAACACCTTCAATTTAGCATTAGAGCCAACCCGCACACGACCTACTAACGGAGGCAAGTCAGATGAATTTTGAATATCATGACCATTAAACGACAAGATAACATCTCCCGCACGCACACCAGACTTTTCTGCAGGACTACCGTCCATTACCTGAGAGACCAGGGCTCCCACGGGCTTATCCAGCTCAAAGCTTTGTGCTAACTCATGGGTGATTTCCTGAATATACACGCCTAACCAGCCACGACTAACCGACCCCTTATCCTTTAACTGTGCAACTACATCCATTGCTACTTCAATAGGAATCGCAAATGATAGCCCCATAAAGCCACCCGTTCGGCTATAAATTTGCGAATTAATACCTATTACTTCTCCATCCAGATTAAATAATGGGCCGCCTGAATTACCCGGATTTATGGCTACATCGGTTTGAATAAAAGGCACGTAACTGGCACTGGGTAAATTACGCCCTTTGGCACTCACAATACCCGCCGTTGCAGAATGATCAAAACCAAAAGGCGAACCAATCGCCAGCACCCACTCCCCTACTCGCAGGGCTGAAGAGTTGCCAATTTCAACAATCGGTAAATTTTTTGCCTCGACTTTTAATAAGGCCACGTCACTATATTCATCACTACCAATAACTTCAGCAGACAATTCTCGCTTATCGCTTAAACGCACAATAATTTCATCTGCACCATCCACCACATGGTAATTAGTAATAATGAAACCATCTTTTGAAATAATAAACCCGGAACCTAAGGACTGCGCATCCTCTGGCGACGGCATGCCTTGTTCACCAAAAAAATGTTTAAACAGTTCAGCAAAAGGAACATTTTCAGGCAGCTGCAATTCATCACCTAGTTCTTCTCTAAGCTTGTTCCATGGATGTTGCGAAGCTGATACTTTTTGCCGCGTACTAATATTTACTACTGCTGCACCATTGTGCTCTACCAAATCAGCAAATTCCGGCAATGAACTTGCGTGTAATGAAGGACTGATAACAAAAAAAGATAACAGCAATAAAAAAGGTTTAACTGACAACATGATGTACTCTTTTAAAAAATTAAATAATAAATGTATGGCTTAGCCAACTCGACGAATTAGCTGTGGCTGGATTGAATGTTTTAATCCACTGCGAGATAACACAACTCTTACTGCCACTACAGACACCAATAAACCCAATACCGAGGATAATATTGTGAACAGCTCCGTTGCAAACATCAGCTCTGCCATTAAGCCAAAAACTAACATAACAATAATAGGTAACAGGTAAATCAGCAACGAACCTTGCACTAATGCATTTTCTTCAATCGCAACAATAACCTGATCGCCGATCTGAACATCCATTATTTTATCAACCACAAATTGTGAACTTCTGTTACCCACAACCTTAGCTATGGTTGAAGTACCACAGCCAGACTTTACTGAACAACTTTGGCAGGCAGATTGACGTTGAGTTTCGAGTAATAATTTACCGTTTTTTATATCAATAACAATGGCAGTTTCTTCAATCATATTATTCTTAGATTCGGTTAATTTAACGGCTCTATCGATTTTGCAATCATCCGTACCGTAGTAGATGGCACCTCACCAATTACTGTAACATACGCATCGTCTGTAAAAGAGCTATATGCATTTACAGGCCCCATTGTTGACAGGCCAATAACCGGATTATCAAGCGCCTTCCGTTGCTCAACAAAAACCGAAACTGACGCCATGCCATCACTGTATACCATATGATATGCGGGTGTTTTTTGATTCTGATAATTAACTTTTACCGCACGAATTAACTCAAAACCAACCGGCAACTCACTTGCCTTCCAGTTTTGTTGGCGCACACCCTGCTCATCCATCAGTCTGATTTTTCTATACGTCTTAAGTACGTCTGCATCTATTGAGTTTTTAGGTGAGGAGGATAAAAGCTCAACATTGCTGTACATTAACTGCTCTAGTATCTTACCTTTTTCATCAAGTAGGTTACATTTAAGCAATAAACCGCTTTGTTGATCCAACCAGAACACATAACCATAACGATGCTGATCATGAGGGATCATTTGTAATATTTGTGCTGATTTATTTGCGATACGATCTTGCCCGCTAAGTTCCAGGCTATACAGTTTTTTTAAAGCATTTCGATTTTCCGGCAATGCAGGATGTAATAGATTCTTATCCAGCGCACCTACTAACTCATCCGAAATAGTCACCAACTTTTTTGCCGGAAAAATAGTCGTCACTTTATTGTTGTGGCGAATAATTGTTTGATCTTCACCGGTCAAAGATTCTAGCGTCTGCCAGCTACCACTTGAGTCAAAACCTTGCTTCACTCGAATTGCCTGCATTTTGTCTAGCTGGCGAATTACCAGTGTCCCCTGAAAATTTTGCCGTTGACTGGCCTCACTCATTTTATCTAACCAATCATCAATTGAGTCAGCCTGTGCACTTTGTGCTAACAGAAAAAGCCAGCACAGCAGCAATAAATTTTGCAGTTTTTTTGCTCTCAAGTGTTAATCCTGTTCACGTGTTTTTACATCAGCAGCGCGAACATAAGGCATCATACCTTGCATCGTAGATTGGCTGGCATAACCAGAATGTTGCAACATATAAACATTTAACTGTTTTTGCTGCTGCGGTGATTTTTTAGCAATCTGCATCGTGGAAGCAATGCGTACATTACGCGCAATATCTGGATTAACGGGCTGTACATTTACGCGCTGATTTGCAGTTGCCTCAACTTGAGTAGATTGTGCCAACTGCATAGTGCTCGTTGCAGATTCATTATTCAGCGTATTAAATGTAACCACAGTCACCGTTGCCACCGAAGCGGCAACCGCCATACCCGCAATCGGCTTTACCCAGCTACTAAACAGCCCAGATAAATTTAATGCCGATGGCGATTTATTCTTCTTTGACGTTATGCCTGATTCGCTATGCGCTGGTTCCTGTTCAATAGCACGAGACACCGCAGAGCTAATATCCATAAATGAAGCCTGATCCAGCTCATCACGCATTGCATCGCCCATTAAACGATAACGCTGCGCCGTCTCCGCATCATCAACGGGATCACGCTTTAAATCCTGCATAAAAGACTGTAAATATTGTTCATCCAGAGCGCCGTCTAGCAAAGAAGAGAGATGCTCTTCACGCTGTAGTTCTGCTGTTTGCTTTGATTGATTCATTGTATTCACCTACTTCGAGTCACTGTTATCAAGCAGTGGCTTTAATTGTTTATCAATCGCATCACGTGCACGGAATATTCTTGAGCGGACAGTTCCAATTGGACAATCCATCACTGCTGCAATTTCTTCGTAGCTTAGACCTTCCATCTCACGCAAAGTTACTGCTTCTTTTAAATCAGAAGGTAATTCTATAATAGCCTTATGAATAACCTGCTTTAACTCGGCTGCAAGCAGCTCTTTTTCCGGCGTGGCATATTCACGCAACCAGTCACCACTGTCATATTGCTCGGCATCTGCCACATCAATGGCAGACGTTGTCGCTCGACGACTTGCGGAAACTAAATAGTTTTTTGCCGTATTAATAGCAATGCGATAGAGCCAGGTATAAAAGGCACTATCTCCACGGAAGTTTTTCAGCGCACGATAAGCCTTAATAAATGACTCCTGTGCCACATCCTGAACTTCATCACCATTACGTACAAAGCGTGCGACCAATTTAATAATGCGGTGCTGGTACTTCAACACCAAAATATCAAATGCTTTTTTGTCGCCCTGCTGTACTCGCTCTACTAGAGCCTGATCAATTTCGCGCTCGCCCATACGGGCTTGTCCCCCATCAGACACATCCGATGTCTTATTATTATGAATTATTTGCTTTTGGCCATACTGGCTTTGCGTGGTAGCTTTAGGCGTAATTACCCGTATTGGTGTAACATTACCTCCAAACACCGAAACAATACCCGATTCGCATACTGACATAAAGACTCAACCTTTAATATTTATAATGCCGAACAAACTAAGTAATAGACAATCATTCCGCCACGAAGTTCTAATTATTGGCGGAGGTGCCGCAGGATTAACCCTGGCACTTAATCTTCCCTCCCATATGAAGGTTGCCGTTATCACCAAAGATAGTGAGACATCGGGCAGCACTTATTATGCACAGGGTGGAATTTCTACCGTATTGAGAGAAGACGATTCCTTTGAGTCACATATTAACGACACCCTGAATGCAGGTGCCGGGCTGTGCGATGAAGAGGCGGTTAAGTTTACGATTGAAAACGGCCCCGAGTCGATCAACTGGTTATCCGATCTGGGCGTACCCTTTACCACTGACCGGCATGCTGATGGGCGAAAAACCTGGCATCTTACCCGCGAAGGCGGGCATAGCCATCGCCGTGTGATTCATGCCGCTGATGCCACCGGTAAAGCCCTTGAAACCACCTTGCTTAACCATGTAAAGCACAATAAGAACATTGAGTTATTAGATCATCACAATGCGGTGGATTTAATTACCGGTAAAAAACTCGGTCTGGATCATAATCGCTGTATCGGCGCCTATGTGTTTAATAAAAAGCAAAAGCACGTAGAAACGTTTCAGGCACGTTACGTCGTACTAGCCTCGGGCGGCGCGAGCAAGGTTTATTTGTACACCTCCAACCCTGATGGTACCACCGGTGACGGTATTGCTATGGGCTGGCGTGCAGGTTGTAATGTAGCCAATATGGAATTTATGCAGTTCCATCCCACCTGCCTGTATCACCCCAAGGCCAAATCATTTTTATTAACCGAGGCACTGCGCGGTGAAGGTGGGCATCTATTATTACCCGATGGCACGCGCTTTATGCACAAGTTTGATGAACGCGGTGAACTCGCTCCGCGTGATGTCGTGGCGCGCGCAATTGACCATGAAATAAAACGCCTCGGCGTCGAGTGCCTGTATCTGGATATTAGCCACAAGCCTGCGGCCTTTATTCGTTCACATTTTCCAACCGTTTACGCCAAGTGCCTGGAATACGGCATTGATATCACCAAAGAACCTGCACCGGTAGTACCTGCCGCCCACTACACCTGCGGTGGACTGGTGAGCAACCTAAACGGCGAAACCAATATCGACAATCTTTACACTGTCGGTGAAACCGCCTGTACCGGTCTGCATGGCGCAAACCGCATGGCGAGCAATTCATTACTCGAGTGCCTGGTTTTCGCACGCTCTGCTGCACAACATATTGCGCAAAGCGAAAGCACACCTTATACATGGGATACGATTAAGGCGTGGGATGAAAGTCGTGTAACCAACTCCGATGAAGAGGTGGTGGTATCGCACAACTGGGACGAGCTACGTCGCTTTATGTGGGACTATGTCGGCATAGTGCGAACCGACAAACGCCTACAGCGTGCCAAGCGCCGTGTAGATTTACTGCTGCTAGAGATTGAAGAATATTACGGCAACTTCCGTGTAACCAGTGACCTGCTCGAGCTGCGTAACCTCGCCGTGGTCGCCGACCTGATTATTCGCTGTGCGATGCAACGCAAGGAAAGTCGCGGCTTACACTATACACTCGACTACCCTGAACAGGATGATAGCCGGCCACCTAACAACACACTACTAACCCCAGAAGTAGACTCATGACAAACAATGCTCAAGACACGGCCCTGCCCTTAGTTATAGAGCCAGACGCACTAAAAGCAGCACAAACGGATAGCAGTTCACTAATGGTTGTCGACCTTTCTACGCACAAACAGTATGCACAGGCGCATATTCCAGATGCCGTGTTTTTAGATTACGCACACATCGTTGGTATGAATCGCCCTTACACAGGTTTATTGCCTGAAGAGTCGGCCTTCGAAGATATTATTAATTCTCTCGGTATCACCGCTAACACGCATGTCGTCGCATATGATGAAGAAGGTGGCGGAAAAGCCGCACGCCTGATCTGGACGCTGCACGCTATGGGTCACAATAAAGCCAGCCTGTTAAACGGTGGCTTAATTGCCTGGTATCGCGACGATCTCCCGTTAAGCAACGACGCTGTTACCAGCCAACCGAATACATCAGACCAGCAATACAAAGTCGATTTCACTCGTCAGCCAGTAGTCGCAGATACGGACTATATAAAAGCCAATTTAGAAAATGGCAAGGTAGGCCTGCTCGATGCGCGCAGCATAGAGGAATACACCGGATCTGCTCGTTACGCCGAGCGACAGGGGCGTATTCCCGGTGCAAAGCATTTTGAATGGACGCTGGCAATGAATGCCGATGATAATTATCGCCTGCTCTCCAAAGAAGAACTGCAACCCATGATGGATAGCCTGGGCTTAACACAGGACAAAGAAATTATTGTGTATTGTCAGAGCCATCATCGCTCTGCACTTTCATATTTAATGCTGAAGTATTTAGGCTATGAAAAAGTGCGCGGTTATCCCGGCTCATGGTCAGAATGGGGAAACAGGAAAGACACGCCAGTGGAACTAGAATAAAGTCTGGATAGCTTCGTTCAACACTAGTCCGCTAAAATCGCCAGAATATCCTGATGGAAGTTTTTTATATCGTATGGTTTCTGCACAACTTTAACTAAATTTGGTGCATCACAAAGCGCTTCTAAATCTTCATGGTCAACTACCGAAAGCATAATAATCGGTACATTGGGATTTATACTGACAGAAGGAATCATCTTAGCCACCTCGCAACCATTTATATCACCCAGGTTGTAATCCAGCACAATTAAATCAACATTACTTTGGCTAACAAAGCTAAGGCAATCATTACCATTGTTTGCTTCTGCAACATTAAAAGCTACCGGGCTATGTTTAATAAATTGCTTAATCACCAATCGTGCAAGCGCATCGTCATCCACACATAAAATGGTTTTCCCAGCAGACATATTTAGTCCATAAATACAAACAAGCAGAGAGGAATTATGTCTTACATCCAGGGATAAAAAACCACACTTATAATGACGTTATAAACTCCCAGGCATGTTTTTTAAAATCTCGCTTATGGACAGATATGAACATTAATATTATAGCTCTAAACGAATACTCACATAACATTCTGTTATTGAAGCTTATGAAAATTGGTAAACTAAATCTTTAACGCATGCTCACGGTAATACAGCATTTCATTGATAGAGTCTTTAATATCATCCATCGCCAAATGCGCAGATTCCTTCTTAAAGCCGTTATAAACGTCCGGTGCCCAACGCGCCGTTAACTCTTTAATTGTGCTCACATCTAAATTACGGTAATGAAAAAACTCTTCCAGCACGGGCATGTAATTAGCCAAAAAACGCCGATCCTGACAGATGCTATTACCGCACATAGGCGATGCACCCGCGGGCACATACTGCTTTAAAAAATCAATCGTTTGCTGCTCTGCACCCGCCTCATTTACCGTACTGTCTTTAACACGCTGCGTTAAGCCCGATTGACCGTGCTGATTGGTGCACCACTCATCCATAGCATTTAATAGCGCATCACTCTGATGAACCGCTATCATCGGGCCTTCCGCCAGAATATTCAGTTCTTTATCCGTCACAATCGTAGCGATTTCAATAATCACATCACTCTGTGGCTCTAAACCGGTCATTTCTAAATCGATCCAGATTAAATTATTTTTATCCACCTGTGACATAATCGCCTCCTGTACTCAGCGTTCTAATTAGTGATTGACCATTCAATAGACGCACACACTAGAACATTTCCATTAGAAAAGCGATAATTCGCACAGTGATTTTAATTTTGAGGTTTTCATGCACAGTTTTGCGATTTTATTTATAGCTTTTTTTAGCCTTTCCATCGTTGTTAAGTTATGGCTGGCACAGCGTCACCTGTCTTATATCCAGAAAAATCGCCCCCAGGTACCACAGGCCTTCAGTGAAAAAATATCCCTGGAAGACCACCAAAAGGCCGCTGATTACACCTCTGCCAAGGTTAAATTTGGTCGCTGGCCATTACTCTATGATGCCGCAATCCTACTCGTCTGGACATTTGGCGGCGGGCTTGAACTGCTTGATCAAACCGCTCGTGAATACCAGCTAGAGCCTATTTACACCGGCATACTGGTTATTTTCAGCCTGATGATTATTTCAGCATTACTCGATTTGCCCTTCTCGCTGTATAGCACCTTCGTTTTAGAGGAAAGGTACGGGTTTAATCGCACCACACTTAAAACCTTTTTTGTCGATATGTTTAAAGGCGCATTACTCGGTGCAATATTAGGCCTGCCATTAATCTGGGTTATTTTATGGTTAATGGAACAGGCCGGCGAGCAATGGTGGATTTACGCATGGGCAGTATGGACTGGTTTCAGCCTGTTCATCGCATGGGCTTACCCCACCTGGATTGCACCTCTGTTTAATAAGTTCTCTGCATTGGAAGAAGGCGATACCTTAACGCGTATTAAAAGCCTGTTAACACGTTGCGGCTTTAACAGCGACGGTATTTTTGTCATCGACGGCTCAAAACGCTCAAGCCATGGCAATGCCTATTTTTCTGGTTTCGGCAAAAATAAACGCATTGTTTTTTATGACACATTGTTAGAATCATTAAATGATGACGAACTAGAGGCGGTTCTTGCGCACGAACTGGGGCACTTCAAACGTAAGCACATTGTTAAAGGTATGTTAATTACGATTGCTATTACTTTTGTAGCCCTGGGCATACTCGCCTGGTTGATGAAGTCTGAGTGGTTTTACACCTCACTTGGTGTGAGCACGCCATCAACTTATATGGCACTACTGCTATTTAGCATCGCCGCACCAGTATTCACCTTTTTATTAAGCCCTTTAATGAGTATGTTCTCGCGTAAAAATGAATTTGAAGCAGATGAGTATGCTGCACAGCAGTCTGATGCAAAATTTTTAATTCAGGCACTGGTTAACATGTACAAAGAAAATGCCAGCACCCTGACACCTGATCCTTTATACTCAGCATTTTATGATAGCCACCCGCCTGCGCCCGTGCGCATCGCACACCTTGCCAAACAATAAACCAATAATTTGAGAGCAAAAAAATGAAAACAATAATTAGCCTGTTACTTATGACATTTAGCTTAAGCATTAATGCCGCTGCTGATAATCACCATGCAGGCGAAACACTGCACGCCGAAAAATGCACCACATGCCATACAGATTCGGTATATACACGTAAAGATAAAATGGTAAAAACCATGTCCGCATTAGAAAGTCAGGTAAACAACTGCATGAAAGGCGCAGCAAAGGCAGAATGGACAAAGCCACAAACTACATCGGTCGTTGAATTTTTAAACGACAAATACTACAAGTTCTAAATGCCTAACCACCCGATAAAAAACCTGACTATCATTTCTGACCTCATCAGGGATGGTAGTTAGCTTATGGCAAAACGACGCATTAACGATCAGCAACAACGCCGCATTGAAAACCTTCATCAAAAACGCAAAGATAAAGCCGTAAAAAATCAGCAAAAAAAATCTGACGACATATCGCAACAAGGCCTGGGCGAAGAACAGAGCGGGCAAATCGTCACCAACTATGGGCAAACTCTACTGGTTGAAGACAATAATAAAACGCTCTATCGCTGCGTTGCCAGACAAAATCTCGGTGCAATCGTCTGTGGTGACAGGGTTATATGGCAAGCAGGTGAAAATAATCAGGGCGTTATCGTTGCCGTAGAAGAACGTGATTCATTACTGCAAAAGCCCGGTTTTGGTGGCAAGCTTAAACCCATGGCGGCCAATATAGATCAAATCGTCATTGTATCTGCTGTACAGCCTCCACCCAATCCATACCTTATTGATCGTTATTTAATTGCCGCCGAAAACCTGCCTGCCATACCGATTATTCTGTTTAATAAGATGGATCTGCTTGATGATAATAACAAAGCCAATATAGAAAAAATAATAAATGACTATCAAAGCATTGGCTATCGAGTCATCACCACAAGCAGTATCGATAACGAAGGTTTTGAAGAATTACTCGCCGCATTAACCACACACACCAGCATATTTGTTGGCCTGTCCGGGGTTGGAAAATCATCCTTGATAAATCAACTAATGCCCGAACTCGATATTCGGGTTGGCGTATTATCGGAAGCCAGTGGCGAAGGCAAACACACCACCACGAGTTCAAACCTCTATCACTTACCCTGTGAAGGCAAACTCATCGACTCACCGGGTGTACGTGATTTTGGTTTATGGAATTCGTCAGAAGATGATATTTTAAATGGTTTTGTAGAGCTTCGTGACTACATAGGCCACTGTAAATTTTCTAACTGCAGTCACTTAAAAGAACCTAATTGCGCTATCAAACAGGCCTTAGCCGATAACAAAATCAGCCAGCAGCGATTTGATAATTACCAGAAAATTGTTCGTGAATACGTAGAATAATTACACTGTAGATATTCCCCGCTGATGGTCAAGCCGGAGACTAAAATAAATCAACATGAAAAAATTAATTACGTCAAATGCCATTCGAGGTCGTGCCATTCGAGGTCGGAGTCAAACTCGTAAATTAAAAGATGCGAATAGGTGCTAATCCCGCGTTTAAACTAACAAAGTAGGATGTTTGATCATTACATGAAACGACCAATGTGAGTAAATGTCTGCTTTAAAATGCGACAAAGGAATAGTTACTGATATCTGCCTTATGGTGTTAAACATCCAATCGTTTTTCAAAATCTAAACTTTAAAAATATTAATTTCAGACTGGCGACAATCCGCCCTGTTGCTAGCTGAAAACTGTACATCAGTAGGGGCAATTACACAGGGATGTGGAATTGAGTTGCGATAAGCCTGGACGGCGCATCGAAACGACCCGGCATAAAAGCCATGAACTAATAGATTAATAAAATCATGCAATTAGTAACAAACAGTTTTCAGGAACCCTCATGTCTTTTATGAGGGCTAGCAACAAAGGCGAGCGGGCTTTTTGCATACTTTTTGGGCTGTTGCAAAAAGTATGGCGCCAGCGGGCGAACCTTAAACATCCAGTTTGAGATTTAAATTAATCCATGAATCAAACTTTCAGAACTAGTTTCATCACACAAGGTGGATCCACTTCGTTTGATCCACCCTACAGTTATATATCAAAAGACTGCTTTGCAGGGTGACCTCAACTGGTCAACGCAACACATGCGTTAAATCGTTCTGCCGGTGTTTCAAATCCTAATGTTTTTCTGGGCCGCTCATTTAGCTGGCGAGCCACTGCACTAAGTTTAGCTTGAGAGTGTACCGTTAAGTCTGTTCCTTTTGGAAAGTATTGTCTGAGTAACCGATTTGTATTTTCATTAGAGCCTCGTTGCCACGGACTGCGTGGATCACAAAAGTACACATCAATATTCGTTTCCAAGGTGAACCGTTTATGGTCCGCTAGTTCAGTACCTCTATCCCAGGTCAGTGATTTATACAATTCGTCCGGTAGTTTCTTCGATTGCTTTATCAGTGCAGATACAACCGCTTCAGTTGTTTTTTGTTTTACTTTGACGAGCATTACATAACGCGTATGACGTTCAACCAATGTGGCTATATAACTGTTTTTTGAACCCGCAATCAGATCACCTTCCCAGTGTCCTGGTACAGCGCGATCCTCGACAGATGCCGGTCGTTCACTAATCGATATGGCATCTTTAATTTTGCCAAGGCCATCTTTTTTTAAGCTGGCATGTTGTGAACGGCGGATTGCTCGTTGCGTTCTAAGGTACTGCTGTAGCTCCTTTTTAAGCACGCCACGCGTTTGAATAAACAGGCTTCGGTAGATCGTTTCATGCGACACTTGGTGGCTCTCATTTTCTGGATAGGTTCTTTTTAGCCAGCCCGCTATTTGTTCAGGCGACCAGTTTCTCATGAGCTTTGTAGCTACTTTTCGACTCAGTAATGGATGACACGCCAGCTTACATTTCTTTGGCCGACACGCACGATCCCAGGCAGATTGATCTGCTTTCGCCGCTCTATATTGATCATAACCACCATTGCGTTTTATTTCACGGCAAATGGTTGAAGGCGAACGATTTAATGCTGTGGCAATCCATCGTATCGATTGCCCAGCCACAAGACTACGAGAAATTTCTTCACGTTCGGACAGCGTAGATCGTTTTCGAGGTGCAGGACGGATGCCTCCACTCGGTGATAATAAACCAAATATAGAGGAAGACTCTCTATCAAATAAACGCCCAATAGAGCTTTGAGATTCGCCACGTTGCCAGCGATCCCATATCTCATTTTTCTGTGCTGTTGTATATTTTATGCGTGTTCGATAAGCCATCTACAACACTCCATCTTTTTAGTTCAAAGAGTATAGTGTTGCGTCGACCGGTTGAGGTCACCAGTGAAAGCAGACTATTAGCAATATCGAATGAGAACTTACACTTAAACGATATCACTAATTCACCTTCTATTTGTTTTTGAATTTCCAGGTGGCCAGCGTTTTCATTTTTCCGACCCTAATAAAAATGAATATTCTGTCTGGTCAGATACTTAAGATTTTATTCTTAGAGTATATTTCAGGCTTAAAGAAATGATTAAACGTTATTTATTACGCCGCTTCTTAAAAAAATTCTGCAGCAATTGTTTACAGTCATTTTCTAAAACACCACCCTGCACTTCTACCTGATGATTATGAATGGCGTCGCCAATAAGATTAATTGCACTACCGGTTGCACCGGTTCTCATATCGTAAGCACCAAAAACCAGACGCTGCACTCTACCATGTATCATTGCGCCCACACACATTGAGCAAGGTTCAAGCGTAACGTATAAGGTAGTTCCTGTAAGGCGATAATTTTTCAATGCGCTACCCGCATTTCGCATCGCCGTTAATTCGGCATGCGCAGATGGATCATTATTTTGAATCGGCTGGTTCCAGCCTTCGGCGATAATTTTATTATCTTTTACAATGACCGCACCGACCGGCACCTCATCTTGCAGTTCTGCTTTTTGTGCAAGCTTTAGCGCCTGCTGCATCCAGTATTCATCGCTGTGTTGCATTATCAACAATTAACTTGAAAATGCAGTATTGGCGGAATTTTCGATGATCATCAGTGTGCATAGCATAATAAATAGCCTTATCATAATTGTCATT
>CAWUSX010000071.1:0-10586 GCA_963924875.1 uncultured Gammaproteobacteria bacterium
AATTGAGGAATATGCAAAAAATAGACACTGCGTACTGATTGTTGACGAAGCGCAAAATATGAAAGCGGATACTCTGGAAGAGTTACGCATGTTGTCTAATATTAATTCTGACAAAGATCAGGTGCTACAGGTTATTTTGGCGGGTCAGCCAGCACTACGTGAAACCTTACGCAAGCCAGAATTAATGCAGTTTGCCCAACGTATCGCCGTTGATTACTACCTGGAAGCGTTAAGCGAAGAAGAAACTAAGGCCTATATCCGTCATCGTCTCCAGATAGCCGGTGCAGAGAAAGAAATTTTTACTGATGAGGCATGCAAGGCGATTTATAAATACAGCGGTGGCACACCAAGATTAATTAATTTACTGAGTGATACCTCATTAGTATATGGCTTTGCTGAGCAAAGTGATTTGATAGATGCTCAGCTTGTACATGATGTAGTGCGTGAGCAACACAGTAATAGCATTATCCCAACATTTAATACCACGCAACCGCATGCAACAGATAGTATGCCTGCACCAGCAGAAGCGATTGAAGTCCCCAGAACGGTAATAGAAGACAAACCAGTTGCGGCCCCAGTGGAACCCCCGTTGTCTGAGCCTGATCATTCGTTAGGCACAAAGGCAGAGGCAGTTGCAACGACTCAGCCTGTTAAAAATGAAGATCGTATAATGGCCGGTTTGGCACAGCGTGCGGTAGATGCTGTTAATGGTGCAGATGAATTTACTAACCAGAATACTAATAAGGTTTCTCACACGGCTATCCCAGAAGCAGATAATTCAGTTGATCAAGCGTCGGAAGTAGATGCAGTTGACGAAATAAATATCTCTGCAAATAAGTCATCGAGGCAAGATGCCGGGATAGATGAAGCGAATCTGGATGATGTCACGCCATATATGACAAATAATCGGTATCAGAGAGATGAAGATTTGTATCATCCTATTGTGCATGTTGAAGAGAGCCCTAAAAAAGGTATGAATGGGCTGGTGATTGGTATCGTTAGTGGGATGTTTGTTTCCTCACTTATGATGATGATTTTTGCATGGATGATGATTTACAATAAAGATAAATCCGTACCACAAGTTACAGGTATGGTTATTGATCAGTCTCCACAAAAAGAAGATGATCGGTTGATGTTGGAATCTTTGCAAAAAGAAAGGGATACAGCAGTGGCAGCTACTCGAGCGATTGCGCAAGAGCGTGATGCGGCTTTAGTTGCTGCAAAAGCTCAGGAGCAAATGCGTGCGGCCGAGCTACGCGCATCAGAAATTCTAGTGGAGCAAGAGCGCAAAGCAGAAGCCAGGTTGCATGAGGCACGTGCCAGAATACGCAAGGCCGAGAATGCCGAGGCAAAAGCGATAGCGCGAGAACAAGCATTGAAATTAAAAGCGCATCAATTAGCCACAGAAAAAGAAGCTCAGCGTTTAGAGGCATTAAAAATAGAACGTGAAAAATTACAGGCAGAGAGACAGGCCGAACTGGCGCGGATAAAAGAAGTGCAGGATATTACTGAGGCAGAAAATGTACCTGCCACCGTAAGCAGAGCGGCTACCCAGGAAGTTGTAAAAAAAGTTATAAAAAAAGTAGAGCCAAAGGAAAGCGAGGCATTTTCGACTAATCCATGTAATAGTCCGTCGGCTAAGTTCCTATCTACCTGTAAGCGATGATGCAAGTTTCATAATAAAAAAAAGCGAATGGAATTAGCTGTCGAGAAGATATAAAAAAATAAAAATAAAAATAAAAATAAAAATAAAAATAAAAATAAAACAAGGAATGTTAAATGAGTGCCAGATATAGCGTTATCATAGTTGTAGTAGTAGCATTATTATTAACGATAAATAGTTTGTGGCTTTCATATTCTGTCTAACCTGCATGCGTTAATTGTGATGAATCGAAGTAGTATTTTTTACAGTCGAATCCCCTGGTCAAAACAAGACCTTATATTAACAATAGATCTATACTTACTTATAGTTATATCAAGTAGCTCATGAGATCAAATATGTTGTCATATCAAATATATGCAGATGCGCATCTGCATCGTCGCAGGACAAAAATTATCGCGACTCTTGGCCCTGCAAGTAAAAGCGAAGCTAAAATTTCACAACTCATTGAGGCGGGTGTTAATGTTTTCCGCCTCAACATGTCGCATGGTACACATGATGAACATCGTGAAATGGCGGCTCGAATTCGCAAAATAACCAGGCGAAAAAATCAACATGTCGCTATCCTGATGGATTTGTGCGGGCCAAAAATTCGTGTCGGGATGTTTGAAAATGACTCAATTGAAATTGTTGCAGGTCAGCAAATAATTGTTAGTTGTACTGCAGTATTAGGCAAGTCTGGCCTAATTCCTTCTCAATATAAAAACTTATATAAAGATGTCAGCCGTGGAGACAGGATTTTACTGGATGATGGGAGACTGGAACTAAAAGTTAAATCTATCCAGGGAAAAGATGTAAATTGTGAAGTTGTTTATGGTGGTAAATTAAAAAATAAAAAGGGACTAAATTTACCTGACTCAAAAATATCCACGACTAGTTTTACAGCTAAAGATAAAAGAGATGCTGAATTAGCGATTGAGCTAGATGCCGACTTCCTCGCATTAAGTTTTGTTCGTGATGAAAAATGTATAAGAAAGTTAAAGCGTTTTGTTACGGGTGCGGGCGGTAATATACCTGTTATTGCGAAAATAGAAAAACCAGAAGCAATTAAACATATTGATAATATATTAATAGAATCCGATGGCATTATGGTGGCGCGTGGTGACCTGGGTATAGAAATGCCCGCGCAGCAAGTGCCATTAATTCAAAAAGATTTAATTAATAAAGCAAGATTGCATGGTAAACCGGTGATTGTGGCGACTCAAATGCTAGAGTCGATGATAACTAGTTCAAAAGCCACAAGAGCAGAAGTGGGCGATGTTGCGACAGCTGCATTATCCAGTGCAGATGCGGTTATGTTGTCGGCGGAAACAGCAAGTGGTGATTACCCGATACTTGCAGTCAATATGATGAACGATATATTGAGAGAGATGGAGGCCTATCAGTTCCATAACGGAAAATTTGGCGAAACTGATTTAACTAAATATTCTGAGTTAGTTGTGCTGGATAGAAAAGCAATTGCAAAAGCAGTTAAGTCTCTTGCAGATGAGCTTAAACTACAGGGTATTCTAGTGCCGACCAGAAGTGGATCAACAGCGCGTATACTGTCTACAGATAGACCGAGTGCACCGTTGATTGGCATTAGTAGTGATGAGGCTGTTTGCCGTAGGCTTGCGTTAAACTGGGGTGTAGTACCCGTTTATATAGATGAGGAGGTGAAGCATGATTGGCAGGGGATGTGTAATAAAGTCTGTGCAATGTGTGACATTGTAAAAGCAGGCGATCGTGTTTTATTAGTTTCAGGTTTTAGTGATGATCCCGAACTTAATGAGCCCGTTATGAAGTTAATGTATGCTAAAAAGTAAGTTTAAAAATAATTAATAAATCATCATCTGATGCAAAGTCGAGATGAAGTGTGTATTTACTAATAGTAGGCGTTAATAAATACAGCTAAGTGTTTCTCACCATCAATTGGGGCACTGGCAGCAGTTAGTTCTTCGCCACACCTCATTACCATGATTATCATGGCAATAGGCATATTCAGGCTGAGCAAGGCACGTGACGTGCATGCTATTTAGATATGTGGAGTAGCGCTTTTTACTCTAAAAATTCAAGGCCTACGCCGTCTTCTTCATGGCGTACAACCTTGGCGCGATTAGTCGGTGGCTCTTCGCCATCACCAAGCTGATTTTTAAGGCGTACAGTTACCTCGGTACCCAATGGTGGTAAATCTTTTACTTCATCCAGAAATATATACAGTCCCCCATCACTAATGTTTCGGGTACGTACATTTACCAGGCCTTTATCGGGAAGAGTAAGCTCAATTTCTACAATGAGCCCAATGCGTAGGTGTTTTCTATTTTCAGTCGACATAATTCTTTAGTTATTTTTTATACAGATTTATTGATAATAGCTGTCAATTTGAGTTTTGCACAGTATTAAGTATCTCAGTAATGTCTTTTAACCAAAGATCGAATGTTGGTTTTAAAGCAGGTGTATTGAACATGTCCATAAAAACGGCTGGATTTGCACTGGTAAGAATGGTGTTTTCACCTTCTGCATAAATAGCTATTTTTAGTGGTAAGTAGGGAATCAGCTGTGGATATTGACTGGCGAGCTGTTGAATCTGTTCGCCTTTGCCAAAAAATACCACACGATATTTATCCGTTTTATAGCCTTTTGCGTTTAGGCCCACGTCAACACGCTGGACACGGCTTAGGGTGTAGCCTTTGCTGCTAATTGCCGTCTGCAGATTGGCCATAGTTTCGGGGAATGCCTCACTTGATCTCACCATTATCATTTCACCGGTGACAACGGCGTGCGAATTAATAGAAAAGAATAGGCAAAGAATAGGTAAAAGATGCTTCATGTTCACAGGCTTGCATCCTCCAAAATATTGAGATAAACCTCATGCATTTCATCGCATGACTCATTCAGCTCATCATTATTAAATAATTGACTTAAGTGTTTAGGGTTAATACTCATCATCTGCACATGTCCATCTTTCTCAGTTACCGTAATGCGGCAGGGTAAAAACATGCCCACTCGAGGATCAATTTTTAGAGCGCCATAAAGAAAATTGAAATTACAGAAATAGATAATAAGTTGTCGGCTACCTTTTACTTCTTCAACATTAAAACCCTCGGTGAGTGCCTGGTCGCGGATGTGCACAAAGTTAGAGCCAGTAATTGAGCGTTTTATATTGGCTACCGTCTCCTCAAACGTATAAGGTGAATCGACGATAAGGCTGGCCGGTTCTTCAGAATAGAGCGCCTGTTTTTTTAAGTCTTTCTGCTGAAAACTACGGACGTAGCTAATAATATTATTTACCTGTTGAGTATTAAGGCCAAGCTGGGCTGCAGAAGGCATCAATGAATTCGTTCTCTTTTGTTGAATCATATGGCGTAGCATATGGTCGGGCATGGCATTGAGTAAACCCTGATTATTCAGTGCGGGTGCGGTGATGGGCAGATTGGTAGGTCGAGAAAAATGCATCCCCGTACCTATGCCACCGCCTGCATCTTTACCATGGCAGCTCGCACAATAACCCATAAAAAGTTTCTTACCCGCGGCAGCATCACCATCTATAACATCATCAGGCCAAACGCGAGCTGGGGTAGTACGCCAGTTACCAATAAACGAAATAATCTCATCAATATCGCTTTCTGGCATCCAGTAAAAAGAAGGCATAATACGCCCAGGCCGACCGAGATGAATAGTGGTTCTCAGGTATTGCTCGGATGCAGATTCAAGAAAGGTTTGCGAGGCGAGTTGAGCGCCCATGCCACCTGTGCCGTCAGTACCATGGCAGATAGCACAATTCTGAGCAAATAAGGCCTCGCCTCTATCGGCTGCATAGCCAGAAGTCGATAACAATCCGCCGCTTAGAAGTAGGCAGGTAAATAGTGTTCTATGTAGTGAGATAAATTGCATAAGAGGTATCATACCTATAAGTGAGGCTTTTATATTGAATCAAATCAAATCTATGTGTATTGATAGTACGCTCGGCGTCGGCATAGGTAAAACAAAGCGTATGAATTTAGGCATCTGAAATCTCACTCCAGGCCTTCTTCAGGCGCTTGGCAGAAACAGGCATAAGCGTTTTTATTTCCTGGGCAAATAAAGATATTCGGTATTCTTCTATCATCCAGCGGTAATCCTCCAGTTGGCTCGAGTGGCGCTGTTGTTGGGATAATGTTTCAGCGCGTTTTTTATAATCAGACCATAGAGATGATATTTCAATGCGTGCCTTACGGTCACGCGCAGGATTGGCCTGTATCTTTTCCAGACGTTTTTCTATGGCCTTTAAGTAGCGCGCCAGATGAATGAAGTGTTGCGATTCTGTGTTGGCAATAAAGTCTTTGTGTAACAGGTGGTTTAGCTGGTCCTGTACGTCGCTCATTGCATCTAGCCAATGAAGTGGCGGGCGTTTTAATTGTTTTTGTAAGCCCTGATAAATATCTAAAATATCCGCCAGCTGTTTACGTATTGTTTTCAGTTCGCTATCCATATTGGCGCGATTGCTTTCAAGTACGTTATTAAAGTCGGTCAATGACTCTGGCTGGTGCTGTGTAAATAGCTGATCTATTAGTCGCTGAATAAGCTGTGACTTAAGTTGTTCGCAGCTACCAATGGTCACATATTTAAGACACTGTTTATGCATGTCCTTCATGCTGGATTTCAAATGCCGAATTTGAGGTGTTAGAGCATTTATAAAAAGTTGTCGTAAACCTGCATAATGTTTTGACTGTGCAATATCATGTGAATTTAAAATACGTACATTAACCTGTGAGCCATCTACGACAAGCGTCGGATATGCCTTTATAATTATACCGTGATTATTGATTTCAATTTCAGCAGGCAAGTCATCTAAGGCGCTGGCATCAACATTGTCCTGCTCTAAATTATGCGTCTGCTTTTTACTTGCATTGCCGTCAATAAAATCTGCAAACTCATTTTGTAGTGCAGGCAGGTCGCGGCTTTCTTTTAATATTTTTCCACTAGTGGCTATTACTCGATAATTGAAAAATAAATAATCAGCAAGGTTATTTTCTTGCCATGCGTCGTAGGGTATATCGGTCCCCGTCATCTTTCGTAAATGACTCGACATGGCATTAACCAGCGTATTTTCACCAATGGTCAATGCATCTGCACAGGCATCTGCAAAATTAGGAGCAGGCACAAAGTTTTTACGTAATTGCTTAGGTAGTGAGCGAATTAGCTCAGTCATTTTTTCCTGCAGCATACCCGGCACTAACCAGTCACATATTTTACTGTCTAATGAGGCGAGGCCAGCGGCGGGAACTATTAAAGTAATACCATCACAATGATTGCTGGGATCAAAATGGTATTCTAGCGGAAATTGAATAGCGTTAATTTCTAATGAATCCGGGAATAGATGCTCAGAAATATGTTCGGTGGTTTTTTTCATTAAGTCATCTGCTGTCAGCATAAGACTTGATGTGTCATTATTTTTAACCCAACGATTTAATTGTGCACCACTGTAAATATCATCTGGTAAATTCTCGTCATAAAAATCATAAATATCGTTTTCATCAACCAGAATATCCTGACGTCTTGACTTGGCCTCCAGGCTTTCAATATCCGCAACCAGTTTTTGATTGTGTTTATAAAAGTCATGGGGACATATAAAATCGCCCTGTACCAAGGCACTGCGTATGAATATCTCGCGAGACTCTTTTGGATCAATCGGCCCGTAGTTGACTTTGCTTCCGGGATTAATAAGTAAACCAAATAGCGTGGTTTTGCGAATCGCGGCAACCTGCGAAGATTTCTTTTCCCAATGGGCTTGTGTATAACTGTGTTTGATTAAGTGCGCGGCTTTTTCGGCAATCCATTCGGGTTCAATTTTTGCTAAATTACGCGCATACACCTTTTGTGTTTCAACAATTTCACCCGCAACCACCCACTTAGGGCCTTTATTAAACAAACCCGATCCGGGGAAAATATGAAATTTCCGCTGACGGCAGGCCTGCTATTCATGTCCTTCATCCTTGAAACCGATCTGACTTAAGAACCCGGTTAGCAAGGCACGATGAATTGACGCATAACTGGCATCGCTAGTATTAAACTTAAATTTCAATTCATTGAGCATTTTTTTAATTTGTCGATGAGTATCAATCCATTCGCGCATGCGCATCCATGAAATAAAATTGTCTTTACACCATTTACGTAACTTGTTTGCGGATAGTTCAGCTTTATTGGTATGGTATGTATTCCATATATTTACCCAACTAATAAAATCAGATTTCTTATCGATAAATTTCTTATGTGCTTCGTCTGCCGCCTGTTTCTTTTCTAAGGGGCGCTCTTTTGGGTCTTGTACCGCTAAGGCAGATACAATAATGAGCGCCTCGTTTAAACAGTTTTCATTATTCGCCTCAATTAAAATTCTCCCCAGTTTAGGGTCTACTGGCAGGCGGGAAAGTTGTTTACCAATTTTTGTGACCTTGTTTTTAGCGTCAATAGCACCAAGCTCATGTAGTAACTTGTAGCCATCATTAACCAGACGACTATCCGGTGGTTCAACAAAAGGAAAATCTTCAACATGCCCTAGCTGCATGTTTTCCATTTGTAAAATAACCGCTGCTAAATTGGTGCGCTGTATTTCAGGTGCAGTAAACTCTTCGCGCAGATTAAAATCATCTTCAGAATAAAGCCGATAACATATGCCAGCACTTACCCGGCCACAACGACCCTTGCGTTGATTGGCCGATGCCTGAGAAATGGCCTCTATAGGCAGGCGTTGAATTTTGCTGCGCCATGAGTATCTTGAAATGCGAGCCAGTCCACTATCAATAACATATTTAATGCCGGGGACAGTAAGTGAAGTTTCTGCCACATTAGTAGAAAGAATAATGCGTCGCTTGCTGGAGCGGCCAAATATTTTATTTTGTTCGCTGGCAGAGAGACGTGCTAACAAAGGAAGTATTTCAGTGTGTTGTAAGTTTTGTTTTTCTAAATAGTTAGCGGTTTCTCTAATGTCTCTTTCACCACTTAAAAAAACTAAAATGTCCCCTCGATCACTGCGAGAAATTTCATCCACACAGTTGCCAATCGCAACGGGTAAATCAACAGACTGTTGTTTGTCGTTATATGGATCGCGGTATTCAACGTCAACGGGATAGGTGCGGCCGGAGACTTCAATGATGGGCGCATCGTTAAAGTGTTTTGCAAAACGTTGAGGATCAATCGTCGCCGATGTAATGATTATTTTTAAATCACCACGTTTAAGTGTTAATTGTTTTAAATAACCTAGTAAAAAATCTATATTCAGGCTGCGCTCATGTGCCTCGTCGACAATGATGCAATCGTATTGATTGAGATAAGGATCATGGTGAATCTCAGATAATAAAATACCATCGGTCATTAATTTAATCAGACTGTTATCACCCAGTGTATCGGTGAAGCGAACCTTGTAACCAATCGCTGCACCCATGTCTGTCTTTAATTCTTCGGCGATACGTGTTGCAACCGAACGAGCCGCCAATCGCCGGGGTTGGGTATGGCCAATCATGCCATAAATGCCAAGCCCGGCTTCGAGGCACATTTTTGGTAATTGAGTCGTCTTGCCGGAGCCTGTTTCACCGCAAATAACAATAATCTGATTGTCGTGAATCGCCTGGATAATATCTTCACGTTTTTGGCTAACGGGCAGTTCTTCGGGATAGGAGATAAGCGGTTTATTTTGCTCACGTAACTGGCAGGCTTTTAATGATTGATCTACTGCAGCCGAGAGGCTTTCAATCGCTTTATCAACGGGCTTATTATTTTTTATATAGCTGTGAATTGTTTGTAGTTTGCGTTTAAAAGGGAAACGGTCCTTGAGTAAGCACAGACGAAATGATTTTTCGAGTTGAGATAGTTGCTGGTTGTGCAAAGTGTGGCTCACATAAACGGGTGATAAAAATGCTAAATATCAGTTAAAACTAAAGCAAATGAAGTTAAATTTGTAACAATTGCCTATTTTAAAGGTTTATCGTAAGTTTATGAACTATATATGACTTATAAATAAACTGTTTAAAAATGTGCGTATATTTGTAATGAAAACTTTGCTTCAACGGTTAATCCCCCTTTGTATATTATCTATTGTTAGCTTTTCAGTTTGCGCCGAAACTTCGCGCGCCTGGCCCGTCATCACCTTCACCTGTGATAAATCGAATAATGAAGCAAAAATAAAGAACGAGGTAGTATGGGGAGAAAAAGGCAGGACATTTCCCTTTAGTGTGGAGCAGGGTACTTATAATCCATGGGATCTGGTGAAAATGGAAGAGCGAGGTCCTCGCATCATGGTTTCCGAAAAAAGTAAGTTAACCCTTAATTGTGAGCTACAAGGCATAAACTACCGTTTCGTTGTAAGCCCAAAAATATTTAATCCTAACTTTAATGCGCAATGTGGTGAGCGTCTTTCTGTGAAGGTGAGTGTATTTAAGGACCAGTATACGCTGTTAGAAAACAAGGATATGGAGCCCTACTGTCACGGCAATACACCCATTTTGCGAGGTATGAAAATACAGGGTGGTAGTAATAAGGTGAGATTGTACTCAGTGCCTCGAAGCCGATTTTAATCTGCTATCTGCTATCTGCAACGCAAGCAAACTGGCTGACGTTCTTTCGCCCGTTCTACAAACATAATTAACCATCCATTCGTTCCCCAGTGCCGCTCAATGTATCGATGGATTATCGGTCCTGCTCCACTTTCCCTGTCATGCTGCGGGTACATTATTTTCATCTCTATATTAATAATGTACATTTTATATTGGTGTACAAACCATCTTTATAGCTTGTTTTTAGGCTTGTTGTTCACTATATTATTAGTACATTAATAGTGAACAACAAGATTTACTGAACAAATGAATGAAGATAATCAATTAATAGAAACGAACCTGCTAAGTATGGCCGTAGATGCCGTGCATAAAGAAACTGGTTTAAGGCTTATAAATATCCATCAGCCGACAATGTCGGG
>CAWUSX010000072.1:0-34321 GCA_963924875.1 uncultured Gammaproteobacteria bacterium
ATATTTAGTCAGCAGACATTCTATGATTTACATTTAGCAAATTCACTATGGCATATGGATGGATTAGAATTTTATAACCAACTGTCATTTATAAAAGGCGGCATAGCCTATGCCGATAAAATAACCACCGTTAGCCAAACCTATGCAAGTGAAATTTGTGAAACTGAAAATGGCAATGGACTTGATGGATTGTTACAACATAGAAAAAAAGACCTTAGTGGAATTTTAAATGGTATTGACGAAAAGCACTGGAATCCAGTCACAGATCGTCACTTAGAACAAAAATATGACTCCCATTCACTAGACAAAAAAGTAAAAAATAAAACAGCACTGCAAGAAGAATTTAATTTGCCTGTAAATGAAACGATGCCACTGCTTGGCATGGTGAGTCGTCTGGTTGAACAGAAAGGCCTGGACATTATTTTGCAATGCATACCCGAGCTAATGAAACTGAAATTACAAATTGTTATTTTAGGTACAGGTAGCTTGCACTATGAAATGCAGCTTTCGGAACTGGCTCAAAAATACCCAGACAAGATTGTGATTAAAATTGGTTACAATGAAAAATTAGCGCATAGAATTGAAGCTGCTAGTGATATATATTTAATGCCCTCACGCTTTGAACCCTGCGGGCTTAACCAGCTGTATAGTTTGCGCTATGCAACTTTACCTATAGCTACACGCGTAGGCGGCCTGGCGGATACGGTTGTACATGCCAACAAGGGCAATATTAGTAAACACACAGCGAATGGCTTTATTATGAAAGATCACTCCGCCAGTGCATTACGCAATGCAATAAAACAGGCAATCAGCCTGTACCAGAAACCAGCAGTATGGCGGCAACTTCAATTAAATGCGATAGACTGTGATCACTCATGGGAGTCCAGTGCCGAGCACTATATTGACTTATATCAGCAGGTTTTAGAAATCCGTAAGTAGCCTATATTTTTAATTTTTTGGCCGCAGAAAAACAATCCTCACGCCATAAACACTGTTGTTGATCGCACTCATCATTTATTGCCGAAGCAAAGCAGCTAAAGTTGCCTTCTGTGAGTTGAATGGCTTTTATTAAATTGACTTTACTCATGCGCGAAGATTTAATTCCATGATTTTTTGCCAACACTCGAATTTCCTGCATATTCATTTTAATCTCTCCTGAACCTGGATCTATAACAAATAGGATCTAGAATATTTCTGGTTAAAATTGGATAAATACAACACCACTTTAAAAAAGAGCAAAAAACAAGCCAGGTAAAATCAGCCAATATATCTGCTTAATCGCAGACTAGAACTATAAATTTTAATATACTTAAAATATCCCGCACTGAAAATGCACACGATTATTTTAAATGCACAATATTAGATCAACATAATAAATATTAATAACCGCCATAAAAAATAGCCGAACAGTCTATTCAATCAGGCCTCATTAACGGCTATTTTATCCACAAACCAGTCAATATCTCCAATTGAATTTACCGGAAACTTTTCACCTGATTTGATTCTTATAAGCATTTCAGCTTTAGACGCCCCACAGGCCAGTATTAATTTTGTTTCAGCCCGTTTAAGCGTAGTAAGACCCAATGAAACTCGTTCTTTAGGCTCTTTAGGCGCGTCATATACAGGAACAACGGAACGCAGATCTGTTAGTGCTTTATTACCCGGAAATAAACTCGCCGTATGTCCGTCTTCCCCCATGCCCAAAAATGCAATATCAAACGTTTCGATTGAACGAATCACTTCGCGATATATATTAGCGGCAACATCTGCACCTAATTCTGCTGGCATGGCGTGTACATTTACAATCGGTAAATGAGACCACAGCTTATCTTCCAGCATTACGTCATTACGTTCTGCATGACCCAAAGGATAACAACGTTCATCGCCCAGATACCAGTGAATGTTCCCCCAGGGTAAATCTTCCTGCGCCACCAGGTTCAAACATTTGGCCGGTGTTTTTCCCCCGGGTAAAATGATATGACAAATATTTTTTGTTTGCAGACTCAAACGAATTTTTTCCACTATAAAGTCAGCTGCCGCCTGCGAAGCCTCATCGAAATTTTTAGATACATGCCATTTATGCATTTAAATTCTCATTATTAGCCGGGCTTATGCCAGCCACCAACACAACCCTCAAATAAGCTATCCATGCCAGGAACATCCCAGGTACCTGAACGATATCGTCCAACCGAGATACGATCTTTCCAGGCATTGAGTATAGGCTCAATGATTGCCCACGACTCTTCAACCTCGTCAGCCCGTGAAAATAAAGTGGCATCACCACCCAGTACATCATGCAGTAATACCTCGTATGCATCAGACACATCATCACCATTTTCTGAGTAAGGCGCACGCATCACCATGCGCTGTGTATCGGTTGTTAAACCCGGCATTTTGGCATTCATACGTAAAGAGATACCTTCATCAGGGTGCACACGAAAAACCAGTGAATTAGCCCGTGGTGGTGTCGCGTGGGTATCAAATAAATTAAACGGCGGGTTTCTAAAACGAATTACAATCTCTGATACCCGTTTGGGTAAACGTTTACCGGTCCACAAAACAAAAGGCACACCCTGCCAACGCCAGTTATCAATATTAAATCTTACTCCAGTAAATGTCTCGGTGACTGAATCTGGCGACACATCATCTTCGGCTACATAGGCTTTTACGGCCTCATCATTCACGGTCCCTGCAACATATTGTGCAGCAACTGTATTGGCTTCTATGTCGGCATCATCCAGCACCCTGACTGCACGTAGAACTTTAATTTTTTCATCACGTACGGCATCTGCAGTGAACTCTACCGGGGGTTCCATCGCCACCAGTGTCATTACCTGCATTAAGTGACTTTGTATCATATCGCGTAAGGCACCTGATTTTTCATAGTAGTTAGCGCGATATTCTATGCCGATTGATTCAGCCGCAGATATTTGTATATGGTCAATAAAATTTCTATTCCACAGCGGTTCCAGTATGCTGTTGGCAAAGCGATACACTAATAAGTTTTGTACACTTTCTTTGCCTAGATAATGGTCAATACGGTATATCTGCGATTCGTCTAATACCTCCTGTAAGTCTTTATTTAATTGCTGCGCTGATTGCAAATCCATTCCAAATGGCTTTTCAATAACAACGCGCCTGAAACCTTCTGTTTCATCAGCCAGGCCTAATCTATGTAGCCCAGTTGCTATAGTGGTGTACCATCTTGGCGGTACTGCGCAATAGAACAGGGCGTTGGTGTTATCCCCTAACTGCTCCAACGCCTCCGCCAAATCTTTATAGGTATGCTCTTCCTGCAAATCACCGCAGACAATTTTTAACATACTGGAAAAATGCTGCCATTTTTCATCATCCATTTTTAACTCAGGCGCATAATCTTTCAAACCTTGATATAAGGCACCTAACCACTCTTCTCTAGTGCGATCTTTAAACACCCCAATCACTTTACTATCGGGATGCAACAATCCACAACGCAACATTTTTATCAATGCCGGTATCAATTTTCGTTTGGTAAGATCACCACCGGCACCAAAAATAACAATATTGGTGGGTTCTGTCGGTTCACCTATGTACACGTTTTCAGTTGTTTCCATAATGATATTTTTTACCCTCGAGAATTCTTGTGAGCATTCTTGTGATTATTCTGATGGGCGAACACTGTGCCCACCAAAGCCTGCACGCATCGCATTAAGCACCTTTCCACCAAATGCAGATTCCTGTCGACTACGAAAACGCATTTGCAGAGCCAGCGTTAATACTGGTGTGGGTACCGCTAAATCAATTGAATCCTGAACCGTCCAACGGCCTTCGCCAGAATCATCAACATAATCACTTAAGGCAGATAAATTTTTATCGTCGGCAAAGGCATCGGCTATTAAATCGAGTAGCCATGAACGAACAACACTACCATGCTGCCATATTTCCGAAATTTGTTGTAAGTCGAGTTGCATTTCATCTTTTGCTTCAAGCATTTCAAAACCTTCCGCAAACGCCTGCATCATTCCATACTCAATTCCGTTATGTACCATTTTCACGTAGTGCCCGGCACCAGCAGGCCCAACATGTCCCCAGCCTTTGTCTTTGGCGGGTGCCAGTGTTTCCAGGGCAGGGCGTATCAAATCAACGGCCTCTTTCGTGCCACCCACCATAATGCTATAACCATTTTCCAGGCCCCACACGCCACCTGATGTCCCTGAATCAACAAAATGAATATTAGATGTCTTAAGTTTTGCAGCGCGTTGCTTGGATAAATTAAAGTTTGAATTACCGCCATCAATGATTAAATCACCTTGTGTGACGCCTGCCACGAGTAAATCCTCAATGCTTTGATCAACATATTCATGCGGAACCATTAACCATATTGCCCGCGGCCCGTCCAGAGATGACACCAGCTCTTCTAAACTCCCTACGCTGGTAATATTTTTATTTTCCTCAGCAAGCTTTTTGGCACTTACAGGATCAACATCATAAGCCACAACTTCGTGCCCATCAGCCACTAAGCGCCTCACCATATTGGCTCCCATTTTTCCTAATCCGATCATCGCTAATTTCATAGTTCACCCATTTCTTTAATTATTTATCTAACTAGTCTTTATTGATTAATAAACCGAGAGCCTTTTAATGTACATATAAAGCTAAAAGCAATTTTAATACCAGCAAATATAAGCATAAGTTATATCACATAACGCATAAGCAACAGTATTTTAGAGTGAATATTTATATTTACACGGGCTCCTGCTTAGCCATTATTTAAGTTGGTATAAGTTATGCAATTCATTAAGCATCTAGCAAAACAGTCATACAGATAAAAACGAGCACTATTATGAAGCAAAATAACGAGTGCATATTACAGGAATAGATATAACGCCCTAAAATAGCACATCAACCTGGATGGCAAAATTGGCATATAAGGTAAATCAATGATCAACAATACTTTAACTATTATTCTCGCCGGCGGTGAAGGCTCTCGCCTTCAACCTCTTACTAAATTACGCGCCAAGCCATCCGTGCCCTTTGGTGGAAAATATCGAATAATAGATTTCACTTTAACCAATTGTCTGCACTCGGGACTACGCCGCATCCTTGTGCTCACACAGTA
Source organism: uncultured Gammaproteobacteria bacterium (assembly GCA_963924875.1). Classification (GTDB taxonomy): domain Bacteria; phylum Pseudomonadota; class Gammaproteobacteria; order SZUA-229; family SZUA-229; genus SZUA-229. Next base: position 5,099 of record CAWUSX010000072.1, read on the forward strand.
TAAATCACATTCATTACAGAAACATTTACGTGATGGCTGATCTATTTTCAATCCGGAGTTGGGGGAGTACATTACCCCTGTTCCGGCACAGATGCGCCATGGAAATAAGTGGTACCAGGGTACAGCCGATGCCATTCATCAAAATAACTACATACTTGAGCGCAGTGATGCTGAATGGACACTGATTCTTTCCGGTGATCATATTTACCGCATGGATTACGCATCCATGTTAGAAACGCATAAAGCATTAAATGCAGATGTAAGCGTTGCCTGTATGAAGGTGCCACTAAAAGACGCCAGCCAATTTGGTGTTATGACAACTGATGAAAATCATAAAATAATTAAGTTTAAAGAAAAACCAGTAACTGCAGAACCTTGTAAGGATTCAGCTGATCAAGTGCTTGCCTCAATGGGAATATATATATTTTCAACAAAATTATTAATTAAAGAACTCGAACAGAATAGTCTGGACGAAAACTCAAGCCATGACTTTGGTAAAGATATTTTACCCAAACTTATTCGTACACATAATGTATGCGCACACTATTTTGGTGAGGAAAAAGGTCGAGTGACACCCGACAAATACTGCCGAGATGTAGGAACCATAGAGTCATATTATCAGGCCAATATGGATCTTTTAAAGTCTATCCCGCCTTTAGATGTATATCAAAATGACTGTCCAATACGTTCATATCAGGCTCAAACACCACCGGCTCGGGCAGTCCCGGGTATCTCCGGCAATGAAGGCGTGTTTATAAATTCTATTTTATCCGGTGGAACAATTATATCGGGTAGTAATGTGTCCCACTCTGTACTGTTTCAAAATGTGTTTATTGATGACAATTCAATTGTCGAAAATTCAGTACTATTTGATAATGTAAGCGTAGGTAAAAATGTAAAACTCAATAAATGCATTATTGATAAACATGTGAAAATCCCGGACAACGAACGCATTGGGTACGATTTAGAAAAAGATCGAAATAGATTCACCGTGACTGAAGATGAAATTGTTGTAGTACCACAAGGTTATGCATTTACTTAGAAAAGTGATGTGAGCCTTGAACATTAGTTTAAACAGGCTCACGTATGTTTTTTATAATGACTTGAAGATTTTATTATTTACCAACATGCATAGAGTTTTTTGATAGCCCTAAGCATTGCAGCAGGTTCGCTGTATCAATAGGTTTTTCAATACAGGCCTCTGCACCTGCAAGTAATGCGTTCTCAGCATTTTCAGGGGATGCATACCCCGTCATCACAATTATTCTGATTGATTTCGTAACGGGATCAGACTTAAGTAACCGACACACCTGTAAACCATCTAAACCTGGCATCATTAAATCAAGCAATACTATCTGAGGCTTAAATTTACGCACTTTGAGGCCTGCAGAAAAACCATCCCTCGCTGCTTCTGTTACGACACAGGCATCAATGCTTGCAAATAATTCACTTAGGTAATCTGCAAAAGAAACATCATCATCCACTATTAAGATTTTAAGTTCTTCACTTTCACCCAGGTTGATCGATAACCCCCTGCTTCTTGCAAAACGTTCTACTTCACTGGGCATGAAACGACGGTGACCACCGGGCGTCATCAGAGCGCCTAACTCACCTTTTTCCGCCCACTGCCTCACTGCAGTCAGTGAAACCATGAGCAGTTTGGCAACCTTATTTGGTGTTAAATATGTTTTTATCATCTTTATTCTCTTAATCCTGCACTTTGATGCTGCAAGCCGCATATATTTAACCTGTTAGTTATTGCGAATTATAGGCTATTTTCTTATTTTTTCATTTTACGAATTTATCTAATTTTACATTTATATGTATGAATTCTATATACAGCTGCCTTGTGACATAATTCAGAGAGTAAAATCAATAAACATAGCCAAATATACTAAAAACATAAAAACCATGATCTGATAATATTTAAACTAATTTTATTAGACCTTAAATGAGACACTTAAAATGAAGTACTACGATGTATTCAACGGTGATGCAGATGGTATTTGCGCCCTTCACCAAATGCGCCTTGCACAACCTTTGCAGAGTACGCTGGTTACTGGTGTAAAGCGTGACATTAGCCTTTTAAAAAAAGTAAATGCAGAACTGGATGACCAGGTACTTGTTCTGGACATCTCTCTCGATAAAAACAGGGATGAGCTCCTTACGCTTTTAAGCAAAGGGGTCGGGGTTCAATATTTCGATCACCACTTTGCGGGAGACATCCCTGAAAGCCCGCTACTTCAGGCCAATATCGATATGGATCCCAATGTTTGTACTAGCTTACTGGTGAATAAATATCTAAAAAGCCAGTATTTACCCTGGGCCGTAACGGCGGCCTTTGGTGATAATCTACACCAGTCTGCTCTGACTGCTGCTGAACCATTAAATCTTTCGCAAGCCCAACTAAAGCAACTTGAATTACTCGGTACCTGCATTAATTATAATGGCTATGGCTCATCACTTGAGGATTTGATTTTCAACCCGGAGGATCTGTATAAAAAAATTAGTCACTATGTAAACCCGTTCGAATTTATAGAATCTGATGATAATTACCAGGCATTGGTGAATGGTTATCAGCAAGACATTAGTAAGGCCGAGAACTGTAAGCCATCTTTTGAAACCAGCAGCCATAGCTTAAGTATCCTGCCAGATGAAAAATGGGCACGGCGTGTGAGCGGTGTTTATGCCAATGCCCTTGCTACATCTAATCCAGATAGAGCTCATGCGATGTTGACGCAACAAGCCGATGGATGCTTCCTTGTGAGTGTTCGCGCGCCACTTAACAATAAAACAGGGGCAGATGAATTATGTAGACAGTTTGAAACTGGGGGTGGACGCAAGGCAGCTGCCGGCATTAATAAACTGGCCGCCGCTGACTATGATTTATTCAAGGAAAAATTCGTGCAAGCCTTTTGTTAAAACATTATTAAGACCTGCCTTTATATTTATTTAATTTACTAACAGCCATAAAAAAAGCCCTTAAAAGGGCTTTTTTTATGGCAAAAATAACGCAATTATTTATTCATAAGGATTACGTAAAATAATTGTTTCATCTCGCTCAGGGCCTGTTGAAATAATATCCACAGGCACACCGACAACTTCTTCTAAACGTGCAAGATAATTTAATGCATTTTGCGGCAATTCATCTTTATTGCGAATACCAACCGTTGCTTCACTCCAACCCGGCATTTCCTCATATACTGGCTCACATTTTGCGATGGCATCTGCACCGATTGGCGGCATTTCTAGAATCTCGCCATTGTACTTATACGAGGTACAAATTTTCAGTGTTTCCATGCCATCCAAAACGTCTAACTTGGTTATGCATAAACCAGTGATACTGTTTACCTGTGCAGCACGGCGCAAGGCGACTGCATCGAACCAGCCACAACGACGACTACGACCAGTTGTTGCACCAAACTCATGACCTTTTTCACCCAGGTGTTGACCAATCTCATCGAATAGCTCTGTCGGGAATGGGCCAGCACCTACACGTGTTGTATAAGCCTTAGTGATACCTAAGATATAATCTAAATCACATGGCCCAACACCTGAACCTGTGCATGCGCCACCCGCTGTACAATTTGAAGACGTTACGTAAGGATATGTACCCTGGTCAATATCAAGCAATGTACCCTGCGCACCTTCAAACATTATATTTGCGCCATCTTTACGCAAGTTATATAGCATTGAAGGAATATCCGCGATCATAGAAATGATCTTATCGCGCATGCCCATAATTTCATCTAATACTGTTTGATAATCAACGGCATCTACTTTGAAATAATGCACCAATGCATGGTTATGGTATTCCATGACGACAGCTAATTTTTCTGCAAATGTTTCAACGTTTAATAAATCACCTACGCGCAAACCACGGCGAGAGACTTTATCTTCATACGCCGGACCAATACCTCGACCGGTTGTACCAATGGCTTTAGCACCGCGCGCAATTTCACGCGCCTGATCCAGGGCTACGTGATACGGCATAATTAATGGACATGCTTCAGAAATTTTTAACCGCTGGCTAGCGGGAACACCCTGCTTTTCCAGCATGTTGATTTCTTCAAATAAAGCCGCTGGAGAAAGCACAACGCCATTACCAATCAGACACTGTACATTGTCACGTAAAACACCTGATGGTACCAAATGCAAAACGGTTGTTTTATCGCCAATAACTAATGTATGGCCTGCATTATGGCCCCCCTGGAAACGAACTACAGCTGATGCGCGATCAGTTAAAAGATCTACGATCTTTCCCTTGCCTTCATCGCCCCATTGGCTTCCAAGTACAACTACATTCTTGCCCATTTTACTATGCCTTCTTTATGCTGATAAGCTGCAATTGCAGCGTTTCAATAGTGTTAACATTATTTCTTACTACACTTACTCACAACATTTTTTTGAAACAATGTAATTTAATAATTTTCTATTCAACAATCCATTTACCTGAACTGTTCTTTAATTCTCGGCTGCAACCGACGTCACTTGCACCACCGCATTGGCCCGGTAAAGATTGAACAACCGTTTCACCGCTTGCACGCAATTCACTCACTGCTTTCCATAAACCAGAATCGTCTTCATCTGGAGTCAAACTAGGTGCATAAATAGCATTCGCATTTATCGCTTGAGCTGCGTATTGCGAAAGATTTAGTAAGGTTTTTAAATCCGTACTAAAACCAGTTGCAGGTCGCGCACGACCAAACACCTTGCCAATATCATCATAACGACCGCCACGCGCAATTTCCTGACCTTCACCTAGTGTATATGCCGCAAACAATAAACCAGTGTGATAATGAAAGCCGCGTAGCTCAGAAAGATCAAAGTTAATTGAGACCTCAGCAATTCGTTGCTTAAGTAATACAACTGCTCGCTTTAAATATTCTAAAGCGTCTTTAACCGTAGCGTCGGCCTTTGCAAATGCATCTGTTGCACGCTGTAAACAATCATTGCCACCATGTAACTCAGGCAATAAATTCAGCATATCAACTATGTCTTTATCGAGCGATTGCTCAGCAAGAAAGGCCTGAATTTCAGGAATCGCTTTACGTTGCATCATTTCAAATAATGCTGCTTCCTGGTCTTCATTAAAACCTGCCTGCTTACTTAAGCCACGGTAAATTCCCACGTGACCAATATCGATGTACACATCTTTAACACCGGCTGCGGCCAATGTTTCAATCATTAAGCACAATACTTCTACGTCACTTTCAACACCACCATGTCCATACAGTTCAGCACCTGCTTGAAAAGGACTACGACTGCTACCAAAGCCATCTGGCATGGTGTGCAAAACAGTACCCATATAACATAAACGATTAGGTGCATCATTTTTTAGCTGGTGCGCATCAATACGTGCCACCTGAGGTGTCATATCTGCACGCAAACCCATGGAATGACCGCTAAGCTGATCAATTAGTTTAAATGTTTGTAGATTTAAATCATGACCTGTACCCGTTAATAGAGATTCTAAAAACTCTATCATTGGCGGCATCACCAACTGGTAGCCCCAACGCGAATACATGTCTAATAAATTTCGGCGCAGCGACTCAAGACGTGCTGCATCTGCAGGTAGCGCTTCTTCTATACCTTGAGGCAATAACCAGTGATTATTTGTCACACCATTTTTCATCATGTCTTCTTCAACAAAACTCTTAACGCATTAAATAAAGTAAAACCACACCAAACAACATGCTAGCAAAGCCGATAATACGTAATGTATTATCCGGTAACTGACTTGCCTGCATCATTGTATTTCGCCAGCCCTTAGGACTTATAAAAGGCATGATGCCTTCAAATACTAACAGCAGTGCTATTGCACTGAATAAGTCATCCCACGCTATCATTACAGTCAATCATTGTTGAGTTTTACACTTCGTGCATTTCTACACTACTTTGCAATTCTTTCTGCAACAAATTCACATGCTGCAGACGCACAAAAAGCCGGGCCTAAGCCCGGCTTATTTGTTAATGCTTTGCTACTTCACTTTACCCTGGGAACTCTTCAAGTATCTAAAGAACTCTGAATCAGGGTCTATCAACATTACATCGCCTTTATTTGAGAAGGTATTTTTATAGGCTTCCATACTTCTATAAAAGCGATAAAAATCACGGTCTCTATTATACGCCTTTGCATAAATTTCAGCTGAAGTCGCATCACCTTCACCACGAATCGATTGTGAATCACGATAAGCTTCTGCCACTAATATTCTGCTTTGTGCATCTGCATCCGCACGAATACGGGTTGCTGTTTCTTCACCTTTAGAGCGATTTTCACGTGCTTCACGTTCACGCTCTGTGCGCATACGCGCATATACGTTTTGACTAATCTTTTCCGGAAAATCAATACGCTTAATTCGCACATCTAGAATATCGATACCAAAGGCTTTGGCTTTTTCATCTATGTTGCTGGTTAATAGCTCCATAATTTGCGTTCGATCCTGCGCAATAACTTCCTGCACAGTACGCTTTGCAAACTCATTACGTAGACCATCATCTACCATGCGATAAATTAATGATGCTGCATTCTGTTCACGGCCACCGGATGTTGCAGTGTAATAACTTGCTTCATCAATAATGCGCCACTTAACAAATGAGTCTACCACCATGTATTTCTTTTCTTTTGTTAAGAAACGAACAGGTTGCTGATCGATTGTAAGAATACGACCGTCTAGTTTTTTCACATCATTAAATGGGAAAGGTAACTTGAAATGAATACCCGGTTCAAAACCGGTTTTATCAATTTTACCAAATGCCAATAGAATCGCTTTTTCACGCTCATCTACAAAGAATGTGCAGGTATAAGCAATAATAACGATAACGGCTGCAATAATTCCAACTAACTTATTCATTATCGTGTCTCCCTGGTACGTGTAGAACGATTTCGTAAATCATTCACGTCAAAATTATTGCCACGTGAATTATCAATTAAACGTTCTGACTGCTGCAAATCATCTCGACTGACATTTCTATTTTCTAACATTTTATCCAATGGCAAATACATCATGTTATTGCCACCTTCAACGTCGATCATCACTTTGCTAGACTGAGACAATACAGATTCAACACTTTCAATATAAATACGATCTCGCGTTACACCCGGCGCTTTACGGTACTCAGCATATAACTTGGTGAAGCGCTGCGCATCACCTTCTGCTCGTGCTACCACTTCTTGCTTATAAGCATTTGCTTCTTCTAACATTTGCGCCGATTTACCACGCGCACTGGGTATAATTTCGTTGCGGTAAGCCTGTGCCTGATTACGTAATTTTACCTCGTCTTCTTTCGATTGGGTTACATCATCGAAGGATGCTTTAACGGCCTCAGGTGGTTTGGCTTCCTGCATGTTCACACGCACAATATTCAACCCAGACTTATAGCTATCAAGCACTTCCTGAAGTGTTTCTTGCGTACTTACTGCGATATCTTCACGGCCATCACCAAATACATAGTTCATGGTGCTACGCCCTACGTGTTGACGTAATGCACTCTCAGACGCTGCGGCCAGAGTACTGATAGGGCTACGCATATTAAAGAAGAAATTTTCTGCATCGCCAACTTGATACTGCACGGTAATTTCAATATCAATAATGTTTTGATCTTGAGTCAACATGGTGCTTTTGTGTACATATTCCTGAATATTGCTCACATCCACCTTTAATACTTTTTCAATAGGCGAAGGCAAATGCCAATGAAGGCCAGACTCTACTGTATAAACATGAGCACCAAAACGCAGAACCACACCGCGCTCGGCCTCAGCAATTTTATAGGTACCGGTCGCCGCCCAAACAATCAAACCAATGACTAATATTGCAATCATTCCGATAGAGTTATTACCAGACGAGGAGTTTTTACCACCACTGCCAGATCCACCAAACAGGCCATTCAGCTTGTCCATGAATTTTTTGAATACTTCATCCAGATCTGGAGGCCCCTGATCATTGCCACGATTACCCCAAGGGTCTTTATTTTTATTGCCGCCAGGCTCATTCCAAGCCATTTGTGACTCCAAGTATTGCTTATTTAAAGACTGCGGATTGTAACCCTTCTGTATCAGAAACAGAAGTCTAGCCGCCCGCGTTTGACACTTAAATTGTTATTACTGATCATTCGCCGCTACCAGCCACGCATCTTGCGGCACTTCATATCCTTCAGGTAGTAACAGGTGTTCAGGCACTGACTCTCTGCTCGCCATCTGCATTAAGTCTCGCTTTGATGTGTTAATTTGCAGAATAAATTGACCCGCCTCATCGATTTCTTCTTTTTCCACGGCGTTAATACCATAAAGAAGCGCACGAATTCGCCCATTGGACGGTGAAAGACTCAAACGTCCCTGCACTGTGTCTTGTGCAAAATGTTCGGCGAGTACCTGATGCACCAAATCCAGCCCTTGCCTGTACTGTGCAGATACCCAAATTCGCTTTACATTGCCCTCACTGTCACGATCAATCCGTGGCTCAATTTCCAGCCGATCTATTTTATTCATTATCTGAATCTGCGGCACTTTATCTGCACCAATTTCCTTCAATACGGTTTCCACGGCATCAATATTATCCAGACGCATATCATCCGAGGCATCAATAATGTGAAACAGTAAATGGGCTTGCTCGGTTTCCTGTAGTGTCGAACGAAATGATTCAACCAGGTCATGGGGTAAATGACGGATAAAGCCTACTGTGTCGGCCAAAATCACCGAACTACCATCTTCAATCTGGAGCTTTCTCAGGGTAGGATCCAGGGTCGCAAACAACTGATCCTGCACATAAACATCGGCATCCGTTAGCGCATTAAATAAAGTAGATTTACCCGCATTGGTGTAACCAACAAATGCAACCGTCGGCACTTCCGCCTTGCGCCGTGATTGTCTGCCCTGCTCTCGCTGCTTACGAACCTTTGCCAGACGTTTATTAATTTGTTTTATACGCGCACCCAGTAAACGACGATCCGTTTCTAATTGTGTTTCACCCGGGCCACGCAAGCCAATACCGCCTTTCTGCCGCTCAAGGTGAGTCCAGCCACGAATTAATCGCGTTGATAAATGTTTTAACTGCGCGAGTTCAACTTGCAACTTGCCTTCAAAGGTTCGCGCACGTTGTGAAAAGATGTCCAGAATAAGGCCGGTACGATCGAGTACACGACATTGAAACAAGGCTTCGAGGTTTCTTTCCTGAGATGGGCTTAAGGCATGATTAAATAACACCAGTTCGATGCCTTCAGCCTCGACTTTCTGCGCGATTTCATCGGCTTTACCACGGCCTACGAAATACTTGGCATCAGGGGCATGTCGTTTACTGGTTACAATATCCGCCACAACAGCACCCGCGGAAACAGCTAGTTCCTGAAATTCTGTAATGTATTCACGTTGTAAATCTGCGTTTAGATCGATATGGACAAGGATGGCTTTCTCACCAATATCAGGGCGTTCAAACAAGATAGGTCTTCTATTAAAGCGTTAAGAATGTTCATTATACAACGCAAAACGGCTGCCTCCATAGTCATTTACTGACATTTGGAGACAGCCGTTTTGTAATAACTAATTATGTATAGCTATAGCTACATATTACCTGCGCCACTTCCACCATCATGTTCATCTTCATGACCACTGGTCCAGCGTACTGGCCTGGCCGGAACAATTGTTGAAATTGCGTGTTTATAAACCATCTGGCTTACCGTATTGCGTAACATAACTGCGAATTGGTCAAAAGATTCAACTTGGCCTTGTAATTTAATACCATTAACAAGATAAATTGAAACAGGTACGCGTTCCTTACGCAGTGCATTCAAGAAGGGTTCTTGTAGTGATTGCCCTTTTGGCATGGTCTTTACTCCTGACATTTTAGTTATTTTTATTTACCCACACGCCAATAAACACGTGTAATAATTTTTATTTTAGACAACTCTTATATAGTGCTGCAAAGATCTTTTTCAAGCCTTTGACCTAATAGAATAGTGTTTTTTTCAGATTTTTCAGGATTTTATGATAAATGAGTGGATCTATATCGAAAAAATTACAGTTGTTTTCTTTTCTAAGCCAGGTCATCTGCCGCTTTGCCAGTTGCCGCGTGGCGATAATGCCACGTTCAATCATCTCGTCATACTCCATTAAACCATCAAGGAATTCCCATACCTGCCTATACCCAACGCAGCGCATAGACGGCAGATCCAAATTCAAATCACCTCTAGATCTAAGCGCTTCGACCTCAGCAATAAAGCCAAGTTCCAACATCTGATGGAAACGTATGGCAATGCGCTCACGTAGCAAGGCACGATCTTCAGGAAAAAAGGCAATTTTCACGACATTATAAGGTAAGGCATGGGCGGTTTGTTGCTGCCAGTATTCGGTTAGCGTTTTGCCGGAAATTTCGAACACCTCTAGTGCACGCTGTATTCGCTGCGGGTCGTTGGGGTGAATTCTTTGTGCGGAAACTGCATCAATTTTAGCTAACCGATCATGCATCGCCTGCCAGCCAAACTGCGCGGCATCAGCCTCCAGTTGCCCACGTATAGATGCATCGGCGGCGGGCAATTCTGACAAACCCTCCTGCAGAGCCTTGTAATACAGCATGGTACCACCCACTAATACGGGCGTTTTTCCCCGGCTTAAAGTTGACTTAATTTCTGCCAATGCATCTTCACGAAAATTTGCTGCGGAATAGGCCTCGGCGGGATCAATAATATCAATTAACTTATGTGGTGCACGTGCCAGGGTTTCTGCATCGGGTTTGGCGGTGCCGATATTCATCTCTCGATACACCAGGGCAGAATCGACACTAATTAATTCACAACCAAACTCTTCAACACAGGCTACCGCCAAATCTGTTTTGCCCGCCGCTGTAGGCCCCATTATAAAAATAATGCTCGGCGCATTTTCTGCATCGGTAGATTTTTGAATAATTAAATCAGACATATAAAAGCGCGGCTATTGACCACGCATAAACCATTTATCCATGGCATCCAGACTAAACTCTGTCCATGTAGGTCGACCATGATTACACTGCCCGCTGCGTTCGGTTTGTTCCATATCACGCAGCAGTGCATTCATTTCTGGAATGCTTAAGCTGCGATTAGCTCGCACTGAACCGTGGCAGGCCATGGTCCCCAATACCTTATTAATTTCATTACGGATACGCTCTGAGCTTCCATAGCTCAGTAAGTCGGATAGCACATCACGTACTAGTGATTCGGCATCGGCACGCGCCAAAATAACGGGGATTTGCCGGATGCGAATTGACTCCGGGCTGGTGCGATCTAATTCAAAACCTAGCTCATTAAATAAGGCAGACTGCTCTTCCGCCAGGGTCGCTTCTTTTTCACTCAGGTTCATACCAATTGGCACCAAAAGTGGCTGAGAAGCCACCGTTCCCTGTTCCATTGCCTGCTTTAAACGCTCATAGGTAATTCGCTCATGCGCCGCATGCATATCCACCACGACCATTCCTCTGGCCGTTTGCGAAAGAATAAATACCCCATGAAGCTGCGCTACTGCAAATCCCAGCGGTGGGATATCCGCTTCACCTTGTGCAACGGCCTGAGCTTCATGCGCAGGTAAACCGCGGGATAAATTGGCATAGGCCTGAATCTGCTCTGCAACCTGCAAAGACATGCTGCCCTGCCGTGGGGCAGAGCCGAAACCTGCCATACTACCCATAGAATGATTAGGTGACGAGGCCGATGAAAACTGCATTTCTTGAGCGACATATGATGCAGATTCACCAGCCCCCTCTGCACTTAAACCATTAACATCCGCAGGTCGAACATCTGCCAATGCCTTATGAATACCGCGAAATAAAAAGTCATGCACACTGCGGCTCTCACGAAAGCGCACTTCATGTTTGGTGGGGTGAGCATTCACATCGACCAGGGCGGGATCCAATTCTAAATACAGCACATAGGCCGGATGTCGACCGTGATACAACACGTCCTGATAGGCCTGGCGCACCGCATGCGTCACTAACTTGTCGCGAATAATCCGCCCATTCACAAAGAAAAACTGCATATCTGCCTGCGAACGTGAAAAGCTTGGCAAGGCAATCCAGCCATACATTTTCAAACCCGCCGCCTCAAACTCCATGAATTGCGACTGCTCTATAAAGGCCTTGCCACACACCTCGCCAATCCGCTGTTCCATTTCAGTTCGGTTATCCGCCGCGCGCCATTGTTTAATCACCCGCTGATTATGATTTAAGGTAATTCCCACATCGAAGTGACTTAAGGCAATGCGCTTAACGACATCTTCCAGGTGATTAAACTCGGTTTTTTCGGTGCGTAAAAATTTACGTCGCGCTGGCACGTTATAAAACAGATCACGTACTTCAATGGTTGTGCCTTCACTGTGTGCTGCCGGCGATAATTGCGCAGACTGCTCATCCTGGCCTTGCACTTTAAACCCTTCAGCATCCGGTTGGCGCGAAACAATACTCATACGACTAATCGAGGCAATACTCGGCAAGGCCTCACCACGAAAGCCTAAACTTTCTATATGTTCCAGATCATCCAGGTTACGGATTTTACTGGTGGCATGACGCGACAAGGCCAGCGCCAGATCATCTTTGTGAATGCCATGCCCATTATCGCGAATGCGAATTAACTTGGCACCGCCCTGCTCAATGTCTATATCAATTTTCGTCGAGCTCGCATCAATACTATTTTCCAGCAGTTCTTTAACCACTGAGGCAGGCCTTTCAACCACCTCACCCGCGGCGATTTGGTTAATAAGCTGATTGGGCATTTGCTGAATACGTTTGGACATGAAAATACTTGCTCGGTGAAAGTGCAGAGAGTTTAACAAGCTTTAGAGGCTAGAAAAAGAAATCGAAATATTAGATCAAGGCATAAGGCGCGAATGCATCCGCTAGCGCCTGAAAAGGACCATTACTAAATGCAATTAAAATAGATTTTCTAACTTAGAAGTAAGATTAAATACTATGGTAGGCTCATGTGGAAAAAGATGCTTAAGCATAAGATATTCACCATAATCTCAGTCGGCTTTTTATGATCGGTATAGCTGTATCCATTTTTGCTCTATTACTCAGTACGGCAGCATTATTGCTGGGTATAGGTTTACAGGGCACTTTACTTGGCTTGCGTGCAGGTGTCGAAAATTATTCAATGACAATAACCGGCATTGTGATGTCATCCTATTTTATTGGCTTTGCTTTAGGTAGTTACTATTGCCCGCGAATTATTCGAAACTTTGGCCATATCCGTGCCTATGCTGCCATGGCTGCAATGGCATCTGCTGCTGCAATTTCCTATGCAATCAATACCGACCCCTGGTTCTGGATTCTGTTAAGAGTTTTAACCGGCTTCTGTATCGTCGGTTTATACGTTGTGATCGAAAGCTGGCTGAATGCATTAGCCAGCAACACTATGCGCGGACGTTATTTTGGTATTTATATGATTATCACCCTGCTAGCAATGGCAGGAGGGCAGCACCTGTTAAGACTGGGAGATGTGGCCAGTTTTGAACTGTTTGCCATCACTACAATCCTGATTGTTCTTTCGCTGATTCCCGTAGCACTTACACGTCTTCCGCAACCTGAACTTTCCTCATCTAAACACCTTAATCTAAAACACTTATTTGCCATATCACCACTGGGTGTAGTGGGTAGTTTATCCGCAGGCCTGGTAACGGGATCCTTCTGGGGGCTCGGTGCGCTTTATGCTGCACAAATCGGCCTGGATGAAACAGGTGTTGCCTGGCTAATGAGTGCCATCATCCTGGGTGGTGCTACTATACAATGGCCTCTGGGTTTATTGTCTGATGTTTTTGATCGCCGAAAAATCATTATGCTGTGCAGCTTTACCGGAGCTGGCCTGGCATTATTTAATAGCATAATTAGCATAGATAACAGCTGGTTGTTCTATTCCGTTTCTTTTTTCTTCGGTGGTTTTATTTTTACCCTCTATGCACTCAGCGTAGCCCATACTAATGACCGTATAGATGCCGATAATAGCCTGGGGGCCGCACAGGGTTTGTTACAGCTGTATGGTATTGGCGCTATTATCGGGCCTTTATTAACCAGTCAGGCACTTGAATATTTTGGCCCTAAAGGAATGTTGATTTTCTTTGCCACTATTATGACGGCTCTGGGCATGTTCACCCTACACCGCATGCATTACAGATCAGCACCATCCGTTGATGAACAGAATGACTTTATTCCTCTGGCAAGAACCTCTCCAGTTGCACTTGAGATGAGCTCACTAAATGAGCCGCCAGTGCCCCATGAAAACAATGATTAAGGCTCCTGGCTAACACCAGTCGTATAGTAGATTTCTCTAAAACTCACTCATATATTTGTTTTAAACGGGCTGCTTTATATTCATAAACAGTAAGAAATCATCTGAAATGTAAACTTTTTCGTAAATTGTCCTTTCCAGCTTTACACTTTGTCAATTAATAAAACTTTATTTACAGCCGCATTCTAGCGATCTTTCAGCCATGAGAGCCACAGTATTTACGAGTAAAAATATCTTATGCGCAGCATTCATGTAAAAATACTCAGAATTTATTGAGAAACCTGTCGATATCCCTGTCACTATTAAAGTGCAGAGTCAGAGACAAGTCATAAGTTACTGATATATATTAACTTTATATTTTGGCGTAAAAATTGCTTTACTTAGATTAATTAAACAAAATATAAACCATTAGGAAAATGATTTCATGGCTATCATCTGTAAGCTCAGGGAAATTGCGGCTGTTTCATTATTCAGCATTTGTACACTATCCAATGCCAGCCCCGTCCCAGTCCATTTGGTTGGCGACACCGTAGATTTCTATTATGACAAAAGTCAGTCAGGAATGGCCGCTTACGGCGAGCTGTTTGTAGTCGGCAACTCCATTTTTAGTCAACCAACTACCTTCTCAGCGAATGCTGCAAATGGAAGCACAGAATCAATCAATGCATTTGGCACAATCACCATTGTCGCGCAATCAGGCTATAGTTTTGATGCCATGCACGTAGCACAATTTGGTGATTACCAACTGAGTGGTTCAGGCGCAACAAATAATGTAAGTGGAACATTGTCTGTTTCTGACTCTAATAACGCCAGCACGGCGTCCACTGATGCCCTGTTTGTAACAGGCCTGGGGATAAATGATGGTCAGACGCATGAATGGCAGGCAACTGCTGGTTTTGATTTAAGCACTGCCATGTGGAGCAATGTTAACTCTATTGAACTAAGCCTCGACAGTCTACTTTCTGCTTCAACCTCGACGACAGGTGAGTCCGCATTTACTCAGAGTAAATTTGTAGGTGGCGGTATGGTAACTATAGAAACAAGCGCAGTACCTGTACCCGCCGCGGTTTGGTTATTTGGTTCAGGCTTACTCGGCTTAGCCGGTATTGCACGAAGATCAAACAGAACCTGAAGCTCAACTAAATAACTACATAAACACCAAACCTGATAGATATAGGCCAATAAAATGAATAAATTAACGTCTACTTTACTTGCTTGCTGTGCGCTGCTTACCGCTACATCTAACGCAGCAGCTGTTACCCTTTATGGCGCAGATGTCTCTTTTACTATTAAAGATAGTGACTATCTTAGTTCCTATTTTGGTCCTGCCAATGTTGTAGGTAATAGCATTTTTTTTCAGCCTACTGATTTTAAAGCTGAGTCATTAAATGGCGCTGGCGCTGCAACATTAGATCAAACACTGATTATTAAGGTACAGGCAACAACTGTCGGTTATGACATGACGTCTTTTCTTCTGGCAGAACAGGGTAACTACCAGCTGACAGGCACTAGCTCTAGTGTTATTGCATCAGGCAGTTTAGATGTCGTTAGCCAAACAACAACATGTGGCGTTTTAACGTGCCGAGACGGGAATAATATCTTTAACACTACAGGCTTAGACACTGTTGGCTCGTTAACAGAATGGGGTGGCGTAACATCTGTGAATCTTGCTGACACTATTGGCTGGGGTTCTGACACATATGTAAGTCTTTCTTTAACAAACCTATTAACAGCAAATGCTCCTGAAGCTGGTGATAGCGCAATGATTCAGAAAACGTTTGGCGCTGTAGGCATTACTATTAACCCGGTTCCAGTGCCTGCTGCCTTGTGGTTATTTGGTTCTGGTCTAATTGGAATTGCGGCATTCGCTAAACGTAAAAAGACATAACTTATTCCAGCATGGAATAATGTCTGGCATTTCAAAGGCGACTAACTAGTCGCCTTTTTTATGTCTCTTTGTATGGGTAGAGGTATCGGTTATAACGACTCATTACCTGGAACAGTAAAGAGCTCACATCACGTGTAGCAGCCACGATTAGGCCTTTTGATATTAACTCGCAGGAATATACAGCTTATTACCCACACGTAGGTCATCACTTCTGAGTGAGTTACGTGTACGTAAATGGGACACCGGCAAGCTATATTTATCACTAATTTCAGCCAGCGTATCACCCTTCTTAATCACGTAGTGATCCTGCGCCTCTGACAACCAGGTACCTGGAGGGGCTTTGCGTGAGAAGTAATCATTTACACCACGCAGTATAGCTTTTGCCAATTTGTTCTGGTGCGCCTTGCTACGTAATTTACGCTCTTCCTTAGGGTTTGAAATAAAGGCGGTCTCTAACAAAATAGCGGGGATATTGGGCGCTTTCAATACGGCAAAACCGGCTTGCTGTACTCTCTTTTTGTGTATTCTACCTACCCGGCCTAGCTCTTTAAGGACTTCATCGCCTATATCCAGGCTTGATTCAATGGTGCCCGTAAGCGATAAATCCAGCAATACCTGTCGAACCATTTTATCTTTGTGGTTCAGGTCTATATCACCAAATAACAGGTCAACTTTATTCTCTTTTTCCGCCAGTAATCTTGCAGATTCCGACGTTGCCCCACTCACTGATAAGGCATAAACCGATGCACCTCGTGCGCGGGAATCGGGAAATGAATCCGCATGAATAGAGATCATTAAGTCTGCGTCTATTTTATGCGCCTTTTTAATGCGATCGCGGAGGTGCATAAAGCGATCTTTGTCGCGAATTAGCTCACCACGCATACCCTTAGTGGCATCTATTTCTTTCTTCAAACGGTGAGCAATTTGTAAGGTCACATTTTTTTCATGCGTACCTAAGCGCCCCGTTGCTCCGGGATCATTTCCGCCATGACCCGCATCTATTGCGACAATCACATCACGTAGAGATTTCTTTTTGTCTGTTTCTTTATGCGCCAATGAAGCCGAGTCCACTTGCTCTTTTACATCAACAACCAGGCGGTGACCGTTATTACCTTTTGGCTCCAGCAAGAAGCTATTGGGTGTAGTACGTGATTTTAAATCCAGTACGATGCGTAAGTCATGTGTATTACGCACACCCATGCGAATGCTCTTGAGTTGACGACTATGCAGCGCCTGAAGCACACCTGAATCCATCAAGCGAGTTTGTTTTAAATCGAGAACTAAACGCTCTGGTTTATGCAGTGCAAATAAGGAGTGTTTTACTGGGCCGTCTAAATCAAATACCAATCGGGTTTTATTGGGCTCACGTGAGATACGAATATTTTTCACACTGATGTGCGGAGCATCAGATTGACTCGCCGCTTGAGTTAACGCAGGCACAGCTGCCATGGCCCCTAGGCCAGCAATTCTACTAGTTAACTGTGATAAAAATTGGCGTCGCTGTTTTTTCATCTCACACCTCAATACAACCGAGTGTTTATATTTTTACTATTTCATACTGATTTTTGACATCGACTCCAGATGATTGATTTCACTTAGATGGATATTCAGAGATCATATATGTATTACATATTGTCTATGTAGTTTGGCAAGATTTCAGAGAAAAGCAAGGATGATGAGGGATTTTTATTAATAATTTTAATAAGATAGGTGGTTTATCTAATCTAATTAATAAGATAGAGAGCTAATTAATTTACGCCCTTTATCTGTATTTGAGCTGAGCTCGCACAACCTGCCTTGGTAACCCTGCTCTGTTTGATAACTCAATTGACACAACATATCGGCAACCGGGAGATAGCCTTCGGCTTTCTCTGGCCACTCAATTAAGCAAATAGACTGTTCATCAAAATAGTCTCTACCGCCGGCATATTCCAGTTCATCTGGCTCGCCCAAACGGTATAAATCAAAATGATATATTTGTTGGCCATTAATTAGATAGGGTTCGACCAGTGTATAGGTTGGGCTTTTGACATTCCCCTGAAATCCTAGTGACTGCAAAAAACCTCTTACAAAGGTTGTTTTACCCGCACCAAGATCTCCTTGCAGAAATATGACACAACCTGCTGTCGTATGCCTGGCAATGGATGCAGCTAATTTTAGCTGCGCATTTTCATCCTTTAAAAACAAGGTAAAATCGGCCACTATATATTTACCAATTGACGAATATGCGCATACAAATCACTCGCAAGTAAACCGGTTTGCCCATCTTTAGCGGCCAGGTCACCGGCCAGGCTGTGCACACAAAGCCCCATCTGGGATGCCAGCTCTAATCCATAACCTTGTGCAATAAAGCCACCAATGACCCCACTCAATACATCACCCATGCCCGCAGATGCCATTCCAGGATTACCATAGGGGCACACTTGCGGCAGTTTTTCACCTGCAGAAACGGCCGATTGCAACAAGCTTCCTGCACCTTTTAACACAATGTAGCCACCGTATTTTTGCTGCAACAACTCCACGCTGCTAAAGCGTGAGTTTTGTATAACCGATGTGGATTCTCCCAATAAACCAGCGGCTTCTCCGGGGTGTGGCGTTAAAACCCAGTCATCACGCCGTCCATCGTCTTCCTCGCTCAACAAGCGTAAGGCACCTGCATCTACCAGCTTGGGGACGTGCGACTGCAAGGCCGCAGAGAGTAAATTACGCGACCATGTGCTATCCGTCATTCCGGGGCCAATAACAATGGCCGTCGCTTTATTCAGTAAATCACTTGAAACATGCCCGTCATTTGTCGCGCACAACATAATTTCAGGCCTCCCCGCTAACAAAACAGCCGCATGCTCTTCATGACTCACTATGCTGACTAAACCCGCGCCGACTCTTAGTGCGGCTTCCGCGGCCATACGCACAGCACCTGGCATACCTTTATCGCCACCAAGAACGATCACATGCCCGCATTGGTGTTTATGCATACTGTGGATACGCGGTTTCAACTGAAGCCGTAATTTCGCCCAGTCTAAGCAAATGGCTTGAGGCATTTGCCTTTTATACACGCCGTCTGGAACAGCCAGGCTATCGAACAGCAACTCACCACAGTGATCGACACCCATATAAGTTAACAGGCCTGCTTTCAGGCCAATAAAGCTCATTGTAGACGTTGCAATAATAGCGCAGCCTGCCACTCGCCCGGTATCTGCACACAATCCGGACGGCACATCTACCGCTATCACGGAAGTGCCCGACTGATTAATTATTTGAACCGTTTCAGCCCACTCACCTTCAAGATCTCGTTGCAGACCGGTGCCAATCAAAGCATCTATTACAACATCGGCCTGAGTCACTAAACTCTGCGAAAATTCAACCAGTTGATGACTTAGTGAGTGCCAGTCTTTCCACGCGGTTTTTACATCGCCCTGCAGTTTTGCCGGGTCAATCAAACTCACCACACTTACATCGAGGCCGCTCTGCATAGCCAACTTTGCAACAACGTATCCATCACCCGCATTATTGCCCGCACCACACACCACAACTATGCGTTTTGCAATTGGATAACGATTTTGCAAATGATTAAATAACGCCGTCCCCGCACGCTTCATTAATTCATATCCAGAAATATTGAATTCGTTAATCGTTATTGCATCGAGATTACGCACGGCTTTGGTGCTATATAGATTCGTAGGAAGTAGTTGACGTGTGGCAGGATTCATTGAGTGATAATGCTGAATTGCAAGATGAAAATCAATATGAGTTTATGTAAAACTCTATTGTTTTAACTATCTGTACACTCATTCTGCCCCTTCACCAATAAATGTAGAAAATGCCTGTTGCAACAAATCCGCCTGAATACTTAAGCCAGTAACGCCTAATAACTCAATGGCACATTCAGCAGTGCATAAGCCACCATCAAGTTGATTACGCCTCAGGTGATAGCGAGACTTTTTATCTGCGGTAAATTGAATGCAGGGCAAATCATGCAAATAAGGGCTGCGATTATAAATTTTACGCGCTTCCTGCCACGTACTATCAATTAAAATAAAATGTTTGAATTGCGCTGCTTTATCAGAGGCTATGTTTTTTTCATGCTGAAACACTAATGCGACTTCGCCTTCAGCAATTAATTTTAACAGCGATTTATCCGGCTCGGTTCGCTGCCAAATAATCGTTCTCACATTGGGAATAATACGAGAGATTAACTGCCCTGTATTTGAGGTTTTTTGAGTTTCACGTGAATGGGTTAGTAATATAAGTTGCATGCCCCATATACTAACCTTTATTGATTAATGCTTAAATTTATATGCCCGCGTAAATTATGCTTTATGCAACCCTAAGCTGATCGCGACCTTCGTTTTTAGCTTCATACATTGCTTTGTCAGCACGTTTAAATAGACTAATGCCGTTATCTAATTTATTTCTGCACGCAAGGCCAATACTCACCGACACATCCAGCTTTTGACCTGAAATTTCCATATCAATGTCGCGTACCGATTCTAAAATCCGATCAGCAATAACGGATGAATCATCACAATCTGAATCGGTTAGTAAGACAACAAATTCTTCACCACCATAGCGAAACAACATATCAGTCGTGCGAATACTGTGTTGAATAGTTGCGGCTACTTCTTTAAGCACATCGTCTCCTACGCTGTGCCCATAGGCATCGTTTACTTTTTTGAAATAATCGATATCAATCACCAATAAAGAAATATCCTGACGATAACGTTGTGACATACTAATTTCACGCTCTAATGATTCATCAAATGTAGAACGATTTCTTACGCCTGTTAATGCATCACAATACGCCATTAAACTGGCTTTTTTAAACTGAATTGAATTACGCAATGGATAGATCAGAATAGAAAGTAAATCTTCTAAAAGGATTAATTCAGACTCTACAAACTTTCGACCACGAAATACGCTAAGCTTACCTAATTCCAAACCTTCTATTTGTAAATTATATGAACAACTGTGCCCCTTCTGGCGGGCAGACTGAATATTTACGCTTGGCTCTTCACAGCTATAGGCAAAACCATCAAATAGAAAATAACAATGAATGCGCTCCATAAACTTATTCAGAACCCAATCAACATCAAGTGACATTTGCAGTGACATCGCCAAATCTAACTGAGCCTGTTGTTCTAACCCACGGCTATATACTTTTTTCTCTGCTTTCTCAGCATTACTAAAGACACTTTTAACTTCTTTCAGCTCTCTGATCATTTCCTGAGTTGATGGATGAATCTGCATTGTCGCCTTTCCTGATTAAGTCTTAATCACTAATAAAGCGACAACCATGCCAACTATACATCGAATACAATATATTCAATGTATTCAACAAGTTAAAATAAAAAAATAGAAAATAAAAAAGAAATTACCGGCGAAATGAGAACGGGGAAAAGAGGAAATATAAAGAAAAGACAGAATTCTGACGGCAATTTATTGCCGCCTTAGGCAAGGTAACGCCCAATCTGAGAGAACTACAGCAATTTATTCAGATGCCGGTAACAAGCAAGCACCAATAGAACCGACCATGCACTGCTCGCCATTAACCCAAATAGCGTGGTCAAAAATTGCCATACGTAAATTTGCACCCTGCAACTGAGCACCGACTAACTCCGCATACGATAAATTAGCGCCTGATAAATCAGCTTGTTGAAGATTTGCCTGACGTAAATTTGCACCTTTCATATTGCTTCGTTGTAATTGTGACTCGCTTAAATTTGCATTAGACAAATTAGCATAAGCCAGATCAGCTTGAATAAGTATGGATTTAGAAAGATCAATTGAGTCTAATTTAGCACTGCGGAAATTGACTTCCGTCAGGTTGCGACTGCGCAAAACTTCACCTTGCTTATTGCAACCAGACCAGTTAATACCTGGTTGTGCTCTTGCATTACAGTCTGCAAGGCGAGCATTTTTATCACTTTGCCCGACCAGATAAAAACCCGCAATGACAATAACAACTAAAACGAGCAAGCCAATATACACCTGATATTTTTTAGGTTGCGCGCTATGCCGTTGTAATACATCATCGCGAATTTGACGATGCAATTGCATCACCTGTTCTTCATCTACACGACGCTCGTCGTGCAACTCATCATCTGCTGCAGATTGAGAACTGCGCTCATCTTCGCGTATACGCGCCAGCATCAAAGCACGATCCCCCTGAGGAGAGCCTGATTCCTTGACCACTTCTGGCACAATCGCGGGAAAGTTTTTTGCGGCTGACCAATGTATTTTATCCTGACTCACCAGTGTTTCTTGAGTCATTCTACCCAATACCAAATAACTACCAATCAGCTTATTGGGGAATGGTCCCTGGACACTTTCTCCCTGCTTAATATACCAACGACCTGCACTTGATTTACCCATGAATGCTCACAATAATTGCCACATAGAAATATATAGCAATAATCACTCCAATATGTGGCTGCCGCAGCATTAAAAGTTGTGATTCAATGTTAAGGCTTTAACACCGTAATGCCACTCATATAGGGTAGCAATACGTCTGGCACATTAATACTACCGTCTGCTTGCTGGTAATTTTCCAAAACAGCAACCAGCGTTCGGCCAACGGCTAATCCTGAACCATTAACCGTATGCAATAACTCTGGCTTGCCGGTTTCAGGATTACGCCAGCGCGCACTCATGCGGCGTGCCTGAAAATCTTCAAAGTTACTACAGGAAGATATTTCACGGTAGGCTTGCTGCCCGGGTAACCAGACTTCTAAATCATATGTTTTAGCCGATGAAAATCCGGTGTCACCGGCGCACAAAGTCAACATGCGATAAGGTAAGTTTAATTATTACAAAATAGTTTCTGCATGACCGGTTAATTCTTCGAGTGCAGCCCATGAGTCTTCTGGTTTAACCAGCTGCACCATTTCAACTTTTTCTAATTGATGCTGGCGAATCATGCCACGGGTATCTTTACCGTAGGTACCAGCCTCAGCTCTAAAACAAGGCGTATGCGCTGTCATTTTTACAGGCATATCTTTGGCATCAATAATCTCGCCACGTGCAATATTAGTTACCGGAACTTCTGCCGTGGGAATTAAATAATAATTACTTTCACCGCTAAAATTAAACAGATCATCTTCAAATTTAGGTAACTGACCCGTGCCTTTTAAACTATCCGCATTCACAATATACGGCACATACACTTCTTCATAACCGTGTTCAGTGGTATGCAAATCCAGCATAAATTGAATCAAGGCGCGATGTAATTTGGCCATTGCACCATGCATTACAACAAAACGAGAACCGGCTAACTTAGCCGCGGTTTCAAAATCCAGCCAGTTATTAGGCGCACCTAATTCAACATGATCTTTAGCCTGAAAATCAAATTGCGTCGGTTCACCCCATTTTTTAATTTCTATATTGTCGTCTTCAGATTTACCTGCAGGTACCGAATCATCCAGTAAATTAGGCATACCCATCATCATTTCGTGGATCTGCTCTTGTGCATCATCTAATTGCTTTTTTGCCGTATCTAATTCATCACCCAGGTTGGCTACTTCAGCAAGCAAAGGCGCGATATCTTCGCCCTGCGCCTTTGCTTTACCAATACTTTTAGATTTAATATTACGTTCGTTCTGTAATTCCTGAGTTTTAACGGCTACTACTTTGCGCTGGGCTTCAAGCTCATTAAACTTATTTATATCGAGTTCATAACCACGAATGGCTAATTTATTAGCCACTGTTTCAATATCATTTCTTAATAATTTCTGATCTAACATTTTTAAATTCTTATCACTAAATAAAGTTAAACAAATGACTTAGCCCAGGCCGCACCAATCCAGGCAGCGGCAATACAAACTACGACATTAAGTAGTACATTTAAAAAAGCACGCTGTACAAATCCTTGCTCTAATAAATGCAATGTATCCCAGGAAAAAGTTGAAAAGGTTGTGAGCGCACCAAGTACTCCCACCACTAAACCTAATTTAATTTCCTGTGACACATTAAATTTTTGCACTAACAAAATGGACAGCATCCCAATTGCTAAGGACCCCAATACATTTACGACAAAAGTGCCATAAGGAAAACTTCGACCGAACCAGTTATATATACCAGATGAAATCGAATAACGAAGCACTGCACCCAGTGCTCCACCCATGGCGACAAAGAGAAGTGCTTTCAAGACTTATTCTGCTGCAAATATAGGAATAACCTTATCGGCTACTTCTTTGTATTCAGGAATTTCATGGAAATTAAGGTAACGATAAACTTCATCTCCCATTGTTTCCAAATGCTTCACACGATCCATATATTCTGCAACCGTAGGTATATGACCAACAATGCCCGCTACCGCACTCAACTCAGCCGATGCCAGATAAACATTTGCACCATTACCTAAACGGTTGGGGAAGTTACGTGTAGAGGTCGACATAACCGTAGAGTTATCCGCAACGCGCGCCTGATTACCCATGCATAAAGAACAACCTGGCATTTCAGTCCGTGCGCCCGCTTTACCAAATATGCTGTAATAACCTTCTTCTGATAACTGTCGCTCATCCATTTTAGTGGGTGGTGCAATCCACATGCGTGTTGGAATACTGCTTATTCCTTCTAACACTTTCCCCGCAGCACGATAATGACCAATGTTCGTCATGCAAGAACCAATAAACACTTCATCGATTTTGTACCTGCAACAGCTGATAATAATTTCACATCATCAGGATCATTCGGGCAGGCAAGAATAGGTTCTTTTATTTCATTCAAATCAATTTCAATAATTTCTGCGTATTCGGCATCGGCATCTGGTTGTAGTAATTGCGGATCGGCTAACCATGCCTCCATGCCATCTATACGACGTTGCAGTGTGCGCTTATCTTCATAACCACTGGCAATCATCCACTTCAATAGTGTGACGTTTGAATTTAGGTACTCAATAATAGGTTCTTTATTTAAATGCACCGTACAGCCATTCGCCGAACGCTCAGCCGAGGCATCAGATAACTCAAACGCCTGCTCTACTTTTAAATCTGGCAAGCCTTCAATTTCTAATACACGGCCATTAAAGACATTCTTTTTGCCTTTTTTCTCAACCGTTAGTAAACCTTTTTGAATAGCAACATAGGGAATGGCATTGACCAGATCACGCAACGTAACACCCGGCTGCATTTCACCTTTAAAACGCACCAGTACAGACTCCGGCATATCCAGCGGCATTACGCCCAGCGCTGCACCAAATGCCACCAGGCCAGAACCCGCCGGGAAGCTGATACCTAATGGGAAACGCGTATGTGAGTCACCGCCGGTACCGACTGTGTCAGGCAAAATCATACGATTTAACCAGGAATGAATAATGCCATCACCTGGGCGTAGCGAAACACCCGAACGTGTCTGCATAAAATCTGGCAGTGTGTGCTGTAGATCAATATCTACTGGCTTAGGATAAGCAGCAGTATGACAGAAAGACTGCATCACCAAATCGGCTGAAAAACCTAAGCAGGCCAGCTCTTTCAATTCATCACGCGTCATTGCACCGGTAGTATCCTGTGAACCGACCGTTGTCATCATTGGCTCACAATACGTACCTGGGCGTACACCCTCAACACCGCAGGCTTTACCCACTATTTTCTGTGCCAATGAGAAACCTTTACCCGAGTTGACCGGATCAACAGGGCGTAAAAATATATCCGATGGCGCCAATCCCAAGAAATCCCGTGCGCGAGCCGTTAAGCCACGACCGATAATGAGCGGGATACGGCCATTGGCACGCACTTCATCCGGCATTGTCGACGGACGCAAATCAAACTTACACAACTCGCTTCCATCTTCTGCCAGTACCACTCCATCATATGGGCGAATACGAATCACATCACCGGTGTTCATTTTTTCTACATCACACTCAATCGGCAAGGCGCCTGAGTCTTCTGCTGTATTGAAGAAAATAGGCGCAATTTTGCCACCCAGCACCACGCCACCTTCATGCTTGTTAGGTACAAATGGAATTTCTACACCCATATGCCACAACACGGAGTTAATCGCCGATTTACGCGAAGAGCCGGTACCTACAACATCACCAACATAGGCAATTGAGTGGCCCTTCTTCTTTAGCTCCTCAATGGTTTCCAGCGGATTATCCATTTTTGAAACCAGCATCGATTTTGCGTGCAATGGAATATCAGGTCGACTCCAGGCTTCTGTCGCAGGAGACAGATCATCGGTATTGGTTTCACCCGGTACTTTATATACCGTAACCGTAATTTCTTCTGCCATTTCAGGTTGACTGGTAAACCACTCAGCATCCGCCCAGGACTGAATAACCTGCTTAGCATAATCATTGGTTTTAGATTTTTCGGTCACATCATGAAATGCATCATAAATCAGCAAGGTATGAGACAGTGCTTTAACGGCTGCGGGCGCCGTCACATCATCATCCAGGCTGGCAATCAATGATTGAATATTGTATCCACCTAACATTGTGCCCAATAGTTCAACCGCATATTCACGCGAAATAGAACTGCAGACAGTCTCACCGCTAGCCACTGCCGATAAAAAAGCCGCTTTAACATAAGCCGCCTGATCGACACCGGGTGGTACACGATGAATCAGTAGATCCAGTAATGCCTGTGCATCTTCACTATCCAGATTCTTAATTAACTCAACTAGTTCAGCAACCTGCTGAGTATCTAAAGCCAGTGGTGGCAAGTTTTCTGCAGCGCGATCTTCAACATGTTTGCGGTAAGCCTGGAGCACGGTTGGTTCCTTATAAATCAGTTTTTTAATTTCGTCACATTATACAGTGTGCGCAATTCAATTTCCTATGTTATCAAAATCCATGCATTTATTAGTCTTAGAAAAGCCACTTAGCACATTTATTGCGGGTTAAACAGATGAATTCCTATTTTTGTATATTATGAAATGCCAATTTCTAGTAATATACCGCCTCCAAATACACAATGGGGTCGCAATTAATATGCATTTCTTAGCACTATTTCCTTTTCTGAAATGGTTTAAATTTGTAACCAAAGACACCCTAAAAGCCGACCTTATTGCGGGTTTGACCGGTGCTGTTATCGTATTACCACAGGGCGTCGCCTTTGCAACCATTGCAGGTTTACCGCCTGAATATGGTTTATACACCGCTATGGTCACCCCCATCATCGCTGCCCTGTTTGGATCCTCATATCACCTGGTATCCGGGCCCACCACCGCCATATCCATAGTCGTATTCGCAGCCATCAGTAACTACGCAGAACCAGGTAGCCCAGAATTTATATCCCTTGCACTCACCCTTACTTTTATAGCCGGTGTTTACCAGCTGGGTTTTGGCATAGCACGCCTGGGGGCATTAGTTAATTTTGTATCACATACGGTTGTTATTGGCTTTACGGCCGGCGCTGCAATATTAATTGCCACCAGCCAGATGAAACACATTTTAGGTATTGCGATACCTAAGGGTGAATCATTTTTACATACATGGATAGATATTTTTTCCGAGATAGGCAGTAGTAATTTTTACCTGATCGGCATTGCATTAGCTACCTTGCTCACCGCGCTTGCCATTAAAAAGTTCACACCTAAAATACCAAATTTACTAGTGGGTATGGTTGTTGGCAGCTTTATTGCCTATGCCTTTAAAGATAGTGGTGCAGGCATCGCCTTGATTGGTGAGATCCCTGGCCAGCTTCCACCGCTTTCTTCACCTGATTTTTCACTGGATACTATAAAGCGGCTGGCACCTGAAGCATTTGCTATCGCGTTATTAGGCTTAATAGAAGCCGTGTCAATTAGTCGAGCCGTTGCGACAAAATCAAATCAGCGCATAAATTCAAATCAGGAATTTATTGGCCAGGGTATGTCGAACATGTTTGGTAGTTTTTTCTCAAGCTATGCGGGCTCAGGTTCTTTTACTCGCTCAGGCATTAATTATGCGTCTGGTGCAAAAACACCTATGTCGGCCATCTTCGCCGCGATGTTTTTATTAATTATTATTTTACTGATTGCACCACTCACGGCCTACTTGCCGGTAGCAGCAATGGGTGGTGTAATTTTATTAGTTGCATATAATCTCATCGACATCCATCACATCAAAATGATTGTTAAAAATAGTGGTTCCGAAACCGCTATTTTACTCACTACATTCTTAAGTACACTATTCCTGGAACTGGAATTTGCAATATACATGGGTGTATTAATATCACTCGTTTTTTACTTAAGAAAAACATCTATTCCTGAAATTCCAACCCTGTCTGTTAATGTTGACCCAGGAACAGATAGGCGTTGTTTTATTGATATCCAGGAGAAGCCACTTAAGCAGTGCCCTCAACTAAAAATCATTCGTATTGATCGTTCGATTTATTTTGGTTCTATAAATTATATACAGGAAAGAATTTCACATATTGTAGAAAATGAGCAGATTTACCACATTATGATAGATGCCTCACGCATCAACTTCATCGACCTTGCAGGTGCTGAAGGGCTTATATCAGAAAATAAAATATTGAAGTCTCATGGTGGCGGATTGTATTTTGTAGGCATTAAATCATCAGTATACGAATTTGCGGCTAAATCTTCTTTTATTAAAAAGATTGGCGCCGATCATTTTTATGATTCTAAGAGCCATGCCATAGCCTCTATATATAGAAAACTGGATAAAGATATCTGCGCAAAATGTCCGGCGCAAATATTTTTAGAATGTAATCAGTAAAAAAGACAATGACAGGAATGAGTTTTTTATTATTCTGTTTTAATAACAGGTTTTAAAAATACATATTTCTTTCGATTGTCACTCAACTAGAAACACTATCAATTACTGATAATGTTTGCCAATAAAAAAGCCCGCATATAGCGGGCTTTTTTATTGGGCATAGTAAGACAATTTAATAATTGTAATTTCTATACCTATCTCTTATGCATTTTTCTTAGACATGTAGTCTTCAACCGCTGCACTAATGGCATCTTCTGCCAGTACGGAACAGTGAATTTTTACCGGTGGAAGCGCCAGCTCTTCTACAATGTCCATGTTCTTTATCGCCCTGGCTTCTTCTATGGTTTTGCCTTTCATCCACTCGGTAACCAGGGAGCTTGATGCAATCGCAGAACCACAACCATAGGTTTTGAACACCGCATTTTCAATCACG
>CAWUSX010000073.1:0-14207 GCA_963924875.1 uncultured Gammaproteobacteria bacterium
AAATGATCCCGAGCCACTTAGATCTTCAGTTAGATCTGTAGTAGCAACATCTGTTTGCAACACACTGACCTGGAATGTAAATGAACGTGAAGCCAACTGAACCGCAGCACCATAGAAATTGGACGCATCAAACTGAACGCCGCCATTTGTGCCTGGCACAGCTTCCGTATTTGTGCCTAAATACGGTTGAAAGATTAAAGACATACCGCCAACATCCATCTGGACTAATGCCTGAAGTCCATTAATCGTACTGACTGGATTATTTGTATAGACTTCCTGTGGTGGGCGAATCCACGGATAGGCATAGCCCACTTCAAGATAATCAGAGATTAGAAATACCGGTTCCTTAACCTTACCACCACGGATGCTACTCGAATCGGAGAGGCGCCAGTCAACGTATGCCCATTCCACGTCCATATCAAAATTTTCGTCTGATCCGGTGGCTAAAATTTGCGCCACTGCCTGCATATTTTCGGCTACATCGGCGGTTACCTGTAAACCAAACTTTGAGTCGTTATCAAAGCGAAGATCATCTGAAATTGTATTGAGATAGGTAGAATCTGCCTGGTCATGAATCGCGAAACCGGCTGATAAAAATCCATCTAATTCAACTGCATTTACTTGCGGTGAAAGACCCAGTGCAGCTGCTAGTGCAGCTGGTACTATTGCTTTATTCATTGCATGCCCCGTCATATGGTTAGTTGTTATACTCTAAGATTATATTTAGATAGACTATCTATACTTATGAAATTATTAGAGTTATTTTGCATTGAACCTGAATATAGTTAATAAAAGTTAATTGGTCAAATAAGTCCTTATTAATATATTCAAAAAAATCAAATGACAATGGCGCACATGAAATATGCACCGAAGGTATAGACTGTAACTATTTGTTTTATATACAGTTTATAGTATACAAACCTACTTATGTCTGGAGTGTTCCCTTTTTTTGCTTGTATCTTTTTTCTTAATTACCTTTTTAAATGGCCTTTTACCCGCCTGCTTTGGCAATTTCCGTGCAGATGTTTTCTCCGCATAGGGGTTATCGCTGGTTTTATACTGCAAGCGCATGGGTGTGCCTTTTAAACCTAGCGCCTCAATAAAGTAGTTCATTAAATAGCGCCCATAGGATGTGGGTACCAGGTCTGTCTGGTTACCATGCACCACAATGATAGGTGGATTCATTCCACCTTGATGCGCATAACGCAGCTTAATTCTGCGCCCGCGAACGGTCGGTGGTTGATGCCCTTGAACCGCATTATTTAATATTCGCGTAAGCTCTGAAGTAGGTAAATTTTTGGTTGCTGAATCATAGGCTAGATTAATGGCTTTATAGAGCACACCAACACCGGAGCCATGTAATGCCGATATAAAGAAGATTTCTGCAAACTGCACAAAGCTCAATCTACGCTGTAGATCTTCTTTGATACATTGCTTTTCATATTCATCGAGCCCGTCCCATTTATTTATTGCAATAATAAGGCCGCGCCCTGAATCGATGGTATAACCAAGAAGGTGTAAATCCTGATCACTTATACCTTCTCTGGCATCGATCATAACAATGGTTACGTTTGAGTGATCAATCGCTTGCAGTGTTTTAATCACACTAAACTTTTCTATATTAACTTTGACACTTCGTTGACGACGGACACCTGCTGTATCGATAAGCGTATATTCACGCCCAGCATGTTCAAAAGGAATATAAATACTGTCGCGTGTTGTGCCTGGCATATCCATAGCAACAACACGTTCTTCGCCAAGCATTCTATTAACCAATGTAGATTTGCCAACATTGGGCTTACCTACAATGGCGACCTTTATGCCACGATTATTCGGATCTTCATCCTCCCACTCTGGCCAATCGCTAAGTAAGTTTTCAACCAGCTGCGTAACACCACGCTTGTGTGCAGCTGCAATTGGATGAGATTCCGCAAAGCCCAGTGATGCAAAATCTGCTTGCGCCTGCTCAATATCAATACCATCGGTTTTATTAATAACCAGTTGCATGTTTTTACCCATGCGCCTAATTTGTTGAGCAATAGCCTCATCAGCGGCGGTTAAGCCACCTCGCCCATCAACCATAAATAGTACAAGGTTCGATTCTTCAATAGCCAGCAATGTCTGCTTTGCCATTTGCTCATCTAATTCTTCAGACTCACCACTCAAGCCACCGGTATCTATAAGGATGTAATTTTTTTCTTCGTATGTACCATGTCCATATTTTCTATCACGCGTTAAACCCGAAAAATCCGCAACTAGAGCGTCACGGCTTCTGGTCATCACATTAAAGAGTGTTGATTTACCAACATTTGGACGACCAACCAGTGCGATTACGGGTAACATAGTATTTCCAGGGCAGAAGCTTATAAGTAAAATGGCAGTAGATTGATACTGCCTTGTGGCAGCATTTTATCGCATTCGAGTGCGACTAGCGATAGTTATGTATGATCCTGAAACTAATGCACCGCGGCTTTACTGTCGCTATTTCCAAAAGACATTATCTGTCGCAGAAAATCAACAGGGGTGTTATTAATCAGTAACTCACCTTGCTGCATGCTAATTTTAGACACATAGCTATTTTCAGCTTTAACTAACCAGTTTTCAGCCAGTATTGCCTTTAAATTTTGATCCACCTTTAATGACATAGAGTCATATGAACCCAAACTATAGGTGTTGGCAGTTTTCGATGATGCCGGGTCTACATGCAAATTATTTAGCTGCCAGGCGAATATTTTCTTAATTAAGGGCTCATCTATAGATGCATTTAGTTCAAATTGAATCGTATTGAGCAGGCTCAGTAAATCTGTAGAGTCCAGAGTATCGACGCCTTGCAGTTTAAATTCCATATCTGCCTCTAATCGACCAAGCTCACTATTAATGCTTAATGGATTAATATTTATTTCAGCCTGTTTTATCAGGCCGGGCACTATTCCCATCACTTGATTCGCTATACTGGCATTCACTGCTTCTGCTGACACACCTTCAGCAAGTTGTTTATCTAATGATGTTTTCATTTTCTCAAGCTGTAACAGGCTATCTGCATCAAGGCCATTAAGGCTAACATTGAGTGCTATAGGTCCAAACTTTTGGTTTGAAGCCAATACTTCTCGCGCGCTTAACTGCCAACCAGAGTCTATCAACTTGCCTACTTCCGAGGTTGCAGAGTGAACAACTAACTGTCTTACAGCAAACTGTTCTTCCGCAAATTCTATGTCCAGTGAAGCCACTGAAAAAACCGTATCACCAATCATTAACTGGTTCTCACCTTTGCTACCTGAATAGCTAATAACGGTATTTTCAATATTCATATCGAAATCCGTTTTATGTATATTTATCAGGGGGACGGTCATTTCGCCTTTCAAATTATTATCAGCTGATGTAAGACGTTGTGTAAACATAGCGCCAGAAGATTCCACATGGAGTGTTTCCGCACCTTCATGAATAAGCGCTTTAATAGGTGGAACATATACCTGGGTTTCAACGTCACCATTGAAATCAATTAAGTGTTGATATAACAGAGGACTCGTTTCAGATGTAATTTTAAGCGTTTTAATGTGACTGGCTTGCATATCTAGCTCACCATTGATAACAGCCGCAATTAGTGGAGACTTATCCTCAG
This sequence comes from uncultured Gammaproteobacteria bacterium, assembly GCA_963924875.1. Lineage (GTDB taxonomy): Bacteria > Pseudomonadota > Gammaproteobacteria > SZUA-229 > SZUA-229 > SZUA-229. Next base: position 3,620 of record CAWUSX010000073.1, read on the forward strand.
CAATTAAGCCCAGATAAACCGGTCCGTGAATGATTTCTTCTTTAAAAAGAATAGCTTCAGAATTCTGTGGCAGCGTTAAGGTAAGCGTTGCTTCCGATGAAAAAAAACCTTGATCGTAATTTGAGACCTGCAAATTCTGATGTGTTAATTGAGATATCTGCTGGATTAAATTTACGTAATCAGATTTTGCCCTATAACCTATAATGTATGGGCTTAATGCCATGAGTACAAATAAGAATAAAATAATCCATAGTAAGATTTCTAAAACACTGAATCTTTTTGCACTCATATAAAGCCTTAATAAATTTATTGTGTGAATTAATATTTCACGACAACTAAATAACACCTGGTCACATAGACATTACAATTAATAGTCAAAAACTTAATAAAAAGCCTTAACTATACATATAATAAAAAATTTTACTGAATAGTATAAGCAGATAATTCGCCGTCACGGGTAAGCACATAAGCCACACCATTATTTACAACAGGTGGCACAATCACACCAGATCCATCTGTATCAACTCGGCCTAAAAAATGCCCGTCGAACTGTGACAACCAATGAAGGTAACCTGCATAATCTGCAACTAAAATAGTATCTTTCATCGCTACTGGGCGAGTAATGCTACGCGCAGCCAACTTTTCCTGCTTCCACATAGTCGCGCCATTCGAAGAATCATATGCCCACAAATGATCTTTATCATCTGCTAAATATATGTTTGCAGCTGCATATTCAACACCACTATAGGTAGATGTTTTTCGACTCCAGTTAAGCTGCCCGCGACGAATATCTAAAGAAACGACTCTACCCTGATAACTTGCCATATATAATGTATCGTCTTTTACAACGGCATTTCCATCGATATCAATTAAGCGCTCAAGTTCCGAGCGCCCACTGGGTGTTGCGATAGGAATATCGAATACCGCACTGCCGCTAAGCAAATCTAATGCCACTAAACGGCCACTATCCAGACCACAAAAAACATAGCCTTTAGTAATAATTGGGCTGCTATTTCCGCGCAGGCTTAAAGCAGGTACATCTCGCTTATAGGTCCATTTTTGAGTACCGCTATTAACATCTAATGCGGATATACGCCCATCAACAGAGCGAATAATCACAAAATCACCTGAGATTTGAGCGGGCATTAAAACTTCTGAGCTGGCATCTATCTTCCATAATAATTTGCCTTTTGCATCGAGCATGATGACATGACCATTACGACTAGTAACAAGCAGATGATTTTCATCACCGCCAACACCGCCACTCAAAATCATTTTCAACTCAACTTGCCAAAGTTCATCACCGGTTTTGATATCAAAAGCAGTTACATCTCCATTACGATCGGCAACAACAATTTGTTCACCTGCGATCAGTGGAAAAAGTTTTATGTATTGCTGCTCTACACCACTACCTGTATTTGCACTCCATAATTGAGTAATTTTTATACTTTGTTGAAAATCAACAAGCTCCGTCGGAGGCTCAGAATTATCTGAATCCGAGCATGAGAAAAGGAACAGGCAGGCTAAAAGTGTAATTAAATAACGAATCATGCTGATGGTTCTGAATTATCTGTTGTTGCGGGTTGATCAGTCATACCAATGTCGTCAATTTTATATTGCAACCAACGACTGGGAGACTCAGATGCAGCCATTGCTTGTTGATAAGCTGATTTTGCTTGAGCCATTTCGCCCTTAAGGATCAATACATCACCTTTCAGCTCAAAGACTATTGCATTAAAACTTGTGGGAAAAGGCTCATTCAATATAGCAAGCGCTCTATCGACCTGCTGCGTATTTGATAGTAAGCGAGCCAGTCTTACTTTTGCTAATGATTTAACTTCATCCTGCCGAGCATTGGCCGCTACCCATTCTAGCTGTTTTTGAGCCTTCACAAATTCACTACTCGCCATCTGTTGCTTAGCTAATAGCAATCCGCCCAATCCAGCATATGGCGTATCGGCATACTCTGCCTGCAATGTATTAACACGAGCCATTTGTTCATTTACTATTGCAAGATTTTCAACATTGCCAACAACCTGCTCATAAAGCACACTTGCATTATTTGTATGAACAATTGTTTTATCCTGATAATACTGCCAGCCAAATATTGCAGATACACCCACGGCAATACCGCCAATAATCATATTTGAATTTTCTTTCCACCATTTTTTAATGGCTTCTAATTGTTGTTCTTCTGTTTCAAAATCCATAATCTTCTCAAGCAAATCGATTGTTATTTATATTAATTAGATAATCTTTAATACATCAGCTAATTGCGTCTGTTTTACAATTAATTGTTGTTTGTCTTCGCGTAAATATTTTATGCTAACTGTATCGTTAGCTATTTCATCATCACCAAGTATTATTGCAATAATTGCGGCTGATTTATCAGCCTTTTTCATTTGGCTTTTAAATGAGCCGCCGCCACAATTGGTTTGCATGGCCAAATGAGGTAACTGGTTGCGCACCATTTCGACAAGTGATAGACCTTTTAGTTGCGCCTGTTCACCCTGCATAATAACAAACACATCTGGCGCATTGTCTATTTTAGTTCCAGCATCTTGCAGTAGCGACAACAGGCGTTCTATACCCATAGCAAAACCTGCAGCGGGCGTAGGCTTGCCACCTAGTTGCTCAACCAGACCATCATATCGGCCACCAGCACAAACTGTTCCCTGCGCGCCCAGATCATCAGTTACCCATTCAAAAACCGTTTTGCAGTAATAATCCAGACCGCGAACTAAACGTGGATTAATATTATATTTAATACCGGCTTCATCAAGCATTACCTTTAATGCATCAAAGTGATCTTTAGATTCCTCATCTAAATAATCCATTAATTTGGGTGCCGCTTCAATCATCTCCTGCATTGCCGCGTTCTTACTATCCAGAACGCGAAGTGGATTGCTCTCTAAACGACGCAGAGAATCTTCATCAAGCAATTCTTTATGTTGGCTTAAATAATCAACCAGCACACTTCTATATGCTTTTCTGCAATCTGCTGTACCTAAAGTGTTCAACTCAAGTCGAATATTCTGTAGGCCAAGCATTTTCCACAAACGTGCTGAAATAAAAATTAATTCAGCATCAATGTCGGGGGTATCAATACCAAAAGTCTCAACACCAATTTGATGAAACTGTCGGTAACGGCCTTTTTGTGGACGTTCATGGCGAAACATTGGCCCCGCATACCACAGATGTTGTTGCTGGTTATGCAGCAAGCCATGCTGAATACATGACCTTACGCAACTAGCCGTTCCTTCTGGACGTAACGTTAAGCTATCTCCATTACGGTCTGCAAAAGTGTACATTTCTTTTTCAACAATATCGGTAACCTCACCGATAGATCGACAAAAAAGATCCGTTGATTCAACAACTGGCATACGTATTTCATTATAAGCGTAGCTTTTTAAAAGATCTTTTACCGTGGTTTCAAAAAATTGCCACAGTGGTGATTGATCGGGAAGAATGTCATGCATTCCTCTAATACTTTGAATTTTGTTAGACATATAAATATTTTTATCAATTATTACTGAATGCGTCGGATTCTGCTGAAACGCTAAAATTAGCCGTATTTTTATTACTTACTATCAAGCTTTCGAAATCAACTATCTTGCCGTTTACTTCAATGCGTATTTGAGATGCATTTCCTAAAAAAACTTTAAATGGTGCCAGCCCATGCAGCACCTCTTCATTATCTTCTTTCATTAATTGATAAAAAAGTCGCTTACCAGATGCATCAAAAATTTCACACCAGGAGTCGCCAATAGCCGTTAGTATCATTTCATCCGTAGTGGCGGCCTGTTTATCATCAATCGTAATGTTAGCTTCTTCTACTAGCTGATTAGTCTCTGCCGTATCAGTGTTTGAGTCAGTTGATGGCTCGATGAGTATCTCATCTGAATTCGTTGCAACGATGTCTTCTCTATTCGAAGAATCAGCTAATTCATTAAAACCCGATATTTCATTGTATGTATATGTTTCTTCTGGTTTAGGTGTTTCTTCAGATTGAAACCACCAGGCCATTACTAATAGCAATATAACTGAGGCCGCGATAATAATAGCTGTTTTATTATTAGCGTCCTGATGTTCTGAGGGTATAAATACACTGGCTGACATCTCAGCGGTTGGAATCATGCTGTTGTATAAAGCAATAACTTCATCAGCTGAAATATTTAATATACGTGCATATCCACGTATATAACCTCTCGTATAGGTTGCAGATGGAAGCTTTTCCATCTGCGAATTTTCAATTGCGCTTATAATATCTTGCGGTATAAGCAATGACTGAGCAGCATCGGAAATTGATAACCCCGCTTTTTCGCGGGCCTCTTTTAATGGCAAACCAAACTCTGCATGCATTATTTCAACAGTTTCACTTACCGGCTCTACTGAAGAGTCATTTTGTTCTGTCATTTGTAAGATAACTCCATTACTTTTACTGCTTCAGGTGATTCGGGAAAATTTTCTAACAGTGTCTGTGATAATTTTATAAAATTTGTTTTATCACCTAGTGCATGCTCAGCTTGAATTTGCAGCCACAAACTATACGCAGTTGGTTTAGTGCCCGCATGATAGCGCTGCATATAAGCACGTGCCATAAGGTATTTATTTGAACGCACACCTAACTCACCCATTGCAAGTAAAGCGCTTGATAAATTGGGATTAACTTTTAAGCTTGCTCGCAAGTATTTCTCAGCCAATTTAAAATCAGGACTTTCACTTTTTAACATACAATAGCCTAAATTAGCACTCGCAGCCTCAGGCGTTTTATAAAATTGATTATTTAAAGCGATATCAAACTGTTTAAAGGCCTCATCAAGCTTGCCCGTGTCGCATAAAAACGTACCATAGTTATTATGTAATTCAGGATTCCTTGGATCTATATCCAGTGCATCAAGGTAATAGGTTTCGGCTTCATCAATTTTTCCTATCATGGTTTTTAAAACAGCCATAGTTGTATAGGCAGGCACATACTTATCATCATACTCTATCGCCTTTAACAACTTGTTCTCGGCTATTTCAAGATCACCGCGGCGAATATAACCCGATGCCAGCTGAACATTAATTATCGCAGCATGCTTATCTTTCTTCGCCTCTTCTTTCTGCTTAATACCACCACCACAGGCCACCAACGTACTCATTAAAAAAACCATTAAGCCATGTTTAATTTTTATCATGAATTCATTCCAAGTCTGGGTTTAATGAATTTTCTATCTCTGCGACTTTTATCTTCAATCTTACCTGCTAATTGCCCACATGCCGCATCAATATCTTCACCACGTGTTTTACGTATAACAGTAATTAATCCTGCTGCCATTAATACATCCTGAAATCGGTGCACCGCGTTATTTGATGAAGTTTTATACCCAGAACCTGGAAATGGGTTAAAAGGTATTAAATTAATTAGTACAGGTAAGCCATCTAATAATTTTATGAGTTCTTCTGCATCCTGTTTCGAATCATTAACGCCTGCGAGCATCACATACTCAATGGTTAAACGTGAACGTGGCGAACGTTGCTGCATAAATTTATGGCATGCCTCAATCAATTTTTCAAGATTATATTTTTTATTGATCGGCACAATATCATCGCGCAGTACATCACGCGTTGCATGTAATGATATTGCCAACTGAACATCATGGCGTTCTGCCAATTTTTGCATCGCAGGCACAACACCTGCCGTACTAACAGTTATGCGTCGTTTACTTAAGCCATAAGCAAAATCATCCATCATCACATCTATGGCTTTCATGGCATTATCAAAATTTAATAACGGCTCACCCATGCCCATAAAAACGACATTAGTAATTTTGCGCCCGGGTTTTTTTTCTTCTTCCAGAAGGTTATTGGCTATCCATACCTGAGCAATAATTTCCGCAACTGTCAGGTTTCGACTAAAGCCCTGCCGACCTGTTGAGCAAAAACTGCAATCCAGTGCACAGCCTACCTGAGATGAAATACACAGAGTCCCACGATCATCTTCCGGGATAAATACTGATTCAATGCGATTACCGTCGGGCAGTTCAAGCAGCCATTTGCGCGTGCCATCTGTAGACAACTGATCAGTATCCACCTTAAGAGAAGTAATACAGGCTTTTTCTTTAAGCTGTTCACGCAAAGACTTACTGATATTCGTCATCTGATCGAAATCAGTGACATTCAGTTGATGTATCCATTTGGTGAGCTGAGAAGCACGAAAGGCCTTCTCGCCAAGTTTGGCGAAGAAGGCCTCCATGTCCTGCCGGTTTAAACCCAGCAGGTTTGTTTTCTCAATATGCGGAAAATTAACGGGTGCGGTCACAAAGTTCCTCAGCGCTAAAGAAGTATTCAATTTCTACTTTAGCTGTTTCTGGTGCATCAGAGCCATGCACTGCGTTTTCATCGATTGATTTTGCAAATTTGCCTCGTATAGTATCAGCAGCTGCATCTTTAGGGTTAGTAGCACCCATTACATCACGGTTTTTAGTGATTGCATTTTCGCCTTCAAGTACCTGAACCATGACTGGACCAGAGATCATGAAATCAACCAGGTCATTAAAAAATGGACGCTCTTTGTGTACCGCGTAAAAGCCTTCAGCCTTTTCACGGCTTAGATGCATCATTTTTGCCGCAACAATACGCAGACCGGCCTGCTCAAATATGCTGTAAATTTCACCGATAACGTTTTTAGCTACTGCATCAGGCTTGATAATAGAGATTGTACGTTCTAGAGACATTAAAAAAGATCCAAAAATATGATTAAAAATAAGGGACTGATTATAAACCATTCAGTCAAAGTAAGGCATTTTTTAGTATGGTTTTTACGAGAAACAGTTAGCTTTTCAGGTATTTAAATGAAAATCGGGCTGTTTTGACAGCCCGATTCAGAGATTAAGTACTCCAGGTGACGCTCGCTAATTGCTATAGCTAGTCTTTTTCATCAATCCAGGTCATCTGAATGGCCTCAAGAATCTTCTCACTTGAAGCATCAGGGACATCATCAAATTCTTCTAAATCACAAACCCATTGGTGAAGATCCGTAAATCTGACGAATTGGGGATCCACATCAGAATGCTTATCATCTAATGCAATGGCTATTTCCAGCGTATCTGTCCATTTAAGACTCATGCTATTACCTCAATAGGTTTAGTGGTTTTCAGACACCATGTTAATGGTGTATTTAGGTAGCTCAACAACCAGGTCTGTATCATCCACAACGGTTTGACAACTTAAGCGCGAATCTGGATCCAGTCCCCATGCTTTATCCAGCATGTCGTCTTCATCATCGGTGTTCTCATTTAGCGAGTCACCACCTTCACGCACATACACATGGCAAGTCGTACAGGCACATGATTTTTCACAGGCATGTTCAATTTCTATATCGTTACGCAGGGCTGCATCACAAATGGTTTCGCCTGGTTTGGCTTCTATTACAGCGCCTTCAGGACATAACCCCTCATGGGGTAAAAATATAATTTGCGGCATTGCTCGCTCTCTTCTTTGTTTAAGTTAAATTAACGTTTAATTATTCGGATAATGGTTTGTATAACTAATCGTTATTAAATTCTTCGACCTTATGACCAGCCATTGTCTTTTGTACACTTGCATTCATGCGTTTTGCCACATAAGCAGCACTGACTTTTTCCAGATTCGCCATAACCGATTTAAGCTCTTGCGAATCAGTTGCCTGATGACGTGCTGCCTGTAATTTTCCACGCGCCTCAATAATAAGCGCTTTTTCATCCTCGCTTAACATCACACTGCCATCATCCGCCATCGCTGCATCTATCGCCTCTATTACACGATCAGCTTCAACCTGTTGCTCACGCAAACTACGTGCGTCCTTATCTTCAGCAGCGTATTCCATTGAGGCCTTTAGCATCGATTCTATTTCTGAATCCTGTAAACCATATGATGGTTTTACTTCAACACTGGCTTCTACACCTGAGTTTTCTTCTCTGGCGGTTACACTTAAAAGACCATCTGCATCAACCTGAAACGTCACGCGAATTCTTGCAGAGCCGGCAACGTGTGGAGGAAAGCCTCTCAGTTCAAATCTCGCCAATGAACGACAATCATCAATTAATTCACGTTCACCCTGCACTATATGAACAGCCATTGCTGTCTGAGCATCTTTATAGGTTGTAAAGTCCTGTGCTTTTGATACAGGAATGGGCGTATTACGTTGAATAATTTTTTCAGCCAAACCACCCATGGTTTCTATACCAAGAGACAATGGCAATACATCCATCAGCAATAAATTCCCCTCAGGGTCATTACCTGCCAATGCATTCGCCTGAATAGCAGCGCCTATGGCAACCACACGATCAGGGTCGATATCAACGCGTGGCTGCGTATCAAAAAACTCGCCCACTAATTCACGCACGCGTAGTGTTCGGGTAGAACCACCGACCATAACAACATCCATCACCTGATGTTTTTCGATTTCCGCATCACGTAATGCACGTCGACAGGACATCAGCGTTTTCTTAATCATTGGGTCGATTAATTGCTGAAAAATATCCCGTGTTAAAGTACCAAACCATGTTTGAGACTCATCAAACTTAATGGTTATTTCGGATTGATTATGTTCAGTTAAATTTTCTTTAGCCGCACAGGCTTCCTGTAAAATCAAACGCAAGGTGCCGGCACTTAAATCATTGGCATTTAAACCTGCCTGAGCAATCACCCATTCTGCAATTGCGTGATCAAAATCATCACCGCCCAATGCACTATCACCACCTGTAGATAAAACCTCAAACACACCTTGTCTAAGTTGCATGATAGAAACATCAAAGGTTCCACCACCTAAATCATAAACAGCAACAATACCTTCTGCACCACTATCAAGTCCGTATGCAACAGCCGCAGCGGTTGGTTCATTTAATAACCGCAATACCTTGAGGCCCGCTAATTTTGCTGCATCTTTTGTTGCCTGACGCTGCGCATCATCAAAATAAGCAGGTACAGTTATTACTGCACCTTCCAACTTATCACCTAATGTTTGTTCGCCGCGCTGTTTAAGTACTTTCAAAATATCTGCAGATATTTCAATAGCCGTTTTATCGCCGGCCGCCGTTTTGATTCTTGGCACAGAGGAATCTGATGTAGAAAACGCATAGGGCAAGTTATCACCCAGAATTCTCAAATCACTTATGCCACGCCCCATTAAGCGTTTAATAGAGGAAATAGTATTTTGTGAATCTGCTACCTGATGCTCTTTTGCTGCTTGTCCAACCAACACACTGTTAGCTGTGTATTGCACAACAGAGGGTAAAAGATGTTGCCCATTAACATCTGCCAGCGTATCAGCAAGACCACTGCGCACTGTTGCGACGAGTGAATTAGTTGTACCTAAATCAATACCAATAGCAAACTTATGTTCATGTGGTTTTGTTGACTGACCAGGTTCTGATATTTGCAATAAAGCCATTATAGTAATTCGTCTTCTAATTGTTCGGTTAGCTCAGACACTTCTCTCTGAGCTTTATTAATAAACTGAAGCTTGCGAATAACTTCCCGGCCTGTATCTAACTCATCAGCTTGATAATGTTTATCAAACTCAATGATTAAATTCGCAGACGAACTCTTTAAGTCTTTGGAAATTGTTTCCAGCTCGTCCAGCGGATCAGACTGCGAGCGTACTTCGGAAATTTTTTCACGAAGTTCCATTTGATCCATTAAAAAAGCACCATCCATTGTGGTATCAGTTTCTGCATTCATATCAATACCTTTAAGGCTTAACATGTATTGCAGTCTTAATGCTGGATCTTTTAAAGTATTAAACGCCTGATTAATTAACGATGTTTTTTGCATCGCCAGTCTTTTTTCCGCTTCGCTACTATTTGCGAATTTATCCGGGTGAGCTAAGCGCTGCAATGCCCTGTTATTCTCATTTAATAAAGCGAGATCAGGATTAGTTGAAACATCCAATGAAAATATTTCAAAGTAATTTTGCGAGAAGATTAAATCAGACATATTGAACAACTAAATTGACTACAGATAAATTTAAACCGTGAAACTTTCGCCACAACCACAGGCATCTTTTTCATTTGGATTTTTAAATTCAAAACCCTCATTAAGACCTTCTTTTACATAGTCCATTTCTGTACCATCAATGTAAACAAGGCTTTTTTTATCAACAACAATAGTCACGCCATTGCTGTCAAACGTAACGTCTTCATCGGTACTAACCTCGTCGACGAATTCAATAACGTATGCCATGCCAGAACAACCCGTTGTTTTCACACCCAGACGCACACCAATTCCCGAGCCACGATTAGCCAGGAAATCGTTAATACGTTTAGCACCTTGCTGTGTAATAGAAATAGCCATTTTTACTCTCTATCTTATAATCTTGTGTGCGAATTTTTATGATGCATTTTTCTTAGACATGTAGTCTTCAACCGCTGCACTAATGGCATCTTCTGCCAATACGGAACAGTGAATTTTTACCGGTGGAAGTGCCAGCTCTTCTACAATGTCCATGTTCTTTATCGCCCTGGCTTCTTCTATGGTTTTGCCTTTCATCCACTCGGTAACCAGGGAGCTTGATGCAATCGCAGAACCACAACCATAGGTTTTGAACACCGCATTTTCAATCACG
>CAWUSX010000074.1:0-35598 GCA_963924875.1 uncultured Gammaproteobacteria bacterium
GCCTATGCCGGTGAAATCATGGGCAGAGAAATAGTTTACGAAAGAACTTTATATCAGGTTCGTGAAGACCTTGAAGCACTACAACCATCAACAAGGCGACGTTAAGCAATATGCCATTGGCCCTGTTTAAAAACAAACAGAACCAACAACTTAATATATGCCTCTATCAGCGACCGCCAGCACCGAAGACATGCGGTACATGACAGCTATAACAGTTATCACCTGATTTTTTACCACCACCCGTATGCTCATTGTTATGACAGACCTTACAACGATCAGTATCTACTTTGTAGCCAGTAGCACCGATACCTGGGTAATAACCAGTAAGATTGGGTTTTTCCAGTCCTACTGTTGTGGCGGTGTGTGTGCCGTGACAGGCGTTGCACTTGACCATGGTGTGGGTCATTTTTGATGCAGCATACTCATCAACCAGCTTCTGATCCATTTCATGACAGCCACCACCTAAGCAGGAGTAGCTGAATTCCACAGCAAAGCTGGTATCAAAGACCTGAGTGGGAGCTGGGGCAGGAGCCGGTTCGCCTCCTCCACTGCCACCTTTACCCGCAAAAGAGACCGAAGAACCCAGTGCCAGAATCATCAGACAGGCCAGTATAGATTTAATGGATTTATTTAAAATTTTCATATTTATTCTCCTCCATTAAGCCTTGGCTAGTTTAACGGCACAGTGTTTATAGATAGGTTGTTTACAATCCGGATCGACCCAGTTCATCGTGAGCCGATTGGTTGCAGTTAAGCGTCCTCCATTTTGGGCGACATCCTGTGGGTCCAGATCCGCAAAGTGCATGGGAACAAACACCTGGCCTCTCTGTACTGTGCCAACCACCAGTGCCTTGATGACAATCTCTCCGCGACGCGTGGTCAGACGTACCAGATCACCTGACACTACATTGAGTGCGGCGGCATCTTCGGCGTGCAGTTCCACGTAATTTTCCGGTACCATCTCATGCAGCTGGGGCACGCGTTTGGTTTTGGTTCGACTGTGGAAGTGCTCGATTACTCGACCGGTAATTAACCAGAATGGGTATTGGCTATCCGGTATCTCCGGTGCCTCGATATAGTCTTTGGCCCAGAGATAGGCCCGGCTTAAATTGTCTGGATCAACCCAGGGCTGAGTCTGATCGCCCCCCTGAGAATCACCCCAGTTGGTATTGAAACGGCCATCGGTATACATACGTTTTCCACCATAAACATTACTCGGTGTCGATGGCCACTGGATACCATTGTTGGCTTCGATTTTGGCATAGCTCATGCCACTCATGTCACAAATAGTACCCTCACTACAGGCTTTCCATTCTTCGAAGGCCTCCTCTGATGTGCTGTAGCCAATCACTGAATTGCCATTCTTATCTGCAAAGCGAGCATCCATGGAAGCCATCTTATCGGCCATCATTTTAGTGATTTCCAGATCAGAATAGGCGCCGTAACCCTGAGGACGGAGATCATAACCAGCAGGTAGCACGGCCTGACGACCCAGATTAACCTTACGTTCAGAGCAGGTGTAGGTGCCGGTTTTTTCACCCCACATAGCGGCGGGCAGGAACATATCAGCAAAATGGGTGCATTCCATCGGTTCATAAATATCCTGCGCCACAATATAGGGGCGATTGGGATTATTAAAATCCATATAGGAATACAGTTTGTTCAGATCCGGCAGGGTAACCGCAGGATTGGTCGCCTGGATCCAGAACACACTCAGCTCACCGTTACGCATCATCTCCACATGGCTGTTGAGTTGAGGCTGTAATTCCTTGTTAGAGGTAATCACAGTCGGCTTGTGTGGCGGGATTTTTCCCCTGGGTACATTCCAGAAGTCTTCCAGCCAGCCCACATGGTCAGGATTGTAATAGTTTCGATATCCAGCCAGTGCTGAGGATGCCCCAGCTTCACGATTACTCATTGCCGTTGCCTGGCCGGTGATACTGAAGGGCGCAGAACCGGGACGTCCAATTTTGCCGGTGATCAAGTGCATAGCGCAGATCATACGTACGGTATCGGTGGCACCCATGGACTGGTACACACCCTGAATAAATAGCGACAATGCCTCAGGGGATTCACCAATCCATTTAGCGGCCAGAGCAATATCAGCAGCAGGACAGCCTGTAATATTAGATACATACTCGGGCGTATATTTAGCTACCGTTGTGGCCATCGCAGCGTAGTTACGCGTATGGGCATTGATATAGGCGCTATCAGTCCAGTTATTCGCAATAATTTGCTGTATCAGGCCATTCATTAATGCCAGATTAGTGCCGGGTTTGAGTGCCAGATGTAAATCAGCACTACGCGCCGTTTGAGTTCGACGCGGATCGACCACAATCAATTTTGGCGCACGGATTGTTCTACGCGCCCTGGCAATACGACGCCAAAGCTGTGGATGCATCTCGGCCGGGTTCATGCCAATAACAAAGAAGCAGTCGGTATTTTCTACATCGTCATAACAACCGGGAGGGCCATCAGAGCCAAAAGTAGAGAGGTAGCCAACTACTGCCGCCGCCATACATAAGCGGGTATTAGAATCCATGGTGGCGGTACCAATAGCACCTTTGGCAAACTTTCCAAAGGAGTAGTAATCTTCAATGGTCCACTGCCCTGTATTGTAGGTTGCTATGGAATCCGCACCCTTTGCATCAACACCATCAATAATTTTTTGACTCAATATGGTTGTTGCCTCATCCCAGGTAATACGTTCCCATTCACCGGCTGAATTTCTAACTAAAGGCCATTTACCACGATCTGGTGCATTTAGAATTTTATGCTCATATACACCTTTAACACATACTCGACCATTATTAGTCGGATGATTTTCATTGCCTCGAACGGCAACCGCCTCACCTGCGGCATTAACACCAATGTTAAGTCCGCAACCAAAAGAACAGTAACCGCATACTGAATAAACCCATTCTGTTACATTATCAAATGTATCATCGGCCTTTGCTTCAGAGCTTGCTAATAAATTGACTATTCCGCCACCAATCACTGCCTGTGATGACACAATTGCACTCCATTTCAAAAAACTGCGGCGACCATGATTGGCGATATTGGGGTCTTTTTTAAGCTCCTCAATTTCGTCTTTACTGAATACCTTAATGGTACTTTCATTTTCATTTAATGGCATAACGCTTACCTATTGAATCATTAAGAAATAAAATGCATTATTATGTTTCTGGAATTAACCAGTACTAAAGCAACAACCTGTATCTTTAATAAATACAAATTAATCATTACTTATGAGAAAAACATCATCAATGAAAAATGTCACTTTTTTAAAATTAAATATAAAATAAATTATTTATTTACATTAAATATTTTTAAAAAAGACATAGTGAAATAAAACGAAGTGAAACACGTTTAGAAAAAGAAAATTTCTAATGTAAAATCAACCACCTGAACCAATTACTTGCAGAGAGTTTAAATCAAGAATAATAAACCCTCCCTTATTAATACTAATATAACTTTCTGACTCTAATTGCTTAATACTTCTAATTAAAGTTCTTTGAGTAACACCCAGCATATCCGCCAGCTCAATACGAGACAATGAATCTTTCAGGAAACTATTTTTTAAATGTCGCTCATGGTGAGTTTCATTTAAATAAACAAGGTATGACGCAAGGCGTTCAAGTGCATTCTTTTGCCCCAGATTTGCAATATGCCGGATATAAGAATTTAAATTCCGCGACATGGAATGCATCAAAGTACTGGATATTTCTTTATAATTCGCAATACTGCTGCGGAGATCATCAAACTTCAAATAACATACAGTCACATCATTAAGCGCCTCTGCCGAACTACCATGATGGTTCAGGTATAAGTCTTCACAGGCAATAAGATCACCCGGAACCTGAACCAATTTATGAATCTGGTGCCTTCCATTAGGTAGTGTTTTATAAACCTTTACTTCGCCCGACATTAAAATATATAAATTACTACTAATTTCACCTTCTTTGTACAGCGCATCTTTTTTGCTGAATTTTTTTAAATTCAAGTTTAGTTGCAGGTCTTTCTTGGCAGCTATACTCAGATCGTTAAAATAATACGATGTATCCATAATACAGGATGCACACCTTATGTTTTCAGGCTTATGCAGGCAGGGGCCAACAGAATTTTGTGGTGAAATATCGATACTCTGCATCTGCTGACTCATAACTTATGCCTGATAACTCGTATTCATTTATTAAAGCACTAGATACTTCTGAGACATCAATACAACATACGCACGTATGTGTGTTATATCACACAGAAAAACACACACAATAATATAAAAAATTTAAAGCTATCTGAAATCTTAAAAAAAATCTTGTTGAATATTAATATCAGATAATTATTGTGCCTTATTTGATATACAACAATAAAAAAGACCAAAAAAAATTTAGTTTAATAAATATCGTGGGACTTCAATCTAAAATTAATCAGCCAATGTAGATTTAATTGAGACAACCCCTCGACATTTTGGGAAATTTTTACACCCCCAAAATTCACGCCCTGCATTGTCACCTTTTTTAGATACTCGTTTTACCATTAGTCCATTACATTTTGGACATACGGGGTTTTCTTCTTCACGCAAAGGTTCTTCTTTTGCTTCTTCTGGCATTACAGAATCTACTTCTAACACACCACGGCATTTAGGAAACTGCGAACAACCATAAAAAATCTTGCCAATACTTTTACCTTTTTTGGCTTCGCGTTTTACCATTTGTTTGCCACATACCGGACACAGCGGTAAGTCTTCTGCCTCTACATGAGTATCATCTAAATCTGATACTTCAGAGTTAAGGCCAAATTTTTCAACATAATCAATCGAAAATGGTTTGTGATGTAAGACTATTTTTTCCGCAAAGCGTAGCAAGCTATCTTGAGAAACAACCTTTGCAAGGTTATCCATATTGCCTAATACGTCATAATTGTCGAGTTCATTATTAAAGCGTTCTGAAAACTTATCCGTTTTCATTACTGCGCTGCAATCATAAAGACCTTTACCAGGCTTCGTCATTTTCGATACAGATGAGAGTAATACGATATTTTTATACGCAGGTGTTAACGTCATACCCAGGCGTTTAGGTAACAAGTCGTTATCCGTTAGGAACTTATTTAATAAGTTTATATTCTGTTGGTTCTGCGTAATCGGTGAAGGTATGGAATAAGGATTATTTTTATAAAAATAACTGAAATCACCATCTTCAGAAATTACAACATCATAAGTAAAGCTTTTTGAATCGATCACATAAACATCCATCGCCCTGCCAATCAACAAATGATCAATTTGAGCAATTTCACTCGCATGCTCTAAACGAAAATCATGTATCAAAACCCAGTCTTTGGATTGCTTAAATTTCGAGCCAAGATAATAAGCAGATGTCCCCTCATCTATATTTGCAGAATAAAGGTTTTTTATTTCACGCTCGATAAGGCCTTTCTTTTCATCCGCGAAATCACGATCTAAAAGATCCGTTAAATAGTCAATGCTATCCTGTTTATTATCTTTGTTTTTAATGATCATAATATATAATTTTTAGTTTCTAACTTTCAAATTATTGTTAGTATCTCGATTTTCACGTATCAGCTCGTTACCACCAATATCTTTTGTCATTTTTGCCAGTCGGTCATACAGAACAACATTCACTGATGCCGCCAGATTCATACTGCCTACGGTCGGTACATATACAACCGCATCTGCCCTATCGATAATTTCCTGACTAATATTGCCATCTTCTGGACCAAAGATATAACAGGCATTTTCTGGATGCTGGTATTGCGGCAAAGAAATAGCATCTATTGCAAATTCGATGCAGACAATTTTTACATCTTTTGCGACTTTTTCAAGTAGAGAGTCGACCGAGTACAAGGATACATTTTCGCTTACTTTTCGGCTCATATTTGGCGTATCCGGATTAAGCCTTAATGCACGCGCGTAGCGTTGACCTGTATAAAAAACACTATCAACACGATAGTTACCCGCTGCGCGTAACACCGAGTCTACATTCTCCGGACTTTTAGGGTTACTTAAGCCTATGCTGACCTTGGCGTTTTTAACTTGCATACTGCTACTACAGGCCACAAATAGTGTTTATCATTTTACATCCTGAACATTTAAGTCTGGAATGTATTTACTGATATTTGTTCCAGACATAAAGCCAAATAGTAGACAGCGTGTTTTGTACCAATAGGCACCAAAATAAATAACAAACAGACCTATTGCCATTAATATATAAATCATCAGATCTTGCGTACTAGCAAGTTTATCCTGAAACAATTGCGTAAGTGCATAAATAACATACAGCTGTGTGGATACAAGCATGGCTCGCCTGTCAACAAACAACGCCAGCAAAAAGAATACAGCGAAAAATATAAATATCATTATTTCTTTATTTACGAATGAAAGCCATGAAGAATCACTTAACAACATAGATGCCATTACACCATGAACAATTAATGGCGCGGCCAATAAATGTAACCAGAAAGCGCTGTCACTCATATGTGATATTCTTTTTGTATCCTGCGAATCAAACCACATGGCAACCGCAAACACGATTAAGCCAAATACAGCAAATACAATCGGTGTTTCGAGTACATCTACACCAATTTGTATAACTGTCATTGCTAATAAACTCGCCATAAGAGGCAATAAACTAAATGGCATTTTGTAACGCAGGTAAAACAACAAGCTTGTAAGGCCAAGTGCAGCCATGCCGGCCATTGTTGAAATGTCATACTCCGGCGGTGTTGCTTTAGTCACAAAAAATAAAACAGAAATAAGTATTGCGATTCCCGGTAATGCCAAACGTCTTACTCTAACCAGCCATTCCGCCACAACAATAAAACCAACAATTGGTATGATGGCTTCATAGCCTGTGAAATTTATTCTATTTATAGCTATCGCTAATAAAATAATGCCCAGCATAATAAAGACATCACCAAAGCTACGTATAAATTTAAGCGGCTCGTCTCTACCGTCGACATCAGTATTGTGTTCAGCATCGGCTTTTTCATTTTGAAAAAACGCATAAAGTGGTTCTAACTGTTCGGCCTCGATAACATTTTCATTAACGGCTTTTTGAAGTGTGGATTTTGAAATCATATTGAATAAACATTTAATTATTATGTTAAGGCGTGAGTATCGCAGTTATTTATGTAAACACACACAATTAAACTTCTAGTTCGTCACCATTTATGCGTTGTAGACGTTCCTGCTCTTCTTCCCATGCAGCCTTGATTTCATTAAGCACCACATCCACATCTGCTTCCTGCAGATCTTCTTCAAAGCACCCGGTTAGCACTGTATCCGGGTGTAACTCTCCACTCTCATACAAGGCCCAAATTTCTTTGGCGTATTGGCTGTTTTTCAATTCAGGTGCATATAACGCGTAGTAGTCGCGTATTTTATTTACATCACGGGTCAACATCATTTCTGCGTGATTATTACCGGCAGCATCCACCGCCTGTGGCAAATCTATGATCACCGGGCCATATTCATCCACCAGCACATTAAATTCCGAGAGGTCACCATGCACGATGCCTGCGCACAACATGCGCTTGATATCCTCCATTACTGCCGCGTGATCGGTTAGCGCTATCTCAACCGGCATTTCTACATCACCTAAGCGAGGTGCGACATCACCCTCTTCATCCGTGACCAATTCCATGAGCAACACGCCATCCACGCAACAATAGGCCTTAGGCACGCGAACACCTGCATCGGCCAAACGATGTAAAGCATCTACCTCTGCTGTTTGCCAGGACGACTCCTGCTCATTACGGCCATATTTGGAACCCTTTTCCATGGCGCGTTGGCGGCGGCTATTACGTACTTTACGGCCTTCCTGATATTGAGATGCCTTCTTAAAGCTACGCTTATTCGCCTCTTTATAGACTTTTGCACAGCGAATCTCGGAACCACAGCGTACAACGTACACGGTAGCCTCTTTGCCACTCATTAATTGGCTGATGACATCATCAACTAAACCGTCTTCGACTAACGGTTGAATTCGTTTTGGTATTTTCATGGCGCTTTTATACCTTAGTTGGGCGCAGGATGAAACGGCTGGGCCGCTGTATTGCCCATAAATAGACGAACTTGATGAATTATTTTGGAATTTTGGGCTAAAAAGCCAGAAAAAGAGTGATTTCAGCGTTCAACATGCCAAACGCTACTGACTGGAAGAATCGTCCTGATTATGGCTATCTAGCCATATAGACTTTAAATAAAACGCCTCTACCTTGTCTCTTGCCCAAGGTGTTTTACGTAAAAACTTCAGGCTAGAGTTGATGCTGGGGTCACTGGTAAAACATTTAATCTGGATATTTCTACCCAGCTCTTGCCAGCCATATTTTTCCAGCAGATAGGTCACCATTACTTTTAAGGTGACACCATGTAGTGGGTCATTCGAAACAGACTTATTCACCTTCTGCTGTGTCACTACTCTGTGCTACATCACCGGGCCTGGATTCTGCCTTTTTAACGCGTATTTTGCTGCCCTCGACATCCTTACCATTCATGCTCTGCATTGCGGCCTTCGCCTCGCCCTGCCTGGGCATTTCAACAAAGCCAAAACCCTTCGACTGCCGCGTAGTTTTGTCCATCACCAGATTACAGGACTGTACCGTACCATGCGTCTCAAACAGCGCCTTAAGCTCGGCCTCAGTGATATTGCGAGAAAGATTACGTATTAATAGTTTCATTTAGCTACCGTCTAATAGAAATTAAGTAGGAAGATTATACAACTCATCACATAACCCATGTGTTTTAGTTATTTTTCTTAGCTATTTTTTTCTAGCTGTTTTCTTCTTTGCGACTTTCTTTTTAGCCGATGCCTTTTTCTTACTCGGCACAGCCGTAGCCGCTGTTTTCTTACCGGCTGGTTTTCTCAGCGCTGCCTTTTTTCTAACCACTGAGCTGCCACCCTCACCATCATGAACGATTGTTGTTTTACTTACTTTGTTGGTGCGTTGCCCACGAGATGTTTTATCCAGATTAGCAAAGATGGCTTCACGGCTACCCACTTCATAACCCGGCATTACCATGCGCGTAATGCGCTCACCAATTAAACGCTCAATGCTATCTAATGCACGCTCTTCTTCACGGCTTACAAATGAAATCGCCTGCCCTTTAGCGCCTGCACGACCGGTACGACCTATGCGGTGCACATAATCTTCCGCGAGGTATGGCAAGTTAAAATTAACCACATGTTCAAGGCCCTGTATATCCAGGCCACGCGCCGCCACTTCTGTGGCAATCAACACCTGCACTTTATCATCCTTAAAATCGGCAATTGCACGACGCCGTGCACCCTGTGTTTTATCACTGTGGCAAACCGCGGTTTTAATTTTGGCTATTTTTAGTTTGGCCTTTAATTCATCCGCCTGTGCCTTCGTGCTGGTAAAAACCAGTACCTTAAACCAGTTATACAAATCTAATAAATCGATAAATAAATCGGCTTTACGACGTTCTTCTACCGGATACATTACATGCTCAACCGTATCCGCTGTAGCATTTTGCTTAGAGGTATTGATAACCTCATGTTTCGACATGATCGTTCTTGCCAGATCATTAATCGGCCCCGAAGTCGTCGCCGAAAACAACAGGGTTTGATGTTTCGCAGGCGCTTGCTTCAACATCGATTTAACATCGGCAATAAAGCCCATGTCTAACATTCGGTCGGCCTCGTCCAGCACAACAAATTCCAGCTTCGAGAGGTGCACATTACACTTTTCCAAATGTTCCAGTAAGCGCCCTGGTGTCGCCACCAATATATCCACACCGGCATGCAGCTTTGCGGCCTGAGAAGATGACTTACCGCCGCCATAAACCGCGGCTATTTTTAACGAGGTAAACTGCGCATAACGGCCTATCGTCTCTGCCAACTGCTCTGCCAGTTCACGGGTAGGCGTAAGGATTAAGGCACGGGGAAAATCCGCCAGCGTAGGCTTTGGGCGATCTAGCATCTGCTGCAATACAGGTAATGCAAACGCCGCAGTTTTACCTGTGCCCGTTTGTGCATGTGCCAGCACATCCTTACCCCGCCTCGCCGGTACAATTGCCTTCTGTTGAACAGGCGTCATATCCGTGTATCCACAGGCATCCAGTGCTTGCTGCAGCTCAGGTGCTAGCGCTAAAAATGAAAAATTCATGGTGGATCCTCTGGAGACAACGGCTAAGGCCAAAAACGGAGGGTGATTATAGAGGATTTAGCACAACTTGGTGGAATTGTTTACGCTATCCAGCAACAAACTCAATCATCCAGTCCAACTGCATCCGCCAACTACCTGTAAATACCCTGGCTAATTTTTAGCGTCGGCGGTGACGCACTCCGGCTTTGCATCCGCTGAAAGTATGCGTGGCATAGTATAAAAGGTAATGAACTTGATGCCAGTGACGCTTATAGCTCACGGCTGGTGTTGCAGGAGATACATCAACTAACTACACTTCGCCCAAATGTACAAAACAGCCACTTATGCAAACTGGATTAGTTCGAGCCAGGTTCATTGGGAAAACCATCTGGGTTCTTTTACCAAAATTTCTGTGTATAGCAGACAAATTTCTGCAGATACTATCCGTCCCTATACGCAACCAGAACCAGCAAATTAATTTTCAAACCCTAATCGCTAATAATGCCGATAGTATGGATATTAAACTTCCGTTGTCTTTTCATTTTCATTAATATCTGCAGCATAAAATATCTGTTTTTTATCATCTTGTTGCTTGATAACCAGAAAAATTGATGCCAGAAATTTTAGCTAACTCATTATTAAAGGTCGCAATATCGTTTTTACAAAATTTATTTAAATGATCATGGCCACAGGCCCTGGCCATAACTTGCATTAATTCAACGGATGCGACAAAAAAATGATTCAGTTTCTGTGCGGCTTCATCAACATCTAATCGACTACGTAGCTCAGGTCTTTGTGTTGCAATACCCGCCGGGCAATTATTGGTATGACAAATCCTTGCACCAATACAGCCAATAGCCTGCATTGCACTATTTGATAAGGCAATACCATCTGCGCCCAGGGCAAGCGCCTTAATAAAATCACTGGGCACTCTAAGTCCACCCGTTGCAATTAATGTGACCTTACCACTTACACCTTGTTTATCCAGATAATGCCGCGCCCTTGCCAGGGCAGGTATAGTTGGCACACTGATATGGTTACGAAACAGTAAAGGCGCCGCACCTGTTCCACCACCTCGTCCATCTAAAATAATATAATCGGCACTCGCCTCTAGTGCAAAAGCAATATCTTTTTCAATATGATTTGCGCTAAGCTTAAATCCAATAGGAATTCCGCCGGATATTTCTCTTACCCGGTCTGCAAATTTTTTGAAATCTTTTGCGGTATGTAAATCGATAAAGGTTGCAGGAGAGATAGCTGGCTCACCTTCTGGTATTCCGCGCACTTCGGAAATACGCCCGGTATTTTTTATGCCAGGCAAATGACCTCCAGTTCCTGTCTTAGCACCCTGTCCACCTTTAAAATGAAATGCCTGTACCTTTTCTAATACAGATTCATTGTAGCCAAACATTGCGCTGGCTAATTCATAAAAGTAACGACTATTTTCCGCCTGCTCTTCTGGCAACATCCCACCTTCACCCGAGCAAATGCCTGTACCCGATAATTCCGCACCTTTTGCCAATGCAATTTTAGCCTCTTCGGATAAGGCACCAAAACTCATATCAGAAACGAACAGGGGAATTTTTAGGTGTAATGGTTTTTTGCACTCGGGACCGATGACTAATTCGGTGCCGACCACTGCATTATCTAACAGAGGTTTTGTATATAACTGGGCCGCCATAATCTGTATGTCATCCCATTTAGGTAAATTATCCCGTGGTACGCCCATAGCACCCACCTCACCGTGATGCCCTAAAGTTGATAATCCCTCGCGCGCCAGTTGATGTATAAACTCTACTGTCGGTTCTTCAGATGTTGCCCGTGCCACAGGCACCGGACTTTTATTTTCATCTATGCCAGGCCCCTCTTTCCCTACATCACTGGCAGAAAACTGTTTATGTGAACTATCACAAAATGGTCTATTGCGCGTATGTTTACAGGCGCATAAATAGGCATCATCGTCATCAACATCAGACACAATAACTTTGGGAGAAAATGGTGTACCAACATGTGAGCCGTCGCAGAATGGCTGACTCTTTGATTTACCACAGGTGCAAAAATGATACTCTTGCCCTTTAACAAGGCTCACTTTAACAGGTTTATTGTCAGCAACAATTGGATTTTTCATTTTCTCTCCCTTATATAATTATTAAATCAATATCCCACTTTAAAATCCCGCATATGTCACTGTAACTTAATAATTTAAAGTATGATTATTGCTTAGTATTTTCACATATCAATTTATATAAACTCATAAAACAATACGATTATAAACAACAAGCTATAAATAAAACTGATTACAATAGTAATACCTCATTGATTACTATCGACTCACTAATATACATTTGTAATAGTATGATTATGTTGTGCTGATGTATGAATCATATATTAGCTATTTATCTGCATATAAAACGATAATTCTCAGTAATTAATAAAACCACTAGATATCGTCATACTCAATGCCATTCAAAATCTATGTTTGTCGAATGATGTAAGCATTGCCTAAAATACAGAGTATGAAAATGCAGGGATGCATAGGATAATGTAACTCAGTGCTTACTGCCAAACTCTTCAATAAGCGTAAGCGATATTTTATTGATAATATCCAGAAATAGATCTATGCCAGCCTGATCTTTTATTCTACGGCATTCATTCATTGCAGAAAGCGCAATATTAATTTCCGCATGGTAATTACCTTTATCGACAAATTCCTGAACTCTAGATTTTTCAGATTCAATATTCATTTGTAAAACCATTATATTAATTTAACTATTGCGAAATTATATATGTGGATTAAAACAGCTTACTAAGAATAGTATAATTATTTTTACAAAATTTAAAAGTGCAATTCGTCTTGTTAACGCACTTTATATATTCATGCTAATTACAAACGCAATTACGCCCTTTACCCTTTGCTCGATAAAGTGCCTTATCTGAAAGCTTAAGTACATCCCATGCGGTCAATTTAGACGATGTTTTATTAGACTTTGAATCGGCAACGCCAATTGAGACAGTTACCTGTACGGATTTATTTTTATGCGGTTTTGATTTTCCATCCGCCTTACGTCGGCTTACACGGTTAATTACAAATGGTGTATTTGCTATAGTTTCACGCAATTCATCTAAATACGGTTTTGCATCGCTACTGTTCTTACCATTGAAAACAATACTAAATTCCTCACCACCATAACGATAAGACACACCGCCGCCAGAAACCTTACTCATTTTGGTAGCAATCATGCGTAATACCGCATCCCCTGTATCATGACCATAGGTATCATTAAATTTTTTAAAATGATCCACGTCTAACATAGCAAGCGTATATAAACCGCTCATCTTTTGAAACTTTTCACGTAAGGCTCGCCTGCCCGGCAATTCCGTTAGTTCATCTAGATATGCCATGCGCCACGATTCTTGCATTACCGCCATAAGGCAGATAATTAATGCCGCGATGCTAAACACCGTTAGACTACTACCAGTACTACCATAATTAAGTTGTGCAAATAACAGAATCAACACACCCAGGCCTGCTGCCATATGAGGAGATGGGCGCTGAAAATAAAGTACTAAGGTCGCGATAAAAACCACAATAGAAATAATAAGCACCGTTTGTGATTGCTGAGTCCAGTCGAAATAACGTGCAGGTAACCAGTTAGTTAACAGCGCATGCGTCGCCCACTCCGGCGACGTAGTTATTACAACAACAGAAAATAGCGCTGCTCCACTTATTAAAGCATATGCTGGAATTGCCCTAACACTTAATATTCCTCGTTCTGGTAAGAGAGAAAGCAACAATAATAACAGGGGGATAAAAGCGGAGAACAATGCGTAGCTTAAGCGGGTGTCTGCCCACTCCAGGCCCAATACAAGGTTTGCAATAACGACCAATAGGGTATAAAAGAAAACAGGGCTACGATTGAAATGCACCGTTAAACCAATCACCAACAAGGCCAATATTATCGGCAAAAATACAATGCCATTAATAATAGACTGAGGTAATTCAAAATATTTTGAAAAACTGTAGAACGCCAAAACTAACAGCATTAAAACGGGGATAAGGTTTTTAATAGATTTCATAATGACATGTATTGGCCAGTTAAAATATTTGTAATTTTAACTGGAGGCTTATGATAAAAGTTTAACCTTGAAGATGCCTACATCTACCGAAGTCACGATAACTCGTTGTCCGACTTCAATTGCATTAACACCTGCAGCCTTATCAATTTCAACTTTCCAGCTTAGACCTGAATATTTGACTGAACCCGGATGGCTCATTGAAATATCACTATCGACAATAAACTCGTGTCCAATCAAGTCACTGCTGTTGTCTTTTTCTATAGGGCGGTCACCCTGTAAACGTTTCAATGGCTTCCATAGCAGCAATGTTATGATGCCCGAACTGATACCGGTGCAGGCGACACCTGCAATCCATGTTTCCGGTAAAATACCAAAGCTCATTAACAAGCCGGTGGCTAACGCACCAAAACCAGCAAATAAAAAAACGCCAGTTGTAAAACCTGTAAGCACTTCAATAGTCAGCATTGCAAAACCAAAAACCAACCAAAACTCTGACTGGTGATTAACGATATAATCAGAAATCATTTCATGCCCTTTATGTTAACTGGATGGCCTATCATTATTTAATGTATTAATAATCGTCATCGCCTCAGCCACTATATTTGCAGCCTTAGTACTACCGTCTGGTAATAACACAACGGTTGAATCTTTAGCAATGGCCCGTTTGGCTTCTATCGCTTTATCTGC
Organism: uncultured Gammaproteobacteria bacterium; assembly: GCA_963924875.1. Classification (GTDB taxonomy): domain Bacteria; phylum Pseudomonadota; class Gammaproteobacteria; order SZUA-229; family SZUA-229; genus SZUA-229. The sequence goes on from CAWUSX010000074.1 coordinate 14,887, forward strand.
CAGGTTCAGTTGAATCGCTTTTTGGCCTTCAACCGTATTTGCAACCTGGCCTACCGTATCAAGTGCTTTGGCCTGTGCATCAGCCACTGCGAGAATTGCCTGTGCCTCACCCTCAGCACGTAATATTTGCTCGGCCTTATCTGCCTCTGCTGATAATACCTGTGCCTGCTTAGAACCTTCTGCAACATTAATAGCCGATTGGCGATGCCCTTCCGACTCAAGTATGGTGGCACGTTTTTCACGCTCGGCCTTCATCTGACGTTCCATCGCATCTAAAATAGTACGCGGTGGCTCGATGTCTTTTATTTCATAACGCATCACCTGAACACCCCAGGGCTCTGAGGCAAGATTGATAGCATTCACAATATTAATATTCAGGCTTTCGCGTTCTTCAAAGGTTTTATCTAAATCAATTTTTCCAATCTCACTACGCATCGTGGTCTGTGCCAACTGAGTAACCGCATATACATAATGATCAACGCCGTAAGATGCCTTATACGCATCAAGTAACTTTAGATAGAGAACACCATCCACCACTAATGAAATATTATCTTTGGTAATGGCTGCCTGGCTAGGCACATCATAGGCATGCTCTTTTAGGGACTGGTCATAAGTAACTTTATCTATAAACGGTAGCAGCATATTCAAACCCGCGACCATGGTTTTATTGTATTTGCCAAATCGCTCAACAACATATGCTCTATTTTGTGGAACAAACTTTATGGACGATTTAACCAGAACAATAATTAATATCGCCAATCCTGTCCAAAAGTTAAAAATTACACCTAATAGTTCTTCGGCACCCATGATATTTCCTTAATAATCAGTATTTATTTTGACTGTGAGAATAACAGATTAGACAATAATAATCGCATATCTACTCATATACCCTTAAAAACTACACTTCGAGGCTAATCAGTAGATATAGTGATAGTTAAGTTATCTAGTCTAAAGGCGCTTATTTGATCATATTTTGATCACATCATTTGCATCTGGCCAAGCGTAATCAATACTGGCATCATTCAGTATAGATACCTAATAGGAAACTCATATGTCAGAAGAAATTGCTCAACAATGGTTACAAAAGATTATCAAGACCGCTGCCGATAAAGATCATACCGCTCATATGAATCTGATATCTAAAAAGGTCAGCCTGAAAGGTGTACCCGGTTATGAAAACATTGGACACAAGGACTGGACCGCGCAGACAAAACACGAGTTTGAAAATAACATATTAAAAAGCATTAGCTATAAAGGATTTAAACTAGTAATAGCAACCGATACACATATTATGTTTAAAACTTTTGAAACCGTTTTAGCTAATGATGGCGGCAGTAATGCACAGGGCATTGAAATACTTATCGAAAAAGAAGATGACGGAGAATGGCGTTTAGTACAGGAACGCATACTACCTGCGGATGAATCAAAACATGATGGGCTTACGGCTTAAATATTAACTTCAGCCTTGTTATTACTTTTGTTGTGTTCATCTCAGCGCGCCTGTTACTCATAGTCACTTTCATGGCTATGAGTTTGCCTGTATTTTTACACTCCACGCATTACTAGCAGCAGCTTTATTAATTCAATAAACTAAGATCGTTCAACAACCCATATCGGGTTTATATCTAAAGGTATTACTTGCGCGAGAAGTATATTCTGCCGCCCGTTATTACTTCACCATTTGACTTGAAATGACATTTAAAGGCTTAATTCACAAATATAGTATATTCATCGTGACAGCCTGTTATCTGAAGATCATAATAAACGTAAGAGATGCTTTTTAAACAACGCTTGTAGATGCTTATGAACTCACTTAAATTTTATTCTTTTATCGCGTATTTGGCATTCACAATACTGCCAGTGGCTTGTAGCTCGCATATTCCCGCGGCTATAAAAGAGCCTGTACCAAATGAGCCCAGTATCCAGCGGGCACAGCTCAATACAAGCGATTATATCGCCCAGAAGGTACGCTGGGGCGGCAAGATATTAAAAACAGAAAACAATCAAAATACCAGCTCGTTAAGCATTATAGGCTTCCCTCTAAATAGTGATGGCCGACCCATACTATCGGGCGACAGCACAGGCCGTTTCATTGCTGTGGTTGATGAGTTTTTAGAACCCGTGGTTTATAAAAATGACCGAGAAATCACCGTTAGCGGCACATTGCTTAGAACAGAATCACGCAAAATAGGTGAGTTTTCATATGACTACCCGGTAGTTAAAGTTGAGCAATATTATTTATGGCCAGAAATTTCCATACCTGATACATATTACCGACGATATGATCCCTGGTACGACCCATGGTATGATCCCTGGTATTACTACTCTCCTCGTCCACATATCCTACGAGACAAAATTGAAGTGAAATAAACATGCCAAAAAAATTATTTATCAAATTATCAACATATACACTTCTTCTTTTACTGAGCGTGCTTCAGGGTTGCTCAACGACGCCTGAGTTTAAAACTGCAGCAGTCGATAAATCATTAACACCTCAAAGTGTTATCGCAGATCCGGGCAATAGTCTAGGGAAAATTGCACTCTGGGGCGGTACCATTTTAGATACACGGAATCTTAAAGAAAATACACAAATAGAAGTATTAGCCTACCCTCTCGATTCTTCAAATCGCCCATTGCTCGAAGATAAACCACTCGGACGATTTATTATATTGCACACCGGATATTTAGAACCCATCAACTACTCGCAAGGAAAACTGGTAACTGTATTGGGAAATATCAGTGAAAGTCAAAAAGGAAATATTGGTGAAAAACAATACACATATCCTGTAATTGCGGCTCAACAATTACACTTATGGTCGCCAGATGATAATCGCAGTAATACACGATTTAATTTTGGTATTGGAATAAGTCTATAATTTCTACATACTGACTCACGGCTGTGGACTAAAGTCCTCACTTATGCAATTCACTAATCTAGTTAATAAGCACACTAAAATTCAATCAATCCGTTGGGCGGATCAAGCGCAGCGGGGCCAGCCGTTGTAACTAGCGGGCAGGTACAATACAATATTTATTATTAAGCTGATTCGAACAACTAGTCTTTATGCATATTCTTTTTAGTTTTACTCGTTGCCTGTGCCGTAAACGGATCATCTGGCCAATAGTGACGTTTATATTTCCCGCGCAGTTCTTTTTTAACCTCATGATAGGTCGTTTGCCAGAAACTATTTAAATCTTGAGTTATCTGCATCGGTTTACGTGCAGGCGATAATAAATGCATCATTACTTTAACACTGTCATTTAGCAATACTGGCGTTTCATACATTCCAAACACTTCCTGTAACCTCACTGCCAACACGGGCTGATTAGCATCACTGTAATCAATAGCAATGGCCGAACCACTGGGCATCATTAATCTTTCTGCTGCCAGATTATTAAGTAACTCTTGCTGCTCCCAACTAAGCATGTTTTTAAGCAGAACATACATATCCAGCTTTTGACACTGCTTTATACTATTTTCATTTGTAAGATAAGGTAATAACCAGTCTTGCATGCTATTCATTAGCACTTGATCGGTAAAATCAGGGAGAATTTTTTCAGCACCTTGTTTATTTAATTGGTAATTAATAAAACACACACGTTGTTTTAAGTTATCAGCCTTAGCAGACCAATTTAAACACTGAATACCTGTGTCATTAATACCTTCAAGCAAACAGGCTTGAATAGCGTTTCTATTTGCCTCTGGGCTTAGGGCTTCCTGCAAAATTAGTTTGCCAATATAACTCGTTTGTTTTGCCTCAACGCGTTGCTGTACTCTGTTCCAAAGCATTTTTTCTTCATACTGAATAAGATCTACAAAATAGTCTTCTAGCTGTAATAGATTTATCTCTGCTGCAAGATATATAGTGGCTTCGCTCTGTTCTCTAGCATTTACTGCATACAGATTTGCTATCACCAGATACTCATATGAATGCAACTGTAAATGCGCAGGTATAACAGCGCCTTTACCATTACTAAGTAAATATCTCGATGTACTTTTATGGCGTTGCTTGGCTATTCTATCCGGGTAGGCATAAGCCAGGAGCACACCACTGTATTGTGTATCAATATTATCACTTGCAAACAATTCATTCTCAGCAGTACACTTTTTTAGGCGATTAAAAAAGTCATCTGCCGTTTGAATAATGCGCTTACATTGCTGTATATCAACCTCATGCTGACTTGGCTTATTATTATATTTATAATTATCTTGTCTGAGCATTTGTAAAATTTTAAGACGATCATGAATATCAATATTTTTTTCTGCTTTCGGTAAAAACAAATCTTTTTCCGAAAGAACACTGGCGATTAAACAGGCATGATATGCCTGGTTTAAAGGCAGCGCATTGAGCATCATATGAGCCAAACGTGGGTGGGTGCCTAGTTTTAATAGCTTTCGTCCATGTGTGGTAATTTTACCGATAGCATTGTTGCTGTCTTTGCTTATGGCACCGAGTTTGAATAATAATATACGGGCCTGATCTACTGCAGCAGCAGGTGGCCTGTCTAGCCACTGTAATTCATCGACCTGCCGTACACCCCAATTTGCCAATTCTAATACCAGAGAAGATAAATCGCTGTGTAATATTTCAGCTGATGAATGTTTCACTAAACGCTGTTGCTGTTGTGCCGTCCACAAACGATAACTCGTACCTGCTGTTAAGCGTCCTGCACGACCACTACGTTGTTCGGCAGAGTCTGCAGAAATAAAATGCGTGACTAAAGCATTCATAGCAGAAGCATTATCATGCTGCAAAATACGTTCTAGCCCTGAATCAACTACACAACTAATGCCCTCAATGGTTAAACTGGTCTCAGCAATATTAGTTGCAAAGACGATTTTCCTTACACCCTTCTCGGGTACGCTAATGGCCAGATCTTGCTGTTGCTTGCTCAAGCTGCCATGTAATGGTGCCAGCACAATGTTATGCGGTGCTTGTATATCAATATTATTTTTAACTTGACTAAGTAACTGATTGATTTCTTTCACGCCCGGTAAAAAAACCAGACAACCACCAGTATGTTGATTAATAACCTGCTTAACAACCTGCACCAATGCCGACATTGTTTGCTGCTGATTATTGTAGTGACTATTGGTTTGTTGAATGGGTTTTTCAAGATAGCGAATATCTACCGGAAAACTACGCCCTTCACTCTGAATAATCGGTGCATTATTTAGTAAATCTGCAATGGCAGATGTATTTAAGGTTGCCGACATAACGAGTATTTTTAAATTTTCATTTAGAATCTGCTGACTTTGCAAACACAATGCAAGTGACAGGTCCGCATGTAGACTTCTCTCATGGAATTCATCAAATATTACCAGTGCAGTATTTTTTAGCTCTGGGTCGGCCTGTAACTTACGCGTTAATATACCTTCAGTAACAACCAGTATTTTAGTTTGTTTACTAAAGCAGCTATCCTGGCGTATTTGATAGCCCACTGTCTGGCCAACTTTTTCATTTAACAGCTTGGCCATACGTGCCGCGGCATTACGTGCTGCCAGGCGACGTGGTTCAAGCATAATAATTTGTTTGTTTTTCAACCAGGGTTGATCAAGTAAGGAGAGCGGTACAGCCGTCGTTTTACCTGCACCTGGTGGTGCTTGTAAAACTAAACGTTGATTAGAGATTAAAGCACTTTGTATATCTGCTAATACTTCATTAATAGGTAATTTATGCATATATTAATGAGCTAACATCCAAATGAAACCTGTGCTTTATTTTTAGTGAAGCTGAATATAAAAACATCTAACGATAAAGTTTTTTAAATTTGGCAACCAGAGCATTAGCCTCTCTCTTTTCTTCTTTGGACAGGTACTTATATATTATTTTTCTATTTTCATTTGCATTGGCTACTTTCTTCTGGCTAGCCAGATAAAACCAGGCATAGGCAGTTAGTACATCACGGCTGACACCTTGATTGCTATAATACGCCACACCCACTTCATTTTGGGCCAGGGCATCACCCTGCTCGGCTGCCTGTAAAAAATACTCAAAACCTTTCTTGAAATTTCTCTTTACGCCATAACCATTGACATAAATTTTACCCAGCTTATATGCAGCGCCAGAAAAACCCAGGCTTGCCGATTTTGAATACCAGTTAAAGGCAAGTTTTATATCTTTCTTAGTTGCCTGACCGTTATAGTACATTTCCGCCAGATAGTAGGATGCTTCAGCTTCACCCTGATATGCCGCTCGCTTAAATAATTCAAACGCCTGCTTATAATCTGGTTTTTTCTTATCTAGATATAGTTTCTTTGCTAATATTAAACTGGCTTTTTGATGCCCCTGCTTTTCAGCCTTTTTATATAGTTTAAGCGCTTTCTTTTCATTTTCCTCTACCCCTAAACCTTTCATATATAATTCAGCTAATGCATATTGTGCATCGGGATCTTTTTTCTTTGCAGCCTTATCTAACCAGTAAGCAGCTTTAGACGGATTAAAATCCGTCTTCTTAGAGCTAATGTAATAGCTGCCTAAAGTTCGCTGTGACTCAACATCACCTAGCCGAGCAGCTTTCAATAGAAATGAAACACCTTTTTTAGAATCCTGTTTTACAAATTTTCCGTTTAAGTACATTAAACCAAGTCTTCTGGCGGCTTTAATATTGTCGTGCTCGATTGCACGATTATACCATTCCAGACCCTTTTTAATATCTTTGTAAACGCCTTCTTCACGCACATATATATCGCCCAATACACGTTGCGCATCATCGTCATTTTTTAATGCCAATGGATACAAATACATAATTGCCTTTTCATAATCTTTGCGCCCATATGCGCGCATGCCCTTATCAAAAGTTTCTGCGTATTCTTGCTGAATTTCTTTGGCTGATTTTTTCTTGGTTTTATCTTTATTCTTAATGTTCTTTTTCTTGCTATCTTTTGCTGCCACATCCTTATCAATATTAGAGCCCGCTATACTTTTATTATGCGTCGCCTCAAGCAGCCAGCTTGTTGCTACCGTTAAGTCTCGTTTAATTAAGTCACCGTTTAAGTACATCAAACCAAGCTGAGTTTGTGATGCCAGATGACCATTATCAGCCGCTCGTTTAAACCAGTATACAGCTTTCATTCCATCGACTGGATCTACCTCTTTGTTCAATAGCAATTTGCCAATCATGAAATCGGCCTGGTTACTTTCCTTACCACTTAATGGTAACCAAAACTTTAAAGCGCTGAAGTAATCTTTTTTGTTATACGCCGCTACGCCTTTTTCATAATCCGTAAGCTCTGCTTTTTCTGGCTGTTTTGATTTTTTCTTCTTACCTGTTGTGGGTTCTACTGTTTCAGCTTGCTTTGGTTCAGATAACGCCTGTTTATTTTTGGTTGCCATCAATAAGTATTTCGCGGCAAACTTAGGATTTCTTTCTATGTACTCTCCGTTTATATACAACAATCCTAAGGTTGTTTGGGCTTGCATATGGCCTTGCATTGCCGCTTTTCGATACCAGCTAATGGCATTCTTAATATCATTATTTTTTTGATAATTACTCGCTACAATAAATTGCGATTGTGGATCACCCGATTCTGCCAATGGCAGCAAAATCATCATTGCGGTAGCTGCATCCTTTTTATCGAATGCAGCAATGGCCTTTTCATAGGGGGTAAGTGTTTTTTTGACTTGCTGCTGATCTTTGGTTTTATCTATTGCCCAACAAGCTGATGAGGTAAAGAAAAAAACTAAAATAATATAAATTTTAAAAAATGATGAGTTCATTAGACATGCAAATTATGTAAGTTATTGGAATTATAGTAAAAATACTAAAAAAGGGAGTAAATATAAAGTTATTCACCTTAATCACACGGCTACGTGTAATAACGAATCATTAGCCTAATCGCTATCCATTCACTATTCCAGCCTATTGCTCTGCTTATTACACATAAACTTTGCTGAGTCACCGTTTAGCGGCTTCGCGCTGCAGAAAACGCGGAACGGAGGCCTTTGCAGTACGCGATAAAGTTTGCAACATATTAAACGACAGCGTATCAAATGCATGGCTGGCTTTAATATCATCGAGTATTGACAGCCATAAATGCACGGTCATTTGTGAATCGGCCAGTGCCCTGTGGAACACACCATCATTGGGTAATTGCTTATATTCAACCAGCGTACCTAACTTATGATTAGGTGAATCTGGGTAAATGCGTCTGGCAATCAGCATAGAGCATGCGAACTCGCCTTGCTGTCGGCGTTTTATGCGGCGTAATTCGGCGTCCAGAAAACGCCCATCAAATGATGCATTGTGCGCCACCAGATTAAAGCCATCAATAAAGTCCGCAAACTCGTGCATTACTTCTTTGCACGGCGCTGCATCTTTAAGCATGCTATTGGTAATGCCGGTATAGCTCTCAATAAAGTAATCGATGCGCCTCCCCGGATACATCAGCTGCTGAAAGGTATCAACAATCTGCCCATCAACTAGCTTGACGGCACCAATCTCAATCGCACGGTCACCCTGATCTGGTGATAAACCGGTGGTTTCAAAATCGAGAACCACAACCGTATCGGCATTTGTAGAGATTACTGTCACTCGCCTTCCCAACCAATATCGACAGTAAAACCAGATGCCTTCACATGCCCACCACCGCTATACAACTTAGCCACTTCACTCACATCTACGCCGTTTTCACTGGAACGCAAACTAAAGGATCGCCCACTGGCATGATCCCAATAACAGGCGGCAAAGGGCTCACCACGAGCCATAAGATTACCTGCCTCCGACACGTAAGCAGCCGGTGCATTAAGCACAGGTACATCATAGCCACCAATCACCATGCGCCTGACACCAGTAGCAATTAATACTTCAATGTCTCGTTGCAGCTTACGCTCTAACGCCTCACCATCACGTCTAAGTGCGTCTAGTTGATCCTCCGTGCTTGCCATCAAGTCATCCCATAAAGCAAAGTCATAGGGATATGCGGCAAGCCCCATGGTAATTGGCCGTGTACCATCAAGCTTAAACTGCCATAAATCACGGTCTTGTATATGCTGAATGAGTTTAGGCGCCGGTGTGTCAGGATGAAACCACTCCCACGCCAATATGGCACCGGATTTATTCATATCAAACACACCGCCCACTTTACCACTGCTTAATAACTCCGCCAGATCTTGCTGGGCAGAGATATGATGATCCAGTATGGTAATGCTAGCGGCCTGTTTTAGCATCGCCTCTAATACCGCTTTTTTATACGCGAAGTCGACCAGGTAAACATCGAGCCCCGTAACATCTGGTGGTGGTTGTTGATGAATGCCTTTATAAAATTCAACATCATCACCCAGGGCATGATGTACAGCCCATGCCGCGCCAAAACCATCAGGGCAGTTACCGTGGAAAATACACAAATTACCTGATTTGCCAGTATTACTCTTCATATATTGGAGTCACTATTTTTCTGTTTATTGGAGTATTGATCGAAATACTTATTGATCGTGTTGCTTATTGGCTTTTATACAAAACATAATAAATAGTGAATTCCAGCTATCATAGCCATCGACAGAATCAATATCACTTAGCCCTGATTCATGCATTAAATAATCAAGCGTCCTCGCCATTTGCTCAGCATTAATCTCATTTAACTTAATCAAATCTATAGCCGCCTTAGATGGCGTCCAGTCTTTTAAATATTTACACATATTATTTCATAATCTATAAATTAGGGCTTTGCCAATGATTGTACTTAAACTTAAAGATACTACGAATATTAGTGTTAAAATAGGTTTTGAGCTATTTTATTTCGTTTATATACCTATATATTATGCCAACACATAAATACCTGACCAACTACCCACCATCCATTATCGCGCAGGTAGAGTCACTCATTAAAAATGCTCGTCTGCAAAGTTATTTACTTGGCAAATATCCAATGGTGCATAGCATAGCGAATGACAGCGATTTGCGTAACTATGTCGCTGAGCTTAAAAATAAGCACATGAGAAAATCACAACCTTTAAGTAAAATTATGTACGACGCTAAAATACATGTTGTACACAATGCACTTGGCCTGCACAGTTATATTGCACGCGTACAGGGAGGTAAACTAAAAACAAAAAATGAATTACGCGTAAGTAGTGTATTTAAAAAAGCACCGGAAGATTTTTTAAATATGATTGTCGTGCATGAGTTGGCGCACTTAAAAGAGAAACAACACAATAAGGCATTTTATAGACTCTGCCTGCATATGCTGCCTGAATATCATCAGTTAGAGCTGGATATGCGTATATATCTTATACTACTTGAAACAGGTGAATCGCTTTACAACTAGATGATTAGTGTTGTGATAAATTCCAGTTATTAAATGCCAATAACCAGGAGGATATATCGGGATACGCATTGCCCCGCGACATTAAGTGCTCGCCGAGGGCTATCATCAATTCACGATAGTCCTGAATCTCAGATTGCCATATCCACTCTTCTCTGCCCATATTATCTGCCAGGGCTTCATTAGCAACCGAACCTGCTCCACCCCACATGTGTTTAGAGTTCAACTCTTTATATAGCGCGGCCTCGTCGTTTTCACATAACTCTATAAGAGACTCTATCCAGCCGGTTTCAATACTTTGGTGTTGTTTAAGTATTTCGTGCATACGATTTAGTGTCGTTTTAAGCTCTGTTATATTCATAATTGTTAATATCTACCTAAATATATTAAACCTCTGTTCAAGAGTAATAAAAAATGCGTTACATACTTACTCAAGTTCTATATGCGCATTTACCGTAACACTCAGCGCCTGCTCTCCCGCAGAAACAGCAGGTGCATTATTAGACGATTCCAATGACATCGCACGCATTTGATATTGTGGGTTAATGCCTGATGCTCCTGAAGTAGAAATATTCATATCCACTATTTTATAGCTTTTCCGGCGTAGTGTTTTAACCACCTGTAAGGCTCGCTTTTCAAATGCCTGCAATGCTCTATCGATCAAGGCTTCATCCTGAGAATTTTTATTTTCGGGTGATACCGTAAACTGCATAGATTGCAAAGCCAAATCAGATTGTAATTTACCCAGAACATCACTCATCAAAGCCATATCTTTACTTTCTAAACGTAAACTCTGGCGTACTCTCCAGGCTTTTATTTTATTACTGCTGTACACCGGGCTACTGGAATAGGCATTTGTCTGATGTTTTATGGCGGGGTACTTTTTAACTAAATTAAGGCCATCCCGAATACGTTTATTAACAACAGCTGCAAGCTTTGTTGCATCACTGCCCTCTTCTACGGCATATACAGTAGCCACCATAATGTCGTTTTCTACTTGTGTCGTTTCACTTACGCTTAAATTAATGCGCTCATAGTGGGTTTCATTCTCATGCGCCAAAGCCGCGCTAATAAAAACGCTGGTGGTTAACAGTAAGGTACTAAGTACTTGCGTAAGTTTAATCATTAGAAATTCCCGTCAATAATTAATATTAAGATACCAGCTACATCTACGATTCTGCAATAGGTGCTTAAATTGACCGTTAATTAAACCACCGATTCATTAATGTGATTCGTTTCTCATTTACAATAATCAAAGTAACCCTGTCGTATAAATAAGCATATTATTCAAGGCGCTGTATTTCAAAGCGAAATTTAAGGAAAAAAAATGATGAAGTTAAACACACTAATAATATTAAGCGGTCTATTTATATCAGGTTTTGCTCATGCAGAATGTCCGTCTAACTTAAGCAAGCACGATACTGCGAAATGCCAGAGTCTTGAAAAATCAGGCATTAACTACCAGAAATGGATCGAAACAAAATCAGCTATGTCTGATGAAACTACAATCAGCCCTATCACAGGTAAAGATGTAATAACTGTTGCGCCTGCAGCGGGTGAAAAAGCTACTCCAGATAAATAATTAAAAGCAGGCTTCAGTAACAATATTCATCCGTTACTGAACCTGACTTAATTATTTTAAAACCACTTATTCTTCTGCAAGCAATCTGTATATTCAGAATGTTTACTCATCATCAGGCACATAATATTCTGTTCGTGTACCCGTATTTGATTCGGCGTCATCAAGCAATTTAAATTCATGGCTGCCTATACGCAGAGTGTCGTCATGCTTAAGTCTTTGCTCACTTACTTTTATGTTATTAACATAAACACCGTTAGTACTGTTTAAATCTTCAACACAGACATCAAATATTTCAGGCATATATTCATTTGATGTAAGCGTAATGACTGCGTGGTTTCCACTCACTACACCATCTTCCAACTGCAAGCTATTATCCTTATTTCTACCAATAGTGAAATCACCTTCTGGCAGAACAATTTCAGAGACAACAACAGAATTTACAATGTGTTTTAGTTTCAACACCTTTACCCCCTAATTAATAATCTTAGTTTTATCACTCAGAATATAGCTTAATGTAAAAATATTTTTACAGAAAAACCTAATTCACAATTATTTAATCAGAGTCGGATTCATCTGCTTCTGCCAGCTGTTTCTTTGAGGGTATCGGTTCGCCTTTTGGCCATGCACCAAAAGGATAAGCCTGGTACTCGCTGTTAAAGGTGATGTACTGGATAATTTGATAAATGTAGGTAGCAATACTCTGCCCCAGCTTTTGTAACCGAGGATTAGTTTTACCCGTAAATAACACCAGCAAAAACTGAAACATAGCCACAGCAATAAGTACAAACTCTGCAAGCCAATAAAATAGTGCAAACATCAGCATATATAAGCCACGCTGCCACGTTGATTGTTGCTTTAAATTATCTTTTAGTTCATCGTCCATTTAATACTCCTTAGTATCACAGTATCAACAAAAAATTATCTACACTTATGCCACTTTGTATAATTACTTTGTAGTTATTTCATAGCTACTTAATTTCGCCTCAAGGCTTTCAATTTGTTCCAGCAAGTTAAGCGCTAATGCGATGCCAGCCAAATTAACATTCAAGTCGCGCTGCAATCGTTTGGCGGTACGTACTTTTTGTAAACTGTCTGGCGTAAAAATCCATTGCGTGTATTGCTTGCCAATGGTTTGTAAGTTAACAGGTTCTATGGCACCTTCTTCAACCAGTTCAACAATCCAGTTCTCGCTGCTCGAACAGGCAAAACAAAGATCAATTATGGTTAATTCAGTTTGCTCATCGAGCAATAGTCCGTCTAGTATTTTTTGATTCATAGCTGTTTACACTCCCAACGTACTGCGTGGGTTATACGCCAGTTCTTCTTGCATTTTTTTGTACAGTGCTTTTGCAGCATCGCTATCTGCGGGCGGTATAGAAAGTTGCGTAATAACATAAAGATCCCCTGCTACCTTACTTGGAATACCCCGACCTTTTAAGCGCAACTTACGGTTAGCCGGTGTACCCGCTGCTATTTTTAAATCAACCGGGCCAAGCGGTGTGGGCACTTTTACACTTGCGCCAAGTGCAGCTTCCCAGGGCGCCAGCGGCAGATCAAGGTAAACATCACTACCATCCACACGGTAAATAGTATGCGGATTAAACTCAATAATCAGGTAAAGGTCACCGGCGGGTTCACCACCCATACCCGGTGAGCCTTGCCCAGTAAGACGAATGTGCTGCCCCTGCTTAACACCTTTAGGGATTTTAACCTTCAAGGTGCGCCGCTTATTAACAACATGTCCACTAGTATCTATTTCTGGTGACTGCAGCGTAACGCTGCGAGTAGCTCCAAGATAGGCATCTTCCAGGTCGATAAGTACCTTGGCGTGGTGATCTTCCCCACGCGCGTTAAAACCGCGCTGTTGATGCCCGCCCCGCGCTGAACCAAAGCCATTGCCAAATATAGATTCGAAGAATTCACTGTAATCCGCATTGCCACCACCAGCGGAATCCCCGCCATTAAATTCAAAACCGGCATCCCAGTTGGGCGGTGGATTAAAGTCCTGTCCTGCCTGATAATTACTGCCTAGTTGATCATACGCAGCGCGCTTTTCAGGGTCTTTCAAAACCTGATAAGCCTCATTCAGTGCCTTAAAACGAACCTCAGCATCTGCTTCCTTACTAACATCTGGGTGATACTTACGCGCTAGCTTTTTATAGCTACGCTTAATTTCATCCTTACTGGCATCTTTTTTGACACCTAGAATTTCATAATAATCTTTAAAGTCCATGCACAGCTCCCACGAGCAATTACAATTAAATGATGTAAACAGTAAGTGTCAATTTCAAAAAAGCCAACTCACTAATTTTATGGCCACTCTATCAGTTTTTAACTAGAGTGATTTTGATATAACCCAGTTTAAGGTAATCTTTTATTTGTGCAGGTCCTTCAGCAGCCACATTTACCAGCTCACTAAACTCACTTGCATCCACCCCTTTGTGCTCTGCATAAGTACCGCATACATGTATGTTTATATCACTTTCGGCCAATGATTTAACAAGCATGTGAAGCGGCGCGTTAATAGTCAATTTATCACTCATTAATGCGAACTGTTCTGAACCATGACTGACTATGGCTATATCGAGTTGCGGGTATTTATTACGTAATTTTTGAGATAAAAATTCGGCTTCTTTTAATGCCCAATCAAGATAATGCTTATCTCTGTTAACAATTTCAAATACCACACCTTCGGGCGCTTTGTTAGCATCAATAATTAATTGCACGTGCGACTGCTGAGCACTGCCAGCCAGGGCATATCCTGCTAACTGAATAAACACCAGTACTAAAAATAAATATGAGGATTTATTCCACTTCGGCATATCTCACCTATATAAATATCATATACCCATTGACGTTAATTAGCCGTTCTTTAGTCAGCTGTTTTAATAAATTTTTTCAGCTCATCTTTACGCTGCATCGCGTCTTTATAGCCTAACTGAATTAATTCCCGGCAATAAGCTTTCTCAAACAACAGGTAGCTTAACAAACTCCCGCCATTATTATTTAAGGCACCAATACCGCGCAGAAAAAAACGCACAGGCCAGGGTAGTTCCATAACATGTTTATAAGAAATTTCCTGTAAGTCTTCACTGGGAGTGATAACCATCACATCAATAACACGCAAGTCAACATTGTGCTCAATAAGGTGGTGGGATGGTATTAAGTTAATCGTTTCATTAATACGCCGTAAACGCTCTAAATCCATTTCCAGACTATCAATAAAAATACTATTGAGTATATGCCCACCAATAACAGCCAATGAGGGATAGTCAGGTTCTTCATGCGTTTCTTTATACTCCAGGCGTCGTTTTGTCACCCCTACCACCAGCACCTTATCTGCCCCCATATGCACCGCAGGGCTTAAGGGTGCAATTTGGCGCATAGAACCATCACCGTAATAGTCATTACCTATGCGAATCGCCGAAAAAACAAAGGGAATGGCAGATGATGCCATCAGGTGATCAAGCGTAATTTCACTGCGCTCACCAACACGCCTGGATCTTTTCCAGGGCTTTATCTCCTCTAGCGAATCATAAAACACCACCGATCTACCGGCACCATATGCTGATACCGTAATGCCAATGGAATCAATTTCACCCGCCTTGATGGAGGCATTAATACGTTCACAGGGTAAATATTTTTCCAGCAGCTTGCGCAAGGGCGCACGGTCTAGAAAAGATGCGGGGTTATGCTTACCCATGCCACCCACAACAACACCAAGTAACCACTTGGCGCCACCTTTTAACAAGCCGGGCACATCCGAGCGAAATACATGGTGCACATGAAAACTACGCCATATCTTTTGTAAGCGATAAACCGCATCAGAAAAGTTCCCCCCATAAATAGCCAGTGCCGCCGAATTAATCGCCCCTGCTGAGGTTCCAACGACAATAGGAAAGGGATTAGCAGATCCTTTAGGTGTAATCTCGGCAAGCGCCTTAAGCACGCCAACTTGATACGCGGCTCGTGCACCACCACCGGTAAGTATTAAAGCTAATTTTGATTTCTGTTTTGTTGGTTTCAAGCACTCAACCCGCTGCATAATTTACAACGCAAAGTATAGTTGATAACAGATCACTCAAAAAATCACAGCGGACAACAAACAACTGCATAAGACCATGTAAATTTAAACACCTATAGAGCAATGAACAAAAGTTATTAAATCCAGATTATTGGAATTTATAACTTACATTTATCGTTTATTATCAATAATTTAAACGCATTAATTAATGTAATTTATGCGAAATAGGCAGATTCTTTTCTGCACCATAATACAAACCGAAGAATGCATAATCACGCCTCCTCTATGCATCTCACAACGCATGATTCCACTAGGTTATTTTTTACGTTAAACTTGCGTGCTATTAATTTAAAGTTTGTACTATGTTTGTTTTACTCGATATTGAACACCTAGCCGATGATCTGCAAAGCTTGTCTGCCGATAAAAAACACAAGCTCACATTTAGAGTGGCGTTCACCATAAAGGATGTACCAGATACATTTACCGGTATTGTTTATGAAAACACCTCTGGAGAATTGCAGGTAGAACACTTCAATAACCCCAAGGGTAATAAACGGAAGGTGATTACTTTAAAGAACAAGCTTCCTCCAGGTTCATTCGATAAAATTAAAGTATACCTTTATGCAGTCAGTCGAGGCGAAGCAGTTAGCTACCCTCTTGAAATAGAAACACTAAATAAACGCATTTCAGGAACACCCAGAAAATAACGCTTCTAAGGTATTGTATTTTTATCTGTATTTAAGAAACAATTGAGCAATTGCGGCCAGAATTTTTGGCTTTATAAAGATTACTGTCGGCCTGCTTTAGCAAATCTTCCCAGGACTTAATCGCATCATTGTTGTTTAGCATACAAGCGCCACCACAACTGATGGTTAAAACCTTATGCATGCTCTTTTCATGAGGAATGGAGCATTTAACTAACGAAGAAAGCAGCTTTCTGGCAACCTTATCCGCTTGAGATACATTGGTATTAGGTAATACCAATAGCAATTCTTCACCACCATAGCGATACAAACGATCACTATCTCGAATATTTTCTTTCAAAACATTCGCAACTGACTTTAATGCTTCATCACCCGCCAGATGACCATAGTGATCGTTATACAATTTAAAAAAATCTATATCCATTAGTAATACAGAATACGGGTGTTCATATCTAACAGAACTCGCATGCGTCCGCCCTAAATCCACTTCCATTGAGCGGCGATTAGCAGTTTTCATCAGATGATCTTCAGTAGAAAGCGCCTGTAACTCGTCATTTAAAAGTGATAGCTCAGTCGTTTTGGCCGCAACAGCATCTTTAATCATCTGTGATTGCAGGTCGATTACCCGAAAATGTGCATTCGCAAGGTCCGTGTGCGTCACCAAACCAACAAGACGTTCATCATCATCAATAACCGGTAAATGACGAATTTTCTCTGCACGGCTTACTACCATTGCATCAAACAGGGTATCGCCCTGGTTCAATGTTAAAATGGGTGACAACATAAATGCAGAGACAGGCAAAGACAAATCAATTTTTTGTACATCCTGATCAAGCACTTTAACCAGATCTCGCTCAGTTATAATTCCGACAGGGTAATCATCTTGCTGAATAATAATGCAGGAATAACGCTGATCAACCATCAGCTTAACGGTTTGCTGTAACGTTGCTTCAGGCGGAAGACAACTAATCTCAGTGCTCATCAAATTTTTAACAGTTATTTCTTTCATTCTCAGGCTATCTATATGAAATCATAGAGAAGCATACATAATTTTGTTCCCCGTTTAGCCTCTATTTTAGTGAAGCTGATTTTTATCCGCATGTTGATTGTTATAACAGCGTATAACAAGAATACCGATCCAGCCTACTTTTCTGTAGTGTTCCAGGATGATTAACACCTGTAATCAGCTAAAGCATTGCACAAAAATGCATAGTGCTAACTAGCGTTTTGGAGAGTAAATTTAGGGACAAGAAAAGAGGATGTTAAAAATAATAGGCGAAAAATATAAAGTGACAGTTAAAATAAGGGTGGCGCCTGGCAGCGCCACCCCTAAAATTTATTAGAATTTATAAGCGGCGTTCACATATACATAACGACCAGGCTCATTAATCAACATAACATCACCCGTGCCATCCGCTAACAAAGTCAGGTCTTTGTAAGTATTCGTTGTGGCAAAGGTTTTGTCTAATACATTATCAATACCAGCCGTTAGCTCGAAAGCATTTGTCACATCATGTTTTACTTTCATGTTAACAACGGCATAACCAGCCATGGACTGTTCGCCATTATCCGCATCATAGTTATCCCATGAATCTACGGCCACCAGCTCAAGGCGAGCGGTATTATTATTGCTGTAGTCATAATTTAAGGCGACATTGGCTTTCAATGGTGTAATTTCTGCGAGGTCTGTATCGGTTTGCCCGGCTAAAGGCTGATCTTTTTCGCCCCTTTGATACGCCAGGCCAAAATCGACATATACCTCATCTGTAGCGAAGTATGCACCACTAATTTCAAGGCCATAGATAGTGGCATCTAGGTTTTCAAATGCATTGGTAGGATTGCTCGCATTATAATAGATATAATCTTCTAGCCAGCTGTAAAACACCTTGGTTTTAATATTAAAATTGGCATATTTCTTCTCTACGCCAAAATCAATTTCAGTATTGCTTGTTTCTTTAAGATCAGGCGTACCTACAAGTGGGTTCATTGCCATCGAGCCACTCACCATTGCGCCTTTAAAATACAGTTCTCTCGCATCTGGCACACGACTCGCTTTACCTATACCAGCAAAATACCGCGTATTTGGATTAACGTCGTATGACATAAATACATTGGCACTTAAGTTATTGTAATCATTAGATTGTAATCCTGAACTTTGTGAAGGTGTAATCGTTGTATCATCATAACGCGCACCGGCTTTCACACTAAAGTCTGTATATTTATTTTCTATCTCTACAAATAATGCAGAGTTTTCAGTATCTACATCCGAAATACTTTTTAAGCCCGTAATTGGGGCTTGTGTACCTTCTCCATCATAAGTACCATCCCAGTTTCTCAAGCTTGTATCTATACCAACTGTCATTTCAGATGTACTACTCAGATCAAAACTATTTTTCAGCTTCAGGCCTTGCATATCGGTAGTTAAGAAACTGGTCTTCTCATTCACAGAATTAGTGCCGGATGAAACTCTATAAAAAGTTGACATGGGGTGTTCAACATCTGAACTGTAATATTGAGCATCTAAAGATTTAGAATATTTACCTATATCTTTTATTGAATATTCAAAATTAAAAATATTTGAATCATCGTATATTGCATCCATTTTACTCGATGGATAAAGTACATCATCACTGCGATTTGCCGTGTAACTTACACGCATTTCCTGATTGTCTGTTACATCAATAAACACTTTCGCCAGCACTGCACTTTTTTTGTAGGCATCCATGTCTGTATATTCAGGCTTATAACGCGGGTCCATCGCCGGCATCGTAGTAGGATTTAATTCCTCTATTTGCTCAGCAAATGTATTTCCATCACCATCTTCATACTGTGAACTGGTTTCTGTTGAAACCCCCAAAAGAAAACGTAGCGTATCATTTCCACCACTAATCGTCGCCGCTGCCTTACGGTAATCAAAGCTGCCCAGATTAAGGCTCACCTCACCCTGTAATTCTTTAGATGGCTTTTTAGTTGTAATAGAGACTGCACCACTTAAGGTACCAAAATTCTCAACATCATAAGGGCCTTCTGTTACCTCTATAGTGTCAATTGTATTGGTCAAAATATGCGACGTAGGTGGATCCATGCGATTAGGACAGGCGCCATAAACTTTTGTGTTATCAATTAAAATATTAATATTATCTTTTTTCTGTCCGCGAAGAATAATGTCATTTGCAATACCGCTGCGTCGAACGATAGACACACTGGGCAATAGTTTGCTTAATGCATCGGCCAGATCAGCAGACTTAACTTCTTCGCCGCTAACGTCACTTATTTTTGTACTCTCTACTACAATCGTGCCTAACTCTTCTGCAAACAATGCCGAGTTAACAGCCATGGATAAAATACTTACCGCAAATACCGCTTTCTTCATTTGTTAATCACTCTGGATAATTAAAATTTCAGCCCTGCACAGTCTTACATGCAAAACGCACATTTCTTTTGTATTTATTACTCATATTACTAGGCAAAAATTGCGCCAACCGCTGAAAGACCTACATATGGGACTTTAAGAACATTACTTCAAAGAAGTGCGTTATATGACGCATATTTATGAGCGATATAACACATAATATTTTACAGATAGATTTATGGATTGACTCAACGATTATGGATCGAGGACTAAAAGTTAAGTTTGTGGATCCACTGCGCTTGATCCACCCTTTTATTGCAATTGTATTAGCATCATTAAGCAACGAAGGATTGCTATTAACTTAGGGAAAAACATGAAATATAAAGCGTGACTTATTCATCATAAAAAAAGCCCTGATATCAGGGCTTTTCACGCAGTCTTTTATTCTTGATTATATAAAATAATGCCTACTTCTGCTCTCGCGGTGGCAAACCTGTATGCTGGGTGAGAATTTTTTTAGCTTTAATACGCCGCGAATGTACTGATGAAGAATTTTTTCTACGCGGAGCCTTGTAATCATGCCCGTACTTTGGCTGACTCCATGGGATCAGCTGATGATCACCATCGCCAATCAATTCTTCACGTCCCATGCGCTTTAGTGCCTCACGTAACATCGGCCAGTGCTTTGCATCGTGATAACGCAAAAATGCCTTATGCAATTTACGTTGCTCAGGGTCTTTAACACTTTCCACGCCTTCGCTTTTATAGGTCACACTGCGCAATGGA
>CAWUSX010000075.1:0-34024 GCA_963924875.1 uncultured Gammaproteobacteria bacterium
TTGTGATGCTTATCCATCATCTAATTATCGCCTGCCCTTGCAAGCCGCGAACACTGTCAAAAGACAGCATTAAAGTCAAATAAATTAAAGACTTTTGTATTATTGTTAACGTGTTTTAGTAGATACATTCACATTTAGCAAATAATTATATAAAAAGTACTGAATATTATTGTGTGACAAACCAACTTGAAAAAACATCGGTCTCACTGACCTAAGCAACAGTATAGACGAACATAAGCAGACTATTAATGAGACAACATTTAGAGAGCGATGATTTACAAAAAAACTGACGAGAAGTCATTCTAAGGAGATAAAACGACAAAAGTTAAAGGCGCAATGGACAAAAATAAAACACATCTACTAATGCCCATAGCATTTATACCCATAGCTGGAAACATTAAGAAATTAAGGGCATGCCTTTTTGTGCCCAGGCAATAATTCCACCACGCAAGTTATATACGTTATCAAAGCCTTGCTGCGCCATGTAACCCACGCCCTGGGCCGATCTTGCACCACTGCGGCAATACAATACCGTCATTTCTTCAGCTGCAATCTCATGCAAGCGTGCAGGCAATGTGTGCAACGGTAATTTCTCTGCATTTGGTATCATACCGTGAGCCATTTCGGCCATGCCGCGCACATCTATGAGACGTAGTATTTTCCCCTCTTCAATGTAAGATTGAAGAGTATCAACGTCTAGCTCTTTAACACCAAACATATTTTCATACCTTATATAAGAATTTGTTAATACACGAATTGTAACCGATTTCACCGCGCACAGGAAAGCCCTTACACCAACATATAAGTACTGACTTATATAGCTTTAAATAACACCTATATTTAATAAAAACATATTGAAAACAATAAGATAAATATTATCGAGCCTATTATACAACTTTGGCTTTAAACCACCTATCTACTATATATAAAAAAACTTATCGTAATACTTGCCTTTTGTTAACGTTCGAATGTATGGTTAATCTATGAAAACTAATACGACCGACTAATTTTATAAAAAACTGGTTATTAGAGGCAGCACATGGCGTTCATAGCATCAGCAGCATAACCCAGCTACCCGACAAACCATTTAGGAGAGATTTCACATGAGCAATCGCAAGCTGACTATTATCGCAACTAAAGGCACACTAGACTGGGCATACCCTCCGTTCATTTTAGCGAGTACCGCATCTGCACTAGGTATGGAGGCATCTGTATTTTATACATTTTATGGCCTTAACCTACTTTTGAAAGACACTAGCTCATTACGCGTTACTCCAACAGGCAACCCTTCTATGCCTATGAAGATGCCTATGGGTCCTAAGTGGTTAAAGAGCATCGACTTCGGCCCTAAGATTCCAAATTTATTATGGAACATCCCTTTCATGGATAGCATTGCGACAACTTTAATGAAGAAGACTATCTCAAACTGCGGTGTTGCGACTATCGATGAGCTACGCGATCTTTGCCAGGAAGCTGAAGTTAAATTCCTTGCTTGCCAGATGACGGTTGAATTATTTGGTTATGATCACAGCCAATTCATTGATGGCGTAGATTATGTTGGCGCTGCCACATACTTTGAAGAATCTTCAGATGCGACTCAGTCACTGTTTATCTAACCATTAGATATTCATACCTTTGATACAAACTTATGTATCAAATAAAAAGGCCACTTATAAATATAAGTGGCCTTTTTTTGTTTACTAAAAAAAATATGGCACTAGTTGCCGAAAAAGCAGTCATATCTAGTATATGAAATTACGTATAATGATATGCACCGCTTATTTAAATCACTTTCCCAAATGAATCTAAAAAATACTCTATTTCGTTTTAGTTTGCCGCTACTGCTTTGCATAACTATTGTTAGTAAAGCCGAGCTACCCGTACTAGGCGACCCAACACAGCAAGAACTCTCCCCGTTCGATGAGTCCTTAATGGGAAAAAAATTCTACCTTAGTTTAAAAGCAAATTTATCTATTATTGATGACCTGGAAATCAATAACTATATAAACAACCTGGGTAAAAAGCTTGTTTCACATAGCGATTATCCCGACAAAAAATTTCGCTTCTTCGTTCTTGATATAAATAATATAAATGCATTTGCCGGGCCTGATGCGTATCTCGGTTTTAATACTGGCCTTATTATTGCGGCAAAAAATGAAAGCGAGTTTGCTGGCGTTATGGCACATGAAATTTCCCATGTCACACAACGCCACCTCGCCAGAGCTATGACCGATTCCAGCGCCGGCCCCGCAACTATGTTCGCCGCTATTCTTGCTGGCATTTTAGTTGCATCACAAAACCCACAGGCGGGTGCAGCACTCATTTATGGTGGCCAGGCAGCCGTAATGCAATCTCAAATTAATTTCACCCGTGCCAACGAACATGAAGCCGATAGAATTGGCATTCACATCCTTAAAGATACAGGTATCAACCCAGAAGGTATGGCTGGTTTTTTTGAAACATTGTTACTTAATTCCGATTCAAACTCATTTTTGTCTAACATAGAATATCTTCGCACCCATCCGCTCAATACTACACGCGTTGCCGAAGCAAGAAACAGAATAAGCAGTGAAGACAAAGAATTGCCTAATGACAGCCTGGATTACCAACTGATGCGTGCCAGAGTTCTCCTTAAAACAACCAGCTCACCTAATAAGTTAATTCAGCAAATTATTACCATGAATAAACTTAAGCGTGACAGTGTGACAGATTATACGCTTGGACTTGCCTACATTAAGAACAATCAATCAGACAAGGCCATTACTATACTAAGTAAACTCGCTCATTCAAATTCGCATCCCTGGATCAAACTTGCGCTTTCAGATGCCTACCTTAAACAGAGACAATCCAGTGATGCGCTCAATACACTACAGCAACTAAATACTATTTATCCCAACTATCCACCTATTTCTATTCGACTTGCTCGTCTGTTCATTGACAATAAGCAACCCACAAAAGCAATTGATTTATTAAACCTGCAACTACGCACATACAAACTTGCGACAATATATTCTACTTTGGCAAAGGCTTATTTCGCGAACAATCAAACGACACTTGCACTCGAAGCGACTAGCTACGAATATGAAATTGAGGGTCACCTCAAACAAGCCGCTCAACAAATAAATAATGCCCTCCAGCAAGCCGAATTAAATTCGTTAACCGCACAAAGACTGGAATCAAGGAGAAAAAATTTAACATCTCAAATGGAAAGAGAGGCCAACACAAACAAGCAGTAAGTTTATAATAATATTCTAACATTTGATTCTACATAAGCATCTATTTTTTTCTTGCTATCGCTCATGTTATGGGTATGCTATTGAATCCGGCTATAATCATAACTATAAAAAGTTAGTAACTCGGTACATTGTATATATGCTTGATTTCATACGTGAATTTAAATTTATATCAAAATACCGCAGAACAAATGGAATAATTTATATCTGTCTACTATCTATATAACTGGTTCTTATTTTTTCCACCTAAACAAATGTATTAAAGGAGCGATCTATGCGGAATACCGCTAAAGCCATCTCTACAGCAACATCGCTTGCTGCCTTGCTGGGTGCTCTTTCTTTCGCAATGCCAGGCGTGTCCAATGCGGATGCTTCAGCTATTGCCGAGGGCAAAACAATTGCCTTTGACCGAAAGAAAGGCAATTGCCTGGCCTGCCACCAAATTGAGGGCGGCAGTTTACCTGGAAACATTGGGCCACCATTGGTATCAATGAAAGCTCGGTTTCCAGATAAGAATAAACTACGTGCTCAGATAGCTGACTCACGTACCAACAACGCCAACACTATTATGCCGCCTTTCGGTGCTCATGAAATTCTGAGCTCAGCCGAAATCGACAAAGTTGTTGAGTTTGTTCACTCGTTATAAGAATTAAGGTAGATACACATCATGAATAACAAACGTAGATCTTTTATAAAAAGCTCTGCTGCAGCCGGTGCATTCGGTGTGGCGGTTGGCGCAGGGCTAATTGCTCCACGAGCAGTATTAGCAGCATGGCCGAAAGCCGCTTTTGAAGCAAAAGAAGTAAACGCAGCAGTACAAGGTGCTTTTGGCAGCTCAGCAATGGCCGAAAGCTCGGACATTACTCTGAAAGCACCAGAAATCGCAGAAAATGGTGCCGTAGTTCCAATTACTGTCACCAGTAAAATCCCTAACACCGAGTCAATTAGCTTGCTAATTTCTGAAAACCCAACACCTTTAACAGCTACCTTCCATTTAGGCAGCAACACAGAAGGCTTTGTTTCTACTCGTGTAAAAATGAGCAAAACATCTGATGTGGTAGCAGTGGTTAAGTCTGGCGATAAGCTATTCAGCACCAAGCTAACAGTTAAAGTTACTATTGGCGGCTGTGGCGGCTAGTCAAGTTTAGAGGAATATTACAATGGCTAAATCATCTATAAAAGTTCGTGCTAAAGTTAAAAAAGGTACAACCACTGTTAAGGCTCTTATCAGCCACGCAATGGAAACCGGCATGCGCAAAAACAAAAAAACTGGCAAAAATTTCCCTGCTCACTTCATTCAGGAAGTGACCTGCAGTCATAACGGCACTAATGTCATGACGGCTGATTGGGGTACTGCTATTTCTAAAAACCCATACTTATCTTTTAAATTTAACGGCGCTAAATCTGGCGACACATTAAAAGTAAGCTGGGTTGATAACAAAGGTGAGAGCGACTCTGCAGAAGCAAAAATTAAATAAGTTTCTATCACATGCAAGAGAATAAAAAATTAAAGGTTAACATTATGAAAAAAATTGCAGTCATTGTATCTGCGATTTGCATGCTAGCAGCCCCATTCGCTAGTTTTGCTGCAAATCCAGCCCAAGACCTAAAAGATTTCAAAGGTTATTTTACTGATCGCTTCCCTGATGTTCCATTACAGGACTTTACTAACGGTGTTTATTCCGTTGATAAAGCATCTCGTGAACAATGGGAATCATTTGAGGAGTTCGCTCCTTATGAAATCGCTATCGACAAAGGTGAAACTTTGTTCAATACAGCATTTAAAAATGGCAAAACGTACGCTAGCTGCTTTCCAAACGCAAAGAAAGGTATGACTCAAAACTACCCTTACTTTGACCAAAAGCGCAATGAAGTGATTACGGTTGAATTAGCCATTAACGAATGCCGTACGAGCAATGGTGAAAAACCACTGAAGTATAAGAAAGGCCCAATAGCGCATTTATCTGCCTATCTTTCATATCAGTCACGTGGCGCCAAAGGCAATGTTAAAATTGTAGATACACCTGAATC
Organism: uncultured Gammaproteobacteria bacterium; assembly: GCA_963924875.1. Classification (GTDB taxonomy): domain Bacteria; phylum Pseudomonadota; class Gammaproteobacteria; order SZUA-229; family SZUA-229; genus SZUA-229. Next base: position 5,265 of record CAWUSX010000075.1, read on the forward strand.
AATGCAGTGGTATGAGCAAGGCAAAAAGCATTTTTATGCCAAACGCGGCCAGCTAAATATGTCATGCGCAGATTGCCATTACTACAATGCGGGTAACAAAATTCGTGCAGACATCCTAAGCCCTGCTTTAGGTCATACTTCACATTTCCCTGTATACCGTAATAAGTGGGCTGGCATGGGCACATTACATCGCCGTTATGGTGGCTGTAACAAACAGGTACGTGCTAAGCCATTTAAAGCGCAAAGCAAAGAGTATCGTGCTCTTGAGTACTTCCATACATATATGAGTAATGGACTGGTTCTAAACGGTCCTGGTGTACGTAAGTAAACCATCTCACCATGTATAAAAAAGCCCGGCTATATGCCGGGCTTTTTTTTGCTTCAGATATTTATATTTACGCATAAAAAAAGCCCGTCATAAATGACAGGCTTTTTAAAATATGGTGGGCCGTCCGCGACTCGAACGCGGGACCAATGGATTAAAAGTCCACTGCTCTACCAACTGAGCTAACGGCCCATAACTGGGTTGTATTGTTTCAAACGTTGTTTTGTTTGCCTCTTCAGGAAGGCGCGTATGTTACCTTATCCATCTAAAATTACAAGCTTAAAAAACGTAATATTTTTGCATTAGATTTATGTAATGGCCTATGCCTGATAAATAGTCGGATCGACCAGTCCAGCTTCTTCGAAGCCCTTCTTCCTTAAGCGACAGGAATCACATTCCCCACAAGCCCTGCCTTGTTCATCTGCTGCATAGCAAGAAACCGTCAGCGAGTAATCTACACCCTTCTGTAAACCGACCTGAATGATTTCTGCTTTAGTCATATCAATAAGCGGAGTATGGATTCGCAAATGGTTACCTTCTACGCCAACCTTGGTTGCCAAATTGGCCATCAACTCATATGCTTTAATATATTCTGGACGGCAGTCGGGGTAACCCGAATAATCGACCGCATTAACCCCTATAAAGATATCGTCGGACTTGAGAATTTCAGCCCACGCCAATGCCATTGATAAAAAGATCGTATTCCTGGCAGGCACATAAGTAACAGGAATACCCTCTTCATGCACAGTAGGAACGTCAATACGGGTATCCGTTAGCGCTGAGCCACCCAACTGATTTAAATCCAGGTGCAACACTCGATGCTCAGTCACATTAAACATCTCGGCTATTCTTTTAGCCGCCAGCAACTCCGCACAATGTCGCTGGCCATAATCGAAACTTAATGCATAGCACTCATAGCCATCTGCCTGGGCCATTGCCAATACCGTTGCCGAGTCTAATCCACCAGAAACCAATATAACTGCTTTTTTCTTTATATTACTCATTGTCACTAATTCTATTCTTTACTCTCTACGCTGACGCTTTAGCAAATCATCAACACACCAACTAATTTAACGACCTGGCTCGTTGTTCCATAAATGCTTATGTAACTGGAATTGAAAACGCACATTTAATTTATCTTCAATGATCCAGTCAGCCAGATCACTCGGCTGCACACCTACATGCTCTGGTGACAACAATACCTGGCATTTGTCTATTAACTTATGCTTTTCAATGACTGTTTTCGCCCAGTCGTAATCCTCACGGCCACACAACACAAACTTAACTTCATCACTTTGTGTTAAACACTGAATATTTTCATAACGATTTTTGGATTCTTCACCAGACCCCGGTGTTTTAATATCCATTACTCGATAAACTCGGGGATCGACATTACATACATCCATTGCACCGGATGTTTCAATGGATACACTGTAGCCTTCATCACATAGCGCGCTGAGCAATTCACCGCAACTACGTTGCGCCAGAGGCTCGCCACCCGTTACACACACGTAGGCCGCTTTATATTGCCTCACCTGCTGAAGTACATCCGCTAGCTCCATCCAGTCGCCACCGCTAAAGGCATATGCCGTATCGCAATAGCCGCAACGCAGCGGACAGCCTGTCAGGCGTACAAAAACTGTGGGGATACCGACAAAGGATGATTCACCCTGAAGAGAATAGAAAATCTCGGTAATGCGTAAACGGTGCTCTGTTTGCGGTGCATCAGACGACATGGCGACGTTCTCTGTTATAACGACTAATGCCCTTCACGTTTCATACGCTGCAAACGTTCTTTTGCTTTCCGAGCGACGGTTGTTCCTGGATATTTATTAATAACAAGCTCCAGAGCCTCTTTAGCCGATACCCAGTCTTGCATTTCATAATAGGTAAAGCCTATTTTTAACATCGCGCCTTCAACCTTATTACTCGTTGGATATTCACTAACCACTCGCTGAAACTCACTCAAGCTTGTTTTGTAATCTCTCGAAACCGAGTATGCCTCTCCCAGCCAATACTGCGCGTTCGCGCCATAGGCACTCTCTGGATAGTTTTTCTGAAAGGCTTTAAATTCGTCTATCGCCTGCTTATATCGACCTTCTTTCAAGGTATTAAATGCCTGGGTATAAGCCTGTTTGCCATTTTTATCATTAGATAATGAGGGCGCAGCATTTGCTGAGGAGCCTGAACCAGCTGAGCTTGAAGGTGGCGCTACTGGTGATGCTTGCGCATCAAGCGAATCGGCAGACTCCTCGGTGAGCGAAGCAGCATTCGACCCTGAAGCGCCACCACCTTTAATTTCAAGATCATTTAAACGCCGATCGATATCCTGATACAAATTGCGTTGACGCTGTTTGATTAAGCTCAACTGATTTTCCTGACTTTCTAGCAAGCCACGTAAACTGGTTAACTCTTGTTGAATTTGCTCTACCCGTTGAGCCTGCTCCATTAGCACCTGACTACCCAGCAAATTTTCCAGACGCCCCAGGCGTTGTTCGGCACTCATACCGCTTTCGGCGTATAAAGCTGTACTTGCAGTGCTAAGAAGTGCCGTGAGAATCAAAAAACTAGAACCACGTATGGTCGGATTGAATGACATATATTTGGCCTACAGGCATGTTAATGTTAAGTAATAAAAAGCAAATAATATGGCTTTATCAGGGGTTCATTGGGTCAAAAAAGCATGAGCTTGCCTGGCAAACTCATGCTTAATTTATATAATCCAATGAAGCCTGAATAATGCACAAAAACCTGGCACTATATTAACGTGCTTCGTACACCAGCTCAACACGACGATTTAAACGCCATGACTCTTCATCATGCGCAAGGGCTACAGGCTTTTCCTCACCATAGCTAATCACTTCAACCTGGTCGGCACTAGCACCCTGAAACAAAACCAGACGCCTTACCGATTGTGCACGACGATTCGCCAGCGCCACATTGTACTCACGGCTACCACGCTCATCCGCATGGCCTTCCAGACGCACACGCATATCTGAATTAGCGACCAAATATTTGCCGTGATGTGCAATTAGTGTTTGATAATCCTCGCTTATTTGATCGCTGTCATAATCGAAATATATAGTTTTCTCGATCAGAACATTGCCAGCATCATTAATTGCATCCTTTTCAAAAGACACACTCATACCCGATAGAAAGCTACCTTCAGTCGAGTCCGCGCCATTCAATCCGCCCATTTGCACACCATCCGCTGATTGCATGGTTGTACCACCAGACGAATCCGCATCTTTTACATTGTCTGGCGCGCATGCCACTAACAAACTCGCTAGCATTAATACCGGTAATAATTTACTTGCCACCATTTGATTTCTCCAATACCTGTTCTTAAAATTTATTATTTATAATTAGCGTTTAATTCTTTAAAGCAAAAATTATGCAAATTTTCTACAACACTATACAGCCGACAACACACGAATTATGTTAAATATAACTCATTCTTTAATGCTTAAAAGGACCCCATGTAGGCTCTCTTACGTCACCCTCGGACAAAACAAGCTTCTGCTTAAAACGCCCATCCGATGAGACAGCCGATAACACACCCTGGTATTTATCAGTAGAGGCATACAAAATCATCCCACCGTTTGGTGCAAAGCTCGGTGACTCATCTAACGGACCATCGGTTAATAGCTCCACATAACCCGACTGCAAATCTTGCTTAGCTATTTTGAAAACATTACCCTCGCCTTGCACGAACACGAGCGTACGACCATCACTGGAAACTTCAGGGCTGGCACTGTATCTATCACTAAACGTTAAACGTTTTGGCTCGCCACCATTACTCGATACACGATAAATTTGTGGCTTACCTGCACGACTCGAGGTAAATACCAGTTCACTGCCATCAGGCATCCAGGCCGGCTCCGTATCAATTCCCCAATGTTTTGTTAATTGATTCATTTTTTTTGTTTGAACATCTAAAATGTAAATATCGGGATTACCACCTTTAGATAAGGTCAGGGCCATTTTTTTTCCATCTGGCGACCATACTGGTGCACCATTTATACCCTCAAATGAAGTGAGCTTGCGGCGTTTTTGCGTGTACAAATCCTGCACATATATTTCTGACTTACGCTTTTCAAAACTGACATAAGCCAATTGCCTGCCATCAGGCGACCAGGTTGGTGACATGATCGGCTGTGTTGATTTCAATACCGATAACGAATTATGACCATCCGTATCTGCAACCTGAAGGCTATACGATGGCTGAGCACCCTGCTTACGCTCTGATGTTACATAGGCAATTTTTGTATCAAACGCACCTTTGGTTCCTGTAATTGACTCATAAATTAAGTCACTGATATGGTGGCTGATACTACGTAAGCTACGATCAGTGGCGGAAAACTGATAACCCAATACCTGCGTTCCTTTAAAAACATCTAGCAGGCGAAAACTGATTTCGTATTGATTATTCTGTATGACTTTTAATGAGCCTATAACCAGATGATCTACGCCCGCTACTCGCCAAAGTTTGTAATTAATATCCTCTAATGCACCAGGCCGGGCAATAAGCTTATCATTATCAATCGGTGAAAATTGTCCGCTACGCAGCAAATCAGATGTGACGATTTCCGATACAACCGACACAACTTTAGAATTTTTCTCCGTGCGTTCAAAGGGTATGATAGCAATAGGCACAGCACCTTCGACACCCTTGGTTATTTCAACACGCAAGGCTGCCTGCGCAGTTTGCATTAAAGTCATTATCAAAAAAGTGTTAATTAATATTTTTTTCATACATCAGGCCTGAAGATAAAATTCAGTTTCTTCTCAAATATCTCGTTATTAGGTGCTTCTGGTAATGGCGAGGCCTTACGAACCGCTCTTTCAACCGTACTCTTAAATGCCTCACTACCAGTGCATTTCTTCATCTGTACATTTTGTACTTCGCCAAAGCGATTTTGTAGCACTAAAACTTCACACGACCAGCCCTTGGTCATACTTGCCGGCGCATTCCAGTTTGCCTCAACTTTTCTCTGAATCTGGTAAACATATTGCGCCAGTAACTTTTGATTCTCAGCCGACTGCTTCGCCATACGTCGTTCTTCTGCGAGCATTTGCTGACGCATTTCTGCCTCTTGCACCTTACGTCTGGCACTGGCTTCGGCAGCTAACTTTTCCTTTTCAGCTTCTGCCGCCAACTTTTTCTTTTCAGCTTCTGCTGCAGCTTCTGCGGCCTTACGTTTTTGCGCTATATCAGCCAGTTTTTTCTCTTCGACCTTACGTTTATTAACCAGTTCTTCCTGCTGCTTATTTAGTTTGGCCAGCTCTTTTTTCTTATTTTCGCGTTCTGCTTTTTCTTTTTTAGCTAATGCCTGCTTGCGTTTTTTTTCTTTTAGCTGCAAATCTGCCAAACGTCTTTCTTCCTTTTTACGCTGCTCTCGCGCCTTACTGACTTGCTGATCTAATTTGTTTTTTTGCGCGACTTGCTGATTGCGTTTATTTTCATCCGCCTGTTTTATTTTTTGAATTTCCTGTTTTACTACGCTCGCATCAATAATCACTGCCTTCACCGTATCTACCTTTTTAGCCGTAGGTAATTTAGGCGCTGAAGGCTGACTCAGGCTAATGGTGACTATCGCCAGTAATATCACATGCACCGCAATCGATAAAAAAAAGAATCGCGGGTGATTTTTAATCTGAGAAATTAAGCTAGCGTGCATATTAACTATCTGGCTGCTCTATAGCTGGCTCTGTCATTAATCCAACCTTTTCTACGCCGGCTTTTTGCAACAACACCATAGCATCGACAACACGACCATAGCCAACATTACGGTCACCACGTACTAATACAGGGATATTAGGCTTAAGCTGACGCACTGCTGCTATGCGATTCACCATAAGTTGCGCATCAATTGGCTCATCGGGTTTATCGCCTATATCTAAATAAAAATCACCTTTACTATCCACGGACAGAACAACCGGTTCATCCTCATCAGGCGACATTGGTTTTGCTGCTGCCTGTGGCAGATCTATCTCCACACCTTGTTGCACAATGGGCGCCGTTATCATAAAGATAACCAGCAACACCATCATCACATCGATGTAGGGAACCACATTGATCTCTGAAATAGCTCGACGCTTACGACGACTAGATGCCACTTTAACCAGCCTCTACTTCTGTGGTAGATCCGTTGCCCTGTTGAAGATTTTTTTCTTGCTTTGTCTGATCTGCTTTTGGCATTTCACTGCTTTTGTGTTTTTGCGACTGGCGTTGTAATACGGTCGTAAACTCTTCCATAAAGTTTTCATATCGACCGAGTAAACGATCAACCTGGTCTGAATAACGGTTATAGGCAACCACCGCAGGAATCGCCGCAAACAGGCCCATTGCCGTTGCAATTAAGGCCTCTGCAATACCCGGTGCAACCATATTTAAAGATGCATTTTGTACCGCGCCCAGCGCCGTAAATGAATTCATTATGCCCCATACCGTACCGAATAAACCCACATAAGGGCTTGTAGAACCAATAGTGGCAAGCAACGAAAGATTCGCCTCTAATTTATCTTCTTCGCGCGACAATACCACCTTCATGCTGCGCTGAATACTCGCCATCATAAAGGCAGGATCCGTCGTGGTTTTATACGAACGCGCGAACTCAGCAAAGCCTGTTTCAAATACTTTTTCCATACCTTCACGCTCTAGTCGACGCCGACTAAGCTGGGTATAAAGTTCACTCAGGTCACCGCCTGACCAAAACTCATCTTCAAAACGTACCGCTTCCGCTGATACTGTTTTTATTAATTTATTTTTCTGGAAAATAATGAACCAGGACACTACCGATGCGGCAGCCAACACAAGCATCACTAGTTGCACCAGAATGCTGGCTTCTGCGATAAGGGTTATTAGCGATAAATCAGTCGACACCTGCGACCTCCGTTATTGATTTAGACATAGCATCAGAAACGACCTCTGAAAGTACATCGGGTATTGCCATGGGCTTAAAAGTATCTGCGCGTAAACACGCGATGCGAACCTCCCCCTGGCAAAGAATTTTCTCTGACTGATTTTGGCGGTAGATTTTTTGTTCAAATAACATACTGGCTTTTTTAAGCTCTATGATCTTTGCCGTTACAATTAACTGATCATTGAATCGGCCTGGGCTTAAGTAATCTAGTTGCACTGAGCGCACTGCAAAAATAGTGTTTTTTTGTTCATTTAGCTGATCTTGTTCAAACCCAAAATGGCGTAAGTATTCTGTTCGTGCTCGTTCCATAAAGCTCAGGTAATTGGCATAAAATACCACACCACCAGCATCGGTATCCTCATAATAGACGCGCACCGGCCATTTAAAGTTCATTTTTATACCTGATAAATATTATGTAAATACTCGCGACATATTGTAATGCGCTGGGCCACCTGTATTGTGACACAGGTTTAATTTTATAAGCGCCGTTTAATTAATCATTTAAAAGTTATTTTCTCATACAAAGCTTAAAATTTATAAGTAAAACAATCACAGAAGCTTGTCACTTTCAGCAGTCGGAATATCTGCATTTCCTGGTGGCTGCAAGCCCAAATGGCGATAGGCATTCGCCGTGGCCACACGCCCACGTGGTGTGCGCATCAAAAACCCCTGCTGGATCAAGTAAGGTTCAATCACATCTTCAATGGTATCTCTTTCTTCACCAATAGCCGCTGCCAGATTTTCTACACCGACCGGGCCACCTTCAAATTTTTCAATTATGGTAGAGAGTAAATTTCTATCCATATTATCAAACCCATATGAATCGACTTTAAGCATATCCAATGCGCGTGCCGCAACAGACTTATCCACTTTCCCATCGGCCTTTACTTCTGCGTAATCCCGCACTCTGCGTAATAAGCGATTGGCAATACGCGGTGTTCCTCGCGCACGGCGGGCAATTTCTGCAGCGCCTTCAACATCTAACTCAACCCCTAATATTTGCGCCGAACGCTGTACAATTGAACAAAGATCTGTGGTGTTATAAAACTCCAGCCGCAACACAATACCAAAGCGATCACGTAACGGGGAGGTAAGAGAGCCTGCACGCGTTGTTGCACCCACCAGTGTAAATGGTGGTAAATCTAATTTAATGGAACGTGCGGCCGGGCCTTCTCCGATCATAATATCCAGCTGATAATCTTCCATCGCCGGATATAAAACCTCTTCCACCACCGGGCTTAGTCGATGTATCTCGTCAATAAACAACACATCATGGGGTTCAAGATTGGTTAATAGCGCGGCTAAATCACCGGGCCTTTCAAGCACTGGCCCTGAGGTTTGGCGCAAATTCACGCGCATTTCGTTCGCCACGATATGCGCCAGCGTGGTTTTGCCGAGGCCCGGCGGACCAAATATTAATAAGTGATCGAGCGCCTCACCACGATTACGTGCCGCCGGAATAAAAATATCCAGCTGTTCAGATGCCGCCGGCTGGCCTGAATAGTCCGCGAGTAATTTGGGGCGAATCGCGTGATCGATTCCCTCATCATCGGTTGATTGCTGCGCAGTAATAATTCGCTCATTCATCGCTTATTTTTTCACCGCCGCTTGCAAACTCAGGCGGATAATATCTTCGGTGCCCAGCTCATTGGTATCTATGCCGCGTACCATACGGCTCGCCTCGGCCTCTTTATAGCCAAGCGATATCAACGCGCTCACCGCATCCGCCACCGGTGAACTTGCCCCTGTGGTCATCAGCATATCTGCACCACTAAGCGTATTATCTGTATTCGGCACCAGATCTTTTAGCTTATCACGCAACTCAATAATCAAACGTTCTGCGGTTTTCTTGCCTACACCGGGCAGGCGTACCAGAGCAGCAGCATCGTTATTTTGCACACAGCTAACAAACTCATTCGAGTTCATGCCTGATAAAATCGTTAAGGCCAATTTAGCACCCACACCATTAATTTTGATCAGTGTTCGAAATAGACCACGTTCAGACAATGAGGCAAATCCATATAGCAATTGGGCATCTTCGCGCACCACTAAATGGGTATGCAATGTCACCAGCTCACCCAGGTTTGGCAGTTGGTAAAAAGTCGACATAGGCGCGTCAATTTCATAACCCACACCTTGTACATCAATTAATAACTGCGGGGGTTGCTTGCCTATAATTTTGCCCTGAATTCTACCGATCATGTTTTTATATTTTCTCTTTACATTTATGTAGCTGGAGGCCTACAGCCTTAAACTGACGCAGCAGGCAATACATTAACTTATTTTAATGACAACCAACGCCCACTACTTCTTCTACGCGTGGGCAAGGCTATTTTGCCTGCCAGGCCGCGATTATGCGCATGGCATAATGCAATTCCCAGGGCATCTGCCTGATCGGCCTGTAAGCCTTTTTCCAGTTTAAGCATCATTGCCATCATATGCTGCACCTGCTCTTTTGTCGCGTTGCCTGTACCCACCACGGCGCTCTTAATCGCTTTAGGCGCATACTCATGCACACTTAAACCGCCATTAACACCGGCACAAATTGCCGCACTCCTCGCCTGTGCCAGCTTCAAAGCCGAGTCGACGTTTTTGTTCACAAACACCAACTCGATAGATAATTCATCTGGCTGAAATTCTGTAATCAGCGCACTAACCTGTCGAAAAATATAACCTAATCGATCCGGAAAGCTTTCACCTTTCACGTAAATACAGCCACTATCCACGTGCTCTGAATGACGACCATCAGAATCAATCAAACCATAACCTGTTTGTCTGGAGCCCGGATCTATACCCAAAATACGTGTTGTCACACTAAACCTGCTTTGCTTTTTCTGGTCATAATTTATACATAAACCCAATACACAGGATTATGACGAGTGAATACCTATTGGCACAGAGTTTAGCATTGTGAACTAAGCAGTTATAGGTAAACAACTCGCATTGCCAGGCTACTAGCCCTCAGAATAAAATCAGCAGATAAATATAATAATAAGCGACATATCACCAAGCTCATTGTGAACCCTTTAATCATCGGCTATTTTGCCAACTTATCGCCACAACTACGCCAATACTTATTAGTTACCGGCAATTACATCGCCATTGCATGCTGTTTTTATATTATGAAGTATCTGGCGTCATTACCAATTTGTTTGGTGGCTGGCTCGGCGCTCGACTCAGCCTCAACAACGCCATGAACATTGGCCAGGATTGCATTACCCGTGTGTCTAAACAGCCAGCTGGGCTGGGCATTTATATCGGTAGGTAGCTTTATCGGCACATGGATTATTAGCTACAGCACAGTGCAATCTATTGCAGCTGATATTTACGGGAAAAAAGTCGGCCGCTTAATCGGTACGGTATTATCCGGCTGGATTTACCAAACATCTGGGCTGCAAGCCTGCTTGTGGCTATCCAGTGTATTTTTATGTATGGCATCACTCATTTCTGTATTTCTTCCCAAACATCACCTAGAATCAACAACTTAAAATTGCTCGATATCATGCTATTCTCTGGTCATAAACTATAATCACAATTATAAATATAACTATAACAAAATCATTTAAGCGGCTGGATAATGCAAACACCCATTTTACGTAAATCTGAATCCATTTATATATTGGCTTTAGGGTTTGGCTTTCTCATATTGCTACTCACCTTTTTTGCCTATAGCAGTTATCAACAAACACAAATTTCATACGATTCCATTCAAGACAACAGTCGTGCCAGCGACAAAATGGAACTCATTGTTAAGTTAATTGAACAAGCACGCACACGGACACGGCTTACACTTGAAATGAGCTATGAAGAAGACCCCTTCAAAAAAGACGACATCAGCATGGAGCTAAATAGACGTGCCACGCAATTTACCGTACTGCGAGATGAACTACATAAATTAGGCCTCAATAGTGAAGAGAAAATAATTGCACAAGCAATTAGCAAAGCGGCGACTGAAACTCAGGCCCAACAAAAAATAGCCGCCGCGCTTGCCTTAAGTGATGACCCTGTAATGATCGCCCAATCGCAAAAAATGACGGTGAAAGATGTTTACGCTCGCCAGGGCGTCATTATCGACAATTTTATGCAGCTGCTAAATTATCAAAAGACGCTTATTTTTAATTCACGGGAAGAGGCATCGGCACAGTTTAAATATGCACGAAAACTTCAGCTCACCTTATTTGCCACCATATTTCTATTAGCCTTATTCGTTACGGCATACATTATTCGTCGCAGCAGCAAAATTGAAGGCGAGCTATTTTTTGAAAAAGAAAAGGCACAAATTACCCTAAAGAGTATTGGCGATGCCGTAATCACTACCGATGAAAATGGCAGAGTCGATTACCTTAATCCCGTGGCAGAAAAAATAACCGGCTACATCACCCACGAAGTTTCTGGCAAACCTATCACGCAAATTTTTAAGGCCTATGATGAAGTTAATCAGCGCTGGCTTGCCGACTGTATTGTTAATTACCTGAAAGATGGCAATTACAACGTGCCATCAAATGATATCGTTTTATATAACGCCGACGATGAGATTATTGACATTTCCCAAACCATGGCCCCCATCCAGGATACCTTTAATAATATACTCGGCACCATCACCACCTTCCAGGATATCAGTAAAGAAAAATACTTAGCCAAACGTATAGATCACCAGGCGCGCCACGATGTGTTAACCGGCTTACTCAATCGTCGTGAGTTTGAAAATAAAGTCGAACAATCATTAACCTTATTTTCTGAAGGCACCACCCATGCATTGTGTGTGATGGATTTAGATCGTTTTAAAATTGTTAACGACACCCTGGGCCACGCTGCTGGTGATGAACTTTTAAAACAAATTTCACAAAAAATAAAACTCGTATTGAGACAATCGGATTTATTTGCACGTATTGGTGGTGATGAGTTCGCCATATTTTTATCCAACATAAATACCGAGGATGCAGAGATTATTGTCGAAAAGATTTTATGTAATATTCGAGAATATCAATTTGTATGGGGTAACAAGGCATTCCGCATTGGCGCCAGCATAGGTCTGGTTGATGCCCCGGCACAGGTTTCTAACTATGAAAGCTTATATCATGCCGCAGATACCGCGTGCTATATGGCGAAACATGAAGGTCGAGATAGATTTCACACAGTAACTTATGACGATGAGAACGTGACTGAAAAACGTGAACAGACCCAGTGGGTCAATCGCATTAACGAGGCATTAAAAGAAAATCGTTTCATACTTTACACACAGGACATTTGCCCACTGCATAAAAACATGGATAAGAGAATACACCGTGAAGTTCTGATTCGCATGGTGGCCGAAGGAGGTGAAATCATTCCACCCATGGCATTTATACCACCTGCAGAACGCTATGACCTGATGCCTAAAATTGATGAATGGGTTATTGGCAACGTAATAAATCAACTACAAAAAGACACCAGCGATTCTGTATACGCCATTAACCTTTCCGGACAAAGTTTGGCCGATAATAAATTCGCAAAGCAAGCGATCAAAATATTATCTGAAAGTAATATAGATCAACATCGCCTGTGTTTTGAAATAACCGAAACCTCGGCTATTGCCAATTTACAAAATGCCACAGAATTTTTAACTCAATTACAGGCACTGGGTTGTTACACCGCACTGGATGATTTTGGCAGCGGGCTCAGCTCATTTGCCTACTTAAAAAGCTTACCTATCAATTATTTAAAAATAGACGGCATGTTTGTGCGTAAAATTGCTGAAGATGAAGTTGCACGGGTTATGGTGGAAGCCATCAATTCCATTGGTCACACCATGAACCTGAAAACCATTGCCGAGTTTGTAGAAAATGAAGATATTAGTAATCTACTAAAAGAAATGGGTGTGGATTATGCACAAGGTTATTATTATAATAAACCATCACCTATGGAACTATTTGACGATATCCAGTCACGTAGCATCAAATAATAACTCACCCGCCTCATCACCAAACTTACCGGCACGCAAAAAGGTGATCACCTGCATCGCCACCCTCTCTGAATACAACAAACCTAAATGCGTTGTATTTAGCGTTAGATAATCTGTTGCTCCACCTAAGTAGGTTTCTTCTACCGAGACGGTTCCATCGTGCGGTAAAGGTGGCCCACCAAAAACCAAACCCACCCCCAGTGGAAAATCACCTGATATTACGCCCAGATCTCGCCATTTTTTCCACATGGGTCGATCACCTAACAAACCATGCTCAATACTCTTACCCACCACCCAACGCGTCATCATGGTGTTTGAAAGTCGCCTGGCTACTTCACTGCCATTTACCGGCACACCTAAAAAAACCACCCGGCCGGTTTTCTCCACAATATGTTTATCAAACAGGTGCAACAGCACCAGGCCGCCAAGCGAGTGGCATACAAAATGCACAACGGGGGCATTAATAGAGCGCTGGAAGTTATATAAGTGCTCTGCATTTTCTTCTGGTGAGCATTTTATAGATTTGTATTTAAACAAATGGCATTCATAACCCGCCTGTGTCAGGCGCTGACGCAGGCGAAACATTTCTATTCCATTCATCCATATGCCGTGTATGAGTACGACTGCTTCTGTCATGTGCTACAAAGTACCTAAAAAAATAAGTTAGTGCTATTTATACACTATATACGTAGCCTGATGATGCCTGAAATCGCGACTAAAAACATATTAACTTCTCTACATGCTTGTCGCCACGAATAAACCAGCGAAGCAAAACATTGTTGACTACACTTTGCATTGAATACCGAGAGGTGAATTAACCACCTTTTTTCATATACAGACCCCTTAAATAATAACGATATGATTATAAATTTCTATAGCATACGCACGACTCTGGTCTATCTGATAATAGGTTTGTCCGTTTTAAACTCGATAAGCGGCTGCGATAGAAACACCTCAGAAAGCTATCAGCCCTCATATTCCGCAAGCTCACCGTTATCTGATAAGGTTTATATTTTCGGCATACACCCGCAGCGCAACCCAAAAAAATTGCGTGAAGTATTTGGGCCGATGGTGAATTACCTAAACCAGCAACTACCCGATGTACATTTTATTTTTGAGGCTTCGCGCAATTTTCAAAGTTTTGATAAAAAGGTCGAGCAGCGCCATTTTGATTTTGTCCTTCCCAACCCATACGGCACACTGCGCGCCATCGACATGGGCTACCATGTTTTTGGGCAAATGGGCAATCAGGGAGATTTGCGCGGGCTAATTCTGGTGCGCAACGACAGTAATATTCACACGGTCGCTGATTTACGCGGCAAAGACATAAGCTTTCCCGGCCCCACCGCACTTGCCGCTACCATTATGCCCAAGTACTTTTTATATGAGCATGGCTTAAACGTAAAAAGTGATATACAACCACGCTATGTCGGCTCCATGGAATCCTCATTACTGAATATACAAATGGGTGCAGTGGCTGCGGGCACTGCCTACCCTCCGGCCTGGCGGATGTTTCAACAGCAACAGCCCGCACTGGCTAGCGAATTAAAAGTCATCTGGAAAACGCAATCCTTACCCGACAATTCCCTCATGGCACGAGATGATATTCCTACTGAGCTGGTTGGCCGTGTGGCGAAGACACTGTTTAATATGCGGCAAACCACCGAGGGGCAGATTGTGCTGGATAATATGGACCTGACGGCCTTTATTCCCGCAGACAATGGGACCTACCGGCCTGTACGTGTGTTTATTACGCAATACGAATCACAAATAGGTCCAGTTGATGCCCCATGAAGACTAAACTAAAGCATGATTAAACGTCTCCGCAGATTTTTGACCGGCTCCATCCGCAACCAGTTGATGGTGGGAATTGCACTGGTACATGCCGTGATGATGTCGCTATTTATCGTTGATCTGGTAGAAAGGCAACGGGATTTCCTCTCGCATCAGGGACAGAAACAGACCCTGGCACTGGCAGAAACGCTGGCGGCAAACAGCATCTCCTGGGTACTGGCGCGTGACATTGTCGGCCTGGATGAAGTTCTACAGGCAAACGCAAGCTATCCCGAGCTGGAATATGCCATGGTGCTGTCGCCATTTTTAGAAGTTCTGGGGCACAGTGACAAACGTAAACGCGGCCTCTACCCAAATGACAGCGTCAGCAAACAGCTACTATCCGCTGCACCGGAGGCCCAGGTTCTACTATCCAATACGCAACTAATTGATGCGGCCTACCCCATTTTGATCGATGAAGAACTAATTGGCTGGGCCCGTGTTGGGGTTAATCAGAGCACCATTACCGACGGCCTGTATCGCATTACCCGCGATGGCATGCTCTATACGCTGGCTGCCATACTGATCGGCAGCTTTTTTGCCTACTGGATGGCACGAGGCCTGACCAGAGGGCTGGCCAAAGTTGTCGCTGTAGCAGATGGCACCCGTGCAGGACAGCGCGAACTCCGCGCACGATTACAACGTGATGATGAAATTGGTCATCTGGCAGACGGCGTGGACTTAATGCTGGATACCATACATGAAAATGAACAGGCACTAACCGATAGCAAAAACCAGCTACGCCAGATCACCGATATACTTCCGTCCCCCGTGGCGCGCATTGATCGAGAAGGTCGATACCTGTTTGTTAATACGGCCTTTGAGCGCTGGTTTGGTATACCAGAGAAGGAAGTTCTGGGAAAAACACAACAGAAATGCCTGCCCGACGATTTTTACCGGCATGCTGAACCTTATTTCAAACAGGCTTTATCTGGTTATCAGGCCACCTTTGAAACATCGTTGTTATCGGCTGATGCTACGCCTTTACAGGGCTTAATACATGTCCTGCCCGATATCGATAGCAACGCTGAAGTACAGGGCTTTTTTATGGTGATGACAGATCTCACCGAACGTAAACAGATTGAGCAGGAGGCACATCTGCTGCGAGAGCAACTGACCCAGGCGACTAAAATGGAAGCGATGGGGCACCTTACCGCCGGTATTGCTCACGATTTTAATAATATTCTCGGTGCTATGCTGGGTTATACCGAACTCGCCAAAATGCAGCTACAGGAAAAAGGCCTGACCGAAGATACCGATCGTTACCTGCAACAGGTGCTGAATGCCAGTGACCGAGCCAAAGAACTCATCTCCCAGTTGATGCTGTTTGGTCGTCATAAACCCGAAATCGGTGATGAGTTTCCCATAACCTTGCTAGAGCCGATATGTAAGGAGGTTGTCACCTTATTGCGCGCCTCAATTGCCAGCTCCATCGAATTAAATTACGCCGTAGAGGGCAAGGATCTCAAAGCGCGCATTCAGCCTATTCACCTGCACCAGATGATCCTCAACCTCGGCATTAATGCCAGAGATGCCATTGGTGACTATGGTGTGATTAATATTCTGCTTCGCCCTTGCCATATCAGCCATCAAATCTGTAGCGCCTGCCACCATGCCTTTAGCGGCGATTTCGTAGAAATCAGTATGACTGACAGCGGCAGCGGTATTCCTGCAGAATTGCGCAATAAAATTTTTGATCCGTTTTTTACCACCAAGGATATCGGCAAGGGCACCGGAATGGGCCTGGCTGTGGTACACGGACTGGTGCATACCGCGGGTGGCCATCTGATAGTAGAGAGCGCACCAGGTACTGGCAGCTGCATTCGTATTTTACTTCCACGGAATACCGGCTCTACAGCCAGCAAGCCTGCTCAGCAACCAGCAGAATTGTCTGATAAGCCACTCGCAAGCTGTCGCATCATGTTAATAGATGACGAAACAATGATGACCGATATGTTAGATGAATTCCTCACGATCCAGGGTGCCGATGTCGTGACATTCAATTCACCAGAGGTGGCAATTGAACACTTTACTAAAGAGTCTAAAACCATTGATCTGGTGATTACCGATGAAACCATGCCCGGACTACTGGGGACTCACCTGGCAAAGCAAATATTAAGCATCAAACCATCACTGCCGATTATTCTGTGCACGGGTAATAGCAAACATAGTGATGTGGATGATTACAAAGAAATGGGGATCACAGCCTACTTCCGCAAACCAATCAAAACACAGGATTTGCTGATGAGAATTTTACAGTTATTAAACAGAATAAAATAAACACACCGCCTGCAAAAAATCAGCCACACGCGAGGCCTAAACGGAACTCAGGGAGAAACCTCAAGCATACGATCCAGTGCCAGCCTGGCGTTTTTGGCAATTTCTTCTGCTACTGTAATTTGATTTACCACATTGCCCGCGACTAAATTTTCCAGCATCCACGCCAGATGCTGCGGATCAATACGAAACATGGTTGAGCACATGCAAACGGTGGGTGACATAAAATGCACCTGCTTGCCTTCTGCAGCGAAATTGTCTTTTAAGCGATTAACTAAATTTAATTCAGTCGCGACCAACCAACGGGTATTTGGCGCGGCGTCACGAATCGTATTAATAATATATTCAGTCGAGCCAACATAATCTGATTTCTGGCACACCTCATACGAGCTTTCGGGATGAGAAATCACCAGGGTTTCGGGATACTTTTCTTTAAAGTTATCTATCTGTTCCGGGGTGAACATTTGGTGCACCGAGCAAAAGCCTTTCCATAAAATCATTTTGGCATTTTTAATTTGCTCCACTGTGAGCCCGCCCATGTCCTTATCGAAATCCCACACCACCATTTCTTCCAATGGAATACCCATGGCTGCACCGGTATTTCTGCCTAAATGTTGATCGGGGAAAAACAGAATTTTTTCACGCTGATTAAATGACCACTCTAAAACATGCCTGGCATTGGTAGAAGTACACACGATGCCGCCATGACTTCCGCAAAAAGACTTTAAGTCCGCCGCAGAGTTGATATAGGTAACGGGTGTTACGCATTCATCCGGCTCGATAACACTGGAGAGTTCTCGCCAGGCCTTTTCTACTTTGGCGAGATTCGCCATATCCGCCATGGAACAACCTGCGGCCATATCGGGAAGCATGGCGATTTGATCCGGGCGCGAAAGGATGTCCGCCACCTCTGCCATAAAATGCACACCACAGAATATTATATATTCAGCTTCTGATTCGGCTGCTGCGCGCGACAGCTTTAGTGAGTCACCGGTAAAATCGGAATGATGAAACACCTCATCACGCTGGTAGTGATGACCAAGAATAACCAGACGATCACCCAGCTTTTGCTTCGCCGCAATAATGCGTTGTTCACACTCTTCATCATCAAGTAAGGCATAAGGCTGGATAGCAACGGCGCTCATCAAAGGTCCCGTAAATAGTTATCATTGAAGTTCATTATAATAACGGTAACACGAAACAAACAACACTATCCCTGAATGGGTAAAGGGGATATTGCAATAATGTCGGGCTACGTTTTGCCTCAGCGGCATAAAATAGTTATTAAACAAAAAAAGCCACCGCATACGGTGGCTTTTTTTGTTATTCACATCAGGCTAAAAAATTTAGCTGTCGGCTACTGGCTTACGAATACGAATATTCAGTTCCTTAAGCTGCGCTGCAGATACTTCTGATGGCGCACTTGTTAAAGGACAAGCCGCTGTTTGCGTTTTAGGGAATGCCATCACGTCACGAATAGAACTCGCACCAGTCATTAACATCACCATACGATCCAGACCAAAAGCCAAACCTGCATGCGGAGGACAACCGTATTTCAATGCCTCCAATAAGAATCCAAATTTCTCGGATGCCTCTTCATCGCTGATACCCAACACCTCAAATACCTTTTGCTGCATATCCACACTGTGTATACGCACCGAACCGCCACCTAGCTCACAACCGTTCAATACCATGTCATAAGCGCGCGACAGGCTTTCGCCCGGATTGGCCTCAAGTACCGCAGGGTCTTCTGAGTTGGGTGCAGTGAATGGATGATGCAATGCATCCCAACGTTCTTCACGCTCGTTCCACTCAAACATTGGGAAATCAATCACCCACAATGGCTTCCATTCGCGAGACACAAGATCCAGATCGTGACCCAGCTTCACGCGTAGTGCACCCATGGATTCATTAACCATCTTCGCATCACCTGCACCGAAGAATAATAAATCACCGGTTTCTGTGCCGCTGCGTTTTATAATTTCATCTAATACTTCGTCAGGCAGGAACTTAACAATCGGCGATTGCAAACCTTCACGGCCCGCTGCGACATCATTGACCTTAATCCATGCCAGACCCTTCGCACCATAACGCCCAACATATTCTGTATGGCCATCAATTTCTTTACGGCTTAACTTTGCACCACCCGGTACACGTAATACCACTAAGCGGCCTTTAGGATCTTTCGCAGGGCCAGAAAATACCTTGAATTCCACGTTATCCATAAGGTCGCCGATATCTACCAGCTCCATATCAATACGTAAATCCGGCTTATCTGAACCATAACGATTCATTGCCTCTTCATAAGTCATGCGAGGGAATTCGCTGGGCAATGCCACCTCTAAAACATGCGCGAATAAATCACGAATCATGTTTTCAGTTATCTCCATCACACCGGCTTCATCCAGAAACGATGTTTCAATATCAATCTGTGTAAACTCTGGTTGACGGTCTGCACGCAAATCTTCATCACGGAAGCAGCGTACGATCTGGTAATAACGATCCATACCCGACATCATCAACAACTGCTTAAAAAGCTGTGGTGATTGCGGTAGAGCAAAGAATTCACCCTGATGCGTACGGCTAGGCACCAGATAATCACGCGCACCTTCTGGTGTTGCCTTGGTTAACATGGGCGTTTCAATATCCCAGAAACCATTGTCTTCCATATAACGGCGAACAAAGCTCGTTACCTTCGAACGCATGCGCATGCGCTGCTGCATTTCATCGCGACGTAAATCTATATAGCGATATTTCAGGCGGATATCTTCATTCACACCTACATCATCCAGCTGGAATGGTGGTGTCTCAGCGGTATTTAATACCTCTAGTTCAAGGCCGAGTAGCTCAATTTTTCCGCTTTTCAGGTTGGCATTAAATGCGGCTTCATCGCGCAGGCGCACACGGCCTTTTACTTTCAGCACATATTCGTTACGCACACGTTCTGCCAGGGCGAAGATTTCAGGCTTGTCCGGGTCAAAAACTACCTGTACCAGACCTTCGCGGTCACGTAGGTCAATGAAGATTACGCCCCCATGGTCACGACGACGGTTTACCCATCCACATAATTCTATTTCCTGATCGACCAGAGTTTCATCAACCTGACCACAGTAATGACTGCGCATAATTTAAATCCAATATTCGTATGAAAGTTACTCATAGCTGCGCGCCACAATATTCTAAAAATACCATAGCCCACAGACAAAAAGGCGAGCTATTATAAGGCGTGAGGGTACTTAATGTCCAAACGGTTTGCGGCCTACTGGCCGAAATATCAATCTTTATCCTCGTATAATGGGCCATCTGCCCGACTAAAGATCAATATTGAGGGTTTTAGGCGTGATTCGCCGCCAACGATAATTCGGCCAACATACGTTTAGCCTCGCTCTTTCCCTTGAACGTGACATCAGACTGCATGACAAACTCCAGGTATTTACGTGCGGAATCTGTATCACCCTTAGCAAAATATGCCGACCCCAGGTGATAATAAATAAGTGTCTGTTGCGGCGCACGACTGTCTGCCTGTAATAATGCGGCTAAGGCCTTTGCATACTCCCCACGTTTATAGTGCACCCATCCAAGGGTATCTAGGTAACTTGGGTTCTCGCTGGTCTGGAACTGATTCACCAGTGACATGGCACGATCCTTACTTGCCTGATCTGCGTTATGCTCAATTAATAGCAACGCCAGATTATTTGCAACAACACTAAAATTGGGCTGTTGTTCCAGCACACTTTCATACAGCTTAACGGCCTCATTAATCTTCCCCTGCTGCTCTAATAACGTAGCCAACTGAAAAACCAGCTGACCTGAAGACGAGGCATTATCAACACCTTGTTGCAACGTTTTAAGCGCCATTTCTGGCTGCTGCACATTTAATTGCACTGACGCTAAATTGCGGTATGGAATCCACCAGGAGGGGCTTTTTTCAATCGCATGTTTAAATGCGGTAATCGCCAGCTGATTTTTTTTCTGCTGTGCGAATACTTCACCTAATAAATTTTCTGCAATAACAAATTCGGGTTGCGCCTTAATCACAGATTTAAGTTTAATCTCTGCCATTGCAGGCTTTTGTAAGGCTAAAGCAGAACGCACATAAGAACTTAACGACTCAATAGACTTCGGCTCTATCTGCATTGCCTTTTCAAAGGCCGACAAACTCAACTGATATTCTTTTTGCGCCTGCAACACTAAACCATTATAAAAATACCCCAGACTAGAGTCTGGATATTTTGTTTTCATAGTTTCGGATAAAGCCAGCGCCTGTGCATAATCTGCCTGTATTAAATACGCCTTAAATAAAAGCTGATTGGCTTTAACATTCTGTGGCTCAACCTTCAACACCAGTGCCAACTGTTTGATCGCTTCAGAATACTGTTTGGCTTCATGCAAAATTTCCGCATAAGATAAACGCGTTGACATATCCTTAGGATCCAGCTGAATAGCTGCCTTTAATTGCTGCTCGGCCAGACTCAAATCACCATTCATTAAATAGGCATTAGCCAGCAACTTAATCATTCTTGTGTCTTGTGGCTGATCATTTAACACCGTGCGAAAATCTGATATGGCCATTTTTGCATCTTTATCTTGCAGCGCAAGCATGCCGCGCAAACTTATACCATCGACGTTTTTAGGATTATCGTTTAATAAAAGCGTCAACTCAGCTTTAGCATCGTCACGTCTATCAGTCGACAACAACAAACGCACCAGCTCATAACGCGCGGTAACTGCCGAAGCTTCATTACCATATTTACGTACGATCTCACGGTATATCGCTTCTGCTTTTTCGGCCTCATTACTTTGTATATATAATAGAGCAGAGATAATCTTGAGTTGCGGATTGTTTTCGTCCGCCTTTATAAAATGCGACAGCTCTAATTGAGCAAACATTAAGTCACGCTCTTTCGCCAGGTACTGAATAAGGCTTTTCTTCACCTCAATATTTTCAGGAAAATCAATTACTGCAGTGCGCAACACAGACTCGGATTGGGTCTTATTGTTGTTAGCATCATGCAAATAGGCCAACTGCATTCTGTACATTAAATTAACGCTATCAAGCTTTATTAATTTTTGCATGGCGACGATCGCCGCATCATAATCTTTTCTATCGCTGTGCAGCCTGACAATTAAATTCAATAGCTCCACATTATCTGGCTGACGTTTTTGTGCATCATTAAGTAAAGCAGCGGCCTTTTCAAATTGTTCCTGAGTTAGGTAGACACGCGACAATAGCGCAAGGCTAGCTACATGATCAGGATCAATAGACAATGCTGAACGCACTGTCTTAAGTGCCATATCCATATTTGACTGACGTAGATAAACACCCGCTTTAACTACTAAGGCATCGGTAAACTCAGGATCTAGCAGTAACGCTTTATCCGCGTATTCCTCTGCCTTATCATTAGCATTGCCCAAAAAGTAAATTCGCGCCACAGCAGCCAACGCCTCTTTATGATCAGGCTGTAATTCAATTACCTTATTGTAACCACCCAGGGCGGTACGATATTCCTTCATTCTTTCACTTAGTTTCGCCATATTATAATGACCGGCGACAGACTTTGGATCAATCTGCAGCACGTTCTTAAATTCGACCTTTGCCTTATTAAATTTATTTTCTTTTAAAAATTCATTGCCTTTAGCAAGGTACTTTTCTTTTCTTAGTTCTACGCCATCACAGGCAACAACCGATAACAGCACACCAGAAACGATAAATATATTGGCTATTTTTGATAACGAAATTTTCATAACTGCATCCTACAAATTTGGTTCAACACGTAAGTCTTCTAGTTTGTACTGATAGTCATCTACAAGATTTTCCACCTGCACCTGTGACAGTTTAGAAAACGGTTCGGCCTGGATAACACTATCCCAAACCCCTTTATTCTCATAAATACTTAATAATTGCTGATTAATGTCAAAAAACTTCTTATTGTTTCCGACGCACAGATCTATCGCCTGAATCTGTTCAGTAGCAACTTTAAACAATCTGTTTTTTTCCTGTGTCATTTCTGCCAGCAATTTTCGCGTTTCTGTATGTGCGTAAATTTCATCTTTATACTGCTGTTTTATTTCACCGACTTTTCCTTTCAGGGATTTTTTATTGTCTTCTGACGATGACTGCAATTTATCGTATTTTTTATGCAAGGATTTAAGCTCTACCTGCTGCGCCGTTTTATCGGTTAACAAACCTTGATTGGTCGATTTCAGCTGATTTAATTCAGCATTCATTTGCCGAATCATATACTGAGCTCTGGTCAATGCCTCATCAGCTGCCATAGCGGGTAAGCTAGATAGAAAAAGTAGTGTCAGAAATAATATATTTAAACTTTTCATTTTTTCACCCGGGTATTAATTCATAGAATCCTGATAACTCGTTCGGCTAAAACTGCGCATTTAAATCGAGTTGAATCGTATCCTGTCCAAACGGAGGGCCATCGATTTCGTCGGCACTAATCAATTTAAGGCCTAACCATGTTGCATCGTCAAATGCATATTTCGCATCTAGCACCCAGCCTTCAACATCCGTTCCACCACCACGGAAGTCAGAGTCTGTATAAATATCTAATACCGCATCCCGCTCCAGATACTTATAAGCCATAGATACTTTCCAGTTACCACGCTGCATAAGTGATGGCCAACCAACATCTAATTTCACCTGATAGCCCTGGTTATGCGCTTCACCGGTTTCATTTCCATAAATCGTTAATAAATTATTAACCGATCCAACTCGCTGCAGAACATCCGTCTGCTTGTAACCAATATTCTTCACATAATCCATACTCAGCACGACATTTATTGGCGCAAAATTTGCCAACTTATATTTAATGAGTAAATCCACAAGGTTGTAATCAGATGCCAGAGCGAATAAAACCTCATCCGTAGCAACTGTATTATTCGCAATATTAAACAGTGTGTTACCGCGGCCAGCCAAATCAGGCGCGGTATAATCGAGCAGGTTACTGTTCAATTCATTTCGCTGGCCTTGTATGTTTTTATAATCATAGTAAGTCACTACAATATCTAGCTTATCCTGATTGTTAAATGACCAGTTCAATCCGGATTGCACACCGAATAACCATTTATCATTTTGTGATAACTCTACCTCGGCCAGAGGAAATGCGCCCAGCGTGACAAACGTATCGAATATACGATCTTCAGAAAAAATATTGGCAGACTGTAATGGACGGTATTTATAAGCCAGTCCATCAAAATTTAAATCTGAATCCCAGATCAAATCTGTACCGACCCATGGGTTCTTCATTCGCCCACCATAAAACGTATGATTATTTAACTCCGAGCTTATTTTTATATACGCTCTATCTAAAACAAGATTCTGTGGCTTATTACTGTTACCAAGCGTTGCATTAGTTGACACAGGATCATTATTGCTACCTGTTGCTATGCGCATTTTCACATCTACGCCCTGAGTGACTTTTGCATTAACCGCAAAACGTAAGCGTGAGCGCAGACGCTGTCTATCTTCCTCAATGTTGTAAAAAAAGTCCGGATCCAGCGCAATACTTCTTGAACTATTTACTTCATTCACATCCAGATATAAATTATTAATCAGGCTATTATTATCTGCAAAAATATCGGCCTGAGCACGCAGGCGAAAGTCACCGCTAAACGTTAAATTGTTTACCCATGCCGGAAATACACCCGGCACGCCCCAACGCTCATATTTGGCCTGGCCTATCACATCACCAACCACATCATCACGCAGACCCAAACGCACTTCATCACGAATCTGATCTTTAATAAATGCGGGCACATAAGGAACACGCACTATCTTTGCATCTAACTTGCTCTCTTCATCTGCAGCATTGGCATCATCGGATAACTTTGCAGTTTTTTCACTGACAATAGATTGCACAAGCTCTGCTGCGCGTTGATCACTAAGTATATTTTCCTTAACCAGTAAATCGATTACGTCCATCGTCGTTAATCGAGCAACTGCTTTTGGCTCTGCTGACTGACTGGGTTCAGCTTTAGATTTTTCTTCTGCAATTGCGCTGCTACTCACACTTGCACTAAACAGAATACCAACGCAGAGACCAATGCTAATAATTTTCATTTTGAACCTTTTCTATTTCAAACCATAAACAGCTTAAAACTGTATATTTACTTAAATACTCGACGTTATACGCAAATCAACCACCGGCGGCATTTTGCCTGGTGGCATCTGACTAAATCTTGAAAACGATCTTATTTTTGCTAATAACATTTTGTCTTTTTCTTTATCGCCAGTTGATGTAAGCATTTTTACTGACTGCAATGTGCCGTCAAAACCGATATTAATTTTTATCCTGAATTTATATTCCTGCGATTTCAGCTCATCAATATCGGCAAGCAAGTCCTGTATTTCACTCACCATAATTCCTTCGTAATAAGCGAATGGACTACCATCTAATATACTGCGCCCGCCTTTTTTGCCGATAAGACCAAAATTATCACCCGCACCTGTGCCATCCGCGTCAACGCCTAAATCTGCGCCAACAGGATCTGCCGCTTCTTCTGGCACATCGTCTGCAACTTCTTCAGGAACATCAATTTCTTCTTCTATTTCTGGTTCTGGCGGCTGCTCTTCTGGCAAGGGAGGAGGTGGTGGCGGTGCAATAATGGTTATTTGCTGGACTATTTTTTTCGGTGAACTATCACTACTTTCAACTAAATTTTTCACCCACATCACCAACAAAACTGCCAGCATCAGGCCAATCACAATTGATCCAGCTGGAATTAAGCGTATAACTTTATGCTTCAGGTCCTGCTTCATTGGAGCTATCTAACCAGTTTCTGGGTAACTAATCCCAGTTGTGATATTTCAAGTCGACCCATAATATCTAACACATCAACCACGCGCTGATATTGAATCAGTGAATCCGCTTTTACGACGACAGGCAGTTGTGGATTCACCGTTTTGTATTGACGTAATAATGACTCTAACTCCTGTAAGTTAACCGGATAGGTATCTAGAAAGATGGTTCCATCCTGAGTAATCGTTACCGCTTTTGTCTGTGGCTTTGCCAGGCTCGGCGTTGTGCTTGCCTTAGGCAAATTGACTTTAATTCCCTGCACGCTTGCCGTTGTCATAATGATAAAAATAATTAACAGCACGTATGCAACATCCAGCATAGGCGTAACGTTAATATCGTCATACGGTTTGTGTTCATTTAACTTGGACATATTTTCCCACTACTTATTTTTTTAAAAATAATCTTAATTAGCTATGCTGTTCGGCAATTTTTGAAATAAACTCATCTACGAATACATCCATATCGAACAGCATATCTTTAATGCGCACACTCAAATAGTTGTATGCAAACAATGCGGGTATCGCCACAAACAAACCGGCTACGGTTGTCATCAATGCCGCTGAAACACCCGGCGCTATGGCGTTAATATTTACATCACCGGCTATGGCGATTGCGGCGAAGGTAATCATTACACCCAATACCGTACCGAGTAAGCCAAGGAACGGACCACCAGAAATGGCAATGGTTAACAACACCATATTTTTGTTTAGCTTTTGGCTTTCTCGAACCAGAGTAGTGTCTAGCGTTGCCTTAATCGCACTAATCGATTGTGAACTCAGCAAGTAATTGGCACTCGCTCCAACTGACACACCCACACGTTGTTTAAGCTCATGCACACCCTGATGGTATAAATGATAAATCGGTGAACTCTGGTAGTGATCGTGCTTACCAAATACGGTATTTAAAAAATCTGATTCGCCATACTCTTCCTCATCATCTGCATCTAATGACGAGGTATCAGATTTTTTCAATTTATGAAATTCATCCAGGAAGGCCTTATTGTCTTTTTGCATACGGTTTATCATTAACCATTTAGACACTACGACTAACCAGCTAACGACCGCCATAATCATTAAACTTCCAATAATCATCCAGCCATCTAATGAAACGCTCTTCAATATAGAGGTGAAGTAGGAGGTATCCGCGTTGCTGCCTAGCTGCTCGGCTTCAGCTACGTTTACAACTGTTGCCGTCTGCCCCTGTGTTTTGCTGGCTAACATAAACCATTGCGGTTGTTTACTCGTTGAATACAATGCGACTTCATCCATTTCACCGATATAGCCATGCACTTCACTCTCAACAGCTTCACCGCCACCCAGTGTTAATACGCCTGCATCAAACGCGGGTACAGTCACATCAACCGATGCCATTTCCACGCCGTTAACAAACACAGCCAGGCGCTGCTGATCTAAATTTAATGCCACATGCTGCCAGCTATCCGGTGTTAATAATGCAGTTGCAGGTGTTTGTGCAATATTTCCGTCTGCATTTTTCCAGCGCGCATAAAGTGAACTCTGATCTATGCCGAGGATTAACTCACCCTTTGCTGTTTTATGTGAAAAAAGCCATGCATCTTGCTGCGTACCTTTTGGCTTTATCCATGTTGAAAATGCAAATCCTTTTGCAGGCAATAATTGCAATGACGGTGACGCCACTACATTTACAAATGCCTCCCCATCCATGGTGATACCTGGTCCAATTAATGAAGCGGCCTGACGCACGACCTTCATTAATTCTGCTTTCTGTGTGTAGGCAGAGCTATCAACAACACTGTTGTTACTACCATCAAAGTGAAATGCAGCCACCTGATTTATATCCAGGCTGCCTGACCTGTCTTCAGCTGGTACAGCATTAGTATTGCCATAATACATGTGAACAAAGCGGCCCTGATCTTTAGCTGATATCTTAGGCAGCTTCACCCACACAAACATCATTTGATTAACCAGATCAAATTTTTCAATATGAAATTTCAGCGGTGTTAAATCATCAGAATCTATAAAACGAATATCTGAAACATCCTGATTAAAATAGAAAAAATCTGCGAAGTTTCCGGTATGTAGACGCACCAGTACAGGTACGTCGGTTACCACCTGATCGCCTAACTCTGTAAGACTTTGCGCATTAATATTAACCTTTACACGATTCGGCCAGTCTTCATTCCACCAGGCATTTGCCGTACTGGAAAAAATAAAATTCATTAACAAAACAGCTGTAAATAGTATATTTCTGACGCGCATGAAGGCTTACCAATATCAACATTTTTAGAGTGCGTCATTATTTATAAAAAAAATGACAGACAAGTGATGTATATATGAAAGATTTATTAAAGGATTAAGTAGGAAGTGTTACGAGAATTATTCACTATTTATAAATTGAGTGAATTCAACTACATAGTGATCGCGATAAGGGCAATACAGAAATGCCCCATGTACGTCATATTTATAGATTAAACGTCATATCTAATGACGTTTGCTGTTTTGCAGTGCCTTTTTTCTTATCGGCATTCACCGTAGATGATTCAGAATTGACATCGGGTACATACGTCTGTGGATTTTGCATTTCTACTTCTGGCGCGTCTGACGCTGGCTTTTCTAATTCATCACTTAGGCCCATGACTTCTACCTGTAATATGGCAATACTGCCTG
>CAWUSX010000076.1:0-5500 GCA_963924875.1 uncultured Gammaproteobacteria bacterium
TTTCGGTACGTAACCAGCCATAGGCATACTCACCTTCAAAGCGTATGGTAGCGCCTTTAATACCCGCCACATCACCGGCAGTCGCTTCCATTAATTCAGTTTTAAAACCGTGCGCTTCACCCCAGCGTAAATACATACGTAGAATCATTTCCGCCCAGTCCTGCGCTTCAGTACCACCCGAGCCAGACTGTATATCCAGAAAGGCATTAGCTGAATCCATTTCACCGGAGAACATACGGCGAAACTCCAGCACCTCAACGCGTTTTTCCATTGCCGCTAAATCATCAACAACCGACTGTACACTTTCTTCATCGCCTTCCTCAACCGCCATTTCTAATAATTCGGACGCGTCAGTAAGGCTGTTATTCAGCGTTTCAATGGTCAGAACAATGGCTTCCAGACGTGATCGTTCCTGGCCGAGCTTTTGTGCACGCTCCTGATCATTCCACACATTGGGCTGCTCTAGCTCACGTGTAACTTCATCTAGCTCTTCTTTGCGAACATCAAAGTCAAAGATACCCCCTAAGGGCATCACGGCGTGTTTCAAGGTCGGCAATCTGGTTTAAAATGGGGTTAACTTCAAGCATGGAGTATTACAATCGCTTTATATAGAGGAAATAATTTTGTTTCAATAAGGCCCGCTATGTTACCTCATATCCTGTCTTTCATCTATTGCTTCTCTTGCCCTGCAAGCTAGAATTATTCAGCTTATACGCGTTTTGTAGATTTTTGCGCTGCTGATTTTTTAGCCACGTCATTACGTAGATATACCGGCTGAGCTAACGCGGCATTAACCGCCTTGCCCTGTGTAAACTCATAAGCGGCAAGTTGCACAATGCTTGCAGAATGCGGCAAGTAATCCTCAAAGTTACTGCTCAGGGCACTGCCTAGCTGCTTATTTAAGGCATCCGCATAGGTCTTCCATGCAGAGCCTGAGCCGACCCATTGCTGTTGATTTGGTAATTGCATGGCTTCAGGTGGAGAAACCTGCTCCTCACCGAGTAATTGCATCAGGCCATTATCTGCCAGCTGATAACAACCCCAATAAATTCCGCCCATGCGTGCGTCTATACCCGCCAGAACGTTTTTCGTGTGGTGCTGGTTATAGGTAGATTGAGCAATAGACGCGAGAGTAGAAACAGGCACAACCGGTAAATCGGCGGCAAAGGCCAGTCCATGCGTTACGCCTGTGGCAATTCGCACGCCACTAAATGAGCCAGGGCCACGGCCAAATGCAATCGCGTCTAGAGCACAAACTTGCAGCCCGGCCTCGGCAAGCAAATCCTCAATCATCTTAAGAATCAGTTGAGTATGTTCTCGCGGTGCCAGTTGAAATTTGGCGTTTATTTCACCGTCAATATAAAGTGCTGCAGAACAGGCCTCTGTCGCCGTATCTAGCGCTAGAATTTTCATTAAATAATCTCTACCTAATCACTAAAATTAATCATTCCAGGATTCATAAAAGGCATCGACATCCTGCTGTCGATTCGTTATTGGCATGTCCGGTAAACTTTGTAAAAATACCTTGCCATATTGCTTGGTGCGTAAACGATTATCACCAATCATCAGTACACCATAATCTTTCATGTCACGAATCAAACGACCGGCACCCTGCTTTAGTGCAATAACCGCCTGAGGTAACTGATAATCCATAAACGGATTACCACCCTGTTTGCGTATACCATCGAGACGTGCCTGCATTACCGGGTCGCCCGGCGATGCAAATGGCAGCTTATCAATAATCACACAGGATAATGCCTCACCTCGAACATCAACGCCTTCCCAAAAACTGCCAGTACCTAATAATATGGCATTACCCAATTCACGAAACTTTTTAAGCAGTTGATGTTTTGGCAGTGAACCCTGTATTAAAATTGGGTAGTCTAATTTACGTTCCAGAAATTTAGCCGCTTCATTTAATGCACGATAACTCGTAAATAATAAAAACGCCCTACCTTTACTTGCCTGTAAAACAGGTAGCGCCGTTTCAATTAATTTTTCTGTGTAATCAAAGCTGGAAGGCTCGGGTAAATTTTCGGGTAAATAAAGTAGTGATTGCTGCTGATAATCAAAAGGGCTATTCCAGTTACCTTTTTCATAAACGTCTAAACCCAGGCGTTGTGCGAAGTGAGAAAAGTCATGGTTCACTTCTAATGTGGCCGAGGTAAATATCCAGCTGCCGGGTAGCGCATCTCTTTGCTGTTTAAAAAGAGCCGCTATATCGAGTGGTGTTGAGTGCAGCACGAAGCCTTTTGTATAAGTTTCGTACCAGTAAATATTGTTCGTTTGTGCGGCTGAGTTATCACCATAATTCTTAAAGTTCTGAAAAATAATCGCGCATCGTTCGTAACACTGTTCAAGGCCACGACCTCTTTCTGCAGCGACATGTAAACTTTCCATCAGCTCTTCAAGTACACGTGTTAAATTTTCACCGGCCTTTTTAAGCGCAGGCTTATTTTCAATTTTGCTCCAGGTATCACGCTGATTGTCTGCACCCAATGCCAGCCTAAACTGCGCCATGGTTGTTTTCAGTTCATCGCAGGCGTCGCGTATTGAATGCATATCGGGCGCGTCTTTAACCTGCTCTGCAATACTGTCATTAATAATATTATTTAACTGCCTGCTACTAAAACCTTTGCCAAAAAAACGTGAGGCAACCTCGGGTAACTGATGTGCCTCATCAATTATAAAGGTATCGGCAGCCGGTAATAGTTCGCCAAAACCTTCTTCTTTAATGGCCATATCCGCCAATAAGAGATGATGGTTGACTACAACTATATCCGCTTCCTGTGCCTCACGGCGCGCCTTAACAACATAACAGTTTGACCATTCCGGACATTCACTGCCCAAACAATTATCTGCGGTAGAGGTAACCACTGGCCAAACGCGTGAGTCCTCAGAAATTTCAGACATTTCTGCCACATCACCATTAGAAGTTTGTTTAGACCAGCTTCTAATACGCGACAAATGATCTTCCGTTTCACGCGTAAGAAAAGCCAGTTCATCGGCAATACTCAAACGATATAGACATAAATAGTTAGAACGGCCTTTTAATAAGGAACAGGGCAAATCTAATTTAAGGGCCTTTTTAACCAGGGGTATATCTGTATGAAATAGCTGATCTTGCAGGTGCCGGGTACCGGTAGAAATAATGACTTTCTTATTAGACATAATAGCGGGCACAAGATAGGCAAATGTTTTACCAATTCCTGTGCCTGCTTCTGCAATTAAAACTTTTTTACTTTTAATTACGCTTTGAATAGTTGAGCTAAGTGCCTGTTGCCCGGCTCTTGCGGTGAAGCCTTCGATAGCGTGTGAAAAGACACCGTTTTCACTTAATAAATCTGCTGCATCTGTCAAAATATTTACCTGTTGGCAGAGTTAATTATTTCATCATTAAAGCGTTTTAATGGATGATTATTTGAAATGTAACTGTTAGAACGTTGTGCATATTGCTTTGCCTGAGGCATTTTACCTAAATGAGCGTAAACAGCAGCCATGCGTGACCAAATTTCTGGATATCGCGGTTTAATACGGATAGCTCGTTCGAGAGTGACAATGGAATCTGATGTTTTAGATTGATGAAACTGCACATCCGCCAAATCCATCAAGCGTTTGATAACCGCGGGAAGTTCAGGACTGTCCGGCACGGGTAAAATACTGACATTTTCAATCAACTCATCTTCAGGGACTGTAACTGTATTAACGCTACATCCGCTTGAGAGCAGGAAAAAACCCAGTATACAAGCCGATAAAACTAATTGAATAGTCGTTTGAGCTGATCGATAAAACCGCCAGTAGTACATGTAGCCTTCTCTTTAGGTGCTGACCCAGTGATAAAGGGTAATTTTACCGCACCTTGGCAACTTTTATCAGTTAATCCACCGGTTTTAAGATCAATCCAGTGTTCGGTTATACCCTCGGGCTTATCTGGCGCAAAATCATCGGTGTTAATATTCTGCATAATATCAGACCACAGCCTTAATGCGCCTGAGGATCCTGTTAGTCCAGTACTCATATTGTCATCACGACCTATCCACACTACCGCCAGGTGCTCACCGGAAAATCCAGCAAACCAGCTGTCTCGCGTATCATCGGTGGTACCGGTTTTACCCGCGACCTGTTTTGACAAACTACCTGCTAGCCACCTGGCCGTTCCAGTTTTCGTTATCTGCTGCAAAGTATGATTCACCAGATATACCGGCTTATCATCTAATGATTTACTAAATGTTAATGGATAACGCTTGAGAGGTTCATTATCTTTATTCAAAACTTCGCGTATTACCCTTAACGGTATATGGTAACCATCAGCGGCGAATGTTTGGTACATATTGGCAACATCCAGTGGACTCAAACTAAATGCACCCAGGGTCATAGATGGATATGCGGGAATATTTCTCGTCACGCCAAGGTTATGCAAGGTGTCAGAAATATCAGAAAGGCCAACCTCCAAACCCAGCCTGACAGTAGGCACATTGCGAGAATCTTTAAGTGCCTCGAAAAGAGTGATGTCACCCAAATATTGTTTGTCATAATTCATTGGTGACCAAACATTATCTTTTGAAGTTTTTATATGCAATGGCTCGTCTTTTAACATAGTGGCCAATGTATATTTATCCGGCCGTTGTAGTGCTGTTAAATAAATTGCGGGTTTAATTAAAGAACCAATTTGTCGTACCGCATCAAGCGACCGATTAAAACCTGAAAATTTAGGATTCCTGTCAGAAACCAGCGCCTGTATTTCACCCTGTTCACTGGAGGCTATTATCACCGCCGCCTGCAATTCCGATGTCTGGTTTCTGTTCGCCTCAAGCCCTGGAACAATTGAGACAACACTCGCCTCGGCTTTGTCCTGAATAATCGGATCTATACTGGTAAATATTTTAAGCCCTGCGGTTTTTAAATCATCATCATTATAATCTTCCTCTAACTGACTCTTAACAAGCCCCATTAGTGCAGGATAGCGATTACTGGATAGTTTAGGTTTTTTGCTAACACCTAAAGGCATAGCTGAATATTTATTGTATTGAAATTTAGATAACACGCCACGTTCCAGCATCAACTCTAATACCTGGTTTCTGCGTGACTTTGATCGAGCAGGATTACGCCTGGGTTCATACCATGACGGGCCCTTAACCAGACCAACCAACAAGGCCATTTGGTCACGGCTGATTTTTTGTAACGGTTGAGAGAAATAGAAGTGGCTGGCCAGTTGAAAACCGTGTATTTGATTACTGCCACTTTGCCCCAAATACACTTCATTAATATAGGTTTCGAGTATCACTGATTTGTCGTAATGAAACTCGAGCAATAAAGCCATTATAGCTTCATTTATTTTTCGAATTAATGTTTGCTCAGGAGATAAGAAAATATTTTTCACTAACTGTTGCGTGAGTGTACTGCCACCCTGAACAGTTTTACCTGCCATTAAATTAGCCACTAACGCACGAGCGATAGAAATTGGATCGACACCCCAGTGCTCATAAAAACGTCTATCTTC
>CAWUSX010000077.1:0-10395 GCA_963924875.1 uncultured Gammaproteobacteria bacterium
TTGAAGACCATTGATCTGGATAAAGCGGTCTAATCGTTTTGTTATAGCTGGTCTATTAACTATATGTAAAAAGCAGATGTGGTCATGATTTTTGACATCGCCGACATAAGCTTTTTTACGGGCGGTGGCAATTCTGCCCCGCCGCCTTCTATAGCAGCAGTTGCATGATGCGCTTCATCAATTTTCATTTGTTTAAGCACGGCTTCACTGCGTGCATCCTGGGTTGGTAACTTACCTAAGTGCTCGTCCAGGTGCTTGATGACCTGATGCTCTGTTTCTGCAACAAAGCCAAGGCTCCATTTATCGCCCAGTAAGCCAGCAACGGCCCCAATGGCAAACGAGCCGGAGTACCAAACGGGATTTAATATGCTTTTGTGGCTGGAGAGTTCGCTTAGGCGCTGTTCTGTCCACGCCAGATGATCATTTTCTTCGAGAGCGGCTCTTTCCATGCTCTGCCTGACATCTTCCAGACGCGCCGTTAAAGCCTGTCCTTGATAGAGTGCTTGTGCAGAAACTTCACCGGCGTGATTTACCCTCATTAGTCCAGCGGAGAGTTTTTTTTCTTCGTCGCTTGCATTGTCTTCGCTAATCCCGTCAGAGGGGTTAGCTCTTTCAGTTATCACCGGGGCGCCAAAGAGAGTTCGTAAGGCATGATCAGACTGCATGATGAGTTGATCAACAGGATTTAAGTGTCTCATTGGTGATTCCATATGGTGTGTTCT
Source organism: uncultured Gammaproteobacteria bacterium (assembly GCA_963924875.1). Lineage (GTDB taxonomy): Bacteria > Pseudomonadota > Gammaproteobacteria > SZUA-229 > SZUA-229 > SZUA-229. The sequence goes on from CAWUSX010000077.1 coordinate 723, forward strand.
TTAATCATCTTGAGGCCATTGCCTGGCAAGTAAACTAAGTGGGTGCAGTACATGTAGCTGCTTATTATACGCCGATAATGAGGGCCTTATATGCAAGCTACAACCAATATTATCGCTTAAAATAATCTCTGTCTGTGATAAATCAAAGCTAGCCATTTTTTGCTTTAACAGAGAGGCCGCCTGTGCGGGGTAATTTATATTTTGCAATCCCCCTGCGCCGCAGCATAGGGTAGGTTGCCTGGATTCAATGATATTTATGTCGGGGATTAAGCGCAGTAATTTAATGTTCAAATTTTTCTCTGGGCTTGTATTTCGTTGTGCGCAGCTTTCATGTAAGGCAACAGGCGACAGGAGGGGTTTGAGTGCAATCTGTTGCCGTTGAAGTTCATCGAGGATAAAAGCGCGAGCATCCTGTATCAGGGATGTGTCTGAGCTCTCCAGTAATGAGCCGCAAGCCGGGCTAAAAAACAAAACCGCTTTACAGTCTAGCGCATCAAAAGATGCGTGATTTTTTGATTTTAACTTAAGGGCTTCATTTTTTTGCCCATTATGTAAATGGGTTGCGCCACAGCAGTGCTGATCTTCGGGGATGCTGACATCATAGCCAAGCCTGGTGAGCAGGAGGCTTGTATCGATCAGGGTTTGAGAATCAGTTAGCTTGCCTATGCAGCCGGTAAACAGGCTAATAGTGCCCAGTGACGGGGTGATAGTTGTTTTATAGTGGTTTAATAGATTTTCCGATCCTTGCCTGGAAACCGATATTGAGCTGCCAGTTAAGGGCATTAGTGATTGAAGCGATTTTCCCAAAATGGGCAGGTTCAATATGGATTTAAACTTTTCCAGACCATTTGATTTTCTCGACTGCTTGAGAATATATCGGCTGATTAATGGTTTAGGGATGGATGAGCTATAACGTGTTCTAAATTCATCAATTATGTTTCCGTAAGGCACCTGAGATGGGCAAATGGTTTGGCAATTTAGGCAGCCGAGGCAATGATCGATATGCCGAATGGCCTTTTTAGTGGGTGATATCTGTTTATTGGCAATAGCCTGGATTAAGCTGATGCGGCCTCGAGGTGATTCGGTTTCTGTTTGATAAAGCTGGTAAGTAGGGCAGTGCGGCAGGCACATGCCACACATTACGCATAAATCTGTATCGGAAAGTGAGCTGGTATTTTTCATTAGCGATTATTTTATCATTGTATAATCAATAATTATTTTAGATTTTGGTATTTATTATGTCGTATTACAAACACCACGCGTTTATGTGTACAAATAAAAGAGATGATGGGCGAATATGCTGTGAAAACGCAGGTGCAAGTAAGCTGCGAGCGTATGCCAAGGCGAAAATAAAGGCATTGGGTATATCGGGCAAAGAAGGGGTTAGGGTCAATACGGCGGGTTGTCTTGACCGCTGTGGCATGGGGCCGGTTATGGTGGTGTACCCGGAAGAGGTTTGGTATCACTACGAGAATGAGGGAGATATCGATGAAATAATCGACTCACATTTTATAGGCAATAAAATAGTGGAGCGCTTGCGGATAAAGGAAAGGTAATATTTAGGATGAATGGTTTATAACTGAGCCTTGCATTCTATAATTAAGTATATTATAATTCTCTCATATTATGACTCCTAACAGTAGTTAGTTCATATTTGTGACTCCTTTATATCCTCCTTTGGTGGAAATATTTTAAGCGTAGCATCCCCTGCTACGCTTTTTTTTGTCCGCTATAAATGGCTCTAACGATGTAAAGTAGTATTAATCAAAAATTCACTATCTTGCGAAGAGAATTTTGTTTATCATGTCGCTTGTATCTAGATGGCTATTTCTGTACAATTTGCCGCCTTTCGTAGAGTACGAACATTTTAGGATTTAAGATAATGAAAACATTCAGTGCCAAGCCGGAAACGGTAAAGCGTGACTGGTACGTAGTGGACGCAGCGGGTAAAACCTTGGGTCGATTGGCATCTGAAATTGCCCTTCGTTTACGTGGCAAGCATAAGCCTATATATACACCGCATGTTGACACGGGTGATTACATTGTTGTGATCAACGCAGAAAAAGTAGCGGTAACGGGTAATAAAACTACAGATAAAGTTTATTACAACCATACGGGTTTCCCTGGTGGTATTAAGTCGATTACTTTTGACAAGCTAATTCAAAAGAAACCAGAAATGGTTCTCGAGAAGGCTGTAAAAGGAATGCTACCTAAAAACCCATTGGGTCGTGCAATGTATCGTAAGCTAAAAGTTTACGCTGGCCCAGAACACCAACATACAGCTCAGCAGCCCCAAGTGCTGGACATTTAAGAGTAGAGATATCTCATGGCAGAAACTCAATATTACGCAACTGGTCGACGCAAGACATCAAGCGCACGTGTATTTATGCGCCCAGGCAGCGGTGAATTTAAAGTAAATGGTCGTCCAATCGAGAAATTTTTTGGTCGTCTAACTGCAATTATGATTGTTAAGCAGCCGCTAGAGGTTGTTGAAATGCAGGACAAGTTCGATTTCTTTATTACAGTAACTGGCGGTGGAAACACCGGGCAGTCTGGTGCTATTCGTCACGGCATTACTCGTGCGTTAATGGAGTATGATGAAAATTATCGTCCAGCTCTACGTAAGGCAGGGTTTGTAACGCGTGATGCACGTGAAGTTGAACGTAAGAAGGTTGGTCTGCGCAAAGCACGTCGTGCTGTTCAGTTCTCCAAGCGTTAATTTCAAGCTGCAAATTATTCTGGGTTACCAGAATCAAAAAAGGCCGGTTTTATACCGGTCTTTTTTTATGTCTAAAATTTAGTCGCGCAAGATTGCTTTATTGCCCCGAGTTGAAAAAGCTACCGTAATTTAATGCCGAGTCTACTGTTTGCCTATGTAAGGGGCTGAGATTTGCTGATGGTTTAGATTGAATTGTGCTTAAAAATCGTAATTAGTCTAGATTATGCGTGAAAATACGCTAAATGAGTCTATCTACTTATAAATGCACAGGTAATGGGGTTTGTAGTTCTTTCCATACAGGACCTGGTCGAGGTGAAAAAAGGCCAGGCCTGCGTGCTGAGGGTAGTAATTGCAAAGTTGAGCTGATATATAGAAGCGGCACACGATCGGCGAGGATTCTCGATAAACCCGTTAGTGCTATTGCTGATTTGTGGTTGCGCAATTTGCGCGAAGCAGTGGAGCTTAAAGTTTTTTATTTGTGTTTGAAATATATTTAAAATTAAATAATTTCAAAATAAAAACAAAAGTTACATTGTGAGCTGTGTTTATTTTTTAAGTAAAAGGCCTTAATTTATAGGCGCATATGAGATTACTTTTAGTAAAAGGGTTGACTTAGTGTAATAAACGTATATAAATACAATTGATTTTTTGTTTGACCACATACAAAAAGTTATAGCTATGACAATAACAAATAAATGCAGGAGTCTTGCATAATGAAAAAACGTTTCCTAGTAGCTGCAATAGCAGCAACATTAGTATCACCTTTAGCCGCTTACGCTAACGCAACTGTTTACGGCAATGCACACGTAAGTATTGATTCAAAAGATTCAGACGTTGACGGCCCTAATATGAACAGTAATACATCATCTATTGGTGTTAAGGGCAAAGAAGATTTGGGCGGTGGTATGACTGCTCTTTTCAAGATTGAGTTCCAAGTTGATGTAGATGATCGCAACAAAGGCGATGCAGCTAGCTCATTAACTGATCGTGACCAATGGGTTGGTTTGAAGTCAGGCATGGGTACGGTTAAGTTAGGTACTATGTCTAATAACTACAAGCAAATGGGTGGCAAGATTGACCCAATGTACCGCACTCAATTAGAAGGTCGTGGCATGCTGGGCATGCAGTCTAAATTGCACGGTGGTGCTGGCCAGAATGGCGGTCGTTCTACTAACACTATTCAGTTTATATCTCCTATGATGGGTGGTGTTCAAGCCGTATTTAACACTACTTTCTCTGGTACTAAAGATGAGACTATGGGTCTAGGTATTCGCTATACAGCTAAGAACATTGTGGCTTACTTTGACTACCTTGATGTTCAGCAGGCTGGTGGAAACAACAGTATTGCTGCTGTAGGCACATCTGAAGCTGCTTTTAAGGTTGGTGGTGCGTACACTATGGACGCACTGACTCTTGGTCTACAGTATGAGTCTGCGGAAGATGTTGTAGGTTCAAACATTACGTTCGTAAGTGCTAACTACCAGATGAACGACAATGATAATGTAGCGCTTTCTCTTGGTGATGTAGATAGAAAAGATAATGCTTCTACAGATATGGGCTATGCAGTAATGTATAACCATAACATGAGCAAGCGTACCAATGTTTATGCTGGTTACGGCGACAATGCTAGTACTGGTGATGGCGTTACTGGTAATGATGACCAGGTTATTACTGCTGGTATCCGTCACAAGTTCTAATCGATCACTCGATTATAACGTGATAAAAAACAGGGCCTCGGCCCTGTTTTTTTATGCCTAAAATAAAGTATATCCATGTTAGACGCAGGCATTTATAGTGCTGCATATATGCTAAAATTCAATGCTTCTAAATTCTATCTGGTAGCCCATTCTACATGAGTTCAAATACCCGAATTCGCGAAATCCCCTATAATTACACTTCATTTTCTGACCGAGAAATCATTATTCGCTTTTTAGGCGAGGAAATGTGGCAGCTAACCAATGAGTTGCGTGGTGAACGGCAGACAGGGTACTCCGCACGCATGCTGTTTGAAGTGCTAGGCGATATGTGGGTGGTGCAACGTAATCCCTACTTGCAGGATGACCTGCTGGAAAACCGGCGCCGTCGAGAGCAATTAGTCGCCGCGCTGCATCATCGAATTCAACAAATTGTTAAGCGCGCGAATGGTAATGAAAAGGCGCTGTTGCTCGCAAGTAACGCAAAGGCTGCGGTAAAAGAATTCGCTAACTGGTTTGAAAGCCAGGGCGCATTGCGCGCAGTTGCCTTAAAGCGCCTCTCTAAGGTGACCAGCAAAGATAATATTGATTTTAGCGGCATAGCTCGCGTCTCGCACGTAACGGACGCGACAGACTGGCGTGTTGAGTTTCCCTTTGTTGTGCTTACGCCGGATACAGAAGAAGAAGTGCCTGAACTGGTGCGTCGATGCATTGAGTTGGGTTTATCGCTTATTGCGCGTGGTGGTGGCACCGGTTACACCGGGGGTGCGGTCCCGCTTTACCAGAATACCGCGATTATTAATACAGAAAAGCTGTTGTCACTAAGTGATATCGAATACAAGCAGGTGCCTGGTCTGGATCATCCCGTGCCCGTTGTGCGAGCAGGTGCCGGGGTGGTTACGCGGCGTGTTTCTGACGTTGCAGATAAACACGGACATGTGTTTGCAGTAGACCCAACATCGCAAGATGCATCGACCATTGGCGGTAATATCGCCATGAATGCCGGCGGTAAAAAGGCGGTTATGTGGGGCACAACGCTGGATAATCTGCTGTCGTGGAAAATGGTGACGGCAGATGGAAACTGGCTGGATGTGGAACGTGTTAATCATAATTTAGGCAAAATTCACGAGCAGGAAGATGTCGAGTTCAGGGTGAGTCATTACGATTCTGCGACACAAAAGCTAATTGCTGATCCAACAATACTAAAGTTTAAGGGTGCCTCTTTACGCAAAGAAGGCCTGGGTAAAGATGTAACCGATAAGTTTTTAGGTGGCTTGCCCGGCGTACAGAAGGAAGGCTGTGATGGCATTATTACATCGGCTTATTTTCTCCTGCACACCATGCCAAAGCATGCACGTACGGTTGCCCTGGAATTTTATGGTCAGGATTTAAGGCGCTCTGTACCTGCCATTGTAGAAATAAAAAATTACCTGGATGCTAATCCGAATGTGTTGTTATCGGGGTTAGAGCATTTGGACGATCGCTATATTCGCGCCGTAAAGTACAGCCCTAAGGCCGCGCGTAGCGGCTTGCCAAAAATGTTATTGGTGGCGGATATTGTTGGCGACACGGATGTGGCTGTAGCTGAAGCGGCATCTCAGGTTGTGCGCCTGGCAAATGCGCGTGGTGCGGAAGGTTTTATTGCGGTAAGTGCTGAGGCGCGGAAAAGTTTCTGGTCTGAGCGAAGTCGTACCGCGGCTATTGCCGCACACACCAATGCATTCAAAATTAATGAAGATGTTGTTATTCCACTCGATAGGCTGGCTGATTATTCTGAAGGCATTGAAACCATTAATGTGCACCAGTCTATTAGCAACAAGCTATCTATGCTGGATGCATTAAGTGAATACTTTACTGCGCAGGCCTTGAGTGTGAATAGTGAAGGCACTGAGTCGCAACAATATTTACCAGAGAAATATGCACAGGCAACGGCATTATTGCAGCAAACAGGAAAACGCTGGGATACGTTGCTGAATAATTTTAATGAGCCGATGAATTTTGCTGCCGATTATTTGTTAGAGGCTGAAAAGCACAGCGTTGCTGTTGAAGAAAATCATACGATCATTCAAAGCATATTGAATGCGCATATTCGTATTTCGTACAAAGCTGAAATTGAACAACCGTTAAAGCAATTATTTAGTGGTTTTGAATTTCAGAATGTTCAGCAAAAAATTGATGAGCTGCACCAGCAAATATTGTCGAGCCGAATATTTGTAGCACTGCATATGCATGCCGGTGATGGCAACGTGCATACCAATATTCCCGTTAACTCAAATGACTACGATATGATGCAGCAGGCAGAGCATGTTGTTGATCAGGTTATGCAATTGGCGAGTGCCCTGGATGGTGTTATCTCTGGAGAGCATGGTATTGGTATTACCAAGTTTCAGTATCTTGATAGCGATATTATTGATGCCTTTGCAAAATATAAACAACAGGTCGATCCAGAAGATTATTTCAATAAGGGTAAGCTGCAGCGAAACACCGGTGGACTTGAGTCTGCCTATACGCCTTCATTGCGCTTATTAAAGCAGGAGGCATTAATTCTTGAAGAGAGTGAGTTAGGTGAATTAAATGACTCTATCTCGCATTGTTTACGTTGCGGAAAATGCAAACCAGAATGTACCACGCATGTGCCGGCCGCTAACCTGCTTTATTCTCCGCGAAATAAAATATTAGCGACGGGTTTAATTACCGAGGCATTCCTCTACGAAGAGCAGACACGTCGCGGTGTCTCTATTCGTCATTTTGATGAAATGAATGACGTTGCGGATCACTGTACAATTTGTCATCGTTGTTTAAATCCCTGCCCGGTGGATATTGATTTTGGTGAAGTGACTATCAAAATGCGGCATATATTAAAAATGCAAAATCAGCGCCGGGAAAATATTGCCACTAAAATGTCGATGGCATATTTGAACATGAAGTCGCCGGGAAAAATAAAAATGATGCGTGCCGGCCTGATTCAGGCAGGCTATTTTGGGCAGCGTATTACACATAAAATAATGAAGTTGATTCCCGGCTTGTTGCCTGGGGCACGACGGCCTAAATCAACAACCGGTAAGCCAGAAATTAAAGAGCAGGTGATTCAGTTCTTTAATAAACCAATGCCAGCTGACGTGCCGAGCGGTACCATGCGATCGGTTTTGGGTGTGGAAGATGATAAATATATTCCTATTTTACGTGACCCAGCTAAAACAGATGTTCACAGTGAAGCGGTGTTTTATTTTCCCGGCTGTGGCTCAGAAAGATTGTTTAGTCAGATTGGCGTAGCGACGCTGGCATGGCTTTATGAACTAGGTGTGCAAACGGTATTACCGCCTGGTTATTTGTGTTGTGGCTATCCGCAAACCGCATCCGGTGATATTGAAAAGGGTCAGCAAATAACCACGAGTAATCGTGTGCTGTTTCATCGCATGGCAACCACCTTGAATTATCTGGATATTAAGACGGTGGTTTTATCTTGTGGGACCTGTATTGATCAACTGCTTAAATACCAGTTTGAGCATATTTTTCCGGGTTGTCGCCTAATGGATATTCATGAGTATCTGATGGAAAAAGGTGTGACGATGGAAGGCGTGGGTGGCACTAAATATTTATATCATGAGCCATGCCATACGCCGATGAAACACCATAACGGTACCGATGTAGCAACATCATTAATGGGTAAAGAAGTCACATTATCTGATCGCTGTTGCGGTGAGTCAGGAACCTTCGCCGTAGCAAGGCCTGATATTGCGGCGCAGGTAAAGCATCGCAAGCTTGAAGAGTTGAAGCTGGATATTAAGGCGTTAAGCGGGCATGAGAAGGTGCTGGATAATAACGTGAAAATGTTAACCTCATGCCCGGCCTGTCAGCAGGGGCTAGAACGCTATGGTGAAGACACCAATATGTCGGTTGATTATATTCTGGTTGAGCTTGCCAAACATAAGCTAGGTGAGAAATGGCAGAGGGATTACTACCAGAAAATAAAACAGGGTGGTATAGAGCAGGTACTGCTTTAGAAGAAATGCACTGTGAAATAATTTAATCTACAGATTCAAGTTATTCGAATCTGTAGATTAAGTTTTCAATGCCTACTTAGGCATCACCGTTTTAGCGCCATCGGGTGTGCCTAAAATTAATACATCGGCACCTTTTCTAGCAAACAGGCCGCAGGTAACTACACCGGCCCAGCTATTGATCTCGTCTTCCATTTTCATCGGCTGCATAATATCCATATCGTGTACGTCTAAAATCACATTGCCGTTATCCGTGATGAAGCTTTCACGCCAAACTGGGCGTCCGCCAAGGGCGACTAATTTACGAGCAATATAGCTTCTCGCCATAGGGATAACTTCAACCGGCAGTGGAAATTTTCCCATCACATCCACCAGCTTGCTTTCGTCTGCAATGCAGACAAACTTGTCGCTGGCACCAGCAATAATTTTTTCACGGGTGAGTGCACCGCCACCGCCCTTAATTAGGGAGAGGTAATGGTCTGATTCGTCAGCGCCGTCAACATACACCGGAATGTAATCAACATTGTTTAAGTCAAAAACTTCAATGCCGTGTGCTTGCAGTAGTTTTGTGGAGGCCTCGGAACTAGATATAGCGCCTTTGATTTTGTCTTTGACTTCAGCAAGACAATCGATAAAGTGATTTACAGTAGAGCCAGTGCCTACGCCTATAATTTCACCCTCTACAACATACTCCATTGCTGCTTCTGCGGCTTTGCGTTTCATTTCATCTTGGGTCATGATACTCGTTCCTAATAATCTGATTGCGGAATAATACCTGTTAAACCCTCATGACTCAAAAATACATTGAAAAAATTCTCAGCGCGCGCGTTTATGATGTGGCGATTGAGTCGCCCTTAGACGAAGCGAAGCGCCTAAGTGCGCGATTAGAAAATAATATTTTGCTTAAGCGTGAAGACCTGCAGCCGGTATTCTCGTTTAAATTACGTGGTGCCTATAACAAGCTTTTTCAGCTAAGTCGCAGCAAGGTATTAACGGGTGTTATTGCTGCATCGGCAGGTAACCATGCTCAGGGCCTGGCATTGGCCGCAAGCAAGTTAGGCGTTAAGGCGACCATTGTAATGCCCAAGACCACGCCGAAGATTAAAGTAGATGCTGTGCGCTCTTATGGCGCCAAGGCCGTATTGGTAGGTGATACCTTTGATGAGGCGTCCGTGTATGCCTATAAACTGGCTGAGAAGGAAAATCTCGATTATATTCATCCCTATGACGACCCGGATGTTATTGTTCAATAACATCCG
>CAWUSX010000078.1:0-16138 GCA_963924875.1 uncultured Gammaproteobacteria bacterium
GGCCACACTCTCAACCATGGTGACTGATCTGGGTTATACCGCGGGTAAAACAGTTTATACCTACTGTCGTACGACTTACCGCGCGATGATTACCGGCACGACCAGTGGTTTGATTCTGGGGTACCCTACCCGCTACTATGACGGTGCGATGATCGAGTGGCTGCAAATGGCTAGTGTCACAAACCATGAAGGTGGATTAAATCTGCCCGCCACCTCACCCTGGCAAACAGCGGCACTGACCGATAACCTGACATATAATGTTGAAGCTTATATTGATGCGCCGGTGATTACTAATGCATATGCCTCTAGCTCAGACGAGGTTGTGGAAACTGATCGCGCCTATAAGGCCGGTTCAACTTCAACCAGCAGTAGTTCTACTGGTTCAGGCGGGGCTTCAATCCCGGCTAACCCATGTGGTTAAACCTGAGGTCATACCGCTGATTATTGTTTAATAGTCAGTGGTATCAGATTGACTCCTGCAAGGCAGCTCGTAAACGAGCTGCCTTTTTTATGTACAGGAAGTACGGTATTTTGCGAGAGGCATGGATGCCGGTAGCAAAGATGCACAGGATGTGTGGTATTTTGTGGGAGGCATCCGCGCAGTTATTAGTCGTTGGTCTTTTGTCGAAAGCTGATAAATGACACCTGACGTAGGGTGGATCCGCTGCGCTTGATCCACCCACATTGATATCAGCAATGATTTTTATTTATCGTCTGTTGTGTATCTGTTAGTTTTGCTCAGGTAGCACTGGGTTTTTGCGTGCTGTTTTTCCGTTGATGATTCTCAGCCTGGGGTATTCGTAGTGAAATTAAAATTAAGCAGCCTGCCGGGCCGAGTATTACTGGGCGTAATTGTAATCGCTTTTGCATTGCTCATCGGTAAGGTGTTCAAGCTGGATCAGTTATTTACAGAAACAGAAACGGTGGATGATTTTTTGCAGAATCACTGGGCCTATCCCATACCTGCACAGGGTAAGCCACCCGCATCATTTTCAGCTCTCGAAGCGTCTCTGGATCCAGCGTCCTGCGGCCAATGCCATGCTGATCAGTTTGCGCAGTGGCGCAGTAGTTTGCACAGCCACACTATGGGCCCCGGTATTCGCTGGCAGCTTCAGTTGACCGATATGAAAACCGCACAGTCCTGTTTGCGTTGCCATGCCCCCATGACTGAGCAGCTGGCACTGTTTGCCCAGCAACGAGGCTGGTCGAATAGCAGCAGTACGCCACCGGATTATATTCCCAGAAATCTGCATCAGCAGGGCATGGTGTGTGCTGTCTGTCATGTGCGTGCCCATGACAGACATGGCCCGGTGGCTAGTAAAGTCGATGCCGATCGCAGTGTGCATGGTGGTTTTGCAGAGCATGAGGCCTATTCCGATAGCCGTTTCTGTGCCAACTGCCATCAGTTCAAGGCAGATGGGCCGCGTATCAATGGCAAACTTAGGCAAAATACTTATGCTGAGTGGCTGGCTACCGATTTTGCAAAGCAGGGACGGCACTGCCAGTCCTGTCATATGCCACAACGCCAGCATATCTGGCGCGGCATCCATGATAAAGAAATGACGCGTTCTGCATTAAGCGTCGAGCTGGCGTCACAGCCAGATGCAGACGGAAGTTATCAGCTACAGGCGAAGGTAACTAACAGCGGGGCCGGGCATCATTTTCCAAGCTATATGGTGCCGGAAATTAGTTTGCATCTTGAAGTGCTGGATGGCGATGGCAGGGTGCGTGAACTGGCGCAGCGTAGCATTGCGTGGCGCGTGAATCTGGCACTGACAGAAGAAATTTTCGACCAGCGGCTGGCCGCAGGGGAGTCGGTGCGTCTCAATGGCAAATTGCAAAATATCGCTAGCTACAGCCAGCTTCGATTGCGTATTCGTGTGGCTCCGCGTCAACATTATGTGCGCACCTTTGAGGATTACCTGCTGCATAACCGCGATAAATTGCAGCCGCAGACCCTGTCATTGCTGCAGCAGTCGATTCGTGAAGCCAAAGCAGTTGAATATGAGTTTATTGCTGCGGAGCTTCCAATTGGCCGCGTTGCAAATTGAAGTGATATGCGATCTGTATCAGGTGATGCAATGGCGTGAAATCACAATATCTTTCTAACTTGTTGAAATTATTGAACATATAAGGTTGGCACAAGAAGTGCTTTGTATAAGCGAGGTACTACTTGAGGATGAGTCATGCGTATTTTAATTATTGTGGGATGGTTGCTAGCAAGCATGACAGTGCAGGCGGCTGACAATATTAAAGACAGCTTACCTAAATTAAAGTTTAAAAATGGGCCTGTTTGCATGTGTGCCAAAGGATTGAGCGAAAAGGATATCGGGCTAAGCCGCAGTGCACAACAGGCATCAGATAAAAGCAGTTCCGCTCAACATTCACAACAATTAGACGCTTCTCAAAAGAGAGGTTCGGAGGAAAAATGAAACAGATAAGCAACAGGCTGAGCAAGTGGAAAAAATCCGTGCTTAAGATTGGTTTGCCGTTATTGCTAGTGCCGATTGTGGCAGTGGTATGGGCAAGCTATGCAGGCTATGTCACCGAAAACGGTTCACCGCTGGCCGATGATGGTAGCTGGAGCAGTGAAGTACTGGAGCATGTAAATGAAAAAATGGTGACCCACTCACCAATTCCGGTTGCCAATGCCTGTGGCCTGGGGGCCTCTTCCTGTTTCAAATGCCATAGCGGCAAGCGTGCCGCTAAACCGTCTGATTCAAGCTGGCATCAGCAGCATGAAGTAGTCAATCATTCCTGCGTTGGTTGTCATAAGGGTAATGAACGTTTGATGCTTAAGAACATGGCGCACAAGGATCTCATTGGCGACCCTCGACTGAAGTCAGAAGAGACCTGTGTGGCCTGTCATACCGATGGCAATGTTCAGACGCTACTTGATAAATATAAATAAAGCCAATAAATAAGGGAGATCAAAAATGAAAGATAACCGCTACATTAATAAACGCCCGTTATTCGCTGCTCTTGCCCTCGCGCTAAGTAGTTTTGGTGTTCAGCAGACAGCCGTTGCTGGGCCAAATTTTCAGGTGGGTGATGAAGGCTATATGGAAATCACCTATTCCGTACAGATGTGGAATCAGAGCCGTGACTACACATCGGCAACGGATGATGGAGACGTTAACGACTCATTCTTGCGTCGTAACCGGGTAACCTTCCTGGGTCAGTACAATGACTACATTGGTTTCTATGCGCAGCTTGAGGCAGGTAATGATAGTAAAGGTGGTGCAGACGACCGTGCAGTTTATTATCGTGATGCCTATCTGACCATTGACCCAAGCGACAGCTACCGTTTTATTCTGGGGCGATTTAAAAATACCTTTAGCCGTGAAAATCTTGAAGCCTGTCTTGAGCCTTTAACTCTGGATCGCGGTGTGCTTGCATATACACCTTTCGGCGGTACGCGTGATACCGGTGTGGCCATCTGGGGTAATCTTGCTGATGCAAAATTTCAATACCGTCTGGCCGTTACCGATGGTCGTGAAGGTAACGATGTTGTTGAGTCCTCACCGCGTATCACAGGTCGTGTGCATATGAGCCTGCTGGACCCTGAATATTCCTATGGCTACCGCGGAACCTATCTGGGAACACAAAAAGTCTTCACCATCGGTGCCGCTTTCGACTCACAGGCAAACATTGCCTATGGTGATTATGCCAATCGTACAGATGCACGTGATTATGAAGCAACCACGATAGATGTATTTTTTGAATACCCATACTCGTTCGGTACAGTGACAGCCTCGGCTGCGACGTTTGACTACAGCGTGGATGGCTATCCCACTTCCCTGGATCCAAGTCTGACACCCTGGGTAGAGCGTGAAGGTAATTATGCAAAACTGGGGTATATGTTCCCGGAGCCAGTTGGTATGGGTAGATTGCAGTTGTATGCCAAGATGACTGAAATTGAGTACGGTGCAGGCACAGGCCTGTCGGATCAGGACATCAATAGTTTCGGTGCAAACTACTACATCAATGGCCAGCAGCTAAAAGTGACGCTTGATATAACCTCAACTGAGTTTGCAGTACAAAGTACCACCAATGCATCTTTGCAGGACTTTGATGAGGTAACGCTTGGTTTGCAGTTGATATTCTAACAAGCATGTGGCTGATATATACCTGCCAGTGCAGGTGTATATCGCTTAAACCACTGGCACTCAGGGAAGGGTGGTTTGTAGTATAGTTTGCCTTCTGTGTTTGCTGACCGGTTATCAAAACATAATGCCACGTTTATTCGATTTATTACTTAAGACACTCCTATTAATGGCTGTGGCGGCTCCCTTTGCCACAGCCATCTTTTTTATACAGCAAGATAACTTTTCCTGGTCTTTTCTCCATGTGGCACTGATTGTGCTGGAGCTGCTGTTATTGTTGTCAATTAGCTTTCTTCTTATGCATCGTAAAACCATGAAGCGTTTACACGAAGCCGTGCTGGATGCACATGAAGGTACATTAACCAATCTGGTTGAGGCAAGCTGTGGTGGTTCTCTGTCACGTCAGCTGGTACAGGATTACAACACCATGATGAAGAATCTAAGAACCATGTTCAGCATGGTGGAAAAATGCCAGCAGCGTGTAGTCACCGAGCGCAATAAAATGGATGTACTGCTTGGCAGTATGCCGGGCGCCCTGCTCGCCGTAGATGATGACCTGATTGTGGTAAATACTAATCCACAGGCGGTAGAGCTGTTTAAATGTGAAGTCGATACCCTGTTGGGGAAAATGCTGTTCGATGTGTTTGACCTGGAACAAAACGACAAGGACGTATTGCGTGATGCATTTTTATATAAACACCCGGTGGAAAACTATGTGATTCATACCGAGATTGCGGAGCTTGAACGTTATATTTCCATCAATATAGCCTTTTACTCAAAGGATGCCGTAGAAGTTGATGCGGTGATTACCTTGCAGGATATTACCGATTATCAACGTCTGCTCGATTCGGTGTATAACCGGGAAAAACTGGTGGCCATGGGGCAGCTGGCGGCGGGTATTGCCCATGAACTGAATACGCCACTGGGAAATATACTCGGTTATTCGCAGTTGTTTGCCAGCAATGATATGGACGATGAAAAAAAATCGAAGTACTCGCAGATTATTGCCGATGAAGCAAAACGTTGTTCACGTATTATTAATGATTTACTCAGTTACGCGCGCAGGGATAATTGCTCCGATGAGGCCTGTGACATAAATACGCTGATCAGGGAAATGGTCGAATCGTTCTTAACCTGCATGCTAAAAAGGCAGTCCACGCGCATCGAACTGGAACTGGCAGATGATCTGCCCTCGGTCGAAATACCCTGCGGTGAACTGGACATTGCTTTATCTAATTTATTGCTTAATGCATCGCATGCGCTCGAAGATCGGCAAGACGGATTGATTCGTGTTGTCACACGGGTTATAGGTGCACGGGGTATTGAATTAATTGTTGAAGATAACGGCCCCGGAATTCCAGCTGAAGATCGACGTCGGATATTTGAACCATTTTATACATCAAAAGAAACCGGCGAAGGTACTGGGTTAGGGCTGTCGATAAGTCAGGCCATGCTGAGTCGTCGCGGAGCGTCATTGGAGCTGGATCATATCTACAAAAATGGTGCGCGTTTTGTTGTGAAGTTACGCGGAGTTAAAAATTGAAAAGCAGCACTGAAGTAGTAGAAGCCGACCAGCCATTGATTATTATTGCTGAAGATGATGATCGTATGCGTGAACTGGTTGCTGCAGTGATTGGTAAACTGGATGCGCGCGTAATTGCCGCAGACAGTCCACAACATGCGCTGGACTTAATCGAGGCCAGTACCAATGTGGCCGTGGTGGTAACCGATTTGAAAATGCCGTTTGTAGACGGTCACGATATTCTTAATTTTGCGCGCCGAGCCCATCCGCGCACTCAGGTTGTGATGGTGACCGGGCACGGCACAGTTGAATCAGCGGTGCAGGCACTAAAAGCCGGCGCCTTTGATTATATTCGTAAGCCGTTTGATAACGATGAGTTATACCATACGGTTGAGCGCGCGCTGTCCTATCACCAGCTGAGCATGGAAAATGAAAAACTGCGTTCACAGAACAATGATGAACTGCAGGAAAAATACCGATTGTTATACGGTCAGTCGCTGGCCATGAGCAAGGTTGAAAAACTCATTGAAGCGGCGGCGGCCTACGACTGCAATGTGCTAATTTCAGGCGAAAGTGGCTGCGGTAAAGAGCTGGTGGCACAAAAAATATTTTCACTGAGTGAACGTAGCGAGCACCCCTTTGTTGCAGTGAACTGCGCAGCAATACCGGAAAATATTATTGAAAGTGAATTGTTCGGTTATGTAAAAGGCGCCTTTACCGGTGCCGATCGAAACAAAACAGGTTTGCTGGAACAGGCCAATGGCGGCACCCTGTTTCTTGATGAAGTGAATAATGCTTCGTTGTCCTTACAGGCCAAACTGCTGCGTGTTTTACAGGACGGCAGTTATTATCGTATTGGTGATACCGAAGCACAAAGCGTTAATATGCGAGTGATTACCGCGAGCAACCGTAATCTGCCTGAGATGATCAAATCCGGGGAGTTCCGTCAGGATTTATATTATCGACTCAAGGTTGTGGACATCGGACTGCCGTCGTTGCGTGAACGTCGGCAGGATATTCCATTGCTGGCGAATTTTTTTCTTAATCGTCATGTCACTCGTCTGGGTAAAAATCTCAGCGGCATGTCGACCAAGGTGCTGGCTGCGTTGATGCGGCACGACTGGCCCGGTAATGTGCGTGAGCTGGAAAATGTCGTACTCAGTATGAGCATTATGGCGACGGGCAATCGTATTAATGAAGAAGACTTGCCGGCTGAACTGGCAGATGAAGATGGTAGTCAGTTACGCTCACTGGATTTTGTGGCACCACAAAGTCTGGAAGAAATCGAGGCCTATTTTATTCGCAAAACTTTGCGCGAACAGCAAGGTGATCGAACTCTGTCAGCGGAAATTCTGGGTATAGACAAATCCACCCTGTGGCGAAAAATTAAACGTTATAATATCGAGGAACAGTAATGCGATACAGATTATTGTCGGGACTTTTCATATTGGCCTTGCCTGTCGCTAGCATAGCTGAAGGCACGGGGCATCTATTGCAGATGATCGAGGGACTGCAGCAACGTATCGAGCGACTCGAAGCCCATACCGGAATAGTATCAACACAGGATGATGCAGCTAACGCCGAGCCGGTAAAGATTGTTCGCAGTGAAAACAATGTGAATGGCAGCGGCCGGGTTATGACTCGCTACTGGTTGTCGCAGCAGTCGGAGTTTAATCCTGCAGAGCCGCCACTGCGTGAGGGCCGCATGGCATTAACTATGCCGGTTAAACTAAAACCGCAGCAATACGGTTATAGCAGTACAGGTATGTTTGACAAACATAAGGACCCGTCAGTTTATCCACTGGCGGTGTTAATTATTAAGGGTGAATTGCAGATGTCACAGGCGGGTGATTATCTGCTGGTGGTTAAGCCAACGCCGCCACGGGAAGTGGGCGGTGCGGGCAATGTACAGGTATCCATTGAACTGCGCATTGGCGATGAGCTGGTGTATCGGATGCCCTATTCGAAAAGTCTGTCCAGACGTCAGCATCGATTGAGTTTGCAGAGTGGTAATCAGCCGATGGAGCTGCGTATTTTTTCACGCTCTCCCGGATTTGGGCCCAGCCCGACAGGCACCGAGGTGTATCTGGGGTTGCAGGCAGAGGGTGAGATTAGTCCGTTACCGCTCAGCGCCTATCTGCACGAATAAAAACGTCGGTACGCTGTGTGCATAAACCTTTGTATTTATGCATAAACGTCAGCGAATTGACAACTGTATATGCGACAAAATCAATAGGACCAGACTAATTGCTGTCTCATAACCTTTTTTAAAATGCTTAATTTTTTACTGGTTGATCTAATCGGAGTGCGAACAAACACGATAAAACCAGAAGCGAAAAGTTACTAAAAGTATAAATCTTACCTGCGATCAAGGTATTGCGTTAATAGGCATTAAGCTTTATAGAATTGATATGCAAGAGTTGCGACGTATTGGCTACCGTGATCTAAAAACAGGTCGAGGCTATGAGTTCATTACGAGTAACTTTAATCAAAGCGCCTAAACTATTACCGAAATTTATAAAGAGTGCTGACAAGTTGAACTGTTTTTCAAATGGATAAAATAGAACCTGAAAATCAAAGCATTTATTGGGAGCAATAAAAACGCCATAATGACGCAAATATGGATGGCTTTATGTACTTGTCTTATGCCTGCATATTTAAAGTTCGGTGATGAACTTAGATTGGTAATTACAAAAAATAATACGTTTAATGCAACTTAGTTTATTTATGAGACGTAACTTATTATAGCTTTTATGTGGAGCACTGCCACCTGATACCAATCATAACCAGTTGGTCCTCATATGATAGTTTATGGGACAGCAGAGGGGCAGACTCGATTGAAAAGTAATAAAAACAGGAATTAATAGGGTATCTAACACAGATTTGTATGAGGAAAAAAACTTCTCGCTACTTACCTTAGCGTTCCTAAATGTCCTCTTTTCGTTTATTAATATCAATCTTAATCACTTCTTATGATTGAACATGGAAATAAAACTAAAAATACCGATTGACCGAAGCTGGCCGTTTCGTAGTATCTCTGTCAGTGTCCGTTTTGGTTAATAGGCTTGAATATTACATCTTTTATTGTTTTCACAATAATTGTATTGAACAATAAACTAAGAAAAATTATTCGGCAGGGTCGAGCTGAACAGGTTCCAACTGAACGCCCAGTGTTCCTCTGGGTACCATCAAACTTACCCGTTCGCCATTACGCAAAATATCTACATTGGTATAACTGCCTATCTCACCTTCAAGCGTAAGGCGACGGATATCTGCCCAGGCTAAAACCTTTTGATTATCGTAGGAAAGAATAATGTCATCACTTGAAAAACCAGCTGATTCAGCCGGTGAACCTGACATGACAGAAGAAACTTTTACGCGGTTATTTTGCTGGCTGGCAAATAAATATTTATCGTAAGCGTTATCACCTAGTTCGGAGCGTAATGAAATTCTATTCTGATTTAATTCACGCAGCTGCTTTCTATATTCATTAGATGCAGCACCCTTACTACGACGAATTTTATTTTGTAATTCTAATCGCTCGTATTCCTGTTGGCTCATCTGGCGAAGAAGTTTTTCGGCTTTCTCAGTGCTGATGCCTGCCGCCATTAAACTTTCACGATCAGGTCGTACAGGGAGGTTAGATGAGATGGTTTTAGTGATATGTTTTGTTGATGGTTCATCATCGTTGATGTTTTGTAAGAGGCCTTCTAATTGAAGTTCTAATAAACCTACTTTGTACTGTAATGCCTCAAGTTGAGTGCTATCGGCTGATGCGGCATCAGGCAGATTTTCAGATGAAATATAGTCCGATAAGTGAGTGCTATTAACGGTGGGGAGGGGGGCTTCATTAGTTTCAGGAGGTTGGCTGGTTTTTCCACCTACATAGCCACCAAGGTAGCCAAGGCATAGAGCAAGAATAATAGTCGTCAGGTTTTTTTTCATATTCTTAAAATAGCACTTTATGCAGAGGTGTGCGCAATATTCTGATTTGAATTAATGACGAGTTTTATATTGAATCGTCCATATTCCGTGTATTCATCAGCTGTTTCACTACAGCAATGCGGAAGTGAGTGCTTTTTATTTAAGGCGGTTTCATTTACATGGCAGATTTAAAATCTGCGCTACTGATCTCCACTCCAGACTAAACCATATTTATTAAAAGAATGATAAAACCAACAATAGCGGCCAGAGGGATGATGAAACCCATCCAGTCATCCATGCTTCCTTTAGGGGCTGTTTTAACGGCGTGTCGCATTCTGGGAAAGATAAAAATCATCATGCCAATAATTAGCACGACACTGCCTATTGTCATCCAGTTCATGGTTAACCTCTATGTGATGTTGTGAATATACTAGCCCTTAAACAATCACGCCCCGGATATACCGGGGCGTGATTGTTTACATTGATGCTGATGATCTAGTCATCGCCACCAAATGCGCCAAGCAAGTGTAGTAGTGCCTGGAACATATTAAGTAGAGATAAGAACAGGCTAGCGGCTGCCATAATGTAATTAGTTTCGCCACCATGAATGATTTCAGATGTTTGATATAAAATCAGGCCGCTCATAATCATTACGATAGCGCCACTGATCACTAATTGCATAACAGGCATTTGCAAGAAGATGTTAGCCAATGCAGCTACCAGCACAACCATTAGGCCAACCATCAGGAAGCCACCCATAAAGCTGAAATCTTTACGTGTTGTTAATGCATAGCCAGATAAGCCGAGGAAAATCACACCTGTACCACCCAGTGCTGTGGATACAATACTAGGGTTGATCGCCATGTAGAAGTTAAGCATAGGGCCCAGGCCCAGGCCTAATAGACCTGTGATTGCAAATAATACAGGGATACCCGCAGAGGAATTAGCTGTGCGAGGCAGTACAAACCATAAAAGGCCAATTGCCACCAGGCTAGAGACCAGAGAAACCCCGTGGCCTAATCCAGCTGACATGCCTACTAGCGCCATTACACCACTGAAAATCAGTGTCATGGATAACAGCATGTATGTGTTTTTTAATACCTTGTTAGTTGCAAGAGCAGACTCCTGCGCGCGGCCAAGTGAAATATTATGATCGTTCATTTAGGTACCATTATTAATTAGTTGATTTGATATAGATTAACATTGCGATTTGGACAAGGCAAAGTCAATATTAGTTTCTTATTATTTTCATAAGTTTTCTCTTTAAATAGGAAATAATCTGCCAAGGGGCTGGTTTTACTCAAAATTTTCATGTATTCTTCCGCCCCTCGACGTATAGCGCTGAGCCTGGAGAGGTGGCAGAGTGGTCGAATGCACTGGTCTTGAAAACCAGCGTCGGTTTATCCCGACCCAGGGTTCGAATCCCTGCCTCTCCACCATATATTTAAAAGCTTCTATGATTAATAGGGGCTTTTTTTATGTCTGCTAAAACTTTATATACAGAAAAAAGTGAGCTATCTGCATATATAGTGAATTAGCTGGATTCAAAGGCATATTTTTGTTATTTTCTCTGCATTAAATTAATTAGGGGTTTGGCTCATGCCAGAACTGTTTTCGACAGATTGGGCTCAGAAGTATAAAGATATATGGAATAGCAATGAAGGGATCGCTGAAGACTTAGGTCGTAGTGGATTTAGCTCAGTTGTTGCGTTTGGTATTGAAGAAGAAGTTGAGCCTCGCGTTGTACTGACTATTTCAAATGGGCAAATCATGTCCGCAGGCATGCATAATGGTGAAGAGCTAAATTGGGATTTAAGGGCGACACCTAAAGAGTGGGATGTCCTGGTGGCGAAACCACCTGGTTTAATGAGGCTTGGACTTGCGTATACATCACGCAAACTCAAATTTAGAAAAGGTGATTATGCGGTGATGATTAAAGACCCTGTATTATCCACTGCCTTTGTTAAATGTTTTGCATTGATGGCCAAGGCTGTCGATTAATTGATTCTGTCTTGCTAACCCTGGCTTATTATCTTAGATAAACTGCCCGCTAATCTCCTGTTGTCGGGTACATTTTGGCTTAACTTTTCGGTGTTCTACCGGGATTAAACTCTCTTACAAGCTGCTTAAACTGTGACAGCTGTTTATCACTCTGCGATGGTTCATAGCGCAATTTAGAATATAGACGTGTAATAAGCTGAATAGAGTTCTTTTGTTCGGGTAATAGCGCTATCGCGCGATGGGAAAAGTCAAACGCACCTTCATAGGTCTCTCGCGTTAAACCTTTTGCTGATAATTTTTTACAAAATGTTGCATAAGCCTCAACCACCGGTTCAACTTTAGCTTTGTGCCATGGTTTAAATATAAACAGCGATGTAATCAATAAAGCCAGAGTAAAACCAATAACTAAAAGCAGAACGATGTCAGAGAAATTAATTTGCTGATTTAACAGGCGACTTAGTAGCTGTTTTTGCTGTGCTATATCATAGCCAATAACCCATTGGTTCCAGCGGTTATCAATGGCGTCCCAATAAAAAAGCAACTTTTTAAATACACTGTTACTTAATTGCATATGTAATGAGCGCGCTTCATTAACATCTAATGCAGCATCAAGACTTTGCTCGATGCGCTGCGGCGCAATCGCTGCAGTTGGATCAATGCGCACCCAACCACGGCCTTGTAACCATACTTCAGACCAGGCATGTGCCTCACTTTGACGTACCGTCAGCACCTGGGTTAATGGATTTATTGTGCCTCCCTGATAACCCAGCACAACCCGTGCAGGAATGCCTGCGGCACGCATCAGTAATGTAAAGCTACTGGCATAGTGTTCACAGAAACCACGTTTTGTTTGAAACAGAAATTGATCCACCGGATCAGCGCCCGGGGTTAACGGTGGGCTTAGTGTGTAATGAAATTCGTCCTGATTAAATGTTTTCAACACGTGTTTAACAATGTCCTCGGCCTGTGAAAACTGCGCTGCGAGTTCTCGGCCTTTAAGCAATGTTTTTAAGTTTGTTTGTGGCGGAACTTTTAGGCCCGCGCTTTTTTCCCATGGAGAAATTTCTCTTTGAATCTGGTAATCCAGAGAAGAGGTTAAATGGTATTGATAAAGGCTGGTTATTTTATGTTGAGCGCGCAGTACAAAATTATTGGTGTATATAATGTCATCAGGAATATCTACCGGCATATCCAGTGCGTAAAGCCATTTTTTCTCGTGGGCTTGCAGAGTAATCGTGTAGTCAATCAGATTTTTAGACGTTAATAAACTCGGGTCAGGTGTGATATTTTGTTTTCCTCTTTCCCAGGTCCGGCCATCAAAATACCAAAGTACCAGCCCGCGCCAGTAAAGTTGCTGTTGCGCCGGGATTTCATTTTTGAACTGCACTCTAAATGCAACAGCACTGGATTTAATTAAATTAGAAATATTACCGGGCGACATGGTATCGCTTAAACCACTACGGGCTGTTTTTTCTTCATCAGGTAATTTCCATAATGGGCCAGAAATACGTGGGAATAAAACAAACATAATCAACATCAGCGGCAATGCTTGTAAGAGCATTTTTATGGATAATTTGAGTTTTGCAATATTATCAATGGCGGCGTTATTTTGGTTGATGGTTATCATGCTCATTAAAAGCACAACAATAATGCACAGCATAAAAATGACAGTGGGAATACTTTGTGAAAAAAGAAAATTTGTGACGATAATAAAAAAACTAAGCGAGATTAGTAGCATGTATTCACGTCGTGACGGGCTCTCGTGTAACTTAACGGCCAGCAGTATAGAAAGTAATACCGAACCCGCGGTTTTACCAAATAGGGTACCAAAGTGAAAAAATAATCCCGCTGAAGAAAATATGATAATAATCAGTAGCAGCCATTTTGGTGGTAACCAGCGAGGGTGCTTAATACACAATAGGCGCCAGCTAAACAAAAAGATAATCAGAAAAATTGACCACACGGGGAACCGGCCAAGATGGGGCGTTATAACCAGAGACAGGGATAACACTACCCAGAACACCGGGTGCCGACTGAGAGTTTGTAAATCGGCTTTATTTATACTGAATTTCATAGGCCAAATAGTGCAAGTGCCTTTAAACACTGTTGCTTATGCTGGAGGCCATGTGAAGGCGGGATTGTCGTGCCGGGAATATCCAGGCCAAAGTTAAGGCTGTGCTTACTGGCATCTAATATCATTCTGCATAATAGCGACAGGCGATGTTCTGTATCGAGCGCAGGCTCTAATTGAGTCCAGCAAATCCACATATCCTGCGATGTTTCATTGCTAAACAATTTGGTTTGCAACTTGCCTGTTTTGGCGATGGCTTTCCACGCCATGTGGTTAGGCAGGTCGCCAGCCTGATATTGGCGAATACCCGAAAAATCATCAGTACCGTGTTTTATATTGGAAGTAGTGCCGTTTATTTCCTGCTCAGCCTTAGTAATAGGGATGTGATGTGAATAGGGCGCTGGATAAACCAGACATCGACTGTCGAGGTTTAACCAGCTCCAGGCATGAAATAGCCCAAATGGAAATTCTGAAAATAATTTTATCTGACCCGGCGAGGAATAACCCCGGTGTTGTGCGGTGCAGATTAACTGGCTATTGGTATTGGTTGTGTTGAGCAAATGGGCATGGCTAATTTGTGAGGTAGACGAACGCAGTTGAATGGCTGGGCGTAGTTGTTGTGTTTTTTGCGACAGGCTAATGGGAAACAGCATATCCTGGCCGACAAAAACAGGCTCGGCGCGGCCAATATGTACATTGAGTTTATTAATGTTTTGATGCGTATATATCATTCCCAACAGGGCCAGTGAGCCGAGTAGAAATGCCAGCATAAACCCCAGGCTATTTTCGTAATTAATGGCGCCAAATAAAATTAATAGCAAAACCATAAAATACAAAACGCCATGCCGAGTCGGCAAAATATATAAATGATGGCGGTCAATTTCTATTTGATGAGACGCGGGCGGTTGTCGTTTCTTTGCCCAGCGTTGAATAAAGCGCTCTGCAAAGCGCGGCAATAATGGCAGGTTTTCAGCCATTAAATAGAAACCTGTTGTGGGTTTTCAGCCATTAAACAGGTACCTGTTTAATGAGCATAACAACCAGATCATCTATATTTTTATCTTGATGCTCCGGGTGTATTTGTAAACGGTGTGCGGCAACAGAAGGCAGCACCTGTTGTATATCTTCCGGGATGACATGATCCCGGCCGTGAAGCAGTGCCCATGCGCGGGCACACTTTTGTAAGGCAAGCCCTGCACGAGGCGATAGCCCGCTAATAAACCAGGGCGATAAGCGGCTACTGCGAATCAGGCTGAGTACATAGTCCAGAATGGCCTGTGACATATGTATTTGTTCAACCGCCAGTTGTATGGCCACCAGTTGTTCAGGCGTTACGACAGCATTGAGCTGACTAATTAATTGATGGCGATCTACACCTTTTAGCAACTCCATTTCGGCCTGTTGATCTGGATAGCCAATATTAATGCGCATTAGAAATCGGTCTAACTGAGACTCCGGTAATGGGAAGGTGCCTACCTGTTCTAGTGGATTCTGCGTGGCGATGACAAAAAATGGCTGGGGTAGTTTGCGAGTTATGCCATCCTGGGTAACCTGTTTTTCTTCCATCGCCTCCAGTAGAGCACTTTGGGTTTTGGGTGTTGAGCGATTAATTTCATCTGCCAGCAATATTTGGCTAAAGACCGGGCCCTGATGAAACTTAAATGACTGAGATTGGGTATCAAAAATAGATACGCCTAAAACATCGGAAGGTAGCAGGTCACTGGTGCACTGCACGCGCTGGAAATCAAGGCCGAATACCTTTGCCAGGGTAAGTGACAGCGTGGTTTTACCGACACCAGGAAGGTCTTCTATGAGCAGGTGCCCGCCCGCCATCAGGCAACTTAAGGCTAGCTGTATCTGTCGTGATTTGCCTAAAATGATGGATGAAACCGCGGATGAAGCATTATGTAGCAGCTGATCTATTTGCTTACTGGTGAGTAGGCCTTTGGTCTTAACATCAATCGTAGGTGAAACCATATTGCTCTCTATTTTGTTTTCAAATGTAGCAGGTGTTGGTGAACTGTCGACAATCAAAAGCGAGTCATGCAGAGTGGACAAGCCATTTTAAAGTTCGTATTTCATCTGTGTAAATAATGATATCAAGTATAGACAGCTTGTGCATTTTGGCGGAGCTGAGGCAGGTAATGCATACGGAGTTGCGATTATTGTGCATTAGACTCGGGGCTCTGCATGAGTTATTTATGGCAACTCAACTACTATGGACTGAAAGTCCATAGTAGTTGACGACAGAGGACTAAAAGTCCTCTCTTATACAATACCACTCACAATACATTTTATTAATTGCACTAAAATTTAATCAATTTGTGGATCAAGCGCAGCGGATCCACCAGAATTGAGTCGTGATATAGGTGGATCCGCTTCGCTTGATCCACCCTTTTCTTCAAATAGTTCTAGCTTCATTAACACATGTGTAGCCGCTAAAGCCTTGCCCCAAGGCGCTAGTTAAAACTATGCACTTTAGTGCAAGGCTTTAGCGGCTACACATGTGTTAAT
>CAWUSX010000079.1:0-31344 GCA_963924875.1 uncultured Gammaproteobacteria bacterium
CAGCCATAGTTGACGAGTAAATTCACTTTCATTCCTACACCTTGGCGATGGCGGAATTCATTTAACGCCGCGGGAAATTGCGTCGAAGTCTCATCCCCGACAACAAGTAGAGCCGCTCCACGGCGTACGATCTCGAAAGCAAAGTCGACGCAGGCCTCGCTGAATGCCTGTTTCTGAATCGAAGGACGTTTGGTGTTGTCCTGGGTAAAACAATAGATGGACGCTTCTTCGACCCCGTATTCTTTACATTGCTCGAACAGCAGCAACCCTGGTTCGATACCAAGCGCATAGCCAGCTTCTTTTGGGAGGTTATGATCTGTGGCCCAGCGGCGATTTCCATCGGGAATGAAGCCGACGTGACGCGGAACATTATTTTTCGCCATTACAATCCTTGGTCCAACATGATCTTGAACGATGCGACACTATTGGACCCAAAGTTACTTTCGACGACATCTGGCATGTTATTTGGTGATGCCAAACGCAAATCTGGTATCGGCTGACTTGAGTTTTCTGCGATTTGAGGTTTGTTCAATCCTCTTGGCAATGGGAAAGTAACATGCTCTTTCATGCCCTCGAGAGTTCGCACGCTTTTCGCGCCGCATTCCCTTAATCGATCAATTACCATCTGTACCAGAACTTCCGGTGCTGAAGCGCCGGCGGTAACACCAACGCGCATTTTCCCGACCAACCACGCTGGATCAATTTGCTCCGCGGTGTCTACCATGTAGGCCGTCGTCCAACTTTTTTCAGCGACTTCACGCAGGCGACTGGAGTTCGAACTGTTCGGGCTGCCGATCACGATGATGAGATCCACTTGCGGCGCCATGAACTTCACTGCTTCCTGACGGTTCGTGGTGGCGTAGCAAATATCGCCTTTTTTCGGCTCGGCGATGCTAGGATATTTGCGTTTTAGCGCGCGAATGACTTCAACAGTGTCGTCGACCGATAAAGTAGTTTGCGACACATAGCCCAGCATGCCCGGATTAATCACTTGCAGTTTTTCTACATCATGGACATTCTCCACTAGGTGCATGCCCTGTTCCGACTGACCCATGGTGCCTTCCACCTCTGGATGGCCGTCGTGTCCGATCATGATGATTTCACGTCCTTCACGGCGCATTTTTTCCACCTCGATATGCACCTTTCTCACCAAAGGGCAGGCTGCATCAAATACTTTCAAGCCGAGTACATCTGCCTCAGCTTGTACGGCTTTGGAGACTCCGTGCGCGGAAAAAACGACAGTGTTGCCGACCGGTACATCGTGCAATTCGTTGATGAAAATTGCGCCTTTGTTGCGTAAATCATTGACGACATAAGCCCCGCGTACGATCTCGTGACGCACATAGATCGGTGCACCAAACTTCGTGAGCGCACGTTCAACGATTTCAATCGCGCGATCAACTCCGGCACAAAATCCGCGCGGTTGGGCGATCAGTATTTCCGAATTCATTTTTTCTCCTCGACTCTTGGTGCGCAGGTCTTGTGCAAAATTTAGCAACTTCTGAATCAGTTGTTGAGATTCGTGCCTCGTAGAACGCGGTGTATTCAACGATCTCATGTCAGGATGGGTGTGCAAGTGTCATTTGATTCAAAGAATCCGGTGATTGACCAATTCTGTGAAACTTTTGCTCCATTTGAGCAAATACATCCTACCTTCGCCCCCACTATCAAGACTGTGCGCTAGCAAACATAAGTAATCAAACATGCCGCCCTCAACTGCGGAGTGGTGGTAAGGTCAAGCATGAACTCAATACGGCTGAGCGCCTGGCTCCTGGACTGCCAATTGCCAAGCCTGATGCAGTTGTGAAATTGAAGCATCCATCGAATTTCAGGCACCCATGTATCCCTTCAGCCGATTTCCGAAACGTATGCCGCTGAACCTCAAAGTCAAAACCCAGGAGGACTATCCTGGCCAACGCTGTTGATGGGCCTCGGTTTAGTTGGCGCCCACATTATCTTCGTTCGCTCCTTGCGTCAGCGTAATAACACTATTTATCCGGCGGCCAGTGTTGGCGCATAACGTCGTTCTCGCCTTCCAACCCGGATTCGCTACGCACAGCAATCCGTTAGCACACAGATGGTGCCGGGTGGCCTCCATAAATCTGTCAATAGCCAAGCTGGCAGCGTCACGGGGTACATCTATTCGATAAGCGATGTTTTGTTCCGTGATCCCTGCGAAGTGGAAGGCATGATCGGCCAATGCCGATGCATCACTCCATGGTTCGCCTCTCCCTTGAATAGGCGACATGGGTGAAGTGGTGAAGCATGAAGTGGGGACAGACCACGGTTTCTTTTTCAAACGTGCCAGAACCAAGAGTAAACCCTGAAAATACTATGCAGGCTTTGCGTGATTGCGAAATTGGCCTTATCAAAAAGTCCGACAAGGGTCGACAGCTGCCATATAGATGTTTCAGCCGTTAGTTTCGGCACTGTAAAATAGATCGACAGTAAATTCTAATATCGTAATATATGCCGACAGTATCTGAATGGCTGTTTTGGAGGATTTACACCTAGATGTTATGAAAAATGGGGCTTCCGTTTACGACTTTCCAGGTATTAACCATTAATTAATCGAGCGTCTCCTTTGCGGTGGCAACAGAACTTGAGCAAATAATTATGATCGTCTCTTGTGGTTCGAAAACAGACGCATACTGAAAGTATTAAATAACATTAGATTAGAGAAGTAATAACTCATCCCGGTGTATTTTTATCCACCCAACGATGCCCCTCACTCAAACCCTCCTTCTTCCAGAAGGGCGCGCGGGATTTCAACTCTTCCATCAAATACCGACAGGCCTCAAATGACTCTTTGCGATGCGCCGACCAAACGACGGTTAATACAATGGGGTCATTCGGAAAAATTTCCCCCACGCGATGCACGATTAAGCAATCCAGTAAATCCCAGCGCTGTTTGGCCTCATCACAAATTTTATCCAGGTAGCTTTCTGTCATACCGGGGTAATGCTCCAGCGTCATCGACGTCACATCATCGCCCTGATTAAAATCACGCATGGTGCCGACAAAGCTTGCGGTGGCGCCGTATTTACCCGCTGTTAAATGATCTTGCTGATATTGCTGGGTTTCCTGCCAGGGGTCGAAGGCTGCTGTGCGTACTTCACTGGGCATGGCTACCTCCGGTGACGGGTGGGAAGAAGGCGACTTCATCGCCGTCTTTAAGGCTGGTCTGAGCATCTACATACTGCATATTAATGGCGCATAGGGTGTTGCTCGGCATGGCCATGCCATCGGTGGCCTGATCCCAGGCGGACTGCACATTGTTAGCGGCATTGAGAGAGGCTTCGCCTTTGCCGACCTGTTCCCGTAATCGGGCAAAAAATTTGACTGTAATGCTCATTCTAAAATCACTGACCTTTTGTTACGCTACACGCCCATTGTTTACAAACGACACAGGCACTGAATAATGACTGATAAGTTAACCCATTTTAACGCATCTGGCGAAGCACATATGGTGGATGTGGGCGAAAAAAATATCACCCGGCGTCAGGCCATCGCAGAGGGTGACATTGTGATGTTGCCAGAGACGCTTAGTCTGATCCAGCAGGGCACGCATAAAAAAGGTGATGTGCTGGGTATAGCGAGGGTTGCGGGCATTATGGCGGCGAAGAAAACATCTGAGCTGATTCCGCTATGTCATCCATTGGCGCTAACCCATGTGGATATTGAGTTGAGCTGTGATGAGTCCATGCCCGGCGTGCATTGCCAGGTTACGGTGGAATGCAAAGGCAATACCGGTGTGGAGATGGAGGCGCTCACGGCAGTGCAGGTATCTTTACTGACTATCTATGACATGTGTAAGGCCGTGGACCGTGGTATGCATATGGAGCGGACGGGGCTATTGAAGAAATCTGGCGGAAAGTCCGGTGAATGGACTAAACGAGATTAGCGCTCGTTGCGTAATGGAATAAACTGGCGCCCAGTGGCATCTGTTTATGAGGGCTTCTTTTAAAGAGGTGCTCATAATAATTATGCCAACAGGAGTCAAAAATGATAAACATAGCACGCAAATTTATACTTCCCCTGAGTCTGATTTTTATAGGCCTGTGCAGTATAGGCTTTTCCGCTTCATCTCAAGCCGCTAAAGATGCCGGTCTTGGACATGACTATCGTACCTTCCACCAAAATGGAGATATCGATTATGGCAATATAGGCGATTCCTATTCATCCGATCTGGTTATGTATTTAGCGGGCAACCAGTTTATGGTAATGGAAGAATTGATTAAAGATTTTATGGGAAAGCATAAAAATATTAAAACAGTGTATGTAGAAACCATTCCACCGGGGCAAATTCTTAAAGGCCAAATCCTTAAACAGGGTAAAATCAATGGCAAGAAAACAGCACAGAATCCAGACTTATACGCCAGTGTGAATTTAGGCCATTTGAAAAAACTCAAAGGCAAAAAATTAATGCAAGACTATATAGTGTATACACACAATAAGTTGGAGTTAATGGTAGCCAAGGGTAATCCTAAAAATATTAAGGGTGAAAAAGATCTGGGGCGTGATGATTTGGTACAGTCGCATCCAAATCCACTCACTGAAGGTATATTTAAATTTTACGGTGCGCAGATGCTAAAAGATCTGGGCCTGTATGAAAAAGTAACCGGCAATCAAAAGTGCAAAAAATGCTGGGCCGTAAAAGACAAAACCTGGTTCACGGCACGCCATCACAGAGAGACGCCGTATCGCATTGAAAATAAGCAAGCGGATGTGGGCATAGTGTGGACGACCGAAGTGAAGCATGCACAGGCAGAAAATAGAGGCGTAGAAGGTGTGGCTATTGCGGCGCCGTTTAATATGGCGCATAAAGTGGGTTATGCCATTGGCGAGCTAAGCACTGGGCGAAATCATGGTAATGCTAAACAATATTTAAAGTATTTAGCTACCGATGAAGCGCAAACTATTTATGCTAAATATGGTTTTGTAAAAGCAAGCAGCAAAGAGCTTGAGTTGAAAACTATTCCTTAGTCGATGCTTAAACAAGGCCTCTGTTGATTTTTTTCGGCAGATGTTTTTTAGAGTTAAATAAAAAAGCCACCGGCATATTAACTGCCGGTGGCTTTTTTTTGTGCGAGGGGTATTAACCCTGCTTTAAAAGTTGTTGTAAATCGAGGACCGCTGCATTGGCACGAGAAATGTAATTTGCCATAACTAAAGAGTGATTGGCGAATAGTCCAAAGCCACCACCATTTAAAATAACAGGGCTCCATACAGTATCTTGTGTAGCTTCTAATTCACGAATGATTTGTTGTACGCTAACCCGTGCATTTTTGTTTTGTAACACGTCCTGAAAATCCGTTTCAACGGCGCGTAATAAAATACTCAGTGCCCATGCGCTACCCCGTGCTTCATAAAACACATCATCAATTGCGAACCAGGGTGTCTGTGCCTCAATAACTTTGCTGGTAGGCGTAGATTGTTGAGCATTTGCATCACCACCCAGATCGGTGTTAATGCGCGCCTGGCCAACGCTGGCACTTAAGCGTTGCGACAAGCTACCCAGACGTTTTGTGATCAGGCCAAGCCAGTCATTTAAATTATCGGCACGGGTATAAAATTGAGCGTCCTGAGCGTTATCATCAGACAGGCGTGTCAAGTAAGACGTCAGTCCATCGATGGCTTTTTGGTATTCAGATTCAGCGGGAGGCAACATCCATGAAGTGGAATCAATACGGAACTGGTTTTCTGCGGCGATGATGTCTTTGTCTTCGATGGATTGCGATTGCGAGCGGCTGATGTCATTACGCAGAGCCAGTGATAAATCACGGACTTGCGTGAGCACGCCAAACTCCCAGTTCGGAATGTTGTCCATAAAGACGCTAGGTGGCAATACGTCATTGCTCAAATACCCACCGGGCTTGTTTAATAAGGTTTCGGATACTTTTATTAAAGCGGCGGTAGTGATATAACCGGTGGCAAGCTGTTCATTGCGTTCGGCAGCTAATTGCGTCGCGGCTTGTACAGGATCGAAACGCTCGGGTTCTGAGCCCCATAAAAAACTCAGGACCAATAGTAATAAAATAACGACAAGGATGCCCGCAGGGATAATACGAGATAGAAACCCACTAGACGCCGGTTTAGAGGATGAAGGTAGTCTGAGAGTTTGATGAATCTTGTCATAGGCATCAAAAAATAAATCGAGCAGTTTCATGTCATTTCCTATGGTTTAAGCTGGGCGCTTTAGGTTACAGTCATATCCGCTGAAAACAATAACAACGAATATTTAGTATAACTGTTCGGAGAACAGAATGAAATTCATAAAAATTAGCTTATACAGTTTATTGGCACTCGTTCTGCTTGTGATTGTGGCGGGTGTTTTCTTTGTTGTTAACTTTGATGCGAATGACTATAAAACGCAAATTTCTGCGCAGGTAAAACAGCAAACAGGTCGTGAGTTAAGTTTGGGTCATATCAAGCCGTCGATTTTTCCCTGGGTGGGTCTTGAGCTACAGCAACTGGCCTTGAGTAATGCACAGGGGTTTAATGATTCACCAATGCTGCAAGTGGAACGTGTCGATGTACGAATAGAATTACTGCCTTTACTTAAGCAGGAAATTAATGTGGACACCTTACACATTTATGGTCTCGATTTGAATTTACAAAAAAACCAACAGGGTAGAACCAATTGGGACGACATCATTGAAAAACAACAAGCAAAGAAAAAACGCTCTAAAAATAATGGCGTGACGACAACGCAAGTAGCTGAAGCGAAAAAATCAGATATGACCAGTGACATTCCGCTGTTTAGGGTGAATGGGCTAGAAATAAAAAATGCCCAGGCACACTGGGATGATGCACAGTTAGATCAGAAGGCCACATTAAAAGAATTAAATATAGAGTCAGGCCTGATTCAATTAGGACAATTCGTGCCATTGAAAATTTCCGCATTAATACAAACGACAAAACCTTCGGCTAAAGTTCAGTTACAAGCGCAAGCGAATATAAACTTTGATTTAAAAACTCAGCAGTTGCTGTTGAATGATTTTTCCTTGAACTTAAATACGGGGTTATCTGAATTTGATATAGATGAGCTTGTGTTGAATTTACAAACCGCGGTGTCGGCCAATTTAGAAAAACAGATATTTTCTTTACCGAGCATGTCATTAGATATCGATGCCAAAGGTAAAGCGATTCCAGGTGGAAAAATAACCGCTAATCTTACGACCGGCATTGAAGCTAATCTGGCAGAACAATTGTTACAGTTAAGGCAGTTAACGATTAAAACCTTAGGGCTTAATGTAAAGAGTCAGTTTCAGGTGTCGCAATTAATGGATGCGCCTTCGGTGAAGGGACACATCGATATTGATTCTTTTAATCCTAAAAAAATATTATCACAGCTTGCAATTAATTTGCCTGAAATGCAAGGCGAGCAGACCTTACAGTCGGCAGCAATAAATTTTGATATAAAGGCGGGAACTAACTCGGTATCGCTTAATAATCTTAAACTAGAGTTCGATGAATCAACTATGGTAGGGACTGTTAGTGTTAATGACTTTGCGCAGCCCAATATTAAATATACATTAAGCCTGGATAAAATTAATCTGGATGCCTATTTGTCGCCAGCCGAACCGGCTGACGAGGCATCTGCAACAGCGGGTGCAAATACTGTCCCTGCTGTGTCTGAAGATGTAGTAATTGACTTGCCCGTGGAAATGTTACGTTCGTTACACCTGGCGGGTAGTTTGAACGTGGCTAGTGTTAAAGGCTTTGAACAAACCATTACGCAGCTGAATATTGAAACCCTTGCCGAAAAGGGATTGATTAAAATAACAAAATTAAACGCGAAAATATTAGAGGGCAGTTTGGCAGCTTCGGCGCAACTTGATGTACGTAAAAATACCCCGTTCTATCAGTTTAATATGAAGGGTGATGGCATAGAAGCCGATTCTATCGTAAATCCTCTATTGCAAAATATGCTGGGTGAAAGTGCCGTCGGCATTCACGGTGCAAGTTATTTTGTATTATCGATAAACACCAAGGGTCAAACAGTTAATCAGTTAATGGCTAACAGTCATGGCGATATTTCGTTTAATGCAAACGATGCCGTTATGCGGGGTGTGGATGCAGAATATTTTGTGCGTAAAGCGGTAGCCGCGTATTTGCAAGAAAAGAGCATACCGGTAAAAGAAGAATGGCGCGGGCAATATGCACCGAAGGAAACCACGGCGATTAAAACATTACATGCAACAGCCATTATTCGACAGGGCGTAATACAAAATAATGATTTATTATTGGATTCTGCGCGCTTTAAGGTGACGGGTTCCGGGGCTATTGATTTGGCGAAACAAACGCTGCGTTATCAAACGGTAGTTGATGTGCAACCGCTGGCAACAAAAACAACCGCAGAGAAATTGGTTGATGTTCCAATGCCGGTGCTGATTACGGGTAGCTTTTCGCAACCGATTATAAAAATGGATAAAAAGGAATGGACCAAACAGGCGAGTAAAGCGCTGACCAGTAAAGCAACAGATGAGGCAAAACAGAAAGTAGAACAAAAGAAAGATGAAAAGGTAGAAGAGCTTAAAAATAAACTACAGGATAAATTAAAAGGTTTGTTTAATTAAGTTGAATTTTATTAAAAAAATGGGCTGATGAATGCGTGATGAATAAACCAATGTTTGCAACAAATTTACTCGATTGGTACGAGCAGTATGGGCGAAAAGATTTGCCCTGGCAGCAGGCGCGTAATGCATATCGTGTGTGGGTATCAGAAATTATGCTGCAACAAACACAGGTCAAAACCGTTATCCCTTATTATGAAAAATTCATGCAGCGTTTTCCCAGCGTATTGGATTTGGCGAATGCACATGAAGATGACGTGCTGCATCATTGGTCTGGCCTGGGTTATTACGCCCGTGCACGCAATTTACATAAGTCGGCTAAGCAGGTGCGTGATGAACATAAGGGTGTGTTCCCTCTGGTATTTGATGATGTATTGGCACTGCCCGGTATTGGGCGCTCAACCGCGGGTGCGATTTTGGCGCAGGCCGAGGGACAGCGACACGCCATATTGGATGGCAATGTTAAGCGCGTGTTATCGCGGTTTCATGCTGTACATGGCTGGACAGGACAGGCTAAGGTGCAAGATCAGTTATGGCTGTTTGCCGAGCAGCATACGCCGCATAAACAGCTCGCCGATTACACACAGGCGATTATGGACCTGGGTGCAACCCTGTGTACGCGCAGTAAACCGAGTTGTGATGTCTGCCCCTTGCACGTGGAGTGCGAAGCCTATGCGACCGATCAGGTTGGGTTATTGCCGACACCCAAGCCGAAAAAGACCTTGCCGGTAAAATCGGTGCGCATGTTATTGTTGAGAAATGCAGAAAAACAAATACTCTTAGAAAAACGCCCACCGACGGGGATCTGGGGAGGCCTATGGAGCCTGCCTGAAATGCCCCTGGAAGATGAAGTGGAAGACTGGTGTGAAAACCATTATCAACTGCGTGTTGGTGGCCTCAGTGAGCATCCAGTGATGCGCCACACCTTCAGTCATTATCATCTGGATATCACGCCCTGCGTGGTTGAAGTGAATAACCCCGAACAAAGTGTGATGGAAGCCGAGCGCAGAGTCTGGTATAAAGCCACCCAGAATGACCGTAATGTCGCAGGCCAGGCTTTAGGTTTAGCGACACCGGTCAGCCACCTATTAAACCGTTTAAACGAGGAAGAACCATGAGTCGTATGGTGCAATGTGTCAAATTAGGCCGCGAAGCGGAAGGTCTCGATCGCCCACCTTACCCAGGTGATCTGGGTGTGCGTATTTATCAAAATGTTTCTAAAGAGGCATGGGCCGAGTGGTTAAAGCATCAAACCATGCTAATCAATGAATACCGTTTAACGCCTATTGAGCCTAAAGCGCGTACCTTTCTGGAAGAGCAGATGGAAAAGTTTTTCTTTAGTGAAGAAGGCAGTGATGCACCGGGTGATTTCGTACCGCCATCAAGCTAAGCGGCCGGTGTAGTATTAATAAAGAGCCCGGTTTAGCCGGGTTTTTTATTGCCTGCGATTTCAATGAGTAGGCGGGTAGGTGATAATAATCATTGGCTTACAGGCTGTTTTCAGCAGAAAGTGACGACAAAAGCGCAATAAAACTTGACTCATTTGCCCTGAACCGTTTTAATACGCGCTCTTTGCAATTCAGTGCTTCTGGATTCGCATCAAAAAGTACCTAAATGGCCGAATAGCTCAGTCGGTAGAGCAGCGGATTGAAAATCCGCGTGTCCCTGGTTCAATTCCAGGTTCGGCCACCACTTTTTTCTTCATATTCAATCAGTTATTAAATATCAAACCATTGTTGATATGCTAAAGGCACACTGACGGCGCATTCTCTCGCAAAAAACTGCAATAAATTACAGCGATTAATACCAATAGGATTGTTATCTTATCTTTGAGGTTGGAAGTGTTTTTGTAGGTTATGGTTGGCTATTATTGTCCTGGATGCCCCTCCTGGCTATTTGAAACTCTCTATTGAGAGGGGCATTTTGTATTCAAGCGCAAGCGCGATTATTCCCTTCTGGAATAGGAGCGCCAATATTAAGGCCAAATTCAACCTTGAAATCTGTTGCCTTTACTTTAGGCACAACCTGACCCTTTACTTTAGGGAGGTCTACAATTCCGTATTTCTCTAAAGTCTTGAGAGTCCGGCACAGATTTGATTTGCGGCGAGATGTTATTTCTTCCAACTCTGTAATTGAGCGAGGGTTGTGCTGGATAATTAGCTTCAATAGGTGTTGGTTTTCTGTGCTCAACACTTGAGACATAGACTTTAGAGACTCAAACCAAATTTTAGGCTCAGTTTTCTTAGGCACATATTCGCCTTTAGCGATCGCAATGGTGCGATGCATATATTCTTTTTTAGTAATAATTCCTACTTTCATAGTCTTTTTTGTCATTGAGTTGTCTCCTTAAAGCTATTCCATTATTTTATTTACATCATCCCAGAAATCACTAAGCAATTGCCCTGCATCTTGAAATTCATAATTTCTTATTTGGGCTTTATGATGGGTGTGATCCCATGTTTCTCGCTTGGCGCCATATTTCTTGCGTTTAGGTTTTATCGCATGAGCATTGTCATAGCCTAATATGCGAGTATTGTTTTTATCATGTAGGGTTAGAGAGTATCGAACACCGTGAGGTATGTGTTCTTTTATATCTACTAACCGGACTTCAAACTTTACCCAGTAGTCATCATCTAACATAAACATCTCCCCATTTAGTTCAAGGAGAGTGTGCAGTCCATTGTCTTTGGCCACTAAAGGCCATCCTTTTTTATCATCTGCTGATAACAATAGAATAGCATGCTTAGGATCCTTTGCACTGAAAAGATTTAGAGAATTGTCTATATTATGAATTTTTTTAGTATTTTTTGAGCTTTATATGCGCCTTCAAGTCTTACTTAGTTCTTATCTTATTGTTTTATAACGTATTAATTTTATTTACACGGGGATTATATATCCAATGTATTGTTAAATTTAACTCTACGGCGGGCACTTTGCGGGGCTTGGTTTTGCGCTATATAGCGTCGCTATACGAATAGGTTGCAGTGGGTGAATTAATTTTGTTAGGTAAAACAGCTAGTTAACTAAAAATGATGGTTTTGAAAATCCGCGTGTCTCTGGTTCAATTACTCGGCACGTCCGTGTACCTCGGCCTATGGCTCATGGAGCAAAAAAGCTATTCCATGCTCAAGTTTGCTCCAGGCAAACTTAGTCCAGGTTCGGTCCATACTTTTTTCTGGCTACACAATCACTTATATTTTCCGTAACTAAGGTTTGCTGATAACTAAAATTCTTCATTACTTATCCAGAATTTCGTTGAGTCCATCCCACAGAATAGCCCGCTGATCGATGGCATCCATGGCAGAAGCACTTAGTTCCTGTATTGCCGCCTGGTTTCCTTTGGTTAGGCCCTGGGTGATTTTTATGGCCGCGGGTCCATGCTCGTCGCCATCCAGTTCAATATGACGCTTGAGGTAATATACAAACATGGGGGCATCGCTCTCATCAATATGCCAATTATCAAGCAATCCACTAAACATCTTCGGAATAACGTGCTCACGGCCAAAGACAAAACTACCCAGCACTTGATACACGCTTCCATTAACAACCGTATTAATTGTATTGTTAACGAAATTCTGAATATAGGGGCTGACAGAAAGTTTCTCCATTGCCTCTTTTACGGGTGTGTTGATACGAATTAGATCGATAAATTTTTCAATCTGTTGAGTGTCGGCACCAACTTCTTTCATTGCTAGCAAGTAAAGCTCAAAGTGGCTGATATAGTTTCCGTCTGGTGCTTCATCGCTCTCTTCTCCGAGCACAATTTCATTAATAAGACGTGCGGCCAGAGGTGCATCAGATGGAATCCATAATGACTCGACGGATGTTAGGTCACGCTGCAGTCGTTTCACAAGGCACATGAAATCCCATACAGCAAAAACGTGCCATGCCATGAAAACTCTTAAGTCATCAATATTTTGTATTGCGCTAAAGACGCGATGATTCTCAAGTGATTTCTGTTTTTTTGTAATTTTTGTTATTTCTTTACTGAGCATAATTGGAAGTCACATATTAAATTAATATTCTTGAGGTAATAATCTCAAAGCATATGGAAGACAGACTATATATTGTTAAGTCAGGGTTGGATATATCCAATTTGGAATGTGCAATTACAGTTACGAGACAGTGAATATCTGCTTTCGGTTACAGATTTACTGTTGTTAGTTTGACGAAATTTATATTCCACAGTTACCAGTGCCGGTTTCCGTCTGCCTGTTATTTTACGCAGAAAAAATTCAGGTGATTTGAATTTAAGTATTGGCGGCTATGAGTCGCTTAGTCATATGCAGGCGCATGGCGCCTTCTTCTGTAATGGTGTGAAATAAATGATGCGGGCTGGTGGATTTTTCTATGATGCCATCCAGATCGTTGCGTAATTCACGGTAGTACTCTAACAGGCGTAAATCAAAACAGTTCAGTGCATTACTTAATGGGTCGATGGCCTGACGTTTTCTAATGGCGTCCATGCCGTCTTCAAACACATTGCCTAAGCACATATGCACCGCAGAAAATAAAGTCGCCCAGCCGTTGTGCCAGAACATTAAATCTTTATCAAAGGTTTCGCCACCGGTGCCTTTGCCCTCTAACATTTGTTTTAATAAATCTCGTTCATTAACCGTTTCATGTAACTCCATCATATTGGCGCGGCCATAGGCATCAATGGTCGTGCTGGTGAGTAGCATATGTACATGCGGGTATTTAGCCAATATAAAGGTAGCGTCTTTAATGATTTGGGCCGGTTGCTCTGGACTTTGCGGGTTACGTTTTAGGCGAGAAGATGCACCGGTTGATAACACTTCTACCTTGTGTCCGCGTCGCCCAAGTTCTTTTGCCAGACGGGCAAACACACCTTTTTGAAATAAATCCATGGAGAAATTTAAATGGACTTGTTTATGCAGTAAACACAGTTGGATTTCATCCGCAAACTTGGGCGCGGTTTCAACAATGTTAGCAATTTTTGTAACCGGAATGCGTTCTTTTAAATCGCCTTTTTTATTTACCACCACTTCTTGATGAAATTCGTCGAAGCTAATTTGCAGCATCACTTTTGCTTTAGGCCAGCTTATAGGACGACGGCGAATGGCCTTTGCCATATTGTCCATAATGGTATGCGTAATTTCTCGACTATCTGCAAAGTCACCATTTAATAAAATAGCAAAGGTGGTGACGTGCGGCATGCTGGAAATGGCATTGTAAAAATGATCCAGATGTTTGGTGAGGTCGCCACCGGTAAATAATAATGAGGTGGTTAATTTATCCACCATTTGATAAAGCGAGTCGGGGTCATCTGTATTGTTCATTAATGGACGAAAAATAAACATGCAGTGGCGACAGGTTTGTGGGCAACCCATTGCCGGAATAATACCCAGTTTAGTAAAAAAATTGAGGTGTTCAGGATCCGGTAATTTGTCGACTAATGCCAGGCGTTCTTTGTCTTCTTCTGCCAGCATGTCGGCGTAGCGATCTTTTTCCTGTTTGGCCAAATCTTTGTAGCCAATAGCAAAACTTTTACTGAACAGATGCAATGAATTCCATAAGGATTCGATGTGCTCAACAAGTGCGGGTGTATTGCCGTACTGTTGTAATAATTGTAATAGCTGGTGTTGTTGTAGCTGGGGCTCACCTGAATAAGTTTGCCAATAATGTGTGTACTGTTGAATAAATTCTGCGGTGCTTTCGCTTTGTAGCATGAGGTTCATCAGAAAGGCTTGCGGGCCTTTGGCGAAGGCAGTGAGTACTTCTGATTGATAATCGCTGTGTATATTTTGTTGTAGCCAGTTCCATGCATAAACATAGGTCATTAAAAAACTAAGATTTTCTGCTTCACCCGTCGTGCTGGTTTTGGCATTGAGCATGTTCTGCATGTCGCCTTTGGTGAGGCGATTAATTTCCGTTTTAAAACGCTGGCGCATATTTACCAGAAAGGCCTGTCGCACATCTTGCTGTGCCTCTGGGCTAATGGTGATTTCGCTAGAAGGGCGACCGGACTGTATGGCTATGCTTGTTTTCATAGGATGGGAATCTACCATAAAACACGCTTGAATTAACCCCAGTAAGTTCAGCAGAATGACTACCGGTCAGCGCTTGCGTGAATAAGGTAGTTATAAAAATTTTTTCCAGGGTATTTTCTTATCGCCAAACACAAAAAACTCGGGGTTAAGTAAGCAATCCTTGGTGTTATAGAGCAGGGCGCTGCCATCGGTCTGGGTGATGTAGCCCCCGGCTTCTTCAACAATGCAGTGTGCTGCGGCCGTATCCCATTCAGAGGTTAAGCCAAGCCGCGGGTATAAATCAACGCTACCTTCTGCCACCATGCACGATTTTAGTGAACTACCCACGCTGAGTAATTCAATCGTCCCGAGTCTGTCTAAATAGTCTTTTAGCTTGTCTGAAACGTGTGACCGGCTACCTGCAATCACCAGGTTTTGTTTATCGGCGGTTCTGGCATTAATGATTTGCGCATCAGCTGCAGTGGTTTTTTTATAGGCGTGACCACCTTTCCATGCGTAATAATCGGTGCCTGTAACCGGCACATTGATTACTCCCAGAATACTTTGGTGATTTTCAATGAGGGCGATATTCACGGTGAATTCACCATTGCGCTTAATAAATTCACGCGTACCGTCGAGGGGATCGACCAACCAGTAGCGTGACCACTGCTGGCGTGTTTCAAAAGGTATGTAGGCTGATTCCTCGCTTAATATGGGTATCTCGGGGGTGAGTACTTTTAAGGCATTGCAAATGATTTCATCGGCTGCAAGGTCTGCGGTGGTAAGCGGGGTGTTGTCTTGCTTATGTTCTATGGTGTATTCGGAGTTATACACTTCAAGGATTTTATCTCCAGCTAGTCTGGCAATGTTAACGACCTGCTGGCAAAGGGCTTCGAGGTTAAGTTCGTGGCGTGTGTGCATGCTTAGTCGCTAACCTGGCGTTGTAATAATAAATCGCGCACTTGATAGAGAGCGGCAATACTGCGTGCCTCGCTTAGATTTTCGTGCTGAATAAGGTGTTCGATATCGTGAATACTGCAAATCAGCTGTTCAAGTTCTTCCGGCTCATCACCCTGACGTTTATCTTCTATCAGGTTCTCAGCGAGTACGATGTGGGTTTTAAAACCCAGATAACCAGGGGCAATCGTCATTCTTCCAAAGTGCGTGAGTTGTTCGGCGCGAAAGCCAATTTCTTCCATGCACTCTCGATTGGCGGCTTCTAGTACTTCTTCGCCAGGGTCTATCTTGCCCTTTGGGAAAACAAGTTCATAACGTTCGGTGCCAACTGAATATTCACGAATCATAATCACGTGATTTTTATCCAGTATCGGAATAATAAGCACTGCGCCAGCACCCGGTGCAATGATGCGCTCATATTCACGCTGTTGCCCATTACTAAACTCAAGCGCCACTTTTTCAATGCCAAATAGACGACTTTGGCTGTGTAATGTTTGCTTGAGAATTTTTGGTTTATTCTTCATGATGATGTTTTTAACAAAATGTAAAAGGCTTAGTTTGAATGTCTATGATTGACTGGTCAAAAATTAACTGCGTATTTCTTGATTTAGATGGAACCTTACTCGATTTGCACTTCGATAACCATTTTTGGATGGAATACGTGCCCAGGTGTTATGCAGAGAAACATGATTTATCATTAGACGACTCACACAAGATCATGGCTGAGAAGTATAGTGCGGTGTATGGTAGCTTGAACTGGTACAGCGTGGACTACTGGACGCGAGAGCTTGATCTTGATATTGGCGATTTAAAGCAAAGCATATCCCATAAGGTGGCCATTCGTCCTTTTGTAGAAGACTTTCTCGAGGCTTTGCATATGCACGGTAAGCGCGTGGTGTTAGTGACCAACGCTCATCCCGTAAGCATTGAAGTAAAAATGAAAGAGACAAATCTGCAGCACTTCTTTCACCGTATAATCACCTCTCATGAATTGCACCATCCCAAAGAAGATGCAGAATTCTGGCTTAAGCTGGAAAAAATTGAAGCCGTCGATAAGCCAGCAACTTTATTTATAGACGATAACTTCGCTGTATTAGATGCAGCGAAGGCCTATGGAATAGAGCATTTACTGGCAATTCGTCAGCCTGATAGCACAGGGGATGATAAAGACCATCATCATTATCCTCTATTAAACTCTTTTTTAGACGTGCTACCAGATAAATAGCACTCACCCAAAAGGGTTAATTTCTATATAAATCAATCACGTACGAATATTTAAGTTGCGGCTAATATTATTTAATGCTAAAGTTCATCCCGTTCTTAGGGTAGTAGCATCGCTTGCACTTCCTAAGTGCCCATTAATCTCTTCGATTTCATCAGAGTTAATGGCAAATGATTAAAGCAAGTCAGGACTCTCCTGATGAGTACATTTCCCAGCCTGGTACGTAGATATTCCAGTGTTAAAGATTGGAAGAAGATAGTTTTAATGTGGAAATGTGAATTTAATTAATATTTTTTAGACAGGTTTAAACATGAAACTAATTAACTTTTTTGGTCTGCTTGCATTGATATTAACATTTGTTCTGGCAGGTACTGTGAAAGCAGCCGATAATGGCGTCTTCAAAGGCAAAAGTCAGAGCCAGCATGAGCTAACGGATTGGGAACAAAATAAAATGAACGCAGAATTTGATAGTCAATTCAGTGGTCAGGCAGGCGGTTCATTTCAAAAGCTAAGCAATAATCCCTGGGAAGCGAAGAAAAATAAGCAGAAGCAACACAGTCAGAAAATGTTACAGCTGAGTAATACATGGTCACACTGTCGTGAATATGCATATAAGCAACGTGGCCAATGTTATGCGCGTGGTGGAGATGCATATACCTGTGAGCGTTACTACGATGCTCGTGTGAATCAATGCGATAAAAAATTCTAAGCTTAAGCAGAACTTATTGGTTACAACAACAAGCCTCGGTTATGCCGGGGCTTGTTGCGTATGGGATATATAATTTTTATCTCAATAATGTTATTTTCGATGAACGGATTTAATACAGTTTAAAATGCTATGCACAAAATAAATATCAGTATTGTGGGTTGTGGCTACATCGGTAAAAAAGTTGCCAGTAAATTATTCTCCATTGGTGAAGTTGTCGAATGTTATGTACATAGTCAGCGCTCTAAAAATGATTGCCAAGGACTGGGTTTAAAGGCACATCTTTTAGAGCTAGACAATGTCGATTGTACTAAGCAATGGCAAGTAAAAGACAATAATGTCATTGCCTACTTTGCACCGCCACCACGTCATGGGATAACAGATACTCGAATGACGCATTTTATTTTAATGCTGGAAAGTTTGGCAAGCATACCGAATAAAATACTACTGATTAGTACAACGGGTATTTATGGCGATTGTCAGGGAGAATGGATAGATGAGACGAGAGCAGTAAATCCTCAAGCGGATAGAGCGCATAGACGGCTCAGCGCTGAAGCACAATTGCAGCAGTTTTGTAAATCAAAAAATATTCAATGTATTATATTTAGGCTGCCGGGTATTTATGCCGTGGATAAATTACCCGTTGAACGAATAGCTTCAGGTGAGTCAATTGTGTGTGCGAAAGATTCAGGTTATACCAATCGAATTCATGCAGATGATCTGGTTGCATTTTGTGTTGAGGCGTTAACACAAAAAATTAGTGCCGGAATTTATAATTGTTGTGACGGCAACCCATCTACAATGAATGATTATTTTATGCGTGTAGCTGATGTATTGAATTTACCGCGGCCTACAGAAATTAGT
Source organism: uncultured Gammaproteobacteria bacterium (assembly GCA_963924875.1). Taxonomy (GTDB): domain Bacteria; phylum Pseudomonadota; class Gammaproteobacteria; order SZUA-229; family SZUA-229; genus SZUA-229. Next base: position 18,319 of record CAWUSX010000079.1, read on the forward strand.
TTACAGCAAGCGCAGCAACAGCTGTCATCGGGCATGTTGTCATATCTGGCTGAGTCTAAACGTATATCCAATAAAAAATTACTGGACAGCTTCACAACAAAATTAAAATACCCGGATCTTGATTCGGCTTTAAGAAAAGATTAATTAGCGCTTAAAATAAAGGTTCAATTAAATGAATTACGCCTTTCTCTAGGTACATGTTTTCTTAAAAAATCCATTTGATCAGTTAAAATCTTGCGGTTTTCCAATATCATTGCTTCAGCCTTATTCGGCGTGTAAGGCAAAGCCAAAAGTGGCATATGTGCCTGATGTGGTGTGTGGCATGACTTTTTAACATTGCAGGCCTTACATGCTGCCACAACATTGTTCCAGATATCTTCGCCACCCTGAGCTCGGGGCTTTACATGATCTCGAGTGAGCAATGAGTTTTTAAAATGATTGCCACAATACATGCAGGTTTGTCTGTCGCGTTCAAAGAGGGCCCGGTTGGTTAATAAGGGAGTTGTATTCTGATTGTGTTTTGCTTTTGCACCGCGAACAGCAATGATTGTGCAGATATCTAAAAAAGATCGCAAACCTGTTTTTTGGCAGGTGCCGCCATATACCCTAAAGGCGGTTTCGCTACCTGTCCAGGCGACTTGTTCGCGAACATAAAGCGTAACCGCCTCTTGCCAGTTAATCCAGTTGATTGGCTTTCCGGCATTGTCCAGTGTCAGTATTAATGGCGCGGGTTTAGTGGCGAACATGAAACACCTCATGTGAGATATTATATTTAACTCGTTAAGTGACAACCTTATAGCAAGGCGTGTATTTACTGCCGGGTAACTTCATGCGGTTTTGTTGTACAAATGATTCTAATAAGTCATCCAGCGGTTTCATTATTTTCTTTTCACCGCGAATTTCAAATAGCCCATGTTCTTCAATAGCACGAACGCCTTCTTCTTTTACATTGCCTGCTACGATACCAGAAAAAGCACGGCGTAAATTTGCGGCCAGGTGATGATTTTCCATATCACTATGAATTTCTAACTTAGCCATGTTTTCATGGCTGGGTATGAAAGGATTTTGAAATTCATTATCAACCTGTAGAATCCAGTTGTAATAATAGGCATCACTATTTGCGCGACGAAATTCTTTTACCGACTCCATACCACTTTTCATTTCACGGGCGACCAGTGCCGGATCATCAATAATGATTTTATAGCGTTGCTGTGCTTCAAATCCCAGAGTCATTTCGATGAAATGATGAATGTGTTTAAAATATTCTGCAGAGCTTTTAGGGCCTGTTAAAATTAACGGGAAGGGGAGTTCCTTATTTGCAGGATTGAGTAATACGCCTAAAAGATAAAGAATTTCTTCGGCAGTGCCAGCTCCACCAGGAAATACGACTATGCCATGACCTGTACGCACAAAACCTTCCAGACGTTTTTCGATATCAGGCATAATCACCAGTTCATTTACAATGGGGTTAGGCGATTCAGCCGCAATAATACCCGGCTCCGTCATGCCGATATATCGGCCATTCTTAATGCGCTGCTTATTGTGGCTGATGGTTGCGCCCTTCATGGGGCCTTTCATTGCTCCGGGGCCGCAGCCGGTGCAAATATCCAGGCCGCGCAAACCGAGTTCATGACCAACTTCCTTGGTGTAATCGTACTCGGTGCGACTTATGGAGTGCCCGCCCCAGCAAACAATTAAATTAGGTTCCTTCTCAGGTTTTAGTATGTTTGCGTTGCGTAGAATATGAAAAACAGCATTTGTAATGCCATGCTGAGAATTTAGATTGAACTTGTCGTTAGTAGAGATTTCGTTTTTTGCGTATACAATATCACGCAGCACGGAAAATAAGTGCTCCTGTATGCCGGTAATCATTGAGCCGTCGACAAAGGCACTGGCGGGGGCGTTTTCAACTTCAAGTTTAATCCCGCGTTCTTGCTGAACTACGCGTATATCGAAGTCTGAATATTGTTCTAATACCTGTTTAGTATCATCAATTACACTGCCTACATTTAATACAGCAAGAGAGCAACGGCGATAAATATCGTAGGTACTACCGGATTCACTGTCCTTTTTGAGTTGGTTTACTTCTATCTGAGACAAGGTTTCCATGCCGCCATGCGGCGAAATGCGGGATAATTCTGTGTGCTTATTCATAAAATGTCTTCACTACGGCCTAAAGAGGCGATTTTTATGGCGAAATAATCTATAACTAATATATCGAAATCAGGTGCTTAATTGAGGGTTATTGATTTTATAGGCTCAATATTTTTATGCTCCCGGTAGACAAAGTATAGTGTGAATTATATGTTCTGTAGGTAACAGCAGCAATCCAAATAGTTAAAGGCCATATTGATGAGCGAAGAATTATATGAAGTTGCATTCTCTGGAGCCATTTTAGAGGATGCAGATATTGAGCAGGTGAAGGCCAAAGTTGGCGCCATGTTTAAGGCGGATGCAACTAAGCTGGCACAGTTGTTTTCAGGCAAGCGTGTTGTCATAAAAAAGAATATTGATCAAGCAACGGCAAATAAGTACAAAACGGCCTTAATGAATGCCGGAGCAGACTGTGAGGTTAAGTCATTGTCTGAAGCTGTATCTTCTGCGCCGCTAGATAAACCACTGGATAAGCCACAGGAAAAACCAGCGGTTGAGCCGGTAAAAGCAACGGAAAAAACGTTTAGTGGTGATGTGGCCGCAGCGCCACAGACGGATCCTTTGGGGATTAGTGCAGATGATATTGAGGACTTGAATGTAAATATTGCACCGCTTGGTAGTGATATGCAGGATGAAATAAAAGAAGTCGCAGCACCTGATCTTGATGTGAGTGGATTAGATATGGCAGAGCCCGGTAGTGATCTGGGTGAAATTAAAAAGGCTGACGAGCCGCCGCCGCCGAATACTGATGGTATGACTTTGCTGGATCCTTAGACGATAAACCAGATCAACAAGTGTAATTAAGTTTTATAATATATGGATGCTATAGGAGATAGCAGATAAAAAAGTGTAAGCGAGCAATTTTTTGCCTGCAAAAAAACGATCTTTCTCAAGAATGGTATCATCAATAATTATAGATTGTGAACGTATTGGAATAAACGGTAAACCTTTGGAAATAATTTGCCCCTTTAGATTGTGGCCTTGTAGAGGGACTGAGAATTTGGTGGAAGATTGTGTAAACGAAAATGATTTAGAGTGCTGTACTTTTTTTGAATTTATTAATACATCAAGTTTATTATCGAGCCACAAAAATTTTGCACTAGAATGAGTTTGAATTTTTATGCTTTGACCATGCCAGTTGTATTCACGAGTCGATTTCAATTGAGCTCTCAATAAATTAGTCATTTAAAAACATACAGCACATCCCTTGTGCTGCTAATCAGAAAAATTTATTAAGGCGATAAAATTATATTTTTTATTTAGCAATAAATTTTCTGCAGGAGAAATATAGTTTAGTCAGAGAATGAGGTATGTGATAAAACACACATAGTGAAGGGTTTCAAAATTTCTTATTCTCTGTTCTCAGAAAACCATTTCAGGCCATCTGCCGAGGCCAGCTTAATCTGCCCGCGGGATAGCGTCACACAGTTCTGTCTTTCAAAATCTTTCAAAATGCGGCTAATGACTTCTCGTGTCGTGCCTAACTCAAAGGCAATCTCTTGATGCGTTACCTTAAGCGCATTTCCCTTATTGCGCTCGAACAGACTGCCCAGCATACAGGCGAGGCGCATATTAAGGTGGTTGAAGGCTGTGTCTTGCACCATATAGATAGTTTCACAGAGTCGTTCGGTTAAAATATTGACAACATATTCACGAAACATTTGTGAGCTATTCATCATGTTTTTAAAGTTGTCAGAACTCAAAGCGAGTGCTTTTACCGGGGATTCGGTAACGGCAATCGCATTAAATGATTTTTTCTTAAGCAGGCTGTTCAAACTTAAAATACAAAGATCACCCGCCTCTACACGATACAAGGTAATTTCTCGGCCATCCGATGCCGTTTGATAAATGCGAATAGTGCCTTCGAGTATCAGCATGAAATTATTACAGGTAGCTGATCCGCTGAATAGCGTGGTATCAGGCCCTACTATCATCGACTTGGCTTGTTCTATGGTTTCAAGCCAAAGAGGATCGCTGATTTTAGCTAGTTCGGGATAAATACAGCTCAGTTCTTGAAGGCGGTTTTGTGGAGATGTATCGGATACAGATTCCTGTGAGTTAAAAATTTGCATTAAACCACCCTAAAACGTAAAGCATTGCCACAACAATGTGGCATTCATTTGCTGGCTATTATTGTGCCAGTTGGCGTAAATTGTAGAAAGCTTATAGTCGAGCTGTATGTGACAAAAGATACAGTCCCTAAATATTACTCAGTGTTAAGTATTTTATAATGATTAGGGACGTTGAGTAACCATCCGTTTGAATTAGAAAGTGTTATTTTTTAAAATAAAGTTAGATTTAGTCAGGTTATATTAATTAACACATTGAAAAGTAAGTGAATAAATGGGTGTTGAATCTATATTTAGTGTGTGTCTTTAGTATAAGAGGTGCCTTTAAACGGCTTATCGGTAATGTTCTTGCGGTACTGAAAAGTTAATAGGAGATTAAATTGTAGGACTTTTGCTTAAAATAAATTGATTTGCCTGTTTGTAATATTGTCTATGGAATTACCTAACAGGCCTAAAATGCTGTCGGCTATTGGTGTAAGTTGCTTTTCAATATAGTGCTCGTAATCCAGAGCTGAACTTTGGCATTCTAATGTTTCAGGGCCGTTTATGGTGATAACATATTCAATCCAGCCTTTATGCTGGTAGCGAGAAGGCTGGCCTTGTTGTTTAAAAAACTGTTCCGCGCGTATCGCCGCCTTTGCATGAGGCGGGATATTTTTCAGGTATAAATCCAGTTTTTGTCTTAGGCGCTTTCTATAAATTAGCTGATGATCAAACTCGCCATTCATCAGTTGTTTTATTATTTGATGTATAAAGTCTTCATAGGCTTCATTATTGAATATTTTTAAGTAGAGTGTTTCTTGAAAGTCTCTTGCCAGTTGTGTCCAGTCAGTACGCACATTTTCAAGTCCTTTGAAAATTATTTTATCCATATTGTTTTTATTGACGATACCGGCGTAGCGTTTTTTGCTGCCTTTGTCTGAACCGCGAATTGTCGGCATAAAAAAGTGTTTGAAGTGTGTTTCGTATTCAACTTCCAGATATGACTCTATGCCAAAATCGTCGGTCAGATGTTGAGTCCAGTATTGATTAATATGAGACACCAGACTCGCGCCTATTTTGTCAGCCTGTACATTATCGACAGGGCGTTCAAGGGAAACAAATACAGAATCGGTGTCACCATAAATTACATCGTAACCTTGCTGGTTAATTAATTTAACGGTTTGTTTGATAATGTCATGGCTGCGTTTGGTAATTGAGCTGGTTAGGCGGGCATCGTGAATACGACAGCCAGGTGTTCCCAGTACCCCATAAAATGAATTCATAATGATTTTTATGGCTTGTGATAAAGCCTTGTTATTTTCTTTTTTTGCTTTATCCCGCGCTTGCCATAGATCTGCGATGATGTCAGGTAATATGTGCTCATGTTTTGCAAAGCTGGCACCGTCATAGCCAGGGATGGTGTCGTCATCGGATAATTTTTTTGCCGCAATACGTGAGTAAGGGTCAACTTTAAAAGTGCGAATAATACTTGGGTATAGACTTTTATAATCGAGCACTAAGACACTATTATAAAGCCCTGGTTTTGAGTCCATCACATATCCACCAGGCGCGGTATTGCCATTTCCGTAATCGCCGATATTGGGTGCAATAAAACCTTTGCGGTGTAAACGAGGTAAATATAAATTATCAAATGCAGCGACTGAACCGCCAACGCGATCCATTTCTAAGCCGGTTAGTCGTGAGCGTTCCATCGCAAAATGAATTAATTCTGTTTTATGGAAAATATCTAATACTAATTGGCAGTCTTCTAAATTGTATTTAGCTAAAGCCGCTTTGTCTTCATAAAACTGGCGTTTAATTTCTTTAGCTTTATACAGCGGGTCTGTGTTTTTGTTTTGTGAAATTAATTTTCCTCGATTGAGTAATGTGTTGGCAACGTTATCAAGAGAAAAACTAGGGAATTGCCATGTGGCACTCTTTAAGGTATCTATGCCATCAAGTACGACTCGTCCGGGAATGTTTAGAAAATAATGGTTCGATTCAGTGGCCGACTTTCGCCACTTTGCTAAGGCGTTGTTTCGGCCAATTCTTAGTTTTAAATTTAATGCATCGGCTTTTGTTTGTAAAAAATTAAAATCAAAATTAATAACGTTCCAGCCAATAAAGATATCCGGATCTAAATTAATAATGTGTTGCATGAATGTGTTTAATAATTCACGCTCATCTTTAACTATGAGCGTAGGAGTTTCATCGATGCGTGTATCGGTATCACCGATTATTATAACTTGTTGTATATCGTCGCAGATGTAGGCAATAGAAAATAACTCATTCGTGTCATATGAAGTTTCTATATCTATAGACATTAAGCGTAATTTAGGCTCATAGTTTGCGGGTTTTATTTTGGGGTTGTAAAGGGTTTGGTTATTGTCAGACGTTTGTATTTCTACGGGGCCAGTGATAAAACGTTCCGTTAAGTATCTTTCTGTGGGGCGAATATCTGTTTCGAAAGCGGAAATGTTATTTGTTTGTAATGTTTCTTTAATGCGATAAAAAATCTGTAAAGTATGGCAATAGATCGCGGCCATCGGATTGAGTGAAAAATCCTTGAGTTGAAGCGCTTTTATTTCGAATCTTTTTCTGAAATTTGCTTGAAGATTCAATAATGCATACGTTTGTTCAATATCTTCCTGACGAATAAAAAAGATAGCTTGCTGAGCGTTAATGAATACCTGCAGTGGGCCGTTCTCTGAACTGAACCAGAATTCAAGCTGAATGCCCTGCGGTGTATCCTGAGAATGGCGGGTTAATAGAAAGGCTTTGCTCATATTTGTCGGGAAACTGTAATTTGTTATTTATTTTAAGTCAGAGAGTCTATTATCTATACATATTATTTATCTGTTTATATGAAGGACTTTGCCCGATGAAAATCACCCCCTACCTAAAAGTATTAGCTGAAAAAGATGGCTCAGACCTTTATTTGTCGACTGGTGCGCTACCCAGTGCCAAGTTTAATGGCGTGTTAACGGCTTTATCAAAAAAAGCAGCACCTATGGGCTGGGTGAAATCTCTGGCCATGGAAATAATGAATGACGAGCAGCAAAAGGATTTTGAGCATAAACCGGAAATGAATCTGGCGATATCTGAATCAGGTATCGGGCGTTTTCGTGTGAATATATTCAAGCAGCGTAATGAAGTGTCGATGGTGATTCGTAATATAAAAGCGGAGATACCTAATCTGGATGATCTGGGGCTGCCGGCCGTGTTGAAAGATGTGATTATGGCAAAGCGGGGTATTATTTTATTTGTAGGTGGTACAGGTTCGGGTAAATCAACCTCGCTTGCTGCATTGATTGATCATCGAAATAGAAACAGTAAGGGGCACATTATTACGATTGAAGACCCAATTGAGTATGTGCACCAGCACAAGGGTTGTATTGTAAATCAACGAGAAGTCGGCGTGGATACAGACAGTTTTGAAGATGCATTGAAAAACACCTTGCGTCAGGCGCCAGACGTAATTTTGATCGGCGAAATTCGCGACAGAGAAACCATGGAACATGCCATGGCGTTTGCGGAAACAGGGCACCTGGCTATTTCTACATTGCATGCCAACAATGCGAATCAGGCGCTGGATAGAATTATTAATTTTTTCCCGGAAGAGCGTCACGCTCAGCTATTACAGGATTTATCCTTAAATATGCGTGCATTTGTCTCGCAGCGTTTAATACCGACCATAGACAATAAGCGCTGTGCAGCAATTGAGATTTTATTGAATTCACCGCGCGTCGAAGAGTTAATTAAAAGGGGTGATGTATCAGAAATAAAAGAGGTAATGGAAAAATCTGAGCGTATGGGAATGTGTACCTTTGACAGTGCGTTATTGGAGTTATACAAAAAGGGCAAAATTTCCATGGAAGAGGCCTTAAAAAATGCCGATTCAGAAAATAATTTAAGGTTAAAAATTGAATTAGGCGAAGACTCACCGAGTAAATCAGCGCCTAAAGCAGAAGAAACATTCGGTGGTTTGTCGTTAATGGAAAAAGAAGTAGTGCAAGATGATGAGGAGCCGGCTGACGGTTTAGTGCTAAAAGCTGCGGAATCCGCAGAGCAATCAGTAAATGATGAAGGTTCTGTTTAAGGCATTGTTTATTGCAGATGCTTAATGGAGAAAATGTTATATGAGTAATGAAGTCCATAATCTTGAAGTGCAGTGCCCGTATTGTGGCGAGTGTATTGATGTAATGATTGATGATTGTGGTGAGAGCCAGCAATATATTGAGGATTGTCAGGTATGTTGCCGGCCGATTAACTTTCATATCACGCTAGATGAATATCAACAAATGAGTGTGCGTGTGAGCTCGGACGACGAATAAGAAACGCATTGAGTCCTTGAGATGAAAGTTGATATATTTGCTGAAAAAAAGTTAAGTCATTGTATATAAAGAAAATATTTATATTCTTATAAAATTCGAATATTGTGTTGATCTCTCCATAATCAATGTAATTATGTGTCTACGACAAATAGTTAATGTGATACTTTAAGTATTGCATGTAATCGATTAGACTCAATAAAAATTATAATTATGGGGTTGTCGTGGATAAAAAATTGATTGAGTCGTTTGTTAGGTTGTCAGGCATGGGCGTGGTTTTACTTATGCTGAGTGCTTGTTCGTCAGATGAATCTGCGGGTTGGACTAAGAAGGCATCTCCCTGGGATCATATTCGTCGCTCGGAACCAGTAGTTCAAGCCGAGACTCAGGTTCAGATGGAGCCTGAATTGATTCAGGAAACACCTATTGCAGATAAGCCTGTAGCAGCTGAATTGGAACAGAAGCCAGAAGTGGAGGCACCCGAATCGGTTATTGGTGGTGGGATACTCGAGCTGCCAGCTACTTACTATACGGTTCAGTTAATGGCATCCGTGGATATTGATCGAGTGTATAGGTTCGCCGATGAAAATCAGTTATCCATAAAATATGTTGTGCCCACTAACCGGGATGGAATGACGTGGTATGTTTTATTGCTTGATGTGTATCCAGATCGTGAATCTGCGGTTATAGGGAAAAATGAAGTAGCATCTATTTTGCGAACACAGCCCTGGATTCGAAACGTGGGTTCTATACAACAATTAATACAATAAATTTAAAACGCCTCAGCCTGTAGTGCTGAGGCATTTACAAAATTTCGTACGAGGTTCAATCAAGGTCCTGGTGCGTGCCATCACACATAGGTGCGGTTTTGCTGTGCTTGCATCCACATAAGCCGTATTTTTTCTTTTCACTGATATTGAATTCAAGAGGCGTGAAGCTGCTGCCTTTGTGTGAGCCATCGCAAAATGGTTGGGTTTGCGATTTTCCGCATGAACACCACCAGTAGGTACCGGGTTCTAGCTCAACTACATAGGGTGCTTTTTTTGGGCTTTCGGGTGTGCTCATAAACTAATCCTGTAAATGTATATTCGATTCGTGACTAAGTGTAGCACTGTAAAATTAAATCGAGTGGGCTATTGAGCGCAAAATCAGCCGAGTGTTTTCTGCTAAATTTGTATGATTTAAGGCAGGGTATTTGCGTTTTTTCAATTAATCTGCTTTTGTAACGTGCATTAATGGTCTAGACTCTGCGATATTCGTATTTAAAATAAAGTGATAGGGCATTATTTTAAGTAAAACTCTCAGCGTCACCAGGGTTTTTATAATAATTAAATAGAGGATAAAACATTGGCTCATGTAAATATAAAATCATTACCATTATCATTGGTGCTAGCTGGTAGTGTGCTACTGGTGGCGTGTTCTTCAAAACCATCTCCATGGGCGGAGTCGTCATCGCCGTGGGATAGTCGTCCGCAACAAGTTGAGGCAGAGGTAGTTGAACCTGTTGCAATGGAAGAGCCAGCACCAGCTGAGTTCGTCGATATGACTGCAGTAGAAGCAACGCCTCTTGGTGACGAGTCTATGTATGCAAACGATCCTATGCCTGGTGATGCAATGGCAGTAGAACCAGTTGTTGTTGAAGAGATTGCTCCAATGGCAGCAATAGGTGATTTGTCGTCACAGCCAGCAGACTATTTTGTTGTTCAGGTTGTTGCGTCAAGTACTATGGCTCAGCTTAATGACTTTGCTAACGCGAACAACATGTCTAGCGATTGGGTTGCTGAAACGAACGTAAATGGTAAAACATGGTATGTATTGATATTGGGTGTTTACCCTACCAAAGCTGAAGCAGATCAGGCATTGGCATCAGTAAGCAATATGAATACTCAGCCATGGGTAAGATCAGTTGGGTCGTTGCAATCAGTAATGCAATAAAACAATTAAGTTAGTATGTAATGCTTGCTTGAAAAGGCCCTGATTTATCGGGGCCTTTTTATTTGCGTTATTAAAGATGTATTTGAATTGAGTCCGGCTAGTGCTTGATGGTCGTTGCCTGGACGAATAATATTCGTCATATTAAATATTTTACTGGGTGACATCAGTGAAATATTTTTTGAACACATTTATATCCGTTATCACGGGTTTACATTGCGTGCCCTCGCAAATGTAGGCGCAAATATCACCCACGGGCTTTTTGTCTTCCAGATCTTTTGTATTTGTGCCGGACTCAATACTAAAACAGGTAAGTTGGGGGATATAATATTGATTGGCAATTGTCTTCCAGGTGCTTAGGTTTTGCTTGTCGCCACGAAGAATAATAACTATTCCAGGGCTTAGATAGAGTTCGAGGGCATGCAATAAGCTGCAATGAGATATAGCCTGATCACTGAGCGTGTCATAGCTGCAACGAATAGTGCGCTCTGCAGCATCTATATATTTTGTTTGGCCGCTGAGTAAACCAAGTTGTAGTAATGAGCTTGCCGCAACCGCATTGCCATTCGGCATAGCGTCATCAGAAAATGTTTTGCTTCTGTAAAGTAAGTGTTCATGGTCGTGACTTGTAAAAAAGAATCCGCCATGCTCTTTATCTTCAAAATGTTCGAGCAGGCTGTCTGCAATATCAATAGCCCAGGCGTAGTGTTCATTGCGCCACTGTGATTGCAGTAGTTCTATGAGAGCCTGTAGTAAATAGGCGTAATCATCAAGGGATGCATTTAGGTGAGCCTTACCGTCTTTATAGCTTGCGAGTAAGCGCTCCCCATTCCAAAGAGTACTGTAGATAAAGTTGGCTGCTTGATTGGCCGAGTCAATGTATCGTTGATTATTCAGGCGTCGTCCGATGGTGCTCATGCCTCGAATCATTAACGCATTCCATGCGCAAAGAATTTTATCGTCGCGGCCGGGTTGCACTCGAGTGTTTCTCTGCACTAAAAGTTTTTCTCGGCTGCTGATAAGCCGTACTTTGAGTTCTTCTAAAGGTATGTGCAGTGATTCGGATAAGTCTTCATCTGTTGTGTCACTGTGCAAGTGCCAGCTGCCTTCAAAATTGGCGGGCGACAATAAATTGTATTTAAGAGAGTAAACATCGTATTCGTCAGGTGTCAGAAGTTCTTTAACTTGTTCTGGCGTCCACACATAAGTTTTTCCTTCAACTTTTTCAGTGTCGGCATCGAGTGCTGAGCAGTAGCCGCCTTCAATAGTTTGCATTTCACGAATAAGCCAGTCAGCAGCCAGCTCTATAGACTGTTTATATAGCGGGCTTTTTGTGAGGGTAAAAGCCTGTGCGTATAGGGCAAACAATTGGGCGTTATCGTAAAGCATTTTTTCAAAATGCGGGATCATCCATTTGTCGTCAGTCGAATAGCGAAAAAAACCACCGCCTAGCGCATCTTGAAATCCACCTAGTGCCATTTTGTCGAGAGTAAACGTAGCCATTTCGAGTGCACGAGAGTCGAGCTTGTTTTGTGTTTTTAAAAGTAAGTAATGGCGCAGGCATCTCTCAATCATATCCGCATGTGGAAATTTAGGTGCACTGCCAAAGCCGCCAAATTTTTCTTCAAATGCGCCTTCGAGCTGCTTGCGCGCAAGGTCTAAAGGTAAGGAGTTTAAGGCAGAGCTTGATGGGGAATGTGAGGATGCTTCAATAAGAGCTGACTGGATTGAGGTGTCTTGTTCGCGAATTTCCTGTTTTTTATTAATAAATGCGTCCGTCACCAAATGCATTATTTCGGTGAAAGAAGGCATATTATAACGCCGTTTTTCAGGAAAGTAGGTGCCAGCGAAAAAAGGCATCTGATTATCTGGCGAAAGAAAAACGGTTAATGGCCAGCCTCCAGATCGAGACGTTAGTAGAGAGTGAGCTGTTTGGTATATCTTATCGAGGTCGGGGCGTTCTTCTCGGTCAATTTTAATATTAATAAAATGTTCATACATAACCTCGGCAGTATCTATGTCTTCAAAAGACTCGTGCGCCATTACGTGGCACCAATGACATGCCGAGTAACCAATGGATAACAGAATAGGTTTGTTCTCGGATTTTGCCTTAGCTAATGAGGCTTCATTCCAGGGATGCCAGTTAACTGGGTTGTCCGCATGCTGTAATAAATAAGGGCTGGTTTCGGAGCTAAGTAGATTATTTGGGTTTTTCATATCGGAATAGAGAGTGGCTTATGCCTGATTATTATGTCTAGTTATATAGTGTCATGTATTGAGAGTGAAAATATCATATTGTTGGTCAGGTTAATTTAAGGGTGTGAATTACCTAATAATGGGTTATTTTCTGGTTGTTTATTAAGCAATTAATTTAATGAACATAAGAATATTAATAAAACATAAAAAAGAACGTAATTAGTTGTTGACGGTTTTAGTTAAAGCTGTAGAATGCGCCTCCTCGTTAAGGATAACGGATTGGCCGAAAGGCTGGACGACAAGGCAAGGTTGTAAGAAAAAGCTGGTATAAGTTGTTAAGAATTTGAAATAAACGCTTTACA
>CAWUSX010000080.1:0-14361 GCA_963924875.1 uncultured Gammaproteobacteria bacterium
TGGTATACGTGATAAAAGTGGTACTGGAATATTTGCGGGTACGTTTATTAAAAAATATCCATTAATGCCTGTGGAAGAAGAAGGGCGTTTAAATGATGCAGCATTATGTGAAAACTTTTTTGAGCGTGTTTATGCCTATAAACGCTGGAAAGAGATAAATGAGAATGAAAATAATGTACAGGAATTTATAAATTTTCATTCAAGTCATAAATTTATGCTAATGGCTCGAGGCAGTGAATATTATCAGGAGCTGGGAAGAATGGTGGCAGGAACAACCAGTAAAAACCTTGTCGAACGAAGAAATAATTATATTGCACGGTTTATGCAGGTAATGAAAATAATTTCTGCACCTGGCAGACAGGTGAATGTATTGCAGCACATTATGGGGTATTTAAAAGAGTTTATCAGTGCGGAAGATAAACAGGAGTTGTTAGCTACTTTTGAAGCCTATAGAAATAAACAAACACCACTTATAACGCCTGTTACCTTATTAAAGCATCACTTGAGAGTCAATCCTCAGAAATACATAGCAAAGCAACATTATCTTAGCCCATTTCCTGAACAGCTTGCTTTGAGGTCAACGCTATGAAACAGGAAGTTTATAGCTCTTTCATATGTCGATGGAGTCGACAAATTATGTGTATCAATGCAGTGTTTGTGAAGATTGACGCAAAATAGCAGTGCTTATGTTGGGTGTTGATAAGCATGAGGATCTGATTGATATATTTCTTTAGGCGGGTCATGATGAAGCCGCAGTCAGGTACTAACGTTTTAAATAGAGTTTACCTTTGTGTCCTGGCAATGTGTTGCATCTGTGAAAAGGGCCTATACTTAAAGTGAGTGGCAGTACTACGAACCCCTCCACTTCACCCAGAACCAGTAATGTAAATCAGGATATCGATACAATGAAATCAGAAAATGACAAAATATCTCATTTAGTTGAAGGCTATGAACGCTTATTAGAAAAAACAACGCAAGAATTAAAAAATCTAGAATCTAGCATGCAGCCTAAGCTTCAAAAAGCTATGGATGTCGCCAAAAATAAAGCCATTGAGATCGGTGAGTTAAGCGCTGAAGAAGCTGGAAAAATTTCCGAATATATACGTAAAGATTTACATGATGCAGCAGATTATATTACAACAGAAGAACGCAATCTTGCTGACTGGCTAAGACTTGACCTTTTACGTGCGAAAGAATATACAGTGAAAGAGTTTACATATCTGGTTGATCAGGCAGGACTGGAAATTAAACATCTGGCAAAACAACCACGTCATTCATTAGCCTGGCACACGGGTGAAATTACCGGTATTGGAACTTTAGAATGTGACGAGTGCAAAGAACTCATACATTTCCATAAAGCAGGGCATATTCCTCCTTGTCCTAAATGTACCCATACCAGCTTTCATAGAACACTACACAAATAACAAGTGGGTCTATTAATATCCACTATGTTCCATTGAGGGTGTTTATTCATTAAATACTCTCAAGCCCTTGATGATGTGTGATATTTTTATTTACTAGCCCGGCAACACATAGGGCTAGCCACTCTTTTATATGCTTAACATGCATTAGATTAAAGCTATTTTTAAAATAAAACACACATAAATATTCGGTCAATAAACACTATATTTGTTAGGCAGATGTATTTTTTATTCTTTCAAGTTTTCATTATTCAATTTTTTGTACCGCTGTGTTTCGCTTATGACATAACATTTTTAATTTCGTGCAGAATTATCTTTATGTTGCATTTAAGAGCTGTATAAATAAATTATTATAAGCTGTTTAATATGTCTGGTAACTAGTTTAATGCTTATTGATAAGTATCATGGAACTTAATCAGTTTATAGGTGTTTAATGATATATATAAGGAGAGATTAATCATGAGTAAAACGATGGTTGTTGTAGCAGATAGTACTAAAGCGCGTATTTTTACCGCAGAGACACTTCGCTCACCCTTAAATGAAATTGAGGTGATGTCTCATCCTGAGGGCCGATTGCACGATCGTGATATTACCAGTGATCTTCCGGGTAAGGGTGCTGGAGCTGATAGTTCGGGTGGGCATGCTTATGAGAGCAAGGTTGATGCCAAACAGCATGAGCTCATTGTTTTTTCAAAAGAGGTTGCCACGTATCTGGATGATGTGCGTAAAGCCAATAAATTATCCAGACTATTGATTGTTTCTGCACCTGAATTTCTAGGTGAACTGCGTTCTCATCTTTCCAGCGAGACCAATGAAAAAGTTGTATTTGAGTTAAATAAAAATCTGATTAAATCCAGTGCTGACGACATCAGCAAGTACTTACCCAAGTCATTGCCGCATTAGGTATGATTTAACTTAAGCAATAAATAGATTATTACCTGTCGTTATTTGTTAAGTGTTGTCATGCGTTGTTGAATAAGGGTTAGCTGGTTATGCATAAAAATCAAACTGTTACAATGGATGGTAATCAGGCTACTGCAACGGTGGCGCATCTAACCAATGAAGTTATCGCTATATACCCGATTACGCCTGCATCGACTATGGGAGAGTGGGCGGATGAATGGTCTTCTCGTAACCAGACTAATCTTTGGGGTACAGTTCCTGAAATTATAGAAATGCAAAGTGAAGGCGGTGCTGCCGGTGCTATTCACGGGGCATTACAGGCGGGAAGCCTGACAACTACTTTTACCGCATCACAGGGATTATTATTAATGATCCCCAATATGTTCAAGATTGCCGGTGAGCTTTCGCCAACTGTTTTCCATGTTGCCGCCCGTTCAGTTGCTGCACAGGCGCTTTCTATTTTTGGTGATCACAGCGATGTAATGACGGCGCGCACCACCGGTTTTTCCTTTCTGGCTTCAAATTCTGTGCAGGAGGCCATGGATATGGCTCTCATTGCACAAGCTGTAACACTTGAATCAAGAATACCTATAGTGCATTTTTTTGATGGCTTCAGAACATCGCATGAAGTGGCAAAAATAGTCGCTATAGATAAGCACATCATTCAGAAGCTTATCAAACAACAAACCATCACCGATCATCGACAACGCGCATTATCACCAGAGCATCCCGTATTACGTGGCAGCTCACAAAATCCCGATGTTTTTTTTCAGGCCAGAGAATCTGTTAATACCTATTATCAGGCAATGCCGGCGATTGTGCAGAAGGTGATGGATGAGTTTGCCGAGTTAAGCGGCAGGCAATATAAATTATTTGATTATTTTGGCGCTGATGACGCCGAGCGAATAATTATTCTAATGGGTTCCGCGGCAGAAACCGTACAGGAAACAGTTGAGTATTTAACTTCACTGGGCGAAAAAGTAGGCCTGGTTAAAGTGCGTTTATTCAGGCCATTAAATAGCGGTGCTCTAATTTCAGCACTACCTGCCAATGTTAAAAAAATCGCAGTGCTGGATCGTACCAAAGAGCCGGGGTCTGATGGTGAACCCCTGTATAAAGATATTGTGACAGCGCTTATGCAGGATTATTCGACAGGAAAGAGTCATCTTTCTGCGCTACCAAAAGTAATTGGTGGGCGCTATGGCTTGTCGTCTAAAGAATTTACACCGGCAATGGTGAAAGCGGTATTTGATGAGCTGACAGCAGAACTACCTAAAAATAATTTTACCATTGGTATCCATGATGATGTTACGCATAGCAGTTTAAACTGGGATGAAAAGTTTCGTACCGAGGCGCATAAGAAAACATTTCAGGCTGTATTTTATGGCCTGGGTAGTGATGGTACGGTAAGTGCTAATAAAAACAGTATAAAAATTATTGGTGAGTGTACGGATAAATTCGTGCAGGGTTATTTTGTTTACGATTCAAAGAAATCGGGTGCGGTAACGGTTTCGCATTTACGCTTTGGTGATGATCCGATTCATTCTACATACCTGATTGGTGACGGTGATGCCGATTTTATTGCCTGCCACCAACCCGTATTTTTAGAGCGCTATCCAATGCTCGATAAGGCCGCGGATAAAGCGGTGTTTTTATTAAATACATCTGTTGAAAAAGATGCTGTCTGGCAAACACTAACCGCTAAAATGCAGCAACAGATTATTCAAAAGCAGATAAAATTTTATGCAATAGACGCCTATAAAGTTGCCGATGAAAGCGGCATGGGTAAACGTATCAATACCATTATGCAAACCTGTTTCTTTTCTATTTCCGGCGTGTTACCAAAAGATCAGGCGATAGCCTCAATAAAGCAGGCGGTTGAAAAAACCTATGGAAAAAAAGGTCAGCAATTAATTCAGTTAAATTATAAGGCGATTGATCAGACGCTGTTAAATTTATATGAAGTAAACGTGCCGGATAAGTCGGATTCTAATATCGAACTTCACGAAAGCGTGCCAGAGTCAGCACCAGAGTTCATCAAAAATGTCACAGCAGAAATGATTGCCGGGCGCGGTGATAATATTCCGGTGAGTCTATTTCCTGCAGATGGTAGTTACCCATTAGGTACGGCGGCGTATGAAAAACGTAATTTGGCATTAGAGATTCCCGTACTGGATGAAAAGCTGTGTACGCAGTGTGGAAAGTGTCCTTTAGTTTGCCCACATGGGGTTATTCGCAGCAAAGTTTACGATGAGTCTAATATTGATAGAGCGCCGCAAAGTTTCAAGTTTATGCCGGTTAAAGGTAAAGATTTTGCAAGCAATTTTAGAATGAGCTATCAGGTATCAGCAGAAGACTGTACCGGTTGTGGTTTGTGTGCAGATATTTGCCCGATACATGACAAGACTAATGTCGGTCATAAGGCATTAAATATGCTTGCCTATACCCCGGAATTACGTGAACAGGAAAAAATTAACTGGGAATATTTTTTAACACTACCTGAATATGATCGCGCACTGATTAAAACCAATACCATTAAAGGTGCGATGATTTTACAGCCGCTATTTGAATTTTCCGGTGCCTGCGAAGGTTGTGGTGAAACACCTTATATTAAACTCGCCAGTCAGTTATTTGGTGATCGTATGGTGGTCGCCAATGCAACCGGTTGTTCTTCTATTTATGGCGGTAATTTGCCTACCACACCGTGGGCAAAAAATGCACAGGGCAGAGGACCCGCCTGGTCAAATTCATTATTTGAAGATAATGCCGAGTTTGGACTGGGTATGCGCCTGTCAATCGATAAACAGAAACAATACGCAACGGAACTGTTGCAACGCCTACAGGCAGAACTCGGAGAGAGTCTGGTTAATGAAATATTATCGGCAGATGAAAGCACTGAAGAAGGGATAGCACAGCAACGCCAACGGCTGCAAACATTACAGACTAAGCTCACTTCAATAGATAATGCCGATGCACGAGAACTTGAAACGGTTGCGGATAAACTGTCACGTAAAAGTGTGTGGATTATTGGTGGTGATGGCTGGGCCTATGATATTGGCTATGGAGGGCTGGATCATGTGCTCGCATCCGGTCGTGATGTAAATATACTGGTGCTGGATACCGAGGTATATTCGAATACCGGCGGGCAAACATCAAAGGCCACACCGCGTGGTGCGGTGGCTAAATTTTCTGCCGGTGGTAAACCAACACCTAAAAAAGATCTGGCCTTGCTGGCCATGGATTATGAAAATGTTTATGTCGCACATGTGGCTTATGGTGCCAAAGACATACAGACGATTCATGCATTCAATGAGGCGGAGGCTTATCCGGGGCCTTCGCTGATAATTGCCTATTCGCCCTGTATAGCACACGGCATTGATTTAAAAAATAACCATCAACAACAGCAGCTCGCCGTTGATAGTGGGCACTGGCCATTGTTCAGGTACAACCCACAGGATGCAGCACAAGGTATTAATCCTTTGCATCTCGACAGTAAAGAGCCTTCGATTGCCTATCGTGATTTTATCCAGAGTGAAGTTCGTTTTAATATGCTGTGGCGTACTCATCCGGATGTTGCAGAAAAACTATTGCAACAGTCGCAGGAAGATGTATTACACCGCTATCATTTTTATCAACAGCTGGCCGATTTGTCCTGGGATAACAGCAGTTCTACTCAGCCACCGCATAGAAAGCTGGCGACGGCTAATAAAGAGCATGTAGAAAATAATTCTGTTGTTACAGAGAAGGGCAGCAAAGATGATTGATCTATCAAGCAACTACCTCGGGCTGTCGCTGAAGAATCCATTAATCGCATCATCTTCGCCTCTAACGGACAATCTCGACGATGTAAGGCGGTTGGAAGATGCGGGTGCAGCGGCTATTGTATTACCATCCCTGTTTGAAGAAAGCATAACGCGTGAGCAACAACAGCTAGAAAAATTTGTACATTCACAGTCGCTTGGACATTATGAGGCGGAGTCTTATCTACCTGTTCCTGAAAACTATAAAAGTGAGCTGGAAAATTATTTAGATCATCTGCAGTCATTAAAATCATCACTGTCTATTCCCGTTATTGCCAGTCTCAATGGCGTAAGCAATACAGGCTGGATTGATTATGGGAAAGAACTGATGCAGGCCGGTGCCGATGCACTGGAGTTAAATGTTTATTATGTTGCAGGTGATCCAGAACAGTCGGGAGAGCAGGTTGAAAATAGATATATTGATTTGCTCAATAGTTTACGCGGGCAGGTGAATATTCCTGTGACGATGAAATTATCATCACAGTTTTCATCTGTGGCAAACATGGTTACAAAATTACAGACAGCTGGTGCTAATGGTGTGGTTCTGTTTAATCGCTTTTACCAGCCGGACATAGATCTTGAATCGTTAAAAATTTTACCGCATCTGGATTTATCTAAGCCACATGAATCCTTATTGAGAATTAGATGGATTGCACTGATTAGAAGTCGAGTTGAATTGTCACTTGCAGCAACCGGTGGTTTTCATCGTGTAGAGGATATTGTTAAGGCTTTGCTGGTTGGTGCAGATGTGGTTTATTTATGTTCGGTTTTATTGGAAAAAGGCCCGGAACATTGTGCTGAATTATTGAAGCAATTAGACTGCTGGTTAACAGAGCATGAATATGAATCAGTTCAACAAATGCAGGGCAGTGTTAGTCAGGCCTGTGTAATAGATCCCGCTGTTTACGAGCACAGCAATTATATTGATGTGATTAAAAGTTTTAAGAGAACTAAAAAATGATGTATATTGTGAAACTGCTTTCTGCTTATGATCTTATCTGTCTGCCATTTTAGATTTCATACAATAAATTGCATGCTTATCTGTTCGTATTCGATTGTCTTTATATCCCATTTCTTCAGTTAATGCGTCTAATCGTCGTCGCAGATGTTGCTAATCTACCTTAGCAACATAAAATCATAAAAATAAGTAGGAGTTTTGCAAAAGACATGGCAGATCTAATTTTTTTACGTCATGCTGTTAGCAGTAATAAATCTGTATTTTTATTTAGGCAGGCAAAGTTATAGAAGTCTAACTAACCATTTTTCAAATGGCAAAAAAATGTACTTCAGGCTACTATTATAAAGTAACTTTTAATCAGCCTTGTTTATAAATAGAAAAAGTAAGTTAATTGATAATAAATCGTTTAAGTGGGGGGAGGTGTTCAGTTATGGCTAGCGGTTCAAAAAAAGTAATTTTCGCGGCACTCATTGGTAATGCGCTTATTGCAATAACAAAATTTTTCGCTGCGTTTATGACGGGCAGCTCTGCGATGTTATCGGAGGGTATTCATTCTCTGGTGGATACGGGTAACCAGATTTTATTATTGCACGGCATTAAGCAATCAAAAAAACCCGCGGACGAACATTTTCCTTTTGGTCATGGCAAGGAAATATATTTCTGGAGTTTTATTGTCGCTATCCTGATTTTTGCACTTGGGGGTGGCATATCCATTTATGAAGGAATACAGCATTTGTTGCATCCCTCGGAAATGAAAAGTCCAATGATTAACTACATAGTACTTGGCCTTGCGATGTTATTTGAAGGTGCGGCATGGGGTTTTGCCTTACGTGAATTTAGTCGATCCAAGGGCAAGTGGGGTTATATTGAAGCGGTACATCGAGCTAAAGATCCTTCAATCTTTGTTGTGTTATTCGAGGATTCGGCGGCCATGCTTGGCTTGTTAGTCGCCTTTGCTGGTGTTGCGCTCACTCAGTACACCGGCTTTATGTATTTTGATGGTATTGCCTCGATTTTGATTGGTTGTATTCTCATCGGCACCGCCATCTGGTTGGCCTATGAAACGAAGAGTCTGCTCATTGGAGAAAGCGCGAATATTCACGTGGTAAAAGGTATCAGGGGAATTTTGCAGTCCAGTCCAGTTATTCAACAGGTTAATGAAGTGCTGACGATGCACATGGGGCCTGATTACATTCTGGCCAATTTAAGTGTGGATTTTAAAAATAGCATTACGGCGGATGAAGTCGAACAGACGATTGCCGCGCTCGATCTGCAGATTAAGCAGCAGTATCCACAGGTTAAACGCATTTTTATTGAGGCTGAAAAAGCGAAAGAATAATTTATGCTATAGGTGAGTCCAATAAGTATATATATCAATATGATGGGTATTTAATGTAGATTTTACTTTAGCTGTATCGCCATCTTTAAGGACACCGAGGGTGTCTTTGACTGTTCATGAACTATTAAAAATCAATGACTTATGCTTTAAAAACGATTTTTTTACGACTATTGTTATACGATGAATAAAATAGATTGCCATAGAAAACGCAATAAAACACTCGGTCTTCCTGAGCTCATTGCCATTGCGCTAGGTGGCATGGTAGGGGGTGGAATATTTACGGTGCTTGGAATTTCGGTTTCAATGATAGGCGCTTTTACCCCGCTGGCTATTTTTATTGGTGGGGTTATTGCTTCTCTTGCGGCCTATTCATATATCAAACTGGGTGTCTATTATCAGGATGAAGGCGCGACTTACACCTTTTATAAAAGAACCTTTCCAAAATCACCCTTTGCCGCATCACTGATTGGCTGGTGGGTTATTTTCGGTTATATCAGTACGCTATCGCTTTATTCATACACCTTCGCTGCTTATGCAATTAGTGGCTTTTCTTTTGCAGATACAGAGTGGATACGTAAACTGGTTGCCGGTGGCATTATTCTTACTTTTACACTGATTAATGTATGGAGTGTGAAGGGTATGGGGAAAATAGAAGATTTAATGGTTTATACCAAGCTGGTGATTCTGGTGGTTATATCATTTGTGCTGATTAATAATACTCAGACAAGTCTTCCTGCTTTGCTGCAAGATGAACAGGACATTAGTATTTTGTCAATATTGATTGTCGCCTCATTAACATTTGTGGCCTATGAAGGCTTTCAGCTTGTGATTAATGCGGTCAATGAGATGGATCGGCCGGAAAAGAATATTCCCAGGGCAATTTACGCTTCAATGTTTTTGGCAACACTTATCTATGTGGTTATATCCCTGGGTGCAATTTTGACAATTCCATTTGAGGAAATTATTAAAAACGAAGAGTATGCACTGGCCTCGGGTACCGCTAGTATTATCGGGCACTGGGGTACAAATTTGGTTATCTTAGGTGCTTTGCTGGCTACCAGCAGTGCAATTAGCGGGACGGTGTTTGGTGCATCAAGACAAATGTCGGTTATTTCCAAAGATGGTTATCTGCCACACTTTCTTTCCAGACGAAAAAATAATATTCCCGTTAATGCCATTTTAAGTATGTCCGCACTTGCCTTTTTACTGGTGCTTGCGGGTAGCCTACAGGTTATTCTTGAATTCGGTAGTGTGACTTTTTTACTTGTTTCGATGCTAATGGCATACGCAAATTTTAAGATTCGTCATCTGACAAAATCATCAGCAGTTATTTCTATCATATCAATACTGGGGTTAATGTCAGGAATGCTGTTGATTCTTTATTATGAATTTAATAATCAACCTGAACAGCTGATTTTTATCAGTGGAATTTATGCCTTGCTTACAATAAGTGCCTGGCTATATGCAAAAAGAAATACCCATCTTCAAGAAAAGTAGGGTGGATCCGCTGCGCTTGATCCACCCTACGTTGACTGAATTTTATTGTGTTATTAATGCTATTAGCGAACTCTCTCTTTGCGTCTTTTTACTGGGCGATAAGTCATTACCAGTTTATAAATAAATGCCGCAAAATATATGCCGAGCACAATACCGACATATCCCATGATTAATTCGCGAGATGTAACGCCCGGTATTAATGGTGGAATAACAAGGGCTGCAAGCATGCCCAGTAGGTATTTTATATTTGTCCATACAGAGCCTGGTGTATATTCATATACTGTTTTTTTGTTGCTGCGGGTACTGTCGGTTGCTATTACGGCATCTGAGCTTGTTTGATTAATCTGACCTGTCGATATATTCATCTCATCAGCCTCACAATATATTCGAGCAAATATTGTTGCTCTTAAGATTAAGGTGAGTCTGTCGATTGTTTGTGTGTTTATTTTTCGCTGACAGCGGAATATGCTGTGCTGTTATTTGTATATTCATAATTCTCTCATTGTATTACCAGGTACACAAAACTATCCGCTGGTGGTCTGTTTCATCAGAACGCACACAGGCTCGAAAGATACGTGTATAAAACTAAAGGAAAGTTAGATGGTATTACGCTACAGGGGGAGCGCGGGGAGAGAAGAGAGAGCTATTAAACTGTTCAGGAATGGTGCTGGAAATAAGCGCATACAAAGAGGAGAAAACATTGGTGCACTGTTTTGTGTGTTCCACAAGCAGAGCTGAACAGGACGATGGTGAGCTAATGCTGACTTTCTCAAGCCGGGCCGAGAGTGTTAGCTGGTTTGAGTAACTATTAGCGGTGTTGCCATTTTCATTCTCGTAGCGGTACTCGGCAGCGAATGCGCTGTCACCCAGTAAAACCAGGTAGGCTACAATAAATTTGCTTAGAAAACGGTACATTATTCGGTCGGACTTCCTGCGCTTAAACAATTTGAGTTAGCTGATCATCGGCGATTCGACATTAAAATACAAGTTAAGTTTCATAGGGGATAACAAAGGAGATCAAGGAATTAAAACGGATCTAATAAACTGATTTTTTATAGTGGTATTTGAGTATGCGCGATCCAGTAAATTACAGATCGCTTAAATATCGGCATCCCCAAACACCTGCTTTAATACGCCTATTCGATTAAGCGCCGAGCTGGTTAAGTTTTGTGCAGCAAGCATAATATTTTCATCGCTGGTTTTTTCAACCACGGCATCATAAAAAGCAAAGCTTCGGTCGCTGCAAGACCAAAGACGCTGTAATTCCATCTCTGGTTTATTATATTTTTTCTGCATAAAATCATTATGGCGTTTAAGCTGCTCGATATTATTATTAACATCATCACTTGACGGTTTATTGGCTATAAGTTTTTTATTTAAGGCCTCTTCATTATTTTTTATCTGTTGCTGCGTTTCTTTAAGCAAAGAATCTAATTCTGGTTTACTTGCCGAGATTGATTTTATCTGATCTAGCAAATATTGATCTATATGAATGGCAGCGACTAACAGGTCGGTTTCGCTATGAATAACCCCCGGGTCTAGCCTGGGTTCATTTAAATTGGCCTCGCGCTCTTTGTGATAAGCGAGTCGTCTTTCGGCTCTGATAAGGGCGGCATGGCCCAGCTCTTCGCGCGCCAGAATTTCGGCATATTTTCGTACGGTCTCATTTTCCGAGTTCGCTGCTACATGTGTATAAAAGCTAAAGGCTATCTCTTCATTGTGTACCGCAAATGCCAGTGCTCTATAGGGTGAGCTGTAGTGAATATCACAGGCATCGTCATTATAGGTGGTTGATATATGTGGATCCTTCCAGCTTATAGGGCCAATATCGTCGTTTTCTTTAATACCTTCCAGCTGCATCCATTCTATTAGCAATCGCTCATGTTCTGTTTCTTCCGTCACCATGCGATCAAACAAAGCCGCCGCCGATTCATTCTTGCCATCACGCATACGGCTAGCAAGATACGTGTAACGACGAATGGCTTCGCGCTCCGCCTGTATCGCAATAGACATTAAATCACTGGTATTTTTAACATTTGTTGAAAGCATATTTACTCGTCTCGCCTTGAGTTTAATTTACACCTGGCATTTGGTGCTATATTGATCTATATCATATAACCGTAAGTCATATGCCACATAATATGCGCAATATGACACATGGTGGTGCGTGAGATGATACGCTGCGCTTTTTAGAATATGCGTATATTCTTATTCGAAGATGTGTTCATAAATGAGATATATTCAGTGCCAAGAGGTTGCGTTTACGTGCTGCAAAAGTTAACCAAAAATATAACAAGTGTAAAGTGTACTAACGTAATACACGGTTTTTTAATCTTTTTGATATTGCAATGCGGCGTTGTAAGCGCTGTACTTGCTAACTCCGAATTACCACGCTTTCTTGATTCAATAAACGTTCACGACATCTACCCCGAGGCAGATCGCTTTGGTTCACCTACTACCGATCCTGTTGTGGCACCTGCATATAAAGATGGAACACAGATCGGTTTTGTATTTTTAACATCTGATTATGTAAATACAACAGGCTACTCGGGAAAACCCATACATCAGCTAATTGCTATTGATATGCAGGGGGTTATTAAAAAGGTATTACTGGTTGAGCATCATGAGCCAATTGTACTGGTTGGTATTCCTGAAAAACGCATCACAGCCGTGCTTGCTGAGTATGAAGGGCTGGATATTGGCGAGCTGGTTAGAGGCACACAGGATATTGATATTGATGTTGTGTCTGGCGCCACCGTAACCGTAATGGTGATGGACGACAATATTTTACATGCGTCAATTAAAGTCGCTCGCAGCTTTGGTTTATCCGGGCTTCAGGCCGAGGTTAAACATAAGGGGCCTGTTGCCACGATTAACCCTGCTATTAATGAAACGAAAAGCTGGCAGAGTCTGATTGATGAAGGATCTGTACAGAAACTAAAGTTAACTGTTGGTGAAATTAATAAGGCATTTGCAGATACGGGAAAACCACTTGTATTAGATTTTCCTGAAGAAGGTAATGCCGATGAAACATTTATTGAGTTATATGCAGCGGTTGTTTCTATTCC
Organism: uncultured Gammaproteobacteria bacterium; assembly: GCA_963924875.1. GTDB lineage: Bacteria > Pseudomonadota > Gammaproteobacteria > SZUA-229 > SZUA-229 > SZUA-229. The sequence continues at coordinate 12,987 of CAWUSX010000080.1, forward strand.
AAGCATCGGTAAAAGCCTGTTAGGAAAAAATGAATACCAAAACCTTCTAAAAAAATTAAAGCCGGGTGAGCAGGCCGTATTGCTGGCAGGTGAGGGACGGTTTTCATTTAAAGGCTCAGGCTATGTGCGAGGTGGAATTTTTGATCGCTTTCAGGTAATTCAGGATGATACATCTATTCGTTTTCATGATCGTTATCATAAGCGATTACATTATCTGGCGGCACAAGGTTCACCTAAATTAAAAGATGTGGATTTGTTTAGAACACCCGCTGATTTAAAATTTGATGCAGCCATGCCATGGAAGCTTGAGCTATTAGTAGGGCGTAATATCGGCCCAACCAAAAAGGCTTTTCTTACCTTCGATCTAAATTACAAACCACCACAGGAATATTTGATTATATCGGATGTTAAATCGTCATCGGCGGCAGAAGGTTCTAGAGCAAATAAATCAGCGCCTATCTGGAAAAAGATGTGGCAGTTAAAAATAGGTGAAGTGGTTGTTCTTGGTGTTGCGCTACTGGTTTTGTCATTTATATTTTTCTTTCAGAACTGGTTGGTGAAACGCCCAAAATTGACTGATCAGGTTCGTATAGGTTTTCTTATTTTTACCTTGTTCGGTCTGGGCTGGTATTTCAATGCACAACTATCCGTAGTTAATATTCTGGCAATGTTTAATGCATTGATTACGGGCTTTAGCTGGGAATACTTCCTTATGGAGCCGCTAATCTTTATTTTATGGGGCTCTGTTGCTGCAGCGTTATTGTTTTGGGGAAGAGGCCCATATTGTGGCTGGCTATGTCCGTTTGGTGCATTACAGGAATTAATTAATAAAATTGCCAAAGCATTACATATTAAGCAGGTAACAGTACCCTGGGCAATTCATGAACGCATCTGGACATTTAAGTATTTAATTTTTCTTTTACTGTTTGGTTTATCACTTTATTCGTTGGAATGGGCAGAGCGCCTGGCAGAAATAGAGCCTTTTAAAACAGCCATTGTTTTAAAGTTTATTCGTGAATGGCCTTACGTGCTATTTGCACTTGCAGTATTGATACCGGGTATTTTTATAGAACGTTTTTATTGCCGATATTTGTGTCCATTGGGTGCAGCATTGGCTATCCCGGGCAGGTTAAGAATGTTTTCATGGCTTAAACGATATAAAGAATGTGGCAGTCCATGTCAGCGTTGTAAAAATGAATGCATGGTTCAGGCAATACATCCTGAAGGTGATATTAATGTAAATGAGTGTCTGTACTGTCTGCATTGTCAGGTGGTTTATTCAGATGATCATGCATGCCCTGTTGTAATACAGAAACGCTTGAAACGGGAACGCCGAGCAGTGAGCCCAAAATCACCTAATGGAAAAAATGAGTCT
>CAWUSX010000081.1:0-18410 GCA_963924875.1 uncultured Gammaproteobacteria bacterium
CATTGTGTAAATACCTCATTAAATATGATTATCCAAACCACGGTTATTGGATGATGGTTAGTGAGCTGCCTAAGGTTGCAGCGCACATGGCTTTAACAATTTCTGCGGTGCGTCCTGTTGTGTTACAAGTCGGGGCACATGACAGCATGGTAGTAAGCAAATTGTTGTAGGCCACAATATTGTCACCTGTATCTAAATTTTGTGAACCGGGCGTACCTAAAACGGCTTCAATATCGGTTTTGCTGGGTTCAGCAGATAGATTATTTGTTGCGTTTGTATCGTCTAAGATAGCAAAGCCACGTAGCAGTGAATCGGCGATTTGATCAAGTTCAATGGTGCTATCAAATGCGACTGAAGCGGTTTGGTCAAAGTCGAAGTCTTTGAAGTATTGACTGGCTTCATTTCCTGGTGCTAAAGCCGCATCGGCAATAACAACTTCATTGCAGTAACTCATAGCAAGTTGAGCGACCGCCATCTGGTGTGATGGTAAAAACGCACTGATGTTTTCAATGGAGGGTAGTTGCTGTTTATACGTATTGTAAGTTGAAGATACCGCGCTATTGGTTGTTAATATGCCGGTTACTTTGGACATAGTGTGGTTAATTTCGTCAAATGTTTTGACGCCAATATCAGATGCCAGTTCTGGGTCCGCTGGGGCGCCAGGAATAACAGGATCTGCCTCTACCCGCCTATTAGGTGGCAAGCTGCCAAGTAGCTCAAAGGTTAAGAAGAACTCGTCGGATGTTGGGCCTTTTTCGACCGCAATAACAGTACCTAGTGTTGAAAGTGGTTGTCCATTTGGTGTGTAGTCCGTGGCGTTTATGTCGACATCTATATTGCCATATACCTGTCCAGATACGGTTTCACGGCCGTTTACACCAATACGCATGCCTTCAATAGGAATGTTGCTAGCAGGTGTGTAATTGTCATCAAGGCTTATGAATCTGGGCTGGTTGAATAAATAGGCGGTATTATCATATTGCTCTACTTCAAATAAAACGTAGGCATCTGTTAGCCCGAGGGCCTCGGCAACAGAAAATAGCATGAAGTATTTTTGCCCTACACCTACGGCATAATTTTGGCTGATTTGTGCCTGAGTTAATGCACTATTGTGTACAGCTACCATTCTTAATTTGCCCGCCCATGGGCTGTCACCGCTGACTTCGTTACCCATCACGAATGCGTAGCTGTCGTTCCAGTCGATTAAGCTGCCACCCATAGTGCCGGCAGGGTCGGTGTCATCGGTGAACACGCCATTTACATAAATACGGCGGCCATTAATCGGATCAAACGTTACAACAACATGCTGCAGAGAGGATTGTAAGTCTTCATCATCATCATTGGTTACCAATGATGATCTGCCTTCTGCATCTGTGTTGCTGCTGCGATTGAGAAACTCGTAGTTATACAGTGACTGGCTCAGTGAAAAGTTACGTGCAGTATCGCCAGCAGAATAGCTGATAATACGCGCATCTTCTTGGGACACATTGCCGGGAACGATCCATGCTTCAATAGAATAGGCGTTCGTGAGTGTAATTAAATCGGTCAGTTTCTTGCTGGATTCGGTTGAAGCCTGAGCTTTACCGCCGGCCGCAATATCAATGCCATAGCCGAGTACCCAGCCGACAGGGCCAGAAAGGGTTAAGTCCATTGCAGGCTCAATGCCACTGGTATCGAATGCAGTGTTGCCGGTGAGAGATTTAAACTCCCAAAGTGCGACTTGCTTGTCTTCATAGCGGCTGCCACCACTGGCTAAAATAGCCCTACTGAGCGACATGGCTTTGCTGGTGATTAAATCGGGGTCAATTACATCCAGGCTAATAGCACCTGCGAATAACGCGATTTGTTCTAGCATCTTGTCGGCATTATTTTGGCAGCTATCTGCACCTGGCCAGCAGTTATGTAGTTCGATTAGGCGTGATACAAAACGTGAATTTTCTGGTGTATCTAAATCGATTTTTGATTTTGCAGCATCATAAGCGGAGTTAACATCGCCACTTGCAAAGAAAGGCGGCTGTGGTCTGGCAGAGGCTTCTGAATGACAGGCAGCGCAATTTGCTGTCAATATAGGATAAACTGTTTTCTGAAAGCTTGCTGGGTCATTGTCCGTTGCGAGGGCAGGGAAATTTCGACTTGAACCCGGAGATTTGATTGCAGGGGCCGTTAAGGAAATTGTTCTGCCACTGGAGTCGGTGATGCCTCCCGCCCAGTTATTCACATAACCTTCAATAATGTCGGCACAAACCTGAGGATTATCTATCCAGCAATTATGCCCTTCGGCTGCCTTTGCAACGACGCGTGAGTTTTCTGGGCTACTACGGTCAACCAGAAGAACACCTGAATTGTTTCTTGAAATTGCTGATGTGTAAGCGTTGTTAACGTTCGAGAGATCAACAAATGGGAAGTTTGATGCCGATCCGCCGTTGGTATGGCAGCTACCGCATCGGTCACTGGATGATAGCGGGTTCCAGAACTCAGTTTTAAATGTCTGAACATCTGCTGTTAGTGCCGTAGGCCCCGAGTAGTTGCTCACGGTAACGTTAGAGTTGTTGGCATTGGATTGAACCTCTGCAGTATCACCACAGGCGCTCAGTACAGCAACGCAGGCAATTAAGGTGCTGAGTTTAATAGGCGTCCATATTTGGCTTGCCACCTTAAGTGAGCGCGAAGGTCTGATTGCTGTACGCTTAAATATCATTATCATCAATCTCCAATTTCATTCAACACTGATAAGCTTTTGTCTTTATTAAATAAAGCTGTATCAGGTTATTCTTTACAGTATGCGGCTACTTTGGCGAAGACAGTCTTCATGCTGTAATTGCCGGCACCTGTAAAGTTCGTCGTAATAGTGTCTACAGCAGATCGGTCAGCTGCATAATTGTCTGGATCGTGTAAGCAAACGCTTTGAAAGGCTTTCTTAACCTGACAGCGAGCAAATGCACTACTGTTTGCTAGCTCTTCACCCAAAGACTTCGCGCCGATACCCGTTGCGTGGCCTTTAGTATCAATTTGAGTGCCGGTTACAGCGTTGGGGCTCCAGCCCAATAACTTGTTTTGGCCATTACGCCAATAATTAATCCAGCTGTCATCTGTGGTTATATAACCGTGTTTGAAGTTGTCGGAATTTATTAAATACTTTCCGGTCACTTCTGTAGCGTCATACTCAAGCTGTGAAGTGTTCTCATTGTATTCGTAATGCGCATAGGCACCCGTCAATCCGTCCATACCTGCATGGCAGCCGATGCAGCTAAACATAAAAATCCGACTATCACCGCCTGGGCTGCGTGAAACATCTTGTCGAACCCTGTCAGGCACACGGCTAATATCTTTTAAGGGATCAAAATCAGTACACATATGATTCATGAAGGTGAAGCGAGTCATGGCTCTATTCGTGCCGCCTGAAAAAAATGCTTCGGCGGCAGCGCGAGTGGTCATAACGCCTGCTGTGGCACTGTCAATTAAGCCGGTTACTTCCGTTTGTGTTTTTCTTTGTAAAATTGAACTGTCAGATAGATCACCAATAACCGGGCCCAATTGCTCCAGTTCTTCATAGTGATCATTATTTGAATTATTATAAGGGCTGATACCCAGGCCGCTTTTAGCGGTGTATATTATGTTGTCGGTAAGTACTGAGCGGAAGTCTAAATCATCGCGGATTATGCCGATAACGGTGGCGGTATAGTCGTTAAGTGGTACAAAAACAGATTGAGCTTCATTAGTCCAGGGGGCGACAAAGTTCTTTAAAGTTACATTGTAAAAAGCAGGGTCGGCCATCGCTAGTAAAGCCGCGGCTTCAGGCTCCTTGCCGATCATGCTGAGTAGCATATCATGCGAGGGGGGCGTGCCGGTTAAGCGTTGGTGAATGCGGGTCGCTTGAGTTTTATCTATACCTACAGCATATATAAGGCTAGAGCTAAGTATTAATAAAGTAAGGGAGATATACCTGGCTAAGACGGGTAGCTTGAAACTAGAGTTGTTCTTATGTAATCGTAATGCTTGCACATTGCTCTCCTGCAAAAGCTAATAATCTTCCATATAATGTATGTTAGCAATTTAACTTGGCTTAAGTTTAATTTACTTATGTTTACGACATTAAATACATTAACCGAATTGATATATAAAAGATTAAGGGGGTAATTTTGTATAATCCGATTATATATTTTATATGCGCTCTAAAAATACTTTAGTGAGCTGAGTCTCGGAATGAAAAGCCATTCTATATTATTTCTAATATGCCTTTATAATTTAAAACAATATGTTTTAATGAGTGCGGCATATACTATAGATAGAAGGTAAAAATGCAGGTGTGAGTGGTTTAATGTATAAGAAACACATATACGCTGTAAAAATTGTCACATAAATATGATTGACGTACAGTAAAAACACAAGGAATAGGCATTGAGAATATCAACATTACTTTTTATTTTATTTGGGCTGTTGTTTAGCGAAGTGATATTGGCCGAAGATAAGGCGGCGGGCGAGACGCAAGGTGTCAACCGGGAAATAGAGGAATTAAAAAATGAAGTGCTGGAGCTGAATAGAGACCTCTTTATCCTGGAAGAAGATCTATTGTTTTCAGCAAATACGCAAATGAGTGTGTTTATATCAGTAGATGTCGCTGGCTTGTTTGAGCTTGATTCCGTGAGTTTAAAAATAGATGACAAAGTTGTAAGCAATTATTTGTATACAGCGCGAGAAGCTGGGTCGCTTAATAAAGGCGGAATACAGCGCCTGTATATTGGTAATTTAACCTCAGGTGAGCATGAGATTACGGCTTTCTTTATTGGTAAAGGACCGAGCAATCGTGATTTTAAGCGGGCGGTTAGCCAAGAGATTGAAAAAACTGAGAATGCAAAGTTCGTAGAGTTAAAAATAACAGGCGATATAAGTAAAGAACAGCCTGACTTCATTGTTAAAGTCTGGGAATAATTTTTAATTAATTAATTAATGATATTTTCAAAACTTAATATCTTTGTTCGAACCACAGTGTTAATGCTTGGCTGCATTATTAGTCTGACTGTATGTGCCGAAGAAAAAAATCTACATAAAGTAGAGGATCTTGCATACGGTGTTTCACTGTATGATTTTTATCAAGGAAAATATTTCTCTTCAATAACCGATTTATTGGTTGCGCAACAAAAACAGAGTTTACTTAAGGATAAAAATAATCCTCAATTATTGCTCGGCGGCTTGTATCTGTCTTACGGCTTGTATTCTAAATCATCAGATGTTTTTGAAGAGTTGCTGGCAAGTGATGCTTTTAATGCCTCGCCTGAAGTGAGGGATAGAGCCTGGTATTTACTGGGTAAAAATTACTATGAAAATGAAATGCTTGATGAAGCAGGGAAATCATTATTAAAAGTAGAAGACAGTTTGCAGAAAAAGGATGAAGAAGAACGTCTCTATTGGCTAAATACAGTGTTTCTAAAAAAACATGATATCGTGTCTGCAGTCGATATGTTGTATAAAATGCAGAACAGATCAATATGGCGATATTATGCGGTTTTTAATACGGCTACCTATTTGATCAGGGCAGAAACATATCCCGATTATGCCAGACAGCTACTCCTGGATTTAAGCTTAATAGAAGCTAACGATTCTGAGGAAAAGTTATTGGTTGATAAGGCCAATTTAGCGCTGGCTTATATCTTATTAAAAAATAACAATCAACAAGAAGCTATTCGGCATTTCTTAAAAATCAGGACTAATGGCGGAGTGACAAGCGAGGCGCTTCTTGGTCTGGGATGGGCTCAGTATCGTGATAAAAACTACGATGACTCAATAGCTTCCTGGATGAATCTGGTCTCTACTCAAACTAAGTCTGACTTAATGGTGCAGGAAGCTCTGATTTCGATTCCTTATGTATTTGAAAAAATGCAAGATAACGATCAGGCTTTATATCTGTATGGTCTTGCGATTGAAGGTTATAAAGTTCAAATAGATGAAACGAAAAAGTTAGTCGATTATATTAATAGTGAACAATTCATTGCGCAAATAAGCCCGGCAAATATGAGTGATGAAGTTCCACCTTTATTCAGCAGCGTTAAAGATGTTAATCCACTAATGTATCGGTACTTGTCCAAGTTTATTTTTTCAAAAGAGTTTAATGCTTCTGTACAGTCATACCAGCAAATTAAGTACCTGGGTTATAAGCTGGATCGCTGGCAGTATTCTATGCCTTCTCTACAAATGATGCTTAGTGAAAAAAGATCAACCTATAAAAACAAGCTTACAAAGACCTTAGGTGACGATAGCCTTAAGCAAGTTAAAGAGTTAATTGCGCGTAAAAACACGTTACTAACCAAAGTCAATAAAATTGAGTCTAATGAGAATTTTTATGCATTGGCAGAACAAAAAGAAAGTGAATATATTGAAGTTCTCTCTGCAGTAAAGACAGCTTTGGTGGATGTGCCGTTTGAAAGTGAAAATTCAGATGTAGTTGAATTAAGGTTTAAGTACCGGTTAATGCAGGGGTTGCTTAAATGGCGATTAGAGACGGAATATCCTGTCAGATTGTGGCAGTTGAAGAAAGCGACTAAAAAACTGGATGACACAACGAAGAATATGCAAAGCAGACTTGCTTCACTGAAGCATGTGTTTAAATCAGCGCCAAAAGAGTTTGCTGAATTTGACGCTCGTATAGTAAATAAAGAAGAACAAATTAATCAGCTTAAGAGCAGGGTTAAAAATGAACTTATAAAACAGCAGCAGCGTATACGTGCTGCTGCCTTGAGTGCATTAGAGGTGCACCGAAATCAAATTAGACTTTATCATGATCGTGCATCATATGCTAAAGCTCGGTTGTACGATTCTATGATGATGAAAGAATAATGAGTTTCACTATTAACTATAAAAGCAGCATATTAATGTTGTTGTCTTTTTTTACATTACTACTGAGTGGTTGTAATGACGTGAAAAAGGATCAGACCATCGGGGATTTAAAATCAACTCCGATTGGCTATCAGAAAGCGCAAGGTATCTCTCCAGCAAGAAAAAATGCAATTGAAAATTATCAGTCTTATTTAGATACAGCAGAATATAAAACGCATTATGCCGAGGCTTTACGGCGAGTAGCAGATCTTGAACTAGAAACTAGCGAGGCAACGAAAGAGAGTGCTGATGAAAAGCACGAAAAGGCTGCCGCTTTAATGTTGTCGTCAATCGAGCATTATAATACCTATTTAAAAACTTATCCTGGGCATGAAAAAAATGATTTTATTCTTTATCAGTTGGCCAAGGCATATTCGCTAACGGGGGACGTTGAAAAAGCAAAGTTGATGTTGGATAAAATTGTAAATAATTATCCCGCATCTGTTTATATCGATGAGGTGCAGTTTCGTCGTGGCGAAATACTATTTGTCTGGAGAGAATATCAGCAGGCTGAGCAGGCATACGCAAGCATTGTAGCGCGGAAGAATAAATCGCCTTTGTACGAAAAATCATTATATAAACTCGGCTGGACTCAATTTAAACAATCTAATTACATCCAATCAATAGAAACATATTTATCTCTATTAGATATAAAAGAAGAAGAAAATAAAGTAACACAATTTGGTATAGCCGAATCGGTAAGCAAATCTGAGCGTGAATTTATTACTGATTCATTACGGGTTATAAGTCTGTCATTGTCTTATCAAGGTGGCTATAAAGCAATTCAAAAAGTAATTGGTGGTGTTAAAACTAAGTATTATGAACCCCTGATTTATCAACAGTTAGGTGAGCTGTATATGAAAAAGGAGCGTTATAGAGACGCGGCAAGTACATATATGGAATTTACTAAACAGCATCCGAAAAATCGCCGCGCGCCAGAGTTTCATATGTATGCTTTAAGTGCATATAAGGATGGGGGTGTTAATGAAGAAATTGTGCCGAGTAAAATACTGTATGTAAATAATTATGGAGTAGGAACGAAATTCTTAATGGATCAGACAATACAGGATCAGGCTGATATTCATCAGCAGCTTATCGTGCACATTAAAGAACTCGCCAGTTATTTTCATGCGCAGGCGAGAAAGTCGGCCAAGTTTAAAGATTATATGTTGGCAGCTGGCTGGTATAGAAAATATATAACATCATTTCCGAACGATAGTGCTACCTCGGATATGAATTTTTTGCTTGCAGAATCCTTGTTTGATGCGAAAAGTTATAACGAGGCATTAATCGAATATGAAAAGACGGCATATGAATATGCGTTATTTAATAAAAGCTCAGAAGCCGGATATGCTGCGCTATTAACTTACAATAAGCTTCTAATTAAGGTGAATCCTGAAAACAAGGCAGGCCTGGAACAGCGGGCGTTATCTAGTGCGATACGTTTTAGTAATACATTTCCACACGATAAGCATGCGCCTGCGGTGATAACAAAAACGGCAGAAACCTTATTAGATGCGAAAAAACATGCAATGGCAGCAGATTTTTCACAGCGCATTATTCAGAGTAAAACTGTTAAAGATAAATCTTTAATTAGAACGGCCTGGATAGTGTTTGCACATACTCAGTTTGAATTGAAACAGTTTGTTGCAGCAGAGAAAGCCTATGGGTCGGCTATCTCGCATATTCCTCAAACACGAAAAGAAGATGCCAAGTTACGAAATGAGTTATCTGAAAAGATGGCCGCTAGTATATATAAGCAAGGTGACGGCTTTAGAGATAAAGGAGAAAACGAACTTGCGGTTATTCAATTCATGAGACTGGGTAAGGTAGTGCCAGAATCTGCTATTCGGTTTACCTCTGAATACGATGCAGCAACACTGTATATTGAAATGAAGGAATGGAATGCGGCAATTGGTATATTGACTGGCTTACAAAAAAATTACCCTAAGAAATCTACATATAAACAAGGTATCGTGAGTAAGCTCGCTCTTTCATATACGCAATCAGGTCAATTCGAAAAAGCCGCAAAGCAAATCAATATATTAGCTAGCATGACGAAGAATCCAGAAGAGAGACGGGCGCTGACCTGGGAATCTGCTGAAATGTATGAGAAAGCGAATTATAAAAAGCAAGCCGTTGCTCAATATGAAATATACATCAATAAATACCCCAGGCCATTTACCCAATTTATAGAGGCTCATCATCGAATCGCCGATTATTATAAAGCAAATAAATCCTCCACTGCGCAGAATAAGTGGCTGAAAAAATTGATTCTGGCAGAAAAACAAGGAGCTAAAGAGCGTACAGAGAGAAGCAAGTATCTTGCAGCATCGGCATCATTTGAACTGGCAGAACCAGTAATTGCTTATTTTAAGGCCGTAAAGCTAAACCGACCTCTGAAGAAAAATTTAGGTATCAAAAAGAAAAGAATGAAGGCTGCCATTAATGCATATAAGAAAGTACTGGCGTATAAGGTAGCTGAATTTACTACAGCATCAACCTATTATATGGGTGATATATACAATCATTTAGCTCAGTCGTTAATGGCGTCACAACGCCCTAAAGGCTTATCAGCGGATGAACTGGAGCAATATGATATTCTGCTGGAAGAGCAGGCTTATCCCTTTGAGGAAAAATCGATAGATATTCATAGTTCAAATATTAACAGGACAGAACAGGGTATTTATGATGAGTGGATTATAAAAAGTCTGAGCGTATTGGCGAAAATTCAACCTGTTCGTTACGCGAAGTATGAAGTGCTGGAGCCATATGTACTTATTACGCACTAGTCTATATTTAAGTATGTTGAGCTGCTTTGTCCTCATAAGTTCATGTGCGTCTATGGTGGGGCTGCAGGGTAAGGATGACTGGAGTGTCGTACCGAAAAGTTATATCGAAGGTTTAACGGCGGCTAAGGATGGGCAGCCTGAACAAGCGATTAAGTTATTTTCTTCTACGGTAAGTGCTCACCCAGAATTTTTACCAGCCTATGTGAATCTTGGGTTGCAATACTTGCAGTTAAAACAATACGCGCCGGCAGAAAGAAGTTTTAAAAAATCGATTGAACTCAATCCAGATAACCCGGCATCCTTTCATTATTTGGGTGTGATAGCGAGATTTTCTGGTGATTTTGATTTGGCCAGGAAATTGTATTTAAAGTCTATTGATCTTTACCCTGATTATGCAATTGCGCACTTGAACTTAGGCATATTACAAGATATGTATTTGCATGAGTTTGAGCAGGCGCTGGATCACTATGAGACATATCAGTCTTTGTTAGATAAAAAAGATGCCAAAGTTTCAAATTGGATTATTGATATTAAACGGCGTATAACGAAGAGGAAAAAATCATGAAGCCTTTCACATTTATTCTTTTTGCTATCTATACTATATATTTTTCTAATACTGCATTTGCGGTTGAACGAATTGATATGCAAGGTACATCAATAATTGGCAATAAAGAACAACCCAATGTGTTGTATATCTTGCCATGGAAACCTGCAAATTTACCGGAAATGGTGGAGCTTCCACTATCAAGTTTGATCAATGACGCTTTACAGCCTATAGATAGAAGTACGGTATTGCGTCAACAAAGATATAAAAAAAATATTCAGCAAAAGGAAATCGCAGCTGCGACTGTTAGCAAACAAAAATAAAGCGATTTATTGCTTTTGTATATTAGCTTGGAGATTGAAATGTACGATGAAATTGTTACTTTTATGCAAACCGGTGGGGCATTTATGTACCCGATACTTGCTGTGTTGGCGTTTGGTTTAGCTATTGCTATTGAAAGATATGTGTATATAAGTGCTATCAAATTAAATAATAGGCGCCTGTTATCAAAGTTAATGCCTCTATTGAAAGAGGGAGATTTGAATCAGGTGTATTCGATCACCTCGCGCTCCAAAGTGGCAATTTGTCAGATGTTAACCTTAGGTTTGTCCCGATTTAAAATAAAGCCAGAAAGGGATCAGATTGAGATGGCGATGGAAGAAAGCTTGATGGAGATTATTCCACGGCTTGAAAAACGTACACATTATCTGGCGATGTTTGCAAATATAGCAACATTACTTGGTCTACTGGGGACAATTACCGGACTGATAAAAGCCTTTACTGCTGTTGCCCAGGTGGACCCTTCATTAAAGGCTGAAATTTTATCGAGTAGTATTTCTGTTGCGATGAACACAACGGCATTTGGTCTGGCTGTTGCAATTCCATTGATAATTATGTTTTCAATATTGCAAACGAAAACTACAGAGGTAGTTGATAGTCTTGAAATGGCTACAGTAAAATTTGTTAACCTTATTATGATCAAGCAATAAGTAAACCGCTATGTCACTTAAACGACGTAAAAAGACCAAACGAAATGGTCAGGTTGAGCTGGATATTACAGCTTTTATGAACTTAATGGTGGTGCTCGTGCCATTTTTGTTGATGACGGCGGTGTTTACTAATATTAGCGTTTTAGATTTGAAGCTGCCAGGCATGGATTCATCCAAGCCAAGTAATAAGAAGCCTGAGTTTGAACTACAGGTTACGGTGCGTAAGAGCGCAATAGAAGTATCCGATACTAAGGGTGGTTTAATAAAGCGTATACCGGTTACTCAAAGTGGCTATAACTATATTTTGTTAAACCAAACGCTGAAATTAATTAAATTCAGGTTTCCAGAAAAAACCAATATTACAATACTCTCTGAACCCTATATATCTTATGACACCTTAGTGAGCTTAATGGATACGGTAAGAGAGTTTAAAACGCTGCAGGATGATGAAGTCGTTATTGCTGAATTGTTCCCGAATATTTCAATTGGCGATGCTGCTAAGCGTTAACCAGGACTGATAGATGAGAGAGTTAAGTAAAGCTAGAAGAATGCAAAGACGCCATGAGCGCCGTAAAGATCAGGGCGCCTCATTAAATATGGTGTCACTAATGGATATTTTTACTATTCTTGTATTTTTCTTGCTGGTGAGCGCGGCTAATTCAGATATTTTACCAACCCCTAAAAATATAAAATTACCTTTGTCTACGACAGAAAAATTACCAAAAGAAAATATTATTATTATTGTGGGAGATAATAATATTCTTTTACAAGGTAAAAAAGTTGCGAATATTAGTTCGGTATTGAAAACAAAAAATAATATTATTATTCCGTTAATGAATCAGCTTAAAGGGCAGTTGAAAGAGAAGAGCGCCGATAAAGTAAAAGCTGTAGTGCAGAAAGGCGTTACGATAATGGGTGATAAAGAAGTTCCTTACCTGTTGTTAAAGAAAATAATGATTACTTGTGCGGCAGCAAATTTTTCTAATATTTCTTTAGCAGTGAATAGAAAAGTGTTGGATGAGGCTTGAACATGTCGAGTGTAAACACATGGGATGAGCCGTTTTTACCCTGGGTCGAAAGCGAGAATGATCGCCGTTTTAAACGTATTTTACTAATATGTGTTGTTGCCTTTACTATGCTAGGTCTGATTGTTCCTTATTTGCCCACATCCGAACCTGTTATAAAGGATTTGAAATCTGTTTCTCCTCGGCTTGCTCAACTGGTTTTTGAAAAAAAGAAGCCGTTGCCACCACCACCTGTTCCGAAGGCAGTACCAAAAAAACTAAAGGATAAGCCGGTAGTAAAAAAACAAGAAAAAAAACAATTAAAAAAACCAGAAAAAAAGAAGTTAACACCAAAGCAGAAAACTGCACAGACAGTAGCAGCGAGCAGTGGTTTGGTTGCGTTAAGCGATGAGCTTAATGATTTAAGAGATACGTTTGATCTGTCTGAATTTGCAGATCAACCATTAAGTAAATCGGCTAACTCTAAGCAACAAGATTTTTCTAATCAGTCAGTTATCTCCAGTAAGGCGCTGCAAAGTAGTGGCGGAATCAATACAGGAAATTTAACTAAGTCGACAGGTGGTGGAGCCCTGGCATCTCGTAGTACCACCCGGGTAGACAGTAAAATTGCAACAAACACACCTAAAAAGGTAGTTAAACGTAGCCAGTCGGGAAAAATAATTCGCCCAGAGTATGAAATTGAACAAGTGTTTCAGAAAAATAAAGGTGCAATTTACAGTATTTATAACCGCGCGCTAAGAAAAGATCCAAGTTTGCAGGGTAAGGTCGTTATTGAGTTAACAATAGCGGCTAATGGCAGGGTGACCGCGGTAAAAATACTTTCTAGTGACTTAAACAATCTTAAATTAGAAAAGAGAATAATCGCTCGGGTAAAATTATTTAAGTTTAAACCGGGAAATACAGAGGAAGTAACAGTTAAGTACCCAATTGATTTTCTTCCATCATAAGGGCGTATGCCTAATTGTGTTGGCGAGACTAATTTGCCTGGTATATTGCGCCTAAAATAACGGCGCGATTTGCACCGGTTACTGCAGGCAGGTTGCCACTTTCTTTGTTCAGTGTCTTTTTGGCGAGCCATGCAAATGCAATGGCTTCTACCCAGTCTGGGTGGATACCATGTATCTCACTCGATTCAATATTTATTTCAGGAAGCCTGTAATTAAGCAGCGATATCAAATGCGCATTATGTACCCCACCGCCACAAATAATTAGGCGGTTTAACTCAGGTAAATAATTCTTAATGGCGTAAATAATGCTGTCGCAAGTAAATTGGCAAAGGCTCGCTTGCACCTGAGCTATAGTTAACTGCTTAAATCCATTCTGTTGTTCTAACCAATCCAGGTGATAGTGCTCTTTGCCAGTACTTTTAGGTGGCTGTTGTTGAATAAAAGAATCACTCATTAACTGGCTGACAAAGTTTTGATCAGCGTCCGCACTGGCGGCCCATTCGCCGTTTTTATCAAAAGCTTGTTGCTGGTGCCGCTGAATCCATGCGTCCATTAAAATATTTCCTGGGCCGCAATCAAATCCAAAACAGTTCTGTTCTTTGTCTTTGGGTAAATAGCTTAGGTTGGAGATGCCTCCAATATTTAAAATGGCTCGGTTTTCATTGTTAGAGTGAAAAACTTGCTGATGAAAAGCAGGAGTAAGTGGTGCGCCTTCACCATTAGCAGCCATATCCTTGCGGCGAAAATCGGCAACCGTTGTAATACCTGTTTTATAACTAATTTTATTTGCGTCACCAATTTGCATGGTAAAACGCCTGGGTAAGTCTGGTCGGTGACGAATGGTTTGCCCATGTGAGCCTATGCCTGAAACCTCGCTTGCCTGAATGCCTGCATTCGAGAGTAACTCATTAATCGCTTCAGCAAATAAATCGCCAAGCTCAGCATCGGCTTCACCTAACATGTCTATAGTGGCATGTTCAGAGTTTAGGCTAAGCAGGGATAGTTTTGTTTTAAGACTTGCTGGGATAGAGTGGCTATGGCTTGCGATGAGTTTTATTTGTGAGCCATCAAATTCAACGAGAGCTGCGTCGATGCCATCCATGCTGGTGCCTGACATCAGGCCGGCATAGAGGCCTGACATTATTGTTTGTCGTTTAATGCTAAAGCGTTACGTGAAAGTACTTTTAGCTGTGCAACATAACCCTGAGTGCTTAACTCAAAGTTGTCACGATAGCGTTTTGGAATCGGGCTGGTGCTTGGCAGTTTTACGGTCAAAGGATTGCGGTGTACGCCATTTACGCGGAATTCATAATGCAGGTGTGGACCTGAGGCCAGACCGGTTGATCCAACGTAACCAATAATTTGTCCTTGCTTAACCCTTCCGCCTGAGCGAATTTTTTTATTGTAACTATTCAAATGTCCGTAAAGTGTTGTATAGCGGCTGCCGTGCTTTAATATGATGGCGTTGCCATAGCCGCCTTTGCGGCCTTTAAAAATAACTTTGCCATCGCCTGATGCGCGAACAGGTGTGCCGCGTTTAGCTGCATAATCAACGCCTTTGTGCGAGCGGAATTTATGCAAAATAGGGTGATAGCGCTTTGTGGTAAAACGTGAGCTTATGCGGCTAAAATTAACAGGGCTGCGTAAAAAAGCTTTGCGTAAACTGCGTCCGTCGTCTGAGTAATAACCTGCATCTCCAGTAACGGGATCTGTGTAGCGTAGTGCGCGGTAGGTTTTACCTTGATTAATGAATTCGGCGGCTAATATATTGCCACCTTTTATTTTGCTGCCGCTTTTAAAGCGTTCTTCATAGATAACTGTGAATTGGTCTCCCTTACGTATGTCGAGTGCAAAGTCGATATCCCAGCCGAATATACTGGCAAGTTCCATAATCATGCTTTGTGAGAGGCCGGCTTTTTCAGATGCCAAAGATAATGATGATTCAATTTCGCCAGATGCATAGGCGTTGCGGACTTCAATTTCATGTTTGTGAATACCCGCGACAAGCTTATCGCCTTCCCGTTCAACTTGAAGGTAGCGCACAGTATCGATCTGGTAATTCAGTGCAATCAACTGCCCCTGTTCATTGCTAATGATTTTAATAGCGTCGCCGGGGTGGATGCGGCGTAGCTCTTTCGTTGCTTTGCCTAACTTCATTAACTCAAGTAGCTGGTTGGGCTTAATTTGTGCTTTATCAAATAAAACGGAGAGACTATCTCCGCGTTTAACTTTATAGGTTGTCCATGCAGGATTTTCGAGATTGCTGTATGTCATGGCGCTAGTGTCGGTATCAGTAGCGTCTATATTATGGCTTTCATTGTTTTGCTGTGCTGATGGAAGCGGCAAATTCAACTGAATGCTAGGCGGGTTTTCGCTGGTTTCTGAAGCAGCGTCAGAAGCTTCGGTTGTCTGTTCCGTAGATGCGTCGTGGTCTACGCTAATAACCTTTTCTTCATTGCTGCCCGTGTTAGCTATAACCACGCCAATAATGGCGCAGCCAGCAGCTAACAGGACCCAGCGTAGAGCAGGGCGTCGTCGTTGACTTATAACAGGCTGAGACAGGCTGCGAAAGTCTTTGTTTATGAAGTTGTTGTAATTCACGGATTTATCAATAGTTTTTTCAATAAAATAGCTGGAAAATTAAGGAAAATCAAATATTCAGGGTGAAAGATTGTATTTAATTTGAGCGGGTATGCAAGAAACCTTTGTCATTCCTTTGAATTAGGTTGGTATTTAGCTCTTTTGATAGGCTGTTTATATGTTTAATGACGTCGGATGCTGCGCTTCCAGTTAATAGCTGTGGTTGAAAGACGACTTCAGTGTTTGAGACGTTAATGGGAGTGAATTCAGCGCTGTAGTATTTCCCTTTATGTAGTGTGATGCGGGCAATTACGCTGTTTGTTGCGTCAGTACTATAAGAGCCAAAAACAAAATTACCCAGGCTGTAAATTATTAAGCCGTCCTTGTACTCTTCTATACCCTGTAAGACATGAGGGTGGTGCCCCAGCACTATATTGGCCCCAGCATCTATTGCGGCGTGACCAAGCCTTGGCTGGTAAGGTCTTAGTTCGAGTGATTTTTCTCTTCCCCAATGAAATGAAACTATTAGATAGTCGACTTGCTCACGTAGCCGTTTCACATCTTCCCTAATGTCTTTTTCGTGACCAAAGGCGGTGCCTGCTTTATTTTTGGTGGCCCAAAACGATTCTGGAAACGTCAGGGAGTAACTTAAAAAACCGACGCTTCCATTTGCTGTGCTGAGGATTGTTCCTTTTCTCGCTTCGGTGAGGTTATTTCCGGCACCAACGGTTTGAATACGATGCTTCTTTAAGCTGTCGATTGTGTCATTCATGCCTTCAATATCAAAATCCAGGATATGGTTGTTTGCAATACTCATGATAGTGAAGCTGGCTTTTTTTAGTGCAGGAGCAACTAAATCTGGCGGAGATCGAAATAAATATTCTTTATCTAATGTGCTTTCATCCAGGTCAGTGAGAGGTCCTTCGAGATTGCCAATAACTATGTCGGCTTCATCGAGGATATGCTGTACTTTTATAAAGGGGTAATCGTAGCCATTTTTCACGAGGATTTCTTCAGCTGTACCGCCAAGCATAATGTCACCAACAGCAACAAGAGTGATGCTGTTGGGCTGTAATGTATTATTTTGCTGGTTGCAGGCGACAAGATACAAAGCCACGCTAGCTACAAAAATATTGGTACATGTTTTTATTATATGTTTCATCTGTCTAATGTTTATCTGCTTGCCTTATTATAAGGCCTCTTGTATAACGCCTGCACAGTTATGAGTGGGCAGTAGGTCAACTTATTTATAAATATTTAACGATGTGGGGTTATGTATGTCATCTGTAGACGAATCACTAGCGCTGATAAAGCGGGGCGCCGAAGAAATACTCGTCGAAGAAGAGTTGGTTAAAAAGTTAGAGTCCGGCCGGCCGCTAAAAATAAAGGCAGGCTTTGACCCAACCGCGCCAGATTTGCACCTTGGGCACACCGTTTTAATTAACAAGCTTCGTCAATTCCAGGAATTAGGGCATGAAGTGCTGTTCTTAATTGGTGACTTTACAGGAATGATTGGTGATCCAACCGGAAAAAGTGCAACCAGACCACCCTTGACAGAAGAGCAGGTCGCTGCAAATGCAGAAACGTATCAGCAGCAGGTGTTCAAAATTCTTGATAGAGAAAAGACCACCATAGTCTTTAATTCAGAATGGATGGGCAAAATGAGCGCGGCTGACATGATCAAATTGGCTGGTCGGCAAACTGTTGCACGAATGCTAGAGCGAGATGATTTTAAGAAGCGCTATAAGGCAGAGCAAAGCATATCCATCCACGAGTTTTTATATCCTCTTGTGCAAGGCTATGATTCGGTGGCTTTAAAGGCCGATGTAGAACTGGGTGGTACGGATCAAAAGTTCAATTTATTAATGGGCCGTGAGTTGCAGAAGTTTTATGGGCAAGATCCGCAAACAATCATAATGATGCCGTTGTTAGAGGGTTTGGATGGCGTAAATAAAATGTCCAAATCTTTAAATAATTATGTTGGTATTACAGATGCGCCGGGAGTGATGTTTACGAAAATTGTCTCTATGCCGGATACAATGATCTGGCGTTATTACGAATTGCTTAGTTTTAGGTCCATGGATGATATCCATGTGTTGAAGCAAGAAATGGAGCAAGGTCGTAACCCTAAAGACATTAAAATCGAATTGGCCAAGGAATTAATTGCACGCTTTCATGGAGAGGAGGCGGCAATAAATGCGGATAAAGGCGCAGGCAACATTGTTAAAGAAGGTGAGTTACCAGAAGGTACGCCCGAAATAGAGGTTGAGCTAGAGGGGCAAGATGATTTGCCAGTATCTGCAATTATAAACCGTACAGGATTGGCGCAGAATTCTGCTCAGGCAAAGGACATGTTATCAAACGGGCGTGTAAAAGTAGACTGGGAAGTCGTCGATGCGAAGCATAGGCTGAGTTCCGGCGAGTATATTATTCAGGCTGGTAAGAAAAAAATTGCACGTGTATTGATTAAAAAATAAGCATTAACTTAGCTGGATTAAAAATATTACGAAAGTATTACACAAAGTTGTTGACGGTTTTAGTTAAAGCTGTAGAATGCGCCTCCTCGTTAAGGATAACGGATTGGCCGAAAGGCTGGACGACAAGGCAAGGTTGTAAGAAAAAGCTGGTATAAGTTGTTAAGAATTTGAAATAAACGCTTTACA
>CAWUSX010000082.1:0-34943 GCA_963924875.1 uncultured Gammaproteobacteria bacterium
TCTTAAAAAATTCCTAAGGCTCTTAATCATGACCTAGCCTTTGATTATATAAATATTTTTGTTTGCTCTTAAAATGAATTGACCAAAAATAGCACATAAAGACTAACTCCTATGACGACTAGCTTTAATTCTAATATGGTAGAGCTGAAATGTAAATATGTTGTCATTAAACAAAATTAATTTTCTATAGAAAATTAAATTGCTTAATAATGAAATTAAAAATCTACTAATTATAAATAAAATAGACCTAACTGAAATATGGCCAGTGGCCAGATTCACTATTCTAACTAGAATTCAGAAAATGCACCCCCATTGAGAGGTAACGGTACATTCTAAAGGCTTCTCATACTGGCTTAAATTCTCATAAGTCCTAATTGCGTAAGTTTTGGTGAATATAATCTGCCACTTCCCAAAGCGCCTCAAGAATTTTTTTATGATTTGCAGACTCTAATTGTGAATTAATCGCAAAAATTCCAATTGTATGTGAAACAGTTTGATCACGATTATAAACCGGCACGGATAATGTAGAAACTCCTTGGACAAAACCCTCTTTGTCTTCCGCATACCCATCTTTAATCACCTGATCTACTTGTGATCTCCATACTTGGTAGTCAATTGGGCGAACCCATTTAACTTTATCAAAATTCTGCCTAATCTGCTTTTCCGACATACCACCAAATGCTGCCAAAACTCGCCCTGAAGCCCCAGAGGTTACTGGCACACGCCCACCAAGAGTGACACGAATAGATATTGTGTCCGGTGGGTTAGCATATGCTGTAAGAGCTAGATGTTTATCATCCACTTTTGATGTGGCAGTTCGGTGTAATGGCATCATATCCCTTTGCTACCGGTTTAAAAACGTATCTATCAACACCATCATTAAATTCGAACATATTGCGGTTGTAGCTTTCTAGTGGGTCATTAGCAGCAGGCTTGTGGTCAAGTGTGCTACAGCCAGAAAGTGCAATGGAACATATGAGAAGTAAAATATTAACTAATAATTGGCGGGTCATTTTGGGGCATTCTGTTTAAGATGATGCAAAATAACAATTGGAGCTCTATAAATCAAATAAAAGCTGCGTGAACTATAATTTTATGGTTATTTAATTGGATAATGTCATTAGGAGCAGTCGTGTTTTATTACGCAGCAAGAACATTAAAGCTAAGTGCACTTTGGGCCGATATGCTGTTATTGACCCTGATTTTATATTTATTAGCGTGGCTACCATCTCGGATACGCCGTTATTGGTACTTCAGGTTATATAGAGTGTGGTGTAAGGCCTTTGTCAGGGCGCTTGATGTGAATTTAAAGCTGCATCAGAAAAACTCATATGAGATACCTAAACAATATATTCTGATAGCAAATCATCCATCAGCATTTGAAGATATAGGTATACCGGCGTTGTTTGAAGTGTACTCGCTAGCAAAAATGGAAGTTAAAAATTGGTGGATTGTTGGTCGAATTTCAACGGCCGCTGGAAATTTATATGTAAAGAGAGAATCCAAAGAATCCAGGAACCAGGCAGCACAGATGATTGCCGAAGAAGTGGGGAAGGGCAAAAATATAGCCTTATATCCTGAAGGTGGATGTAAAGGTAAACGCATTTTTGAATCATTTCGATATGGCGCTTTTGATGTTTCTATGAAAACAGGGGTGCCAATATTGCCTGTATTTTTACATTATGAGGCGCAGGACGATTTTGAATGGCGTGATCCGCATACGCTTTTAGATAAAATTTATCATTTTTTAAATACTGAAAATAGCACAGCTAATTATTATGTTTTTGATGCAATTGATCCTGCCCAATTTAAGACAAAGGAAGAATACACTGAATATACCTGGCAGCTATACACTAAATGGCAGGAACGCTATCTGGAATAAAAGTGTCAATAGATAATCTTCAAAACTCTAATGCATTGCTGCTTTATAAGGTTGGGCCTGTGCTGGTCTGTTCACCTACTATGCCAGTTGAGTCCATTACTATTCCACCAGGCTTAAATAAATTTCCCGGTACAAATAATGCTGAACCGGGCGTATTTAAATCTATGCATGGCATGGTTCGTGTAGTCGACTTACGTGTCAGATTTGGTGTGGATTCTGCGGTTAGAAAATCGCCCGGGCGAATTATAATTTCAGAAGTGACCGGTGGTTATGCAGGTTTTTGGGTAGATGAAATTGAAGATGTTATTGCATTTCCAGACAAAGGCTGGAGTCAATTGCCACCGCTTGTGCCAAGGGAGGTTTTTAGCAGGGCATTGATTCGTGACGAAGGGATAAGGTTATATGCAGATCTTGAGAATTTAGATAAATTCAAAACGACAGGCTATTTGCGTTCTCATATTGAAAGTATTAAATCGGCAGAGGCTAAGCGCAAAACAAAAAAAACAAACGAGCAAAAAAAACAAACGGTTTTTCAGCCTAAGGACAGCAAAGAATCTAAAGATAAAGTGTCAGCTGATATTCCTGCCGTTAAAAACGAGACTAAAAATTCACCTATGTCAGTTGATCAATATGTTAGTAAGGAGTCGGCGATAAATGATACAAATAAAAACAGGAAAGAAAGTAGTGTTGTAAAGGCGCCTCCGCACAGCTCAAACAGGCATCCTGAGATTGTTGAGAGTAAGTTATTAAAGCATTTAAACAAAACGCAATATAAAAATACTGAAAGCACTCCATCACTACCAGTAGTGAATGCCGGGCCGATTGATAAAGATTATAAAATAAGGGATGAGATTTTAAGTAATGGTCGTGAGGATAGTTTGACAGTAGATAGTTTTTCTGAGAATCATGATAATTATAAGAATAATTCGCCAGTAGTTAAAGAGTCTAATGGAGATATATTATGGGTTTCAATATTGACGATTGGTTTTTTAGCGACGTCAGTATATTTTATTTATTTTTCAGGTCTCATTGATAGCAAGTTAGATGACTCTTCTGATGCTCGTCTCAATGCCCCGGCTATAAGTCGAATTTCGATTGAAGAAAGTCTTTCGATTGAGCCAAAAGAAATAGCGAGTTACAGCAGTGATAAAGTTGATATAACAAAAACCAACGAAGGGATTGTGATTGTTATAAATGATTATGAAGAAGAAAGGAGAGATGCTGTACTAGATGTCGTCAAGTCGGCTGAAAGCGAATCGGATTTGAAGGAGGATTCTATTGCTGATGATGTCATCGATTTTGTACTTGAGGAAGAAGATAATTCTTCAGCATTTAAAGAAGATGATGTTAAGTTAAATAATAAAACTGATGCGGATGCGCAGCTAGAAGGGTCTGTCGAAAATATAAACTCTGATACTGTTATTGATAGTGAAAGTTTATATAAATATGCTGCAGATAAAAAATTAGATGTGGAAGAAAAGCCTGTAAAAACATACAAAAGCGTACATATTGTTGTTGAGGGTGATACTTTGTGGCATATATCTGAAAGGTATGTGAATAACCCGTGGAGATATCCTGAGCTAGCAAAGTTAAGCAAAATTAAAGACCCGGATTTAATTTATCCGGGTCAGAAAGTTATAATCATCTATAACACTAATAAGTAGTTAAGATTTAAATTTGGAAATTACATTTTTTATGCTTTGAATAACCATGGCCAGGCTATCTTCAGTTGACTTGGCTTGCGTGGTCCCCTGAACTGTCTTTTCTGCCAGCATACTAATTGAAACAACGTTACGACTAATCTCTTCAGATGTTGAACTTTGTTGTTCTGAGGCGGCTGCGATCTGGTCTAGTTGACTATTGATGCTTTGAATTTCTCCGGCAATTTCACCCAGTGATTCGGCAACATTCTCTACCTGATCATTATTCTTATTGGCTTCAGTAATGGCATTTTCCATTACTGATACCGCGTTGCTTGCGCCATGTTGTAACTCTTCAATTTTGTTGCGTATGTTATCAGTCGATTCCTGTGTTCTGCTTGCCAATGTACGAACTTCGTCAGCTACAACAGCAAAGCCTCGGCCTTGTTCACCGGCACGAGCAGCTTCAATCGCGGCATTCAATGCAAGTAAATTGGTTTGTTCTGAAATGTCGCGAATCACATCTAATACTATGCTGATATTGTTTGATTCATCGCGTAGTGTTTGAACGACCTCGGATGCATTATTTAGATCATTGACTAAATGGCTGATTCCACCCATGGCTTCTGTTGAAATTAAAGCACCGGATATTGTGAGGTCGCTGGCATGACGAGCTGCGGTTGCTGCGGTTGATGCACTTCTTGCGACTTCCTGAGCGGTTGCTGTCATCTCTTCAACAGCGGTTGCAACCATTTCAGTTTCTCTATGTTGAAGAAGAATATTGTCGGATGTTTCAGAAACAATAGAAGACATTTCTACAGATGTATTCTGTAGGTTGTCGACAGAGTGCGTTAACTCAGTAATCATGCTTTCTAGTTGTTTTGAAAAATCATTATTAATGCGATTCTTCCTACTTCGCCTTTTCTATTTTCATTCAGTGTGAAGTTAAATTCACCTTGAGATAAATATTTAAGACTGTTTGATATTTCTACCACAATAGTACGTATTTGTTTTGTATTGGACCAGCCTATAGTTATGCCTGCAAAGATGGCAAATGCCAAAATTGACAGTGTGATAAAAATAGAATTGCTTATTTGTTCGAGCAGGTTTATGGATAGGCTTTCACTAGTATCTTGCTGGCGGCTTACTATAAGGTTTAGTTTGCCTGAAATGCTTTCAATTAAAGGCTTAATTTCATCTTTTAGAAGAACTTGGTCTTTTCTCCAGTTCTTTGAAGTGTATAGGTTAGATATTTGCTTCAAATATTTAAAATGTGCAATTGTATTTCGCGTAATATTTGGCACAGCTTCCTGTTGCTCAAATGTAAATATATTGGATCTTTTCTGGATTGTTTTTAGTTGTTTGTTAAATAATATAATATACGATTTAATTTTTTCATGCGTTTGTATAGTGGGGTTGGCGAGAAATGAACGATTAGAGGTAATAATGTTCATCCAGCTGTAACGCAAATTTGTTAATTCATATAATAACGCCTTTCTTTGTGCGTTATAGTCTTCGTCTAGCTCGGACAGGAGTGCGTTATTCAATGAAGTTAGAACGGACTGTGTTAATGGATTTAGTTGTGATTCAGCTATTTTCAAGGCAGGGAAGTTTTCAACCGGATTTTCGACCAGGTATTCAACTTGGGTAGCTAATACTTTGAACTGATCAAAAGAAGCACTAATCTCATTAGTGATTTGCAGAAGTTCTGTGTCGTTAATAATGTTCGGGCGTTGAATGAAGCGATTAAAATAATCATTCAATTGTTCAATGCTGTTGTCTATTTCTTCTTTATCAGACGATTGTTGGCTGACGATATAGGCATTGATGTTCTTTGCCGTATTATTAAGCCCAGCGCGTATATTTAATGCATCAACCATGGTCGGTTGAGCTTCATCAATAATTTTCTTTGCCTGATCGTTGAGGTTGTTTAGGTTGAAAATAGAGGTTGCTGAAGTAATTGAAATAAGTATCAGCATGATGGCAAATCCTGCCCATACCTGGTGTCTAAGCGAAAGTTTGTTCATTAGTAAACCCTGAAGTATTAATGTTATTCTTTTGTTACCCGCAAAGCATGTACTGACACAAGCATTAAGGGTTTAGTATGGGTATCGGCCTGCAACGACTTTTCTTGAGTTGTTATAGTATACAGTTCTAATCATAGGCTAATTATTTAATAAGTAGCAAAATACTAGAGAATTCAGGGGATTATGAGTACTATTTTCTGCCGGAGTACAAATGTTTGTAAGGCTTAAATCAATCATGAGAATACATAATTAGGAGACTCGATTGCCCCGATTTATTATTGTACTATTGCTTCTCTGCGTGGCTGTCTATGCGATATACCGTTTTAAGCGCCTGCATAAAGAAGCTAAAAAACAGTTATCTAGAAAACTTATATTGGCCGCATTGTTTGTACTTTTATTGGTATTGGCGGCGACAGGGCGTCTTAACTGGATAGCAGCTGCGATTGGTGCTTTACTGCCACTAGTGCCGCGCATCATACGATTTGCAATGAGCTTTGGGCCGACTCTTTCGCCCTATTTCAGGCGTTATCAACAAAATAAACAGTCTAGTATGCAAACACGTTTTTTAAGTTTGCAAATTAATCTGTTGAGTGGTGAGTTGCAGGGAGAGGTGCTAGAGGGCAGTTATAAGGGCGAAAAATTGCAGCTTATGACAATAGTGCAGCTTTGTGAGTTGCTGCAGGAGTGTCAGCAGCAAGATGCTGAATCTGCGGGGCTTCTAACTGCTTATATGCAAAGAATGCATCCTGCTTGGAAGCCCGAAGGAGAAACGGGGTCTGACTATAGCGGAAATACATCGGTTATGACGGAGCAGCAGGCCAGAGATATTCTTGGTGTATCCGCATCAGCTACAAAATCAGAGATTATCAAAGCGTACAAACGTCTTATGCAGAAGTTACACCCTGATCGTGGTGGTACTGATTACCTTGCGGTGCAAATAAATAAAGCCAAAGAGGTATTATTGAAATTATTTTAGCCTGGCAGCTCATCAAAGGGAGAGGACTGGCTAGTTCCCAATCTCAATCACTACGATTTCCTCTAACGGGATCTCATTAGATTCAATATGCGGGTAAAGTTCTTGCGCAATTTCTGCAATCGTTATCATTCCCTGCTGATTATCAGGATCTGTCTCGTTCGCGATATCATTCTGTAATACGCTTAAATAATCTTTGAGTACTGTAAGTCGCTCAGCCAATTGCAGCTGTTGAAACTCAGGTTTAAAACCAAGGTGCAGTTCACGCAAACCTGTTTCACTGTTATCGTTCATTGCAATTGTAAATGGGCCAGGAATATCCATCATTTTTACCAGTTATGTTTTTTAATATAGTAATTCGTACGCCGAGGCCTGTCACCTAAAAGCTGGAAAACAGGTTTTATTATTTACGACTGTTTTTTATTTGCTCATAGGCTGTTTTTATTTCGCCAGTTTTTTCATTGGCGAGTTTAATCATTTCTTCTGGCAGTCCCTTGGAGACCAGTTTGTCAGGGTGGTGCTGGCTCATTAGGCGGCGATAAGCTTTTTTAAGCTCAGTATCGGTTATATTTTTTGCTACACCTAAGATGGCATAAGCATTATCAATACTGGGTTTGGCTGTTTGTGTCTGTGACTGCTGCTGCGCAGTCACCATACTAATTAAATGCTCAAGTTGTTGCGCATTAAAACCAATGCTATTTGCTATGTGCTTAAGTGCAGTACGCTCGGCATTATCGAATGAATTATCGGCAAATGCAGTGGCGATTAAAATTTCCAGAAACATTTGTAATAAATTAGTACGGCGATGACATTCCTGCTTGAACTGAAGCAGTATTGCGTCGAGTTGAAAATCATCCTGTTTGCCCTTGTTAAAAAGCTCAATAGCCGCCTTACGTTGTTCTGGGTTTAAATTCATTTGTCCCATAATATGTCGGGCCATTTGAATTTCACTTTTAGATACCTGGCCATCGGCTTTCGCAAGATAGCCCATCACAGAAAATGTTGCTGTAAAAAAGGCAAGTTGTACGCGTTCTGTGTTGCCGGATTCTAACTCAGTGATATTAAGCCCTTTATCAAACTGGTGACCCATTGCCATACCAGCCAATGCACCCAAAGGCCCGCCAAACATAAAACCAAAACCACCGCCAATTACTTTTCCCCACCAACTCATAATATGTTCACTTTTATATAATGTTTAAATAAATTTACGTTTATTGTTTATCTTCTCAAATTTCTTTTGGCCATCTGCCCGGTAAAGCGTTTTAGTTGATTAGCATTTAATGACTTATTATCAAAATAAAAACAGCAGGTTCATTGCTACAGGCTTGTTATTAAAATCGGCTATAGCATTAGGCTCTATTAATTTTCCAGGCATATTATTTCCACCACAGAGTTAAGCTGGGAATATAGGATATCATAAGTAGCCAGAGAAGCATGATCAGAAGAAATGGCATGGCCGATTGAAATAAGGTAAGAATACTTTTTCCAAAGCGTTGCGATGCAATGAATAAGTTGATTCCAACGGGTGGGGTCATGTAGCCTATTTCAAGATTGGCTAAAAAGATAATGCCCAGGTGAACGGGATCTACCTGATAGCGATTAGCCAGTGGCATAATGAGTGGCACAACGACAACGATGGCAGAAAAAATATCCATCATCGCGCCTATCAATAATAAAAATACGTTAAGCGCGAGTAAAAATTGTAATTGGCTATGAATATAATTTTCAGTAAAACCAAGTAGTCTGGATGGTAGTTGGCTGTCAATTAGTATATTGGTTAAGCCCATGGCAACACCTAATATAATAAGAATGCTACCAACTAGTTTTGCGGTATCTACCAAAACTTTTGGCAAATCAGTTTTTAATTTTATTTCTTTGTAAATGATGCTTTCAATAAATAATGCGTAAGTGGCAGTTACTGCGGCGGCCTCGCTAACGGTTACATAGCCACCAAATATTCCAATCATTACCAGTACAGGTAACAAAATGTCCCATATGCTTTTTCTGGCTGCCGATAATAATGTTTTAAATGAAAATGGATGCGATGGTGTATGCCATGCCAGTGCAGATTTATAACTATATAAAGCGAGTAAAATGAGCAAAATAAGTCCGGGAACAATACCGGCTAAAAATAACTCATCAATGTTAGTGCCAGAAACGATCCCGTATAAAAGAATCGCCAGACTCGGTGGGAAAAGTAAACCCAGTGAGCCAGATGAGGTGAGTAGGCCTAAAGAAAACTTTTCTGAATAGTTAGACTGAATAAAAAGCGGATATAGCAAGCCGCCAAGTGCAATGATGGTGACGCCAGAGGCTCCCGTAAAGGCAGTAAAAAATGCGCATGAAACAATCGCAGCCATCGCGAGTCCGCCAGGCATCCAGCCAAGCATAGCGTTAAAAAGCTTAATTAATCGTCTTGGGCTACCGCCAGCAGCCATTGTCATGCCGGCAAATGTAAATAATGGGATAGTGATTAAATTGGGCTGATTGGCAAGGCGGTAGAGTTCTATTATCAGCCCGCTGGGGTCGAGGCCAGACATAATGCTTGCATAAAGGCCACCGGCAGCCAGGGTAATAAAAAGCGGCAAGCCTAATAATGCGAGTGCAATTAATAAAAACAGAACACCAATCATGGTGTCTGCTCTGATGATGATTGAGTAATGCCAAGTAGTAAGAAATGCAGGCTTAAAATAAAAAATCCAAAAGGCAGTATTAACGCAAGATAGAGTGCCAGCTGCTCATTGTCCTGTGCGTAAGATTTTTCATCTAACCAGAATAGCAGGGCGTACCAGAAAAAAATACCACAAACAATAGAGCTAATTAATAACAGAGGCATTTTTAGCTTTTGTTTTTTTGTATCATTGATGACGGCGGTAACGCAGTCAATTTTGATGTGTTGATTGCCTTCGGATGCGAGAGCTGCACCCATAAAAGTAACAAAGAGTACAAGGTGTCTTGTAATTGTATCTATATCAGAAAAGCCAATTTCAAACAGGTTGCGCATTATTACCTGAGATAAAGACAGAGCAAGTAACGCCAGAAGGCAGCTTGCAGCAAGTAACTTTTCGATGGAAATTAATTTTTCTTTTAGTCTTAAAAGAAATTTAAACATTGATGGTGGCATGTTAATTTTGTAGTGCTTGCTGATGGTATTCAGCAAGAATATCTTTGACCTGAGTGAAGTATTTTTGCGGTATATATCCAGACTGATTGAGAATATCTGCTGCTTTATTACGAATCTCTAACATCTGTTTTTTCTCTTCTTGCGTCCAGTCCCAGCCAAATACGATGCCGCTTTGTTTTAAAAGTTCAATGCTTTTCTTGTTGTCACGGCGCGCATCCAGATTGATTTCTTCTGATATTTTTTTGCCGGTTTCGCGTAGTAATTTTTGTAAATCTTTGGGTAGTTTAGTAAAAAATTTCTGGCTAATAACCAGGCCGCCAATAGCATTTGTCATTGGTACATTTGTGGCAAATTTTAATTTGGTGTGCCATTGCATCGCCAGAGCACCAAACGGTGAGTTATACACTGTGTCGATACTGCCGTGTTGAGCTGATAATTGCATGTAAACATCCATAATGGAGAGCGGCACAGGTGATACACCAGCTGCAGAGGCAAAAGCTTCGCCTAACGGATCGCTTTGCCATAACCAGACGCGGCTAGCGCGTAAGTCGGTTAAGGAATTAATTGGATTTTTTGAAAAAAAGTGTAAAAAGCCAACTTCAGGCCAGCCGACTAGTTCGTATCCCTTTTCTCTAAAGCCTTCTTCAATGCTGGGCATTATACGCTGGCGAACATAATCTGATTCATCGGTGTTTTTAAACAGGAAAGGCATTTCTAATACGCGCGCGGGAGGGTATATACGGCCGATGCCATAGCCAGTGAAAAAAGCGCCGTTAAGTTGCTGGCTACGAATTTTGCGTAAGACATCCGGTTCATCTCCCATGACACCACCGGGGTAAATTTTTAATTGTAATCTATTGTTACTTTTGGCTTTTAATTCATCAGACCATTTTTGAATGCTATTTACCCATGCGGTATCGGATGGAATTAATGTGGCGAATTTAAGCGTATAGGTTTTTTCGGCATAGGCTATTGAACAGATAAAGTAGATTAAGAATAATTTACTTATAAAAGCGCTGATTTTTAAAACCATACTGATTCCTTTGAAAGCAGAATTTTGGCTTTTCTTTTGGCAATATTGTTAATCAGTGCCATATCATCTGTGTGTGTTTTATCGGTATTTATGATTTTGTTGAGGCGACTGTGAAAAGCTTGCTGATCAAATTTTTGCCGATCGAGATATTCTGCCTGGAGTAAATCGACCATGAGTAACTGATTATTATTTAATTTTCTGGCGGTATTGAAATGTTGTTCTGACAATGTAAAATTCCCACCAAGCATGGGTGAACGGCTGCCATAATAGACGCCGAAAAATATATGTGGCCCGGCCATAAAAAAGTTTTCATCTAATTCAATGACGCGTTGCATTAACATCACAGCCCTCGGTAAGTCAGCTATCGCTGCTGCGCTGTTTCTATTGTGATCGATCCATTTGGCCCAGTTGGATGCTGCCCAAAAAAGTGTAGCAACATCGTCTTTACCGAGGTCATTTAGTTTTGTTTGTAAGCTAGTTAAATTGCCTTTGAGAATTTTCTGGGTAATGCCTTCATTGTGCAAGTTATATAGAGCATGATTAAGGCCGCGTTGATAAAAGTTGCTTGCGCGTTTTTTATTTACATCTTCCACAAATCCATAGGCGTAGCCATAGTAGGCCTGAGCGGCATAATTTCTAAGTTTGGTGTTATTCGGCGCATTAATTAACATGCCTTCCATTAATTCGATATTAGCGGGCATGGCAGCTTCGGCGAGTTGTAAATCGGTTTCACGATTA
Source organism: uncultured Gammaproteobacteria bacterium (assembly GCA_963924875.1). Taxonomy (GTDB): domain Bacteria; phylum Pseudomonadota; class Gammaproteobacteria; order SZUA-229; family SZUA-229; genus SZUA-229. Next base: position 11,418 of record CAWUSX010000082.1, read on the forward strand.
ATGGCCTGCATGCCGCCGTCAATCATTGGCATTGAGGCTTTAACGGATAGTTCTGCAATAGAGCAGGCGCTCAATTGAGAAATAAACCAGATGATACAAAGGCGTTTAATGGTTGTGCTCATGATTGCTTTTGCTTTTGCTAATGTTAGCTGTATTTCATCAGAGCTTAACATAGCGTAACAAGGGCTGTCAGCGTTGTTATGGGCGTTAAAATTAAGCGCCTGACAGGTTCTAGGCCAAATCTGGTCGTTGCCGCCAATTAATAAGAATATCTCTAAATCGTCCATCCATTATTTTAAAAGGTTTTAATGCGGTGCCATTCCAGAGGCGTGGGAAAACGGTACGATGTGTTGGAAAAATAAGCCCCTCGAATTTTTTATGCTCTGTGCAGAAGTGGCTGCCTATACTGAGGGGACTGATGGCGTCGGCAGTATAATCATTGCGACATAACAGGCCCTTCTGGTCAAAATAAAACACCTGTTTCTTACTGTGTGCGGGAATATGATCTGGATAGCGAACATGCAATGTGCTTAAAATATTGCCATTGAAGTTTCTTACGTCTTTACCCTGGTGAACATCAAAGCTTTTGTCGGTAAATATATAAGGGCTGCAGCTGTAGCCCCATAAAGCATGTCCGAGAAAGTAGAGCAGATCCATGTGATCCCAGTGCAGGCGCGGTTTGCTGTTTAACTGGTGTGGATTACTGTAACTGCGTTCGCAATATATCTTGTCATTGGCGTTGTATATATAAACCTGAAAGCCATCAAAAATTCCGGTATGGCCTTCTTCAGGAAAGTTATGAATGCTTACATAGGGTTTGTCTGTAAATACATTGGCGGTGATATTTGATAGCCAGGGTGATTTAAATTTAGTGATAAGAATGGGACCAAAAATATCCAGTCGAAGCTCAACTGACTCAACTAATTTCCAGCGTTCTAGTCCGCCATGAGCGTCACATATACGCTTAATAAGATCGTTGGTCATTATCTCTACCTCCCAGGTAGATGTTTATTTGATACGCGATGTTTTGCGTGAAGGCATCCCATGTGGGCAATGTCCACATGGGATAATTTAATGATAGACTAGCTGCTTGTCAAATAAGTATTGGGGTTATTGGGTATGCAGCAAACCAGTTATCATCACGGTGACCTGCGAAATTCATTAGTCAGCATTGGTGCCGATATGCTGAATGAGAAAGGTGTGGCGAGTATTAGCTTGCGAGAGATAGCGCGCACTATTGGTGTTGGTCATAATGCGCCGTACCGACATTTTCGCAATAAGCATGAGTTGCTGGAGGCGATTGCGGAAGAGGGTTTTCGCAAACTAACGGCAAAAAATACGCGGCTGGAGCTTGAGTTCGCGCATGATCCTGAAACCCAGTTATTTGAAAGTGCGATGCATATTGTGTTGGTGGCGGCCGAGCAGCCTAATTTATACCAATTGATGTTTGGCGGCTTCTTGCAGCCAATAGAGGCCAATACCGCGTTAAAGCAGGCGGCAGATGATGCAATACAAAGTCTGGTGAAAATTATTAAAAGTGGCCAGCAGCAAAGGGTGTTTGTGCAGGGTGATGAGATGAAGTTATCGCTTAGCGCGATGTCGATGATTCAAGGTATCGCGATGATGGTGTCTTCGGGCAAACTCCGCCCCCTGGCGAATACGGCGAGCTGGTCGGAATGTCCTATCGTACTGAAAGGCATGGTATTGCAGCTGTTTGATGTATTTTTAAACGGCTTAAAGCTTGATAAATAAGCTTCCAGCTATATAGTGGTCAGTCATTTAAAATAATTAATCAAAAATGCTTAAAAAACTTCTTTATCTAGTTATGTTTATCATATTGATACCGCTAATTGCTTACATAACAGGCGTCTATCAAAACAACCGTAACCTTCCCCGGCCAGCAACTGAGCTTGTGCAGCAGCGATTAGAGCGTTCTATACAGTGGCTACTAAACAATGAAACAGCGCTGTTACAGCAAGCAAATCCCATGCTCTGGTGGATGTTGTACGAAGCAGAAGCGCTTTCGCATGATGATCGAATCAGTGGATTATTGGACAGGTATAAGCAGACGTATCCGCGAATACAGCAGGGTGTCTGGAGCCCACTATTTGGTGCGACTCCACGCAGCTATCTTGATGCGTATTCAGTCAATGGCCTGCCTTATTATAATCAGCACTTTATATATGCCTTAAATTGCGCGGCGGATATAGCAAGCGATATACACGTTGTTGAGCAGCAGAATCAGGCCGATTTTTGTCATCAGCCTGGTTATATCTATCGCCCTGCCTGCACCACACACCAGCTGATGGGTATTAACTTCCTATCGACTAAGCATTGTGACTTGTTACCGAATATTTCTGCAGTGACCAGCTCATTACAGAGTGATATTAAGCTGCAATTGATATTGGATATTCGCGTAGTCGATGTGTATTTGCAGCGTGTTTTAATGCTCCTGATCACGGGTGCAAAAGATGAGGTGAAACCAGTCTGGATTCAACAGGTTATAGATCATCAGCTAGTCGATGGAGGCTGGGGTGATTTTGTCTCTCTGGTGCCCATATCAGATGAAAAATCACTTGGGTTTTCATCAAAAGTTATATCAATAGGTAAGGAAAAAAGTTCTTTTCATGCCACGGCACAAGGCGTGCTGATTCTTAGCAAGCTATTAAATAATGGGTCAAAGCGATAAATTACGCGCTTATCCGGGGAATACCCGACTAAATTAGTATGGTATAATCGCCGCGGATTTAATATATTTTGGGTTGTTTTGTCAGTGTCTTCTCTCTTACTCTCTATCGTCGAATTGGGCGGTTACCCTAATTTCTCTGCGCTATATCAGCAAAAAAACTTTGTTATTGAGCAGGCAGAGAGTATGCGTAAGGCGACAAAATTGCTGAAAAAAATTACCCCTGCCGTCGTAGTGGCAGAGTTTAATTTCCAATCTGATTTTCGTGATCGCACGAGCAGTTTAGAGACCTTAATGGCAACGGTGCAGCGCATTCCCAACTGTAAGGTCATTGTTTTTTATGAGAAAGAGCAACGTACTCAACTAGAGCGCCTGTTGGCGGTATTTGATGTATTTGCGACAATTGAATTTCCTATAAGTGAGGCCGATTTAAGTCTGGCCCTGGACCAGGCGCTGGAGCAATCAGTATGAGTATTGATACTTTATTTTCCGCAAAAGCAGGGCGTGTAGAGCGCATGCTCAAGCGGCAATACAATAATCCACTATTTGGCGAAGTGAAGATTGAATCATTTGATATTCAAGATGCACGCAAGCAGGACGCCGAAGAAGTAGAGACATTTGTAAATTTCTTTCGTGAGTTAGTGCAGCAGGTGATGGATCTCAAGCCCAGTGCCGATGCAGATGATGTGCTGAAGCTTAAGGAATCGCTGGATAAGGCCTATGAAATGAGCTCGGGGCTTGCCGGAGAGCAGGCAGAAGTCCGCGAGATGATTAAGCGTTTAGTTGGCCTGATGATGCAAAGTATGTGGAAAGCCGTGGGTAACGATGCGCAGGGCATCTCAAAATTAGAAATGGAAGAAGAGGCCAGGCAAGCGCATTTTGCATTAATGGAGTACCCATTTATTGCCGATATGCTGGCACCAGAAAGCCCTGTAGCAGAGAGCTTGCTGGTACCCAGTTTATTGAGCGAAAAGGCGGAAACCGTCGCATTGGCATTTCAACTATTTGATGTTGAGCAACAACAACAAATAGTTGAGCAGGCCGCTGAGCTGATAACCAATTTAGAATCCAGTGGTAAAGCCGCTCATCAGCGAGTGCAAGAGGCACGGCAGCGCCTGCAGGAAATGTTATTGATTGCGCCGCTGAGTGATCGGCTGAGCTGATGGCGTAAATTTAATAAACCGATAGGGGTGGAAAAAACGCTAAAAACCCCCATCTATCGGTTAAATTGTAAACAAGCCCGAAACCTTAGGTTCGGCATAGATTTGGCCTGAACTTGGCCTAGGATAAAGCATAATGAAAGACCCAGGATTAAGACCAGAACAAGGCACATTGGAGGCATCTACAGATGCTGAGGCAGCGGCCTTTTTAGAAGAGCAGTTAAAAAATTCGCAATACGAGTTAACCATGTTTTCACGTGATGCAAACCCTGCGGATGTTGCTAAGGTGAAGCTGGATATTGCCAATGCATTATTGGGATTAGAGAAAAATGAGCAGGCGTGGAATGAGGCAAGAGCTGCGTTCGATGCGTTTGTTGATGCGCAAGACTGGACCAGCGCGATTGAGGCCTGCGATATTATGTATCAAACCGAGCAACCGGCTTCAATACTCGCTTTGGCGCATGGCGTCTGGTTGTCGGTGACTTATCCGGTTGCTCCAGAATATACAATTAATATGATGAATTGTATTGTTGACGAAACACCGAATGATTCAGATGGTGCCGCGGTGGCGGCTGCGACCGCTCATTATATAGTGGGTGTTCGTGCAGATGAAGATAAGCATGATAGTCTGGCTTTCCTAACAACCAATATAATCGCAAAAGTGGCACAGCGTCATTCGAATGTAAATAGTCAGGAGAAGCTAGAGTTCTGGTTAGAAAAAATGGAGCTAACAGACCCGGCTAAATTTTTGCCGCGTATGGGCACAGTAGTGGATGCTATTGCGAATGGTCGTTGGTGGTTTGATCGTGATGAGTTGCGCAGTAAGTTGCCGACGAACTAATCATTTAAGTTTGATTAAAATGATATATTAAAAAGCCGATTTATTAGATCGGCTTTTTTTATGCACGGAAGACTGTTTAAAATTAATTCTCCCTGAATATATTTACTTGTCGTCTTTTTCGGACTTTAATCCATGCAGTTTCACGACATTTGTTTTGGGTGTGTCACCTTTATACATTGGGCGGTGCAGGCTAGGTTTACCCATAGCCTCGGTGATTTCTTTCTCGCGAGCGGCAATCAGGATGAAACCCTGACGAACGTCTTCTATCGTTTTTTCGCTAAGTGGGTGGCGCATGCCAGGGTCTGGCGTTATCTCGCGGACTACGCCAGAGATTACTTTACGTAGAGCGACCAATACATCGAGTTCTTTTTTTAAATCAGCGTCCATAGGGGTACCATTTACTTATTGCTTAAAATTGGTGAAGCCAGGTTGTTAAGCTTCGATGGTAGAATTATACCCTGTTACATTGAGTAATTTACCCGAATATTAGTATTTGTTATAATACCCGACCAAACTACTAAGTTATTGTGAGTTGTTATGCCTTATTATGTATTTAAAGTTGAAACTGCTGAGCTAGCTATATTGAAGCAGCTGGAGCTATTGAAGACCTTCGAAAAGTTCAAAGAGGCCAAAGTTTTCGCGCGTGAGACCCGTGCAAAGCAGATTGAAGGCGATAATGCGGAAATCAAAGTATTTTTTGCAGAAAACCAGTTGGCCGCCGAAGAGATGCTGATGGAAGCGCGTGAAAAGCAGATCGTTATGGAACACGAAAAATAATATAAATGGATGAAGATAGCTACCGGGAGGCCTATGAGCGGATCAATACGGCGCCCTGTGCCTTTGAAAAGGGCATATTGTCCCTGAAGTGCAAGTGTTCGTATCAGCATATGTTCCGCCTGGCGGATCGTCACGGAGTCGGCTGTACTGATAGCGTGAAGCAGCAGCAATGCGTGGGATTTTTAAATCACCTGCGTAAGCAAACCCGCTTTATCTTTAAAATTAATATAGAGGGTCCTCTGCCGCACAATAAAGAAATCAAAGTGCAAAATGGCGGAATGCTAGGCGTGCAGCAGCTTTTATTGGGTGATGGGGGTAAGCAGGAAGTAGAAGATATTGCGGGCTTAATGGAGCAATCTATAGAGCTGTATGGTTCTATAGAAGATATTCCTTACAACCTTATTATGCCCAGTGTGGCAAATTATCAAACAAGGCCTAAGCGCAAACGGCCTAAATAATCAAAGAATGGATTCAAAGTAGAGCAGGTTTCGCTTATTCTCGGCATAATTGTATGTATTCTTAATCAGTTGAGTGACTCGCTCTATCGAGTGTTTCTGGATATCCCATTAACTTTGCCTGGTTTCACGCCGCTTCGTTCAGATATTCATCTGCATAGGCTTATTTGTTCTTTATAATAAATGTCAGTGATTATTTAATTGATCTATTTTGATATAGTGTATTGAATTGAGTATGACAAAAAAGGCAGGGTTGCATTGGTGTCTTATTATGGAAGAAATCGAATCTTGCCTAAAAGGCACTTTTTAGGATATGCAGTCAGGTAATTGCTCTTGAAACCGAAGAAGATCAGGAATAGTTAAAATGAATACCCCCAAAGAAAACCCCTGGAAAACACTAAGTACTCATCCGGTATACAACAATGACTGGATAAAAGTCGAAGAGCATCAGGTGATTAATCCCGGAGGTACGGCAGGGATTTATGGCAAAGTAAGTTTTAAAAATCAGGCGGTTGGCATTATACCGGTTGATGAGGATGGCAATACATGGTTGGTGGGGCAATATCGCTACACCTTAAATGAATGGTCATGGGAAATACCGATGGGGGGCTCACCCAAACAGGAAGATGCGCAAAAAACCGCACTGCGTGAGCTAGAAGAAGAAACGGGCCTGGTTGCAGGAGAGCTTATTGAGTTGCTACACCTGCATGTATCTAACTCGATTACCGATGAAAAGGCATTTGTTTATTTGGCGATTGACTTAACTAAAGGCAAGCAGCAATTAGAAGATACTGAAAAAGATATTCAGCTAAAAAAGCTGTCTCTGGATGAAGCGGTCGAGATGGCACAGAATGGCGAAATTACGGATGCCATTAGTGTTGCCGGGCTACTGCAACTGGCGCTTAGTAAATCGAAATATGGCCTTTAGTGGTTCCAGGCGAGCTATATTTTTAAAAATAAACCTGCAATAAAAGTAATCGGTTATGGGAAATGGTGTTTTAGCTGCGGTAGCAGTTCTGCTTGTTGATAACGGCAAGCTGCTGTTGGGGCGAAGAATCAGGGATAGTAAGTTTGAAGGCTGGCAATGCCCGGGTGGGTTTATGCGTTCGAATGAAACGCTTTGCACAGCGGCACAACGCTGTTGCCTACAAAAGGCAGGTATTCAGATTGATGATGTTGAACAAGGGCCATTTACAAATAATATATTTCATTCAGCTGTTCAGCATAGCATTTCTTTGTATGTCATTGGCAGAGAGTTTAAAGTCATTAATTCTTCTCTCTATAAAGATGATCAAGTGGAGTGGAGCTGGTTCAATATTGATGAATTGCCTTCAGCTAAATATCAGCCGCTTCAGCAGCTGCTAGAAAATAATGATCTTAAGTTATTGTTAGGCCTGTAATAGCTGTTATGTAAGTCGATTTAGGCTATAACTATAACAACTATTTTAGCAAAAAAATTAATCACAATTTGGTTGTCCCTTAGTTAGAAAAATATGAACGAAAAAAACAAATCCACAATGCAGGAATTATGGGATAACTCTATGTTAGATGCAGGGAGTGCTGCATGGCTGGAGGGGTTATATGAAACCTATTTACATAATCCGAATGATGTAGATACGAACTGGAGAGAATACTTCGGTACTTTGCCGCGAGTTAACGGCACGCTAAAAGATTCTATACACTCAGATGTTAGAGAGCAGTTTCGGCGCATAACAGAACACCGTAGTGGTACGCAGTTACCACCTATTCAGTCAGCCTCAAACGCGGCTTTAGATCATGAGCGTAAACAGGTTAAAGTTTTACAGCTAATAAATGCGTATCGTTTTCGTGGGCATCAAAAAGCAGATGTCGACCCATTGGGGCGCACACATACAAAGCCGGTAGATGATTTGGCTTTAGGCGAATATGATTTAAGTGATGCCGATTTACAGACAGTCTTTTCTACGGGGTCTTTATGTGGGCCAAGTGAAACAACACTAGAAGAAATATATGGCATTATTTCTGAATCGTATTGCGGCTCTATTGGTGTTGAATATATGCATATTACCGAAACTGGTGAGAAGCGCTGGATTCAGCAGCGTGTAGAAACCGTTCGCGGTAAAGCCAGTCTTAATTTACAGGAAAAAGAAAACTTACTAAAACGATTAACCGCTGCAGAAGGTTTAGAAAAATATTTACATACAAAGTATGTCGGTCAAAAACGATTTTCTTTGGAAGGTGGTGAAACACTTATTCCATTAATCCATGAAATTATTCAGCGCGCCGCAAGTCATGGAATGAAAGAAGCGGTTATTGGTATGGCGCATCGTGGTCGCCTTAATATGCTGGTAAATGTAATGGGTAAAACACCGGCAGAGTTATTTAGTGAATTTGAAGGGACTAAATCGCATGGCGAATATATGGGTGATGTTAAATATCACTTAGGTTTTTCATCTGATATGCGAACCACAAAAGGTGATGTGCATTTGGTTCTGGCATTTAATCCATCGCATCTGGAAATTGTGGCGCCCGTTGTAGAGGGTACGGTACGCGCTCGTCAAGAGCGTCGCGGCGATGCTGAGGGTGTTGAAGTATTGCCGATACAAATCCATGGTGATGCGGCGTTTGCTGGACAGGGTGTAGTAATGGAAACATTGCAGATGTCACAGTCGCGTGGTTATTCAACTAAAGGAAGTTTGCATATAGTGGTGAATAATCAAATTGGATTTTCTACAAGCAATATTGAGGACAGTCGTTCCACACATTATTGTACCGATGTCGCAAAAATGGTGGACGCGCCAATCTTTCATGTTAATGCAGATGACCCGGAAGCAGTAATGTTGGTCGCGCAAATTGCATTAGATTATCGTATGGCATTCAAAAAAGATGTGGTTATCGACTTAATCTGTTATCGAAGGCATGGGCACAATGAAGCCGATGAACCATCTGCAACACAGCCGATGATGTATAAAAAAATTAATGCACTAAAAACGACTCGTGCCATTTATGCAGAAAAATTACAAAATGAAAAAACAATTTCTGCCGCGTTTCCCGAAAAGGAACTGGAAGACTATCGCGATATTTTAGATGCAGGTTATTGTGTGGTGCCTGGTATTTTAGAAAATGAAAATTCTTTGTATGCGCACCATATTGACTGGCGCCCCTATGAAAATCAACGTGAGGATGTAACTGCAGAAACCGCCATTAATATGGAGACAGTGAGATTATTATGTGATCGCCTGGAAAAGAGACCTGCAGATTTTGAGTTGCAGCCGCGTGTTGAAAAAATCATGCAAGACCGTCATAAAATGGCGGTGGGTGCAATGGATTTAGACTGGGGTTTTGCTGAAACACTGGCATATGCCAGTTTGGTGACAGAAGGTTATGCCGTTAGATTGTCAGGACAGGATTGCGGCCGAGGTACATTTTTTCACAGACATGCAGTATGGCATAACCAGATCGATGGTAGTGCGTATGTCCCGTTAAGAAACATGTCTGATGATCAGGCTAATTTTCTGGTTATTGATTCGTTATTATCTGAAGTGGCGGTGTTGGCTTTTGAATTTGGTTATGCAACAGCAGAGCCTGAATCTTTAGTTATATGGGAGGCGCAGTTCGGTGATTTCGCAAACGGCGCGCAGGTTGTTATTGATCAGTTTATAGTGGCGGGTGAGCAAAAGTGGGGTCGTTTATGTGGCCTGGTTATGTTGCTACCACATGGTTTTGAAGGCCAGGGGGCAGAGCATTCATCCGCTCGGTTAGAGCGCTATTTACAATTATGCGCACAAAATAATATTCAGGTATGTGTGCCGAGTACGCCTGCGCAAATGTTTCATATGTTGCGTCGCCAAATGCTTAAAAAGTATCGTAAACCATTAATTGTCATGACGCCGAAGAGTTTATTGCGGCATAAGCTGGCCGTAAATACTCTGGATGATATTTGCCTGGGTGAGTTCAAAAGCGTCATCGATGAAATTGATAAGTTAGATGCAAAATCAGTTAAACGGGTCATTATGTGTAGTGGCAAGGTGTACTATGATTTGTTAATCCAAAGAAGAGAATCTGTAGTAAATAATGTTGCAATTATACGCATAGAAGAATTATATCCGTTCCCTGCCGAAGCACTTAATATTGCCCTGGATAAATATTCAAATGCAGAAGAACTTGTCTGGTGTCAGGAAGAGCCAAAAAATCAGGGTGCATGGGATTATTTTGAGCCACGATTTGCCGCCAAATTAGATCATCGTTGCATGGTTGAATATGTTGGCCGTGATCCTTCCGCGGCACCTGCAGTTGGTTCGGCGAAGATTCATGCGCAACAACAGAAAAAATTAGTTAAAGAGGCATTGTTTGGTAATGCTGAAAAAGAATAAATAGGAAAATATCATGACAGTAGAAGTTAATGTACCGGATTTACCAGAGTCGGTAACAGATGCAACCGTTGTGGTTTGGCGGAAGCAAGAAGGTGAATCAGTAAAACGAGATGAGCCACTTGTGGATCTGGAAACAGACAAAGTAGTGCTTGAAGTACCTTCGCCTATTAACGGGGTTGTTTCAAAAATACATCATGCTGAAGGTGAAGTTGTAAATGCAGGGCAGTTGCTGGCGGAATTAAAAGAGCTTGATGCAGAAGAAACAAAACACGATGCAGCTAATAAAGTTAACACTCTAGAACTAATTCCAGATAGTGCTGATAGAGTTATCACGGCATCAGCCAAAAAAATGATAATAGAAAACCAGCTGGATGCAGATGATATTATTGGTAGTGGAAAGTCAGGCCGTGTGCTTAAAGAAGATGTAATTAGTTTTATTGAAAATAAAAAGTCTACTAAAAATAATATTTCAAAAGTTGCTAAGGCTAAACAGCCGGAAACTAACTCACTGCCAGGTAATGAATTAACGGGAGAGCGTATTGAAAAGCGTGTTCCTATGACACGCTTACGCGCACGTGTAGCAGAAAGGCTATTGGAAGCGCAACAAAATGCCGCCATATTGACAACATTTAATGAAGTTAATATGCAGCCAGTGATGGATTTACGAAATAAGTATAAAGATCTGTTTTTGAAAAAGCACGGTGTAAAACTTGGCTTCATGTCATTTTTTGTTAAGGCAAGCATCGAGGCATTAAAACGCTTTCCTGCGGTTAATGCATCAATAGATGGTAACGATATTGTATATCATGGTTTTTTTGATTTGGGTGTTGCGATCGCTTCCCCTCGCGGCCTGGTTGTTCCTGTATTGCGCAATGCCGATCAGATGAGCCTGGCTGATATAGAAAGAAACATATCTGAATATGTCGATAAAGCTAAAAATAATCAACTGGCTATTGAAGATATGACCGGCGGAACTTTCTCTTTAACTAATGGCGGTGTATTTGGTTCAATGATGTCCACGCCCATTATTAATCCACCACAAAGCGCAATATTAGGTATGCACAAAATTCAGCCGCGTGCTGTTGTGGAAGACGGGGAAATTGTCGCTCGACCAATGATGTATTTGGCACTGTCATATGATCATCGGATTATTGACGGAGCAGAAGCGGTGCAGTTTTTAGTGGCAATAAAAGATGTGCTTGAAGATCCCGCTCGTATGATAATGGGAGTTTAAGATGGCAATGGATTTTGATGTTGTTGTAATAGGTGCCGGCCCTGCTGGATATGTGGCGGCAATTCGTTGCGCGCAATTGGGTTTAAAAACGGCGTGTGTTGATCATTGGCTTAATGAAAAAGGAAAATCCTCTTTAGGTGGCACCTGTTTGAATGTGGGTTGTATTCCATCTAAGGCATTACTGCAATCATCCGAAATGTTTGAGCAGGCTAAGCATCAGTTTAAAGATCATGGGATTGAAGTTGAAGGCGTAAAGTTAAATCTTTCTGCAATGATGCAGCGAAAAGATAAAGTAGTAACTGAACTAACACAGGGAATCGCATCTTTATTAAAATCTAATAAAGTGCAGTTTATTTTTGGCACAGCAAAATTGCTGGCAGAAAATAAACTGCAAGTCGTGAATGAAAATTCACAAAAAATATTCTATTCAGCAGAAAATATAATTATTGCGTGTGGTTCCAGCTCAGTTGAGCTGGCTAGTGCCCCTCTCACGGATGACTTGATTGTTGATTCCACGGGAGCCCTGTCATTCGATACAGTGCCTAAAAAAATAGGCGTTATTGGTGCAGGCGTTATTGGTCTGGAGCTGGGAAGTGTATGGCGTCGTTTAGGCTCTGAGGTTGTTATATTGGAAGCACAGGATGCTTTTTTACCAATAGCAGATCAACAAATTGCCCGAGATGCAGCGCGTCTGTTTAAAAAACAAAAACTTGATATTCGTTTGAATGCACGTCTTTTGAGTGCCCGAGTTATTGGTGCGTCTGGGAAACAGCGGGTGGAAGTAATTTATCAGGATGAAAAAGGTGACCAGAAAGAAGCCTTTGATAAATTAATTGTAGCGGTTGGCCGCAAGCCCAATACAGATCATATTTCAGATGGGGAGTCTAATCTGCTGTTGGATGAAAGGGGCTTTATTCATGTGAATGACAAATGCGAAACCTCTCAACCCGGTGTTTACGCAATTGGTGATGTAGTGCGTGGCCCCATGTTGGCGCATAAAGGATCTGAAGAAGGCATGATGGTGGCAGAACTAATTGCCGGTAAACATGCTGAGATTAATTATGAACTGATTCCATCGGTTATTTATACGCATCCTGAGTTGGCATGGGTGGGCAAAACCGAGCAGCAACTTAAGGCGTCGGGTGAAGATTACAAAGCGGGTATTTTTCCGTTCCTGGCTTCTGGACGCGCTAAAGCACAGGGCGATACGAGTGGCATGGTTAAAGTATTGTCTAATGCGAAAACAGATAGAATATTGGGTGTGCATATTTGTGGCTCAAACGCTTCAGAGTTGATTGCAGAAGCTGTTATAGCGATGGAGTTAGGCGCAAGTACAGAAGATTTGGCTTTAACTGTATTTGCTCATCCATCATTATCTGAAGCATTACATGAAGCCGCACTTGCTGTAGATAACCGTGCTATTCATATTGCACAAAAAAGACGCTAAATATTTATTAGCACTTGCTGTAATAATTTGTTGGCCGGCTCAAGTGAGTCGGTTATTGTGAATAAAAGGTAAAAATCCTCATGAATTTACATGAATATCAATCTAAAAATTTATTTAAACAATATGCTATGCCAGTGCCGGAGCATCGTGTTGTTAATTCATCCCGCGATGTTATTGCTGCATTAGATGCGTTAGAAGGAAAGCGTTGGGCGGTAAAAGCCCAGGTACATGCGGGTGGTCGCGGTAAAGCAGGTGGCGTTAAAATTAGCGATAACCGGGAAGAGGTGCTGCATTTTGTTGGTGAGATGCTAGGCAGTCGCCTGGTTACTTTTCAAACGGATAAAAATGGCCAGCCGGTTAATCATGTGCTCATTGAAGAGACGTGTAATATTGATCGCGAATTATACCTAGGTGCAGTGATTGATCGTACTACACGCAGAGTTGTCATCATGGCATCAACAGAAGGCGGTGTAGAAATAGAAAAAGTAGCAGAAGAGTCCCCCGACAAAATTCTGCACACAACGCTTGATCCCATGTTAGGGCTGATGCCATATCAGTGTCGTAAGCTGGCGTTTGGTTTGGGTTTAGAAGGCGTGCAGATAAAACAGTTTACTCAACTGTTAAGTGGGCTTGCAAAATTGTTTATTGAAAAAGATTTAGGTCTGGTAGAAATTAACCCGTTAGTTGTTACCACGGAAGGTAATCTTTTATGTCTGGATGGAAAAATTAATGTGGATGATAATGCCTTATATCGGCAGATGGATTTAATGGCAATGCGTGATGCCACACAGGAAGATGAACGCGAGAATCGCGCAAAGGAATGGGATTTAAATTATATAGCACTGGATGGCAGTATCGGTTGTATGGTTAATGGAGCCGGTTTAGCGATGGCAACAATGGATTTAATTAAACTGCATGGTGGTGACCCCGCTAACTTTTTAGATGTTGGCGGTGGAGCGACTAAGGAACGAGTTGCGGAGGCATTTAAAATTATTTTGTCTGATGACAATGTTAAAACGGTTCTGGTTAATATTTTTGGTGGCATTGTGCGTTGTGATTTAATTGCAGAAGGTGTGATTGGTGCCATTCAGGAAGTGGGCGTGAAAGTGCCAATCGTTGTGCGTCTGGAAGGTAATAATGCGCAGTTAGGATTACAGATTTTAGAAAAAAGCGGTTTAAATATTATTGCCGCACAAGGATTAACAGACGCAGCACAAAAAGCCGTAGCAGCAGCTCAAGGATTGAAATAATGAGTGTATTAATTAATAGCGAAACTAAAGTTATTTGCCAGGGATTTACTGGCAAACAGGGGACTTTTCACTCCGAGCAGGCCATTGCTTATGGTACGCAAATGATGGGTGGTGTAACGCCAGGTAAGGGTGGTCAAACGCATCTTGATTTACCGGTTTTTAATACAGTTCGTGATGCGGTTAATCATACGGCGGCGGTTGCCTCGGTTATTTATGTACCTGCTCCTTTCTGTAAAGATTCTATTCTTGAAGCGCTAGATGCTGGTATTGAATTAATCGTTTGCATCACAGAGGGTATTCCAACACTGGACATGTTAGAAGTGAAAATAGCAGTAGAGCATGCCGGTGTTAGACTCATTGGGCCTAACTGCCCGGGGATTATCACGCCGGGCGAATGTAAAATTGGCATTATGCCGGGTGAAATTCATATGCCAGGTAAAGTGGGTATCGTATCTCGATCTGGCACCTTAACTTACGAAGCCGTTAAGCAAACGAGCGATTTAGGGTTTGGCCAAACAACTTGCATTGGCATTGGTGGAGATCCAATACCAGGAATGAATTTTGTGGATTGTTTGAGGTTGTTTGAAGAAGACCCGGAAACTGAAGCCATACTAATGGTAGGTGAAATTGGCGGTGCGGCAGAGGAGGAAGCTGCAGAATATATTCAGACCAATGTATCCAAGCCTGTGGCTGGTTTTATTGCGGGTGGCACTGCGCCTAAAGGTAAACGTATGGGCCACGCGGGCGCCATCATCTCCGGTGGGAAAGGTACGGCAGAAGAAAAGTTCAAGGCATTAGAAGCGGCGGGTGTGGTTACTACGCGGTCGCCAGCAGATCTTGGCAAAGCGATAGCAGAAGCCACGGGCTGGAAGTAATACTTCATAGAGTGTGTCTTTTTAGCTACTCTTCTGAGTGGAGAGGGCCAATATTAATGCCTAAAGAAATTCGGCTTTCTGAGCTTAAATTTTCTGTCACCTCATGCGGCATACCAGGCGGAAACAAGGCAAGTAGTCCTTCCTGAGGTGTTAATTTTGTGAATGCCGGTTCTTTGCCTAAAATCAGCTTGCCAGAATTGTCTGGTACCTTAATATAGTAAACCGCTGACAAAAGCTCATCGTCATCATCGTGCCTATGTAATGTAGTTTTATCGCCTGGATTCATCACATTAAACCAAAGGCCGGCCTTTAGTTCGTCAGCTGGCCGTTTTAGTATCTGCGTCGCAACCTCAATAACGAAATTCAAAATATCGTTAATTTGCGGTATCTGATCAGCGCTTATATATATGTTTTCATAACGGCCAAAAAAGAGGTGTGTTTTGCGCGTTGCTTCATCATCAATATGTCGCTTTAAGCCTAGCAGTAGTTGCTCGTTAAGCTCCTCAAAGTGATGTAATATAGTGGTGTGCAGTGAAAAATGCTGGAGTTGGTTCATATACGCCTAAATAGAAATTAAGTTGCTCATATTTTTTATATCATAAGCCATAATATCAACCCTTTCACCATTATATGGGCATGATTCAATTAGCTTCCAGCCACGCTTTTGGTAAAAATTTGCCTGATCAGGCGTGAATAAATACAAAGTATCCACACCTACGTGGCCTGCGTTCTCAATACAGTGTTGAATTAATTGAGTGGCAATGCCCTGACGGCGATGCTGTTTATCTACAAAGACGCTGGCCAACCATGGTTTTAAATGTGCATGAGTTTCCATATCAGACTCAACTAAACTAGCAGATCCCACGGGTGCACCATTAGCTAATACGAGTATGCACGAGGGGATGGCGGCCGTATTAGCATACAGTGAATATTGCCTAATGCGTGATTCGGTAGTCATATGAGGGCTGATGCGTTGCCACTCAGTTTGCTGCCACTGTGCAATGAGAGGGATGTGTTGAGGGTGGTTTGTAATATGGTCAAATATAAGTTTTGGCATGTTGAAGTCTTATGCAATAGCACTTAAAAAGGTTTACTCTTAACTAATGTAATAATTGTACTACTTAGTATATCGGGTAAATAAAAAAGTTAAATACAGTGTTAAAATTAAGTTTTAGGCATGCTTGAAAAAGCCGCAGCCGAAGGTATAGAGACGTAAAATTGTAATTTATGCGAATAGCCCGCCTCATAAAAAATATAGCCGTAACTTTTGTATTGGCTATTTCATTCACTAATACAGTTTATGCTGATGCTACTCGTGAGTATCAAGTTAAAGCTGCTTATCTGCTAAATTTTGGCCGATTTATCTATTGGCCCAAAGAGGCGTTTTCATCAGCAGAGGATAAGTTTGAAATTTGCGTTTATGGAGATAGTCCATTTGGTGAAAATCTTAATTTGTTGTTAAATAAAAAAGTTAATGATCGATCAATAAAAATAAGTCATGTAGAAAATTTAAGTAATGCAAAAACATGCCGTATTTTATTTATAAGTAAATCAAGTGAAATAAGCTTTTATAATTTTTTATCAAATATGCCACGTTATACCTTGACCGTTAGTGATGTGAAAGGTTTTAGTTCAGAAGGTGGAATGATTGAATTTGTTCGGGTAAAAAATAAAATAAAATTCGAAATAAACATTACCAAAAGTACAAGGTATGGGATTAAATATAGATCTCAATTGCTTGAAGTTGCGGAGAAACTAAGATGATTTCATCTGTTTAAGATGACAAGTATAAGAAGTGACTTGTTATTGGCTTCATTGATAATATATTTACAAGGAATGAATCAGCATGGAATTACAGTAATAAAGAATATTGGGGCTGATGCTGTATTTATTTGAATGTAGTTTTAAAAGGCGTAGAGAATGACATGGGTATGGCTTACACCATAGTGCCTTAGTTGAAAATTAGCTTGAAGGTAGGATGTCAGTAAATAGTGATGACTTAGGTGAAGGCGCTAATTATGCGGTGATTATACCTGTGAATATAAAGTCTAATAGATGAGTGCTTAAGCAACGAATTTCAAGATTGAAGGGTGCTGATTATTGATGATGAACGAGAATCCATGAGGGTTTTCGAAAAATTAAGGTTAACAAGAGGCCAAATGGTGAATATTTAAAGCAAGATTAGTCGGATAGAGGTTTTTAGAATAATCCCAAGCGTGTAAAATAGCCGTCTGTATTTAACGGTTGGCATAATGAATAAAACGCGAAATTCTCGTTCAGAAGAACAAAACAAGCAGGATCGACTGTACTCTCAACCCCGAGAGGCTATTACAAACTTTGTTTTCGATCAGTCTGTTGTTGATGTATTTGAAGACATGATCGGGCGATCTGTCCCGGGATATAGCACCCTTCTATCTATGTTCCCCGTAATCTCACGTTATTTTGTGCAGGAGCACACACATTGCTATGACCTGGGCTGCTCTTTAGGTGCCTCCACTCTAGCCATGGTACAGGGTATTGATAAACCTAATGTGACGGTAATTGCGGTGGACAACTCAACGGCGATGCTAGAAAAATGCAAGGCCGTTTTTGATCAGCACGTAAGCAATGTAGATATTGAAATTCGTGAAGCAGATATTTGTGACTTATCTATTAATAATGCATCTATGGTTGTTATGAACTTTACCCTGCAGTTTATTGAAGAGTCTTTACGTCAGGTGTTAATCAAAAAAATATTTGATGGAATGAATCAGTCGGGAGTTTTAATTCTATCGGAAAAAATAAAATCAACTGATGCAGCTGAAGAAGGTAGACAAACATCCCTGCACCATGCATTTAAAAAGGCCAATGGTTATAGTGATCTGGAAGTTAGTCAAAAACGTAGTGCGCTGGAAAATGTCCTGGTGCCAGAGACAGTAGAGCAACATGTTTCGCGTTTAAAATCAGCCGGGTTTTCTGAAGTATTTGTCTGGTTTCAGTGTTTTAATTTTGTATCTATAATGGCGATTAAATAATGAGTGAAAATCGTCTCTACGAATTAATGGAAGGCACTCTGCTGGAACCATGGCTTTCTGTTCTTGATGAGCAAATACAAAATGGCTTAACAGAAGAGGCTTATGGGAAATTACCAGAGTGGCGTGAAGCTCTGGCGCAGTTGCCTATTATAAAGCCACAAAAAATCTCTCTCGTTAAAGCGGCTGTTACAGCAGAGTCATCAGCGTTGTTAACGCCCGAAGAAAAAACACACTTAAAAGACACCCTCAAACAATTAATGCCCTGGCGAAAAGGTCCTTATCATTTACATGGAGTAGATATAGATACGGAATGGCGCTCCGATTTTAAATGGCAACGATTGAAGTCAGCTATTAAGCCATTGCAAGGCAAGACTGTTTTAGATGTCGGCTGCGGGAATGGCTACCATAGTTGGCGTATGCTAGGCATGGGCGCTGAATTGGTTATTGGTATAGATCCTTCGCCGTTATTCGTAATGCAGTTTCAGGCCATAAAACATTTTTTAGGTGATAAAAATATATTTGTATTACCAATAGGAATACAAGACGTTCCTGAAGATTTACAGGCATTCGATAGTGTTTTTTCAATGGGTGTCTTATATCATCGGCGTTCTGCGATTGATCATCTATATCAGTTACGTAGTTGTTTAAAGTCGGGTGGTGAACTTGTTTTGGAGACTCTGGTGATTAAAGGTGATGAAAATCAGGTATTAGTACCTGAGGATAGATATGCACAAATGCGTAATGTCTGGTTTATCCCAAGCAGTAAGGCGATGATGGTATGGCTGGCGCGTTGTGGCTTTAAAAATATAAAATTAGTCGATGAATCTTATACCGGACTGGATGAGCAACGGGAAACAGAGTGGATGCAATATCATTCTTTAAAAGACTATCTTGATCCTGATGACCATTCAAAAACAATTGAAGGTTATCCAGCCCCATTACGAGCAATATTTACAGCTGAAGCACCATAATGAACTTTAAAAAACCAGTAATGAAATATAAATCTAGTTTGCTTTTTCGTATTGTATCTCAATCATTGTTATTGATAGCTGTTTTCATTGGTATCCAGGTGTGGCAATCATTAGGGGTAATAAAAGGTCAGGCACCGATTATTCTTGATCAATCACTTGAGGGTAATGAAATTGATTTAAGACAATACCAATCAAAACCAGTTGTGATTTATTTTTGGGCTGAATGGTGTCCAATCTGTAAATATGAAACGCCAGTGATAAATGAGCTTGCAAAAAATTATCAGGTAATAAGTGTCGCAACATTCGCTGAAAATAAGCAGGATATTATGCAATATTTAAAAGATGAAAGTATTGATATGCCAGTGATCTATGATGAAAATAATAAGTGGGCCAGATTATATAATGTGAACGCTGTACCGACGAGTTTTATTATAGATGCGAAGGGTAATGTCCGATTTGTTGAAAAGGGTTTTACGTCATCTATTGGCTTACGTTTAAGACTGTGGTGGGTTAGGTAGCTTATAAGTTACTATAACTCACCAGTTGTTTTTACTTAAATTAAAATTAAAGAGATATCATTGGGTATTTGCATTAAAAAAGGTCTATAAATAGATATGACTTCAGCTTAATTTCCTTATATATGTACAGGCTTAATATTTAAATGGATAACGCACTAATTCAACAATCAGACGTTCTTAGTCTACCTGCGCTTTTCCGCGCACGCTTAACGAAAACCCCACATGCAATGGCCTATCGGCAGTACGACATCGCGAGTCAAACGTGGACACAGTCGACCTGGAAAGAAATGTCTAATGAAATTTCAAGGTGGCAGAAGGCTTTTCAAAAAGATGGGCTACAGGCGGGCGATAAGGTTGCGATTATGGTTAAAAATAGTCGCGAGTGGGTTGTTTTTGATCAGGCTGCATTAGGGCTAGGTTTGGTCACCGTTCCCCTGTATGTGGATGATCGACCTGATAATGTGGCATACATCATTAACCATGCCGAAGTTAAATTGTTATTTCTGCAAGATAAGTCTCAGTGGAAGCGCTTGCTTAAAGCCGATGTAGACTTAGGTGGATTAAAGCGAATTATCAGTATTAAGCGCATCTCGGAAGATGATGAGCCAGATGACCCCAGGTTAGAGTCTTTATCTGACTGGGTGTTTGGAATGTCTGGTGTGCTGCAAACAAAGGAAAGCGCTCTGGATGAGTTGGCTTCAATTGTTTATACATCCGGTACAACGGGCAGATCTAAGGGTGTTATGTTGTCACACCGAAATATACTTGCCAATGCATTCGCAGCTACAGCATGTACACAATGGGTAGGTGGTGAGCGATTTCTTTCGTTTTTACCGTTATCTCATATGCTAGAACGAACGGCTGGATATTACATGCCAATTATCTTAGGTGCAGAAGTTATTTATGCGCGTTCGATAGCTGAGCTTGGTGAAGATTTACAAATAGTTAAGCCGACCACTTTAATTTCAGTGCCGCGAATTTATGAACGTGTGTATGGCAAAATACAAGATGGGTTAAAGTCAAAATCATCAGTTGCAAAATTCTTATTTAATGCCGCAGTAAAGGTTGGTTGGAAAAAATTTCTAGTAGATCAGAAACGAGAAAGCTGGCACCCCATACTGATATTCTGGCCAATTTTAAATAAATTAGTCGCATCAAAAGTATTAGAAAAACTAGGTGGCGAATTATGCCTGGCTGTCTGTGGTGGAGCGGCTTTGTCTGAACAAGTCGCGAAATTATTTATAGGCCTGGGTTTACCTTTGGTACAAGGTTATGGGTTAACAGAATCAAGTCCTGTGACGAATGTAAATCGTCTTGAAGATAATATTCCATCGAGTATTGGAACTGCTGTTCCGGGGACTGAAATTCGCGTTGCAGAAAATGACGAGCTACAATGTAAAGGCCCGTGTTCGATGATGGGTTACTGGAAAAATGAGCAAGCAACAAAAGAAGCTTTTACCGCAGATGGCTGGTTAAAAACGGGTGATAAGGCGCGTATTGATAAAGGTGGACATGCGTATATTACAGGGCGTTTAAAAGATATTCTGGTATTGGCAAATGGTGAAAAAGTGCCGCCGAGTGATATTGAATTAGCTATAGTCTTAGACTCCCTTTTTGAGCAAGTGATGTTGATTGGTGAGGCGCGTCCATTTCTTTCGGTAATTGTAGTGTTAAATGCAGATGCCTGGGCCGACATGGCGGTGGGTTTGCACATGCATCCAGAGTCGCCCAATGCTTTTTCGCAGAAAAATGTAGAAAATGCAGTATTAAATAGAATATCTGCAAAGCTGAAGAATTTTCCTGGTTATGCAAAAATACGCAGAGCTCATATGACGCTCGAGCCATGGTCAGTAGACGGAGGTTTATTAACCCCCACATTAAAAATAAAACGACCAAAAGTACTGGAACGTTTTAAGGCTGAAATTGATGCGTTATATGAAAATCACTAAATGCAGTGGGATACAATGAATGTTTAATCATCAGTTACCAGAAAATAAAATACCGGTTATTCGCGTACCTGCCATGCCATCCGATTTAAATGAAGGCGGCACGGTGTTTGGTGGCTGGATAATGTCTCAGGTTGATATCGCTGGAAGTATACCCGCCGCTGTGCGAGCAAAAGGTCCAGTCGTTACACGCGCAGTGGATTCTTTTGAATTTAAAAAACCAGTGTTTTCCGGAGATTTAATTAGTTGCTATGCAGAGGTGATTTCTGTAGGCAGAACATCCATTACTGTTCACGTAGAAGTGTACGCGCAACATATGGAGAATGGTGTTGTGAGTACAACCGCAGTAACAGAGGCTAGCTTGGTGTATGTTGCTATAGATGAAAAAGGCCGGCCCCGTCAGGTGCCGAAAACATGAATAGACTGCTTGAATACAATTGTATAAATATCATTGTTTCTCACGTAATCTTGCGTATTATCGATAAAAAAGCACAATTATAAATCTAGAGGAAGGATGGTCAGATGTCGACAAATGTTAAGTCACCCACAATAAAGTCATTCAAAAATGTAGCTGCATTAGCTGTATCTACGGTTATTGCCAGCGGTTTATTTCATTCATCGGTTCAGGCATCTGGATTCCAGCTTATCGAAAATAGTGCCAGTGGGCAGGGTAATGCCTTTGCCGGAGCTGCAGCTACTGCAACCGATGCATCAACTGTCTGGTTTAATCCTGCGGGTATGACTAAGCTTAAAAACAATCAGATGGTTGTTGTTGGGCATGTTATTGTGCCAGATTCTTCCTTCACCAATAATGGTTCAGTCGATGGTTCATCTGGCACGTTAACGGGCAATGATGATGATGGTGGAAGCACCGCGCTAGTGGCTAACTTTTATTGGGTGACCGATATCGGTGAAAGAGACAAGTTTGGTGTAGGCGTTACTACGCCATTTGGCTTAACCACTAAATATAATGATACCTGGGTCGGTCGATATCATGCCGTAGAAACATCGATGACCACGATTAACATTAATCCAAGCATCGCCCGAGAAGTGAACGATAAATTATCCCTTGGCGGTGGTATTAATCTATTACTGGCAGATATTACCTTAACCAGTGCCGTTGATTTTGGTTCTTTATTAGGTGCTCCACAAAATCCACAATATGATGGTTTTGCGGACCTGGAAGCTGATAACTTAACCTTCAATGAGTTTTCCTGGGGTGTTAATTTAGGTTTAACATATGACTTTAATAAAAACACTCGACTGGGTGTTGCATGGCGTTCAGAAATTAGTGTGACTGCTAATGGCAAGGCTAATTTTACAGTGCCTACTGCTGCTGCTCCAGTGCTTGGCTCAGGTGCATTCCAGGACACAAGGTTAAAAGCAAAAGTAGATTTACCACAAAGTTTCTCAGTCAGTGTTAAACATAATATGGATGCCGTCACGTTATTAGCGGATGTTACCTGGACCGGCTGGAGTTCATTTGAAGAGTTACGCATTCAATATGCAAATTCATTGCAACCTGACAGTGTAACAACCGAAGCGTGGGACGATACTTTGCGTTATTCAATTGGTGCGGATTATAAATACAGCGATAAAATGATATTGCGTACCGGCATTGCCTATGACGAAACACCAATTCCAGATTCGGAGCACCGTACACCCAGAATACCTGGCAATGACCGTACCTGGTTATCATTTGGTATGACGTATGAGTACAGCCCGGAATTTATAGTGGATGTAGGTTACTCACATCTATTTATCAGTGATTCGAAAACAAGTCATAGTATTGAAAGTAGTTTGGCACCTCTAAACGCAACTCTAAATGGCACATATGAAGCCTCGGTTGATATCCTAAGCGCACAGTTAACATGGAACTATGACCTTTAGTGGAATTGGTTGGAGAATATTAAATGCGATTAACAAAATTATTATTAGCGGTAACCGTTGGTTTCACACTCTCGGCGTGTTCGGATAAAGATACGGCGTTACAGGATTCA
>CAWUSX010000083.1:0-28901 GCA_963924875.1 uncultured Gammaproteobacteria bacterium
GTTTGTTAAAAATGCAAAGCTGAGTAATAGTGAAATTAGCAAAGGGCCTGGTCTGGCAACCTGTAAACGACTGATTGAATTACATGGTGGTGAGATTGGCGCAATGAACAACCATGAACACGGCGTTAGCTTTTGGTTTAAGTTACCTGTGTCTAAATTAAAACCGGTATAAGTTAAAATTTTACTGCGTGTAAACACTGCGTATTTACACGCTCCGGCACATCAGTTTAAAACTCAAATTCATCCAGCTGCTGTGCGGTGATCAAAAATATTCCCGATCCTCCGCGCTCAAAATCCAGCCAGCAGAATGGCACATGCGGATATGCCTCCTGCAAGGCAAACTGAGAATTACCCACTTCCACTACCAAAATCCCCTGCTCGGTCAAAAATTGCCGGGCCTGTTGCAACATAGGAATAACCAGATCCAGCCCATCATCACCAGCGGCCAGGCCCAGTTCAGGTTCATGGTGATACTCATCGGGCAATGAAGCCATATCCTCGGCATCAACATACGGCGGGTTGCTCACAATGATGTCGTACTGCCGAGGCGGGACGTTTTCAAATAAATCCGATTCAATCACGCAGACTCTATCGTCTAATTGATGTCTCGCTATATTCTCTTCTGCGACCTCTATGGCGTCTGCTGAAATATCCACCATATCAACATCGGCACACTCAAAGGCATAAGCCGATGCAATGCCAATGCAACCGCTGCCACAGCATAAATCTAAAATGCTTTCGACAGCCTCGGCCTCAATCCAGGGGGCAAACTGTTTTTCAATAAGCTCGGCAATCGGCGAACGTGGCACCAATACATGCTCATTTACCACAAATGGCAGGCCGGCAAACCACGCCTCACCGGTTAAATACGCCGCCGGTAGCTTTTCATTCACACGCCGCATGAGCAAATTAAAAACAGCCTGTTTTTCATCCGCGATTAAGGCCGTATCAAAATATTTTTCTGAAAAATCATGCGGCAGATGCAAGGCATGTAGACATAAATACACCGCTTCATCCAGCGCACTGCCCATACCATGACCATAATACAGTTCGGCCTGATGAAACCGGCTAATACCCCAGCGGATATAATCGCGGATAGTCGATAATTCAGCAGGAATAGCAGTCGCAGATGTGGCTTGTATAGACATAATATTGAGTCTTCATACTTAAAGGTGATGTAATAGCTTTAAATGTTACCCTGTGATGAATATAATCACGAGCGTTTATTCTAGATTATTAATCATCAGAACAAACACCCAATAATACGCTAATACCTTATGAGGCAGCTTTCATGTACACAAAAATGAAGTCATTTTTTCTATCTACATTGCTGTTTTTTTTATCCATAAGCACAAGCTATGCCGCAGATAGCTTAAACATTTTACATGCCTATATACCTGAGGCACCTCCCGGGGCACAGGTACTGGCTGGATTTATGAAAATTCATAATCCATCTAAACAGGCCATTGAAATAAAGGCGGTTAGCAGCCCCGACTTTAACTCCGTGGAAATACATTTATCCAGGGACGTAAATGGTATTGCAAAAATGCTCCCGCAAAAGAGTTTAATGATTGCTGCAAACTCTACACTTGATTTACAGCCCGGCAGCTACCACTTAATGCTCATAAAGCCCAAACAAATGATGCGTGCCGGAGATAAGGCCTTAATTAAATTCTCCTTATCCGACAATACATCACAGGAGCTACAAATTACGGTGCAAAAAAAGATTAAAAAAGTTCGCACCATGAAATGCGCCGCCGGAAAATGCGGCGGTAATTAAATCGGCTGTTAAGCTCACACAAACACACCAGATATTATTTATGAAAGCCTCTATTACAGACTATATAAAATCGACACCTTTTTATTTTCTTCCGCATCATGCTATTTCCGGTTTGGTTTTTTCCATTGCGCGTATTAAATGGGCGCCCATAAAAAATATTTCGTTAAAAATATATCTGGGGCTACATGAAGTTAATATGTCAGAAGCTGTAGAAGAAAATCCATTTGCATATGAAAATTTAAATGCCTTTTTCACCCGCGCATTAAAGCCCGACGTTCGGCCAATAGATGCAACAGAAAACAGCATGTGCTGCCCTGTTGATGGCAAGGTAAGCCAGGCCAAAAAAATAGACAACGGGCGTATCTTTCAGGCCAAAAATCATGACTATAGTTTATTAGAATTAGTCGGCGGCATTAATAAATTAGCCGAGCCGTTTAAGAATGGTAAATTTGCGACGATTTATTTATCGCCCAGAGATTATCACCGTATTCACATGCCCATTGATGGCAAGCTTACCGACATGGTTTATGTCCCCGGGCGTTTATTTAGTGTAGCGCCACACACTGTAAATACCGTGCCACGTTTATTTGCGCGCAATGAACGACTGGTGTGTAAATTTGAAACGGCACACGGCCCGATGATTATGATTTTAGTTGGTGCTGTCAATGTATCCGCGATCGACACGGTTTGGGCGGGCTCTGTTACGCCACCCAGCAAACGCAAGGTTATTCATACGCAATATGACAATGTGGACATCAGTCTGAAAAAAGGTGCCGAGATGGGGCGTTTTAATCTGGGCTCAACCGTTGTGTTATTAATGGGTGAAAACTGTACTCTGGAAGACGCTATTACACATGACGAACCGGTCAAGCTTGGGGAACTACTGGCTAAATATTCATAAGAAATAACAGATACGTATAGTGTGCGAATAAATATTCGCACCTACATTTATCACTTACCTGTTTCAAATGGAATAACATCACGGATGTGCCCAGCCTGAGTTAATACCATCAGCAAGCGATCCACACCAATCGCCACACCGGAACATTCTGGCAGGCCCGCTTTTAGTGCATCTAATAATTGCAGGTCTATGGGCATAGCTTTTTGTCCGCGCTGCTCGCGCAGTTTATTTTCATTTAAAAATCTTTCCGCCTGTTCATGCGCATCGGTTAATTCATAAAAGCCATTTGCTAATTCGAGCTCACCCGAAAATAATTCAAAGCGATGCGCGATTCGTGAGTCGCTTTTATCCAGCCTGGCCAGGGCGGCTTGCGAGGCTGGATAATCATATAAAAATGTAAATCTATTTTTTGAAAATCCAGGCGCAATACTCGCCACCATTAACCAGTCAAGCCACATGTCTTTATCATCTAAATCCATTCCCTGTGGAATTTCTATATTATTTTCTTTCGCACATTGCGTAAGTTCACTCACATCAGACGCTAGCGGATCAATGCCTAGTGTATTTTGAAATGCCTGCTGATAACTAATGCGTGCAAAACCTGGCGTTATTTGTAGCCCAGAAAAAATATTTTCAATTAAGTTCTCTATTTCATCCATTAAGGCATGATGGTCAAACCCTAATCGATACCATTCCAGCATACTGAATTCAGGATTATGATTCCGTCCCTGTTCATCAACTCTAAAGACACGTGCAATTTGATAAATATCACCACTACCCGCCGCTAGTAATCGTTTCATATAAAATTCTGGCGATGTATGCAAATAATAATCAGTTTGATTAAATTGCGTCATAAAACTTTCTAACTGCGGGTCTGTAATGGCTGATTTTGAAAGTATGGGCGTTTCCACTTCCAGGACATCACGTGCAACAAAAAAAGCCCGAATACTTTGCAGTACCCGAGCTCTTATTTTTAATGTTTCTAACGAAGCACCTGGCTTCCAGTTATCCGTCATTAGCTACTCTTTAACACGAGAGACATATTCTCCACTGCGTGTATCAACCTTAAGTACCTCACCTATTTCAATAAACAAAGGCACTTTTACAATCGCACCTGATTCCAATGTGGCTGGCTTTGTTCCGCCTTGAGCGGTATCGCCTTTTAAACCAGGATCTGTTTCTGCAACCGCAAGCTCTACAAAGTTAGGTGGCGTTACAACTAATGGTACGCCATCCCATAAGGTAACCGTGCACAGTTCTTGAGGCTTTATCCATTTACCCGATTCCGTTAATGCCGAATCAGGGGCTGCAACTTGTTCAAAAGTATTAGGGTCCATAAAGTACCAGAATTCACCGTCATTATATGAAAACTCCATATCAACATCGACTACATCAGCTGCTTCTACCGACTCACCAGATTTAAAGGTTTTTTCAAGGACCCGCCCTGTTTTAAAATTACGTAACTTGACGCGATTAAACGCCTGGCCTTTGCCGGGCTTTACTAGCTCATTTTCGATAATTGAGCATGGGTCGCCGTCTAATAATAACTTCAGACCGCCTTTAAATTCATTTGTACTGTATGATGCCATTTGTATAACCTGTATGGGCGTAAAAGCAGCACACATGATACTCGGAACAGCCCGTAATGCCAAAAACTATACCGCTTAATTTGTTTAATTCTGCATCGAAATCCCATATCAGCTGGCAGCAGCAGTTGGCTCAAGCCAATATCACACCACAAACACTATTAAAAACGCTAGGTTTAGACCCCAATGAATTTGGCAGTTTTTTGGACGCGCACAAACAATTCGGCCTAAAAGTACCTCAGGCCTATCTGCACAAAATTCAGCTAGAGACATCTGATGACCCTCTTTTATTACAGATAATGACTCAGTCACAGGAGTTATTACCAGCAGATGGATACAATACAGATCCCGTAGGTGACATTGATTCCAGCCAGACACCTGGATTACTCCATAAATACCATGGTCGTGTATTACTCATCACCACCGCAGCCTGCGCAATACACTGCCGTTATTGTTTTCGTCGGCACTTCCCATATCAGCAACAACAGGCCGCCAGAGACGATTGGCAAGATGCCCTTGAGTATATAAAACAGGATGGCAGCATAGAGGAAGTCATATTAAGTGGTGGCGATCCATTGGTACTATCCGACGATAAGCTTGATTCATTGATTAGCCAGCTAGAGACTATTCCACACCTCAGCCGCCTACGCATTCATAGTCGCCTGCCCGTTGTGCTACCCGACCGTATTACGGACGATTTGGTTAATCGATTATCATCGAGCCGTTTTAATGTATGCCTGGTAATTCACGCAAACCACGCCAATGAAATCACTAAAGCCGAAGTGAAGGTGCTACGTAAACTTCAATATGCGGGTATTCACTTACTCAATCAGGCGGTTTTGCTTAAAGGTATTAATCATCAACTAAGTGATCAGATAGCCCTGTCCAATGCACTCTACAGTGCCGGCGTGCTACCTTATTACCTGCATTTACTCGATCCAGTGCAGGGCGCTGCTCACTTTGAAGTAGACGAAATCGAGGCATCCAGGCTAATCTCTGGAATGCGTAGCAAGCTCCCGGGTTTTTTGGTACCCAGGCTGGTTCGAGAAATTGCCGGTGAAGACAGCAAAACTCCCGCTAATGAGCTATAAAACGTATGATATTCTATTGAAACAGTCTTAAAAGAAGCAGGTATCTGGCTGTTTTTATTAAATAATAACCAAATATTACTGAAAAAGTAGGATAAACTACTCCAACAGGCTGTAATAACGTCAGGGCAACCTATTACATAACTGAATGAATAATCTCGTCTAAAAGATAATATGAAACTAAACGTTCCAGAACAAACAACACCCTCAAAGGATGATTTTCCGAACCATCCGCGAAAAGTAAAAAAATGGCTAGCTGAATTAAAGCGCGCCAATATGGGTGATTTCACGCGGAAGCTATATAACGGAATATTGACCTTAAATCGTCAGTTTATGTCGCCTAAGTATCGCCTGGAAAATATGGAAATACTGCGCGAGCCAAGCAGACATATTTTTAACCAGCTGCACAAACACTTTGTTAACCGCACTCTACCATTACCCGAAAAAAGTCAGAAAATTGTACAGCTCAATCAGGCGCTTCTGCATGAAATGGCGACTGGATACAAAATACTAATTTTCGAGGCCTCAAACAATCTGGCAAAAATTGATAACAAAACTGTTTTAATGGCCTGTGAACGCGCTCTACACTATTACTCAGAACTATTACTCCGCTCCAGCCAAATTTATTCCGAATTACCAAGGGGTACCTGGTGGGATATTCATCGTATTTATAGATATGCGGAACAGAAGAACCTGCATCGAAAAGACATAAAAGATATCGAACTATCAATAAAATCCATTACCCCTGAAGATTATTACAAACAAATTTTATTATTCTCTCTGGCAAGGCCAAATGCGCTTCGCCAGAGCGATGCCGAACGCCTATATAAATCCATCAATGAATGGGCAAAATATGCGGTTATCAGTGATACTCATACAAAGAATAAACTCAATCGATATTTTATTAGCAAATTAGACAGCGACCTGCCGCCTAACTGCGTTTCAGAAGAGGACCTCAGCGATTTAAAGCAGGCACGTACAATTGAAACCTGCAAGCTTGTTGAACACCTACAGAAATTAGATGATAACAATACCGACTTGAGTAGTGTTGTTTCTATTGGTGATAGCATATCTCAGGAAACAATACGCACCTTAATATCCTCCTGGAGTTTATGTGCAAAACGTCGTTTCTCACGCGCAGAACGGCATGATGATATTCGCGTAACAATAGGGCTTAATCCTATTTTCTCTGCGCTAAACATTGAAGCAACACCACTACAGCCAAAGACTAAAAAACCGGCCAAAATGTTTGCGCTAGAATCTATTCCTGAAAGCGAAAAAGCAAACAAAGATATTTTTTCTCAGCAAGACTCTACATTTTTTATAACACACCCCGAAATGAAAAATGAGACCGAGCGCTCAGCTGGCGCATGGGACATGGTTGCAAAAGGTCGTACACTGACTGAAAGTTACGCACAGGAACTGCAGGATCAGGACAGTGCTTTCGGCGCACTACATAAAGACAGCCCAGATGCGCACTGGAAAATAGCCAATATAAGTGCCGGAGGTTATTGTTTGCGCTGGGCTTCAGAGATGCCATCCCGCGCATTAGTTGGCGAATTGATTAGCATTTGTGAAAAAGAGCCTGACCAAACCTTTCGATGGCGAATAGGGGTTATTCGCTGGATGCGATATAGCCGTGACACAGGTCTGGAAATTGGTGTGCAGGTATTATCACCTAAAGTTATTTCCTGTACCGTGCAACGCCTGGAGCGCAGACACGAAGAACCATTTAACTGCCTTATGTTGCCAGGTATAAAGCCAATACAGCAACCATCTACTTTGCTTCTTCCTGCTCATGCATTTCGCCGTGGTAACACCCTTAAAATGCATGTATACGAGCGCGATATGGAGGTTAAATTAGGTACAGTTAGAGAACACACTGGCTCTTTCACGCAATTTCAGTTTTCACAAATCAACGGACCTGACGAACCAGAAGACGGCGGTGGTGGTAACAAAACAACATCATCTGACCCGGATAATTTTGATTCCATCTGGTCATCATTGTAATTACACATTCCATGACATGCTTTTAGGATTTAATAGTGGAAAAAGAAAAGAAGATAAATATATTTATTGTTGATGACTCTTTCAACAATGAAGAAGATGTTATCAAAATTATGCGCAACTCTGGTTTTTCAGCTCATACTACCCGAGTTGAAGACGACGAAGACATAATAGCAGCACTCAAAAAAACAACGCCTGATATATTGCTTTATTCAAATGGTATGGAGTTAATCAGCCTTGCCGACACCGTCAAGTGCATAAAAGAAAATGCTAAACACTTAGTGCCAGTGCTTGCCATTAACAGACCTGGTCATGAAGCTGATATTGTCGAAGTAATGCGACAAGGCGCCAGAGATTTAAGCTCTTACGAAAACCCTTCCCATCTTGAAATGGTAATTAACCGCGAGGCAGAAGCATTTAAAAGCGTCGCCAAACAATTTCAGCTAGAGTCCGCCATACAGGAATCTGAAAAACGTTGTGCAACACTGCTTGATTCTTCACGAGATGCAATTGCATACATACATGAAGGTATGCACGTTTACTCAAACCAGTCTTATATTGAACTATTTGGCTTTGGTGCATCAGACGATCTGGAAGGGACGCCCATACTCGACATGGTTGGTATCGATGACCGCGATACCTTTAAAACCTTTCTACGTGAGCGAAATGCTGGTGCAAGCGAACAAACCGAAAAATTAGAATTAAATTTACGCAACGCTGAGAGCACTGAATTTAAAGGTGAAATGGAATTTTCAACCGCAAGTATTGATGGTGAACCCTGTATACAAATTATTATACGAACTCAAGCTGATAATAAACATCTTGAAGAACAACTAGCGTTATTAAGTCAAACCGACTCCATTACGGGATTATACAATCGTCAGTATTTTATCGACTCTATGGAAGAAGCCGTCAAAAAGGCTATAGAAGGAAAAGTAAACGCTGCTGCTTTGCTTATTCATTTAGATAATTTCAATGACATCAAACAAAGTGCAGGTGTTGTTGGTGCAGATCAATTTTTAAATGAAATTTCACGAAAGTTTGAAGATATTGTAAATAACGATGATGTGTTAGCTCACTTCGAAGGTAATACTTTTTCAATAATTGCATTCGATCAAACAGCAGAATCTATAGATGCATACGCAAAAATCATCAGTGATGCGGTACAGAATCACATAGCCAATATTAATGACCTATCTCTTAATACAACCTGTACTATCGGCGTAAGCCTAATTGATAAAAATGCACCAGACACAGGCGAAGTTTTACTAAGAGCAGAACGTGCTGGTGAAGAAGCGAAACAAAAAGGTCCTAATACAAGCATTATATATCAACCTAAAGAAGGTGAATTAACCCAAAAAGAAATCGACGCTAAAGTTGTTAGCAATCTTAAAGAGGCATTAACAAACAGTCGATTTGTATTACATTACCAACCGGTTATCAGCTTGCATGGTGATACAGATGAACGCTATGAAGTACTTGTCCGCATGCTGGATACAAATGACAAGCTTATAATGCCTGATGATTTCCTTCCCGCTGCAGAGAGAACTGGCATGGCAATCGCCATTGATCGCTGGGTGTTACTCAACACCATCACTACACTAACCAAATGCTGGAAAGATGGAAAACGTACATTGTTTTTTGTAAAACTTGCCGCTAACTCATTAAAAGACACCAGCCTGATGAGCTGGCTAAAAGAACAACTGAAAAAATATAACGTACCCAAAAATAGCTTAATTTTTGAAGTAAAAGAAAGCGTCGCGGTAACCAGCCTAAAATACACCGCAGAACTTGCCAGATCATTGCAAGAATTAAACTGTGGTTTCGCACTGGATGATTTTGGAAAAGGCAGCAATCCATTTGAACTATTGAAACATATACCGGCTGATTATCTCAAGCTTGAACGCTCATTTATGGAAGAACTTTCTACCAGCACTGAAAATCAGGAAGCCGTCAAGGCCATTACACAAAAAGCAATGGAGTTGAATAAACTTACCATCGCTCAGTGCGTACAGGATGCAACCAGCCTCTCAGTATTATGGGGAATGGGGATTAACTTTATTCAGGGCAATTTCTTACAAGAGCCATCACCAACACTGGATTATGATTTCACCTCTATGGCAGGATAATGTCCCCGCTTCATTCCAGTCATAAAAAAGCCCCGGTTAATGGGGCTTTTTTATGTTGGAAACTTACTCAGCAAATATTCTAGACTAAGGCTTTCAACGCTAATATTCGTTTCTCTAATGGAGGATGAGTCATTAATGCCGCGGCAATACCATGCTTTAAACCGCCGCTAATACCAAACGCTGCCAGTTCGTCTGGCATCGCCGTCGTCTCCTGCTGGCTTTGTTGCAACCGCTGCAAGGCAGCTATCATTTTTTCTTTACCCGCCAAAGTCGCGCCGCCTTCATCTGCCCTAAATTCACGCCTACGTGAAAACCAGGCCGCTATCATTGCTGCAAACACACCCAGTATCAGCTCCGCAATAATACTTACCACGAAATAACCAATACCAAAACCACGTTCATTTTTAAATATAACTCGGTCTACGAAGGTACCAATCACCCGCGAGATAAAAATAACAAAGGTATTTAATACGCCCTGTATTAAACCCATGGTAATCATATCGCCATTCGCCACGTGGCTTATTTCATGACCTAGTACCGCCTCTACTTCATCCTGAGTCATTTGTTGCAATAAACCTGTACTCACCCTACCAGAGCATTATTACGCTTCATCCCCGTTGCGAAGGCATTGGCTTGAGGCGAATCAAATATACCCACTTCTGGCATACCGATACCCGCCTGCCTCGCCTGCCGACCGATCGTCTCTAATAACCATCGCTCTCTACTGTTAGATGGCTGTTCAATAACTTTCACGCCCATTGAACGTTTCGCCATAAACTTGGACATTGCCAGAGATATAAACGAACCCACAAAACCGATAATCGCAGCCATAAATAACAGGCCGGTTAAATTCATACCTATGCCTTCAGCCGCAAGCATTTGATCGATACCCAGCACGCGCATGGAAATACTTAGGACAGCTAATATCGCAATATTAGTGGCGAGGAATAAGCCTATTCGTGTAACCATGGAATTACCTGATCAATGATATATTGCCCATTAGATAAGGCCAAAGGATCATAGTTTCAATAGCATAAACAGGTTTTTGGCGCGAAGAGAAGTACCTTAAGAAAAAAAGGAAAATAACATTAACAGGAAATAATATTTAATTTAAATAAAAAGACTGATTAAATAGTAAATAACGGCTGTAACAACAGTGATACCAAGTACCGGTAAAACTGTACATGAGATACAAATGTCGCCAAAGCCTTTTGTCAAATCACTCATTTAAGCCCCTATAAATAAAACATTTAACTAGAACATTTAACTAGAACAACGACTAAACATTAACTTACTTTTTAAAAAAACATCAATTTTTATTAAATTCATCAAAAATAGGCCAAATAAAGGCAATCAGCCTTTAAATGTCTGATCAGATTGCAAATATTCTAGCTCTGCTTGAGTAGATTTTCTATCTAATATTGCGTTACGGTGAGGGAAGCGAGAAAACTTCTGAACAATATCTCGGTGGTGTTTTGCAAAGCGAAGGTTATTAGTTAAGCCAGCTTTCTCAAACATTTGTACAGATAAATCCTGATGCTTCATCAGTTCACTGTGCATTAATGGCATGTAGAAGAAACTTAGCTGTGATGCAGGAATTTGTTTATCGAAGCCCTGCGCAATGCCATACAAAACGCACTCGATTGATTGCGCTTCAGTGGAAAAGCTTTTCGCCTCACCACGAAACATATTTAATGGAAACTGATCAAGCAGAATAATTAATGCCAAACAGCCTTCTGCGGTTTGCATCCAATTATTTAATTTTCCCTCTCCCGCCTTGCGCCAAAGTGGCTCAAATTCACCACGAATATGCGTATCGATTTCTGCTGTAGATTTAAACCAATGTTGATTCATTGGTTCGGAATACCAAAAGTGTAATATTTTTTCAGGTGTGTCTGTGTATTCCATATTTGAAATCACCCCTTATAAATTATTAAGCCTTTTTGCCAATAAGTTGCTTCCGCGTAAATACCCAGTCATTACCTTTAGATAGCTGTTTATTAAACTTATAACCTTCCATATCAAAAGACTTTATATCTTCAATATCTGACAACTGATTTTGAATAATATAACGACTCATCAAGCCACGCGCCTTTTTCGCATAGAAACCGATCATTTTATAATCGCCATTTTTAAATTCTTTAAATGCAGGCGTAATAATTTCACCCTTTAATTCTTTCGGCTTAACAACTTTAAAATATTCATTCGATGCCAGATTAATCAAATGCCGGGATTTTATTTTTTTAAGCTGGGTGTTCAAACCTTCAGTTACCTTACTACCCCAAAACTCATACAGATTTTTACCCCGCTCATTACTCAACCGTGTACCCATTTCTAATCGATAAGGCTGCATTAAGTCTAATGGTCGTAACAAACCATACAAACCTGACAACATACGAAAATGACTTTGTGCGAACTTAAAGTCTTTGGCACTGAAACTTTCCGCATCAAGCCCCGTATAAACGTCGCCTTTAAATGCCAGTACCGCTTGCTTGGAATTTTTTTCAGTAAATTTTCTATCCCAGGCTTCAAAACGATCAAAATTCAGATCAGCTATTTTTGTACTGACTTTCATTAACTCTGAAATATCCAGTGACGAACACTCACGCATACGATGAATTAACTCAGCCGAATCATCCAGATAATCCGGAATAGTAAATGTTTTTGTTTTGGGCGGCGTATCGTAATCGAGTGTTTTTGCGGGGGAGACGACAATTAACATAACTTACCTTTTGCATATGTTCTGCGCGCAGCTTAACCAATCGCCTGCACTATTTTCTGCAGACAATCAGTAAGACACACAAATAGAATTATTTCTGTTTGATTTGCACTTCTATTGAATCAACTTTCTGGTAACCACGTGGTAGCTTCAAACCGCGCTTGCCACGCTCTGCATAATGTTCATCTACTTCACCACGGCTCATCGTCTTATGCTTTTTACCCGCATTAACAACGAGCTTTTCACCATCCTGTATCAGGTCGATTGCACACACCCATTCTTCGCCATCCTTCAATTTGGCAGATGGTACATTAATAATCTTATTACCCTTGCCCTTCGACATTTGAGGTAACTCTGATAATTCGGTAACGATCATATGACCTTCAGAGCTGATGGCGACAATAAAGTCATCTTCAATACTGCGCACCTTTACGGGCGGTAAAACTTTTGCACCAGGTGGCACTTTTAAGAAGGCTTTGCCCGCTTTGGCTCTTGAATGCAACTCACCAAGCTCACACACAAAGCCATAACCAAAACTGGTGGCAAACAAATAGCGGTCTTTTGGATCACCCATTATCGCTGACACAAATACCGCGCCCGCAGGGAGGTTAAAACGCCCCGTTAATGGTTCACCCTGCCCTCGAGCCGAAGGCAAGGTGTGTGCACCTAAGGTATATGCACGCCCTGTACTATCCAGGAACACCGCCTGTTGATTTGATTTACCCATGGCCGATGAGCGATGTGCATCACCAGCCTTAAAGCTAAGCTTGGCCGTATCAATATCATGGCCTTTCGCAGCACGCACCCAGCCCATATCAGACAACACAACGGTAATCGGGTCACTGGAGATTAATGCAGATTCATCCATCGCCTGTGCGGCATCACGCGACACAATCGGTGAGCGACGCTTATTCCCGTAAGTCTCCGCATCATCTAAAATTTCTTTTTTGATTAGTGTTTTTAAGCGACGCTCTGAACTTAATAACTTCTCTATCTTATCTTTTTCTTCTGCTAGTTCTTGCTGCTCTTCACGAATTTTAAATTCTTCGAGTCGGGCCAACTGACGTAATTTAGTATCCAGAACATAATCAGATTGAATATCCGTCAAGTTAAACCGCTTCATAAGCACGGGCTTTGGCTTATCATTTTCACGAATAATCTGTATTACTTCATCAATATTTAAAAATGCAATCAGCAAACCATCTAATAAATGCAAACGCTTGTTGATTTTTTCTAAACGCCAATTAAGTTTATTTGTAACCGTCTGGATACGATAAGTCAGCCACTCTTTTAAAATCATGCGCAGGTTTTTAACGCTCGGCCTGCCATCTATACCAATCATGTTCATATTGACACGATAGGTACGTTCTAAATCGGTGGTGGCAAACAAATGCGTCATCAACTGTTCGACATCAACCCGATTGGAACGCGGCACCAACACTAAACGCGTTGGATTTTCGTGATCAGATTCATCACGAATATCTTCCAGCATGGGCAATTTCTTTGTCGTCATCTGGTGCGCAATCTGTTCTAAAATTTTATTACCAGACACCTGATGTGGCAGACAGGTAATAACAATATCACCATCTTCTTTTTCATATTTGGCACGGGCACGAATACTGCCATGGCCTTTTTCATACATCGCCAGCAAATCTTCACGCGGCGTAATAATTTCAGCATCGGTTGGGTAATCGGGCCCCTGCACATGCTCACATAATTCGGCAACCGTTGCCTTCGGCTCATCCAGCAGACGAATGCAGGCAGTGGCTACTTCACGTAAATTATGCGGCGGTATATCTGTCGCCATACCGACGGCAATACCCGTAGAACCATTCAACAGCACATTAGGTAAACGTGCCGGTAATGACTTCGGCTCCTCTAGCGTGCCATCAAAATTTGGCTGCCACGCTACCGTCCCCTGACCCAGCTCCTGCAGTAGAACTTCCGCATAAGGCGATAACTTGGATTCTGTATAACGCATTGCCGCGAATGACTTAGGATCATCCGGCGAGCCCCAGTTACCCTGGCCGTCCACTAATGGATGACGATATGAGAAATCCTGTGCCATCAGCACCATGGCCTCATAGCAGGCACTGTCGCCATGTGGATGAAACTTACCCAGCACATCACCAACGGTACGTGCAGATTTCTTAAATTTGGCTGTAGAGATCAAGCCCAACTCCGACATCGCATACACAATACGTCGCTGCACCGGCTTTAAGCCATCACCAATAAACGGCAAAGCGCGATCAAGAATAACGTACATGGAATAATCCAGATACGCCTTTTCAGTAAAATCGGATAAGGCTTGTTTTTCAATGCCTTCGAAATTGAGGTTGTCTTGTTCTGACATGACTAGGAATTATTCTCTAAATACAGGTTGCAAAGATTATGCTGAAATAACGCCGCGAACACAATAAAACAGGCGCAAAACATCAGCTTAATATCAAATATATAAGAATAACCTCAGGCAGAATCTATAGGAGAGATATTTGTTCATCTGAGGAGTCGCTGAGCAGATGGTAAATATTACCGTCTCTAATTAAAAGACTGATCAAAAAACAGGCAGTTCGCAGACAATTACTCATGCTCCGTGTGCCGCGAAACATATAGGCTTTCATTAACCGAGTATTTCAGGGATTTTAAAATCAGCGTTATAAACAACACCACGAAGGTAGCGAATAATTCGCGTTGTCTATATTTAATTCAGGTGTATTACTGTAGCGGGTGGTTATGGGCATTCCTGGATTTAATAACGATATTAACTTTTAAGCAGGATATGTTAAAAACAGGAGAAAATCTTGCGCTTGAACTAAAAAGTCAGGCAGCCTGACATCTATAATATCAGACTGCATGGGATGTGTTTCTTATAACAGGTTTTCCTGAAAAATCGCTTTATGCACATCACCAATACTGATAATTCCCACCAGATTATTGCTTTCATCTGTCACAGGAATACGACGGATTTGTTTTACACACATCATAGAGGCTGCTTTAAGTAATGGCATATCAGGTCTAACTGAGGCTACAGCTTGCGTCATTAAATCACTCACTTTTCTATCTAACAAAGCTTTATAATCGAATTCGATAGATTCAAAATCGGGCTTTGCACCTTCCTGCATTATTTGTCGCACATCGGGAAACATGGCTACTAGAATATCTTTTTCTGAAAGTACACCAATAAGCTTGTTGTTAGCATCTACTACCGGTACACCCGATATTTTATTAAGACACATTATTGATGCGATGTCTTTAATCAATGTATCTGCACCAGCTGTTTTAACCGATGTTTTCATAATGTCGTTCACAATCATCTTAAAAATCCTCCAAAAGGTTTGATGATGAAATTACATAGGAAATATCAAACCTACACATACCTTATAGCTAATAAGTCTTCATTTAATCCAACAAAATAAATTGATATAAGACGTATTTTTACTTATAGCGAAGAACACGAAGCTTTATTGCTAAGCATTAATATTGCAGTAGAGTATCAGCCATACATGAAGTGATATTGATAATTATCAATATTTAAATGATTTATTAGTTTTTACCTACAGAGTTCAAAAATATATTTGTTCATGTTTTAGCGACATTGCCGCGGCATCAAGTATTCCGCGCGGCAATTTGAATTATTATTTTAAAACCAAAAATGAGGCGCTGGTTGCGGTCATTGAGTATCGTGTGGTTGGAATGAAACAAATGCTACAAAACTGGGACTCTGAGATTAAGCTCCCTTTGGATCGTTTAAAACTTTATGCACAAATTGTCTCTCATGTTAAGAACGAAGTTATTCACTATGGATGCCCAATGGGCATCCTCAATTCTGAATTAGGCAAGGTACAACATGAGTTGCAAGCTATAACAAAACAGCCATTCGTGGTTTTTGAACAGTGGATAAAAAAACAGTTTCGGGCTTCTGGGTGTAGAGAAAATGCAGCCGAATTAACCATGCACCTAATGGTGTGAACTCAGGGTATCGTCACTATGGCCTATATCAATCAGGATAGCAGACTCATTAAACGTGAAGTGAAATTAATTATTAACTGGCTTGATTAACTGGCTTGATTCACTGGCTAACTAATTTTTTTGATTAAATAAAACGCTATGCTCTAGAATAAGGATACCTTAAGAAAAGCATATACCAAATATATGCTTTTAATCTTAATGAACAAATCACGATTAGATGCACAACAACTTTGTTCTACTTATTCTTAAATTCTTAAAAAGAAAATTCTTACACCTCAGCCAGATCACCTTTATCTTCTAACCAGGCCTTTCTATCCGGCGCACGTTTTTTCGATAACAACATATCCATCATCTGATTACTTTGATCACCCGGCTCAACGATGAGCTGAACCAAACGACGCGTATCTGGCGCAATGGATGTTTCGCGTAATTGCAGTGGGTTCATTTCACCGAGGCCTTTAAAGCGGGTAATTTGTACTTTACCTTTTTTCTTTTCGGCGGTAATTCTATCCAGCACACCCTGTTTTTCTGCTTCGTCTAGTGCGTAATAAACCTCTTTACCAACATCAATACGAAACAAGGGAGGCATTGCCACATACACATGGCCCGCTTCAACCAATGTTCTGAAGTGACGTAGAAACAATGCGCACAATAGCGTAGCAATGTGATAACCATCAGAGTCCGCATCCGCCAGAATACATAGCTTGCCGTAGCGCAGGCCGCTTAAATCATCAGACCCTGGGTCTACACCCATGGCGACGGAAATATCATGTACTTCCTGTGACGCCAATACCTGGTCTGCATCAACCTCCCAGGTGTTAAGAATTTTTCCACGTAGCGGCATAATTGCCTGAAAACTGCGATCACGAGCCTGCTTGGCCGAGCCGCCCGCCGAGTCACCTTCTACTAAAAATATTTCAGTCCGTGCTAAATCCGTCGAGCTGCAATCCGCCAATTTCCCAGGTAGGGCTGGGCCAGAAGTGACTTTTTTACGTGCCACTTTTTTACCGGCTTTCAAACGCATTTGTGCGTTATCTATTGCTAACATGGCAATCAGTTCACCTAAATCGGTATGCTGATGTAGCCATAGGCTAAAGGCATCTTTCACCACACCTGAGACAAAGGCAGCGCATTCGCGCGATGAAAGCTTTTCTTTGGTTTGCCCGGAGAAGGCAGGATCTTCCATTTTTACGGAAAGGATATAACTGACTTTTTCCCACACATCTTCCGGGCTGAGCTTTACGCCACGCGGTAATAAATTACGGAATTCACAAAACTCACGTACCGCTTCGGTTAAACCCGTGCGTAAGCCATTAACATGCGTACCACCCTGTGCGGTGGGTATAAGGTTCACATAAGACTCACCCACCGGGTCGCCACCTTCTGGCAACCACAACAAGGCCCAATCTACGGCTTCACGTGACGAGGACATTGAACCAATAAAAGGTTCAGTCGGTAACAGTTCGTAACCTTTAAGGCTTTCTAGCAAATAATCTTGCAGGCCATCTTCGTAGTACCACTCTTCTGTTTCAGCGGTTTTTTCTTCCAGAAAAGTAACGTGCAGGCCAGGGCACAATACGGCTTTGGCGCGTAACACATGCTTGAGTTTTAGAACCGAGAAATTAATCGAATCAAAATATTTGGCTTCCGGCCAAAAGCGAATTTGCGTACCGGTATTTTTCTTACCCACCGTACCGGTTTGTTTAAGATCTTCAATTTTATCGCCGTGCGCAAAGGCAATGGTATGCACCAAACCGTCGCGCCTGATTTCTGCCTCTAATCGATAAGACAGTGCGTTAACAACAGACACACCCACACCGTGTAAGCCACCTGAGAACTGGTAATTTTCATTGGAGAATTTACCCCCCGCATGCAGCTTGGTAAGAATAACCTCAATGCCAGACACACCCTCTTCGGGATGAATATCCACCGGCATACCTCGGCCATCATCGGTAACACCTAATGAACCATCGCGATACAACACCACCTGAATACGACTGGCATGTCCAGCCACGGCTTCATCGACACTGTTATCTATAACTTCCTGCGCCAGATGATTGGGGCGAGTGGTGTCGGTATACATGCCCGGGCGTTTTTGTACTGGCTCTAGCCCGGTTA
Organism: uncultured Gammaproteobacteria bacterium; assembly: GCA_963924875.1. Taxonomy (GTDB): domain Bacteria; phylum Pseudomonadota; class Gammaproteobacteria; order SZUA-229; family SZUA-229; genus SZUA-229. The sequence continues at coordinate 18,298 of CAWUSX010000083.1, forward strand.
ATACTTCAATGGACGAAGCGTCGTATGAACTCATTCGATATTCTCTTAGATAATAGAAACTACAGGGATATAGAAACTACGGGGTTATAAACTATTGCGGGCAACTATACATTGCCTTTCCCTAAAATTGAATCACCGAAAACCTGCAAATGACATCAAAACCAAATGAGTTGATTAATAAAACGTAGAAATCGCTTTATCCTGGAGGATAAATGCTTATCCTATGCAGATGAGTTTAGAAGCCGCCAACCCCCATATCAATGCCACTGTAACCGCCTCCGCTGGAAGCGGTAAAACCTATATGCTGGTAACTCGCATATTAAGGTTATTACTGAACGATGCCGAACCGGGCACTATTTTGGCACTTACCTTTACCCGTAAAGCCGCGGCAGAAATGCAACAACGACTGGCCGAGCGACTTTACCAACTGGCAACGGTTGATGAAGCCGCATTACTCGAGCTACTAAAAGGCCTTGATCTGGATGCCAGCCACATAGACAAGGCACGCCGTTTATACGAGGCCCACCAATACTCTGACTACCCTGTACGCACCCTCACCTTTCATTCTTTCTGTCAGGATTTATTGTCACGCTTTCCGTTAGAGGCCAATATCCCACCCAACTTTGATTTACTGGAAAGCTCTGAGTTATTAATCCAGCAGGCCAGAGATGCCTTATTCAATGATGCGACACTGGATATGCAGGGAGAACTGGCACAACAACTACAAGAGCTGATGCAACTCGCCGGTGGTTTATTTAACCTTGATAAAGTATTAACCAGCTTTCTGCAGCAGCGCAGTGACTGGTGGGCCTATACCGATGGAGAGGAAAATCCCGTTAAGTTTGCCCGACAACAACTGGCAGAGACCTTAGACTACCAGGCAGATGCTGACCCATTAAGTGTTTTTTTTAATCAACACCTTGTCGACACGTTACAGCGCTTTGCAAAATTACTTGCTGAAGCCGAAGGTAAGAAAAATTTAGAGTGTGCAGATCGTTTAGCCAACTGGCTGGTAGAAAAACCCGTCGATAAACAAAGTTTTGAAATAATACGTGGCTGCTTTTTAACACAAAAAGATGAACCCTTATCACAAGGCCGAAAAGACAGTAAGGCCTTACGCAAAAAACTCAATGACGACAATGCCGATGAATTTATAGACATCCATCAACGCGTTTGTGAAAAGATATTAGACACTCTTGATCAACTCAATAAACAGCACACATGGATATTAAATAGCCATTGGTATTATTGCGGTGAAAAATTTGTAGAACACTACCAGCTGCTAAAGCAACAACAACGCCTGCTCGATTTCACCGATTTAGAATGGCGAAGCTATAAGCTTTTACAGGATTCAGAGAATGCACAATGGATTCAATATAAGCTGGATCAAAAAATACAGCATTTGCTGATTGATGAATTTCAGGACACCAATCCAACGCAGTGGCAATTAATTTTGCCACTGTTAGAAGAAATGGCAGCCGCAGACTCCGAGCGCGCACGAAGTGTATTTTTAGTCGGTGATGAAAAACAGTCTATTTATAGCTTTCGCCGTGCCAAACCCGAGCTACAGCATCAGGCCTCTGAATGGCTAGAAAAACATTTAAATGCCAAAGCATTCCCATTAAATAAATCCTGGCGCTCTTCACCGGCGATTATTAAAACCGTTAATGCGGTTTTTTCACAGGATGAGTTTTTACATAAACTACCAACATTTAGTGAACACGAAACACATCATCAATCACTGCACGGTAAAGTAGAAACCCTGCCTTTATGGAATGCGGATGAACTAGATGAAGTAACAGAAACAAAAGACGTTTATTGCCGTTACCCGTTACAGCAGGCACGCCTGGAAAAAGCCAACATTCATCAAAAAGAAGCGCAACAAATAGCCCAGCATATTCAACAATTAATGGCGGATAACACGGCGGTTATAGAAAACAATGAAGCACGCGCCGTTAACTACAATGACATTTATATTTTGGTACGTAAGCGCGCACATGTTGCGGATTATGAACGCGCGCTACGTGATGCGGGCATTGCTTATTTAGGTACCAATCGCGGTACGTTTTTATCTTGCCTGGAAATTCAGGACATGGAAGCACTCCTCAACACCTTGCTAACACCGTTTAATAATCTGGCTTTGGCGCAAGTTTTAAAGTCACCACTATTTTCTGCCACGGATGATGATCTGCAATTAATTGCCAAACAGGGTTCACAATCACATTGGTATGATCGACTCGCTGAACTCGCGGACAATCTGCATTCGCAACACCCGATTAGTCGCGCCTGGCAATATTTAAGCCACTGGCGAAGCCTTACCGATAAAATACCGGTGCATGATTTACTCGATAAAATATTTGCCGATGCGGATGTTTTAGAACGCTATCAACGGGCAACGCCTGCCTCGTTGCAACCACGCGTTAGCGCCAACCTAACCCTGTTTCTAGAAATGGCTCTGGATTTGGACAGTGGTCGTTACCCCAGCCTGATGCATTTTTTATATCATTTACGCAGCCTGAAAAAGACACAAAGTGATGCGCCGGACGAAGCGCCAATGGAAACCCGAGAGCCTCGGGTAAAAATAATGACCATCCATGCAAGTAAAGGACTAGAAGCGCCGGTAGTGTATTTAGCCGACACCATTAATGTTGCAAAAGACCGATCCTCACTCAGCACACTGATTGACTGGCCGGTTGAAGAAAAAAAACCAAAAAACTTTCAACTCATTCCCTCGAGTAAACAACTGGACAGCGTGTCGGCCAAACTCTGCCAACTACAAAAAGAAGCGCAACAAAAAGAAGATGCCAACTTACTGTACGTAGCATTAACCCGCGCGCGCCAATATTTATTTTTAAGCGGATGCCGGCCCAGCCGAGGGCAGTTTGTTAACTGGTATGAACCTGTATTTAAAGCCTTACAGACATTAACCGGAAACACCGAAGATCAGCATTTGATATTTACCCATGGCGAACAAATTAGTTGTAAAAAAGCGCCTGCACCTACACAACATAAAACCGACGACAGCATAAAAATAGATAGCCCATTAATGCATAAAATCCCCGCCATGAAAATGCCCGATTCAAGCATTGCACCGAGTCAGGCCGATAGCCGAGCGGATCATTCATTTGCAGCGAAAATAGATGAAGACGCACAACAAAGAGGCATTGCGATACACCGCATGCTTGATTTATTAACCCGTGACTCGGCCGCTTCAGAAGCCGATATTCTAAAACACATCCGTTTTGAATTACGCCTTGAAGATGATGAAATACTTAATAACTGGTTTTCTTTGGCTCTGAAGAATATTCATCATCTCGATTTACAGACGGTGTTCTCTCCACAGAATTATTTAAAAACGTATAATGAATGCCCGATTCAATTCGCGCAGAATAGCCAACAGGTATACGGTGTAATAGATCGCTTGATCATCAGTGAAGACAGGGCCATTATCATAGATTATAAGACGCATCATTACGCTGCAGATGACAATATAGAAGAACTATCAAAGGCCTATGTAAAACAAATGCAACTCTACGCCGATGGCGTAAAACAACTATGGCCCAATTTAGACGTACAGGCCTATTTATTATTTACAGAATGCAGCCGCCTGCAGCCCGTCAATATTAACCACTAAAAAATTTTCGAGTGAAACCGTATGAGCAACGCCAATTATATATTCGATGCTACAGAAGAAAATTTTCAACAAGGTGTCATTGAAAACTCGTATAAAGCACCTGTATTAGTTGATTTTTGGGCCGAGTGGTGCGAACCCTGCAAACAGCTCATTCCATTACTGGAAAAACTGGTAGCTGATATGCCCGGCCAGTTTGTTCTCGCCAAAGTAAATAGCGAAGTACAACAGGCACTAAGCCAGAAATTTAAAATTCGCAGCATACCCACGGTACTGATTTTTAAAAATGGCGAAATGGTTGACCAGTTCAGCGGGCTAATACCCGAACAGACGATTCGTGACATCATTGCAAAACACATTGTCACTGCAGCCGAAACTATGCGTAACCATGCTATTAAAGACATTCAGGCAGGAGACCTAACTGCAGGTATGAGCAAACTACAGGAAGCCGAAAAATTAGACCCTGAAAATGCCACGATACAAATTGATCTGGCTCATTTAGAGGCTCGACAAAAAAATTATACCGAGGCTAAATCTCGCTTAAGCCGTTTGAGGCTAGTCGACCGAGAAAAAGATGACGTCATCAGCCTGCTGAATAAAATCGAATTTACACTGACAACTGAAAATGCCCCGAGCATTGATGAGTTATTAAAAACCATTGAAGCCAGCCCTGATGAAAGCTTGCCACGTTATCAATTAGCAACTCAATTAATAAGTCAGGAAGATTTCGAAGCGGGACTAGAACATCTGCTTTACATCTTACAGCGAGATAGAAAATTTCAGGATGATGCCGCCCATAAGACTATGTTATCTGCATTTACACTCATAGGTGATGATAATCCCTTAGTTGGGCAATATCGGCGTAAAATGTTTAACGCAATGCATTAGAAATTTTATATTGATACGGCAGGTGGGCAAAAGATTCACCTGGAAAAATACACACAAAAAAATCCCCACCTGTGTGGGGAGAAAAAAATTAAAGCGTATGATTCATCTGTTGAATTAACTTTGCCGCAGGCACATAACCTGGCATTAACTGACCTGATTCCAGCATAATGGCCGGCGTACCACGAATTCCCAGTGACGCCACTAACGCTTGATGCTTACTGATTGGGTTATCGCAAGTTCCTTTTTCCAGAGTTTCGCCATTCTTCGCCATTGTGAGTGCTTTTTGGCGATCTTTTGCACACCATACAGAGACAGAGGCATCTACACTTCTGGGGCCTTTAAAGGCCGCAAAAATGTAACGCACTTTAACGCCACTCTTCATATATTCGTCCATTTCATTATGTAAACGCACACAGTAAGGGCAATATATATCGGTAAACACGGTAATCGTATGTTTTACATCGCCTTCTGGCATGTAAACCAGCATATTGTCTTCACCTAATTCATTAACCGCATCCAGCCTCATACCACTACGCGCACTTTCCGTCAGATTGCTTCTCGATTTCATATCATACAAATCACCATCAAATGCAAATTGCGCATCTTTGGTCATATACATGATTTGGCTACCCGACAACACCTCATATAAGCCATTGATTGGTGTAGCTTTAATACTTACGTCTACGGCACCCGGCATAACAACAGCCAAAGCCGATTTTAACTGTTTTATCTCCGCCTCATTGGCAGATACAGCCGAAATGGATGTGATTGAGACGGCTAACAACATGAGTGCGGATGTAATTAAAGATTTCATAAAAAGATTCTCAAAAAGATATTCTGCCCAAATAGACCCAACGAATTATAAATAATTCCAACATTAAATGCGTCAGTTTTATTTAAATGGAGATAATTAGCTCATGCACGGGGATGATGTTGCTGGTATAGCTCCTGTAGGCGCTGATTAGCAACATGCGTATAGATTTGTGTCGTCGATATATCGCTGTGTCCAAGGAGCATTTGCACCACACGTAAATCGGCACCATGATTGAGTAAATGCGTGGCAAAGGCATGGCGTAATGTGTGCGGAGAGAGTATATCGGTATTAATGTCCGCCAATTTCGCGTAACGCTTGAGCAAATACCAGAATGCCTGACGCGTCATGCCTTTACCTCTTCTGGTTACAAAAATTGCATTACAGGGTAAACGCTGCGCCATTAAATCACCGCGCGCACTATTAAGGTAGGCCTGCAAACACTCAATTGCCTCCTCGCCCAGAGGCACCAGACGCTCTTTGCCGCCTTTACCAATCACCCTTACTACACCGGGATCAATAGAAACCTGCGAAAATTCCAGGCCGACCAGCTCACTCACTCGTAATCCCGTTGCATAGAGTATCTCCAGCATGGCTTTATCCCTTAAACCCAGTGAATTATTTAAGTCTGGCGCATTAATCAGGTCTTCTACTTGCTGTTCAGAAAGGGTTTTAGGTAATGGCTGTTCTGGTTTGGGTGCTTCAATTAAAGCCACAGGATCTGTATCGATTTTGCGCTCACGCAAAAGCCACACATAAAAACGTCGCATTGATGAAAGCATCCGTGCTGCGCTGCGATTTTTACTTCCCTGCGCATATCGATGCGCAAGAAAAGCCTGTAAATTTTGCTGCGCAGCAGAAAGCAAATGACAATTATTTTGGTTTAACCAGGCAGACAGGTTGGCCAAATCGGTTTTATACGCCGACAATGTATTTTGGCTTAAGCCATTTTCCATCCATAAGGCATCAAGAAAACGCTCAATGATTAATTGTTCGCTTTCGGGTAATTGATCTACTTTTGCCATATTAAATCTGTGCTGATAAAAACCTGATATTTATAAGAACGAGACATTTATTGATTGTGATAAAATGTCAGCCATTAAAAAGATTACACTGAATAGCGACTGATTGCAGCCATGCAAAATGCCATAACCAACAACATTACCTATCTTATTCTTGCGGGCGGCCGTGGAAAACGCATGCATGGTGTAGATAAAGGCTTAATGCAATGGCAAAACCGGCCGATGATTGAACACGTGCTCGAACAACTCCATGCACCTGCCGAAAAGGTTATTATCAGCGCCAATCGCAACCTACAGATATACAAACAATATGCAAATCGTGTTATTGAAGATTCCTTAAATGATTTCCAGGGTCCTCTCTCCGGCATTTTAAGCGCAATGCAAGCCTGTGAGACAGATTATCTTCTTTGTGTCCCCTGCGACTCGCCAAAGCCGCCAGCAGCGATGTTAGAGCAACTATGGGAAAATATGCAATCGCAACATAAAACATCTGCCCTTTGTCATGATGGTGAGCGCTTACAACCCTTATTTGCACTTATTTCATGTAAACATAAAAAATTACTGCATGATTTTATTCAACAGGGTCACCGAAAGGTGCATGACTTTATGCAACTAATCGACCCCGCTATTTGTGATTTCTCCACGCAAAAAGATTGCTTTAATAATTTTAATCAACCAGATGATATGCAGCCATGAGTTCTACAAATACAATTAATTATGCAAAGCCCCTGCTTGGCTTTGCGGCTTTCAGCGGCACGGGTAAAACGACATTACTCGTGCAATTAATTCCGGCGTTAAAAAAGCGTGGATTACGCATTGCAGTTGTCAAACATGCACACCATAACTTTGATGTAGATAAACCCGGAAAAGACAGTTATGAGCTGCGCAAAGCAGGTGCCGCACCCATGCTCATTAGTTCAAGTAAGCGCACTGTCATTATGATTGATAATGACGTGGAACAAGAACCCGAATTACAAACCCTGTTAAAACACATTCCGGCAGATAGCGTCGATATGGTCCTTGTAGAAGGTTTTAAACAGTGGCCATTTTCTAAAATTGAACTGCACCGAGAAGCAACGGGAAAACCGTTTATGTACACAAACGACAAGAATATTATTGCCATTGCGCATGATCGTGAAAAAAATAACTTATTAACAGACACTGAACTTCCTCAACTGGATTTAAACGATATCCAGTCGATTGCAGATTTTGTTGTGCAATTTCAGCAGCAGTCCCTTTAAAATTTTTATACAGAAGGACCATTATGACTAAAAAACAGGCTTCATGCAGTGATGAATTTGACCCGAACTCTCTGAGTTTTGAACAGGCACTTGAACGCATTCAAAAAAGCATTACACCGATAAAGGGCAAAAAGAATGTCACCATTCGGGAATCCGCCGGACATATTCTTGCTGAAGATGTGACTTCGCCATTAGATATTCCACCTTTCATTAATTCTGCGATGGATGGTTATGCGATAAATTCGAATGATATTCCTGCTGCGGAGAATATTTCATTAAAGGTTATTGGTAAATCATTTGCCGGCTGCCCATTTGATGGACAGCTTAAATCCGGCGAAGCCGTACGCATAATGACCGGCGCGGTTGTCCCCGATGGTGCCGATACCGTGGTGATGCAGGAACATGCCGAAGTTGATGGCGAGAATATTAAAATAGGTAGTGAGCATAAGCCCAAACAAAATGTGCGTAACCCCGGTGATGATTTTTTTAAAGGCGACACCATTATTAAAGCAGGTGAACGTTTATCGCCTGCAAAACTTGGATTACTGGCATCGGTTGGCGTAGTTGAATTTAAAGTCGCCAGAAAACCCGTTGTTGCCTTCTTTTCTACCGGCGACGAACTCAAAGGTGTCGGACAAACACTTGCACCCGGCGATATTTTTGATAGTAATCGCTACATTCTATTCGGCATGCTGCAAAAAATGGGCGTTGAATGCATTGATATGGGTGTAGTACCCGATATTAAAGAAGAAATTGAGCTGACATTGATAGAAGCGGCCAATATAGCAGACCTGGTAATTACCTCAGGCGGAGCATCTGTCGGCGAAGCTGATTTTATTAAAATAATACTCGATGAAATTGGTGAAGTCGGTTTTTGGAAAATCGCAATGAAACCAGGCAAGCCTCTGGCCTTTGGACATATCAATAATGCCATCTTTTTTGGGTTGCCGGGTAACCCGGTCTCGGCAATGGCAACTTTTTATCAATTTGTACAACCCTGTTTGCGTTTATTAGAAGGTGAATCAATTAGCGAACCTATCCGTCTAAAGGCAAAATGTATTTCTAAACTCAAAAAGCGCCCCGGACGAAAGGATTTTCAACGCGGAATCATGTCTTCTGATGAAAATGGCCAACTCATCGTAGATACAACCGGTACTCAAGGCTCTCACATGCTAAGTTCAATGGCCAAAGCCAACTGTTTTATTGTTTTAGAGCGCGACGCAGGGGATGTAGAGGCTGGTGAGCTAGTTGAAGTGCAACCATTTAATGAATTAATTTAAAACAACTACACAAATAGCAATTTACAAATAAAAAGGCCACATCATTAAGATGTGGCCTTTTTTAGTTAGATTGTGGCATCTAACTAAAGCTATATAAAACTTTTAATTAAGCTTTTTTAGCTTTCTTACGACGCTTTTTAGGCTTTGCTGCTTTAGCTAGCTTAGCAAGTTGCTGCTTAGTCCACTTTTCAACGAACTTAGCAACGGCTGAATCTTTGCTTGTTGCCATTTTAATAAGTGCTGCTTCACGCTTTGCTGCTGCTGCTAGATCTTCACGTGCTGCTTTCAGATCAGCTGCAACGGCTGCAACTTGTGCCTTCATTGCTTTTTTAGCTTCTGCTGCACGTTGTGCTGCTGCTTTTTTCTTAGCGGCTGCTTCTTTCTTTTTAGCTGCTACAATTTTTCGCTTAGCTGCTGCTGCTTTTTTCTTAGCTGCTGCTGCTTTTTTCTTAGTGGCTACTGCTGCTTTTTTCTTAGCGGCTGCTGCTTTCTTTTTAGCTGCCGCTCCAGCTGCTGCTGGTTTTGCTTTAGCTACTTTTTTCTTAGCGACTACTTTTTTTGTAGTAACTGATTTTTTAGCTGTTTTTTTCTTTGCTCGTACCATTATGTAATTCCTCATTGACGGTTTGGTTTAGAGATTATAATTCGTATTTTCTGTTTTACAAATAAATCAATGCGTTAAAGTGCATTTATTTGTAAAAAACTAACTTTTTTTCGTAAAAAAACCTGAAACTAGCTCAGGTTTTAAATTTTTTGCTAAATAATTGCATTTTTTGGAAATTTACAAAATTTTCTCCATCGCTAAAAAAACAAACTAATAAACAAACTATTTTTAAATTTTCCGACCATTTAAATGCAATTTTCATTTAAATGGTCGGAGTTGTTTACACTTTAAAACGATAAATTAATGCTATTAATTTACTTAGAAATGGAAGCCTGTTTGTACAAATGCACCAACGGAGTCTTCACTAACAACAGCGGCTATATCTAAATTGAAACCAAGCCATAAACCAACACCCGCAGAAATTAAATCATCAGACGACGCACCACTTGCCATGTTTTTTTGATAACCGGCTCTCAATTGCACAAAATCAAAGGCATTTAGCTCAACACCCAGGGCAAGCATCCTGCTTGCATCTTCATTCTGAATAGGATCTGATTCTGTTAAGTCCATATCAGCAGCAATTGTCATAAAACTATTGTTATACGCGGCACCAACACGTAGCTGTGTATTGAACTCTATATCCTTTGTATTAACAGTCAGTGTTTTTGATATCAGGTTTTTTGCAACCATACCTACTCGAATTGAGTCAGTAACACCAATAGCAACACCGGCATCTAACGTTGTAAAGCTGCCCAGATCCTGAGCGGTGTCATCAATTATATCTTGCGTATCAAATACAGATATCGAATAATCTTGAGAAATTGCCTCTGCGCTAATTACTTTCGGTTTAATACCAAATGAAACATCCATACCTAAAACGGATGCACTAGATGCAATAGAGACGCCTATTTCTGTTGTTATCACACCAATTGATTTTAATTGCGCATCCGGATCAAGCACTAATGTCCCGCTATTAGCGTTCATATTATCTTGAATGTCGGAGGTTGTAAGATTTGTAGGTAGTGGTGAACCTATTTCCACCAGGCCGCTTGCATAGGCATTAGCCTCAGCCGTTAGCGCCACAGTAAAGCTATCGGCCCCATAGACTAGCGCTATATTTGGCGAAG
>CAWUSX010000084.1:0-10316 GCA_963924875.1 uncultured Gammaproteobacteria bacterium
GGAACCAAAGGTGGCATTGATGTGGTTACAGAGTCTGCCCCTGCGGAATTTAGAAAGCGTCAGACATGGCGTCAACTGAGATAAGGTGTAAGTAATGAATGGTCTAACTAAAATTATCACGATGGTTACTTTGCTTATAGCCTCTGTTTCTTTCAGTCAAATGGCTTGCTCAGAAACGGGTTTAAGAAGTTTCGATGGAATGAGTAAAACCATTTCAATGGTTGATAAGAAGAAAAAAATCATCAATCTCGCAGACACTGAGTTTGTATATGATGAAAAGACGCTGATTGTGAATTACAAAGGAAAAAGGGTATCTGAAGACGCCTTGAAGAAAGGTGTTCTTGTGAATATCAGGCTGGATACTAAGCAGCGTTACATGAGTCGACCCGTTTTGAAGTCTATTCAAATTGAGTCTGGTGATTAAAGAATTCAGTGAGAAATATTATGAGAAAGCAGTCAGGTTTTACATTAATAGAGTTAATGATTGTAGTGGCAATCGTTGGCGTACTAACCGCAGTCGCTATCATTTCCTATGAGAATTTTACGGCAAAAACGGAGCGTAATATAGATTGTGCGCAAACTTTGCCAGAAATGGCACGCGATCAGGAAAAGTATAAGCAGATTAATCGTGTGTATGCGGATACATTTGCCAAGTTAAATACGGTGGCCAGAGTTGGCATAACCTGGGCAAAAACACCTGCTGATTCTACAAATACACATACATATGAGCTTGAAACAGCCAATGCAGGTAAAACCTTTTTGCTGACCTGCACACCAACTAAAGTTACAGCAGGTTATGATGCTTCTGACTGTGGTGCATTAACCTACGATAATTTTGGTCGTAAAGGTGGGGTGGGTGCATCGGGTACTCCAGCGGCATTTGGAAGTGGCAAGCTAGTTGAAATTTGCTGGCGCTAGTTTAAGACTACTAAGCTGAAGTCCAACAAATCGTTTCAGCTATCTAAGTTCTTTAGGTAGCTGAAACACAATACTTTCTTTGGGGCCGCTGTCACTGGATAGCTCGGCTCCAAACCATTCCTGAATTTTTGCAATCACTTCTTCAACCAGTAGTTCTGGCGCTGAAGCACCTGCGCTTACACCCACAGTCATCGCATCATCAAACCAGTGTTTATTTAATTCCATTGCATTATCAATTAAGTAGGCAGGTACATTGTTCTTAATGGCCAATTCTTTTAGTCGGTTAGAATTTGAGCTATTGGGCGAGCCAACAACAATAATGATATCGGATGATTTTGAAAGTATATTGATAGCATCCTGGCGATTTTGTGTGGCATAACAAATGTCATCTTTACGCGGCCCCTGTATTTGCGGGAACCTAAGGCGTAATGCATTGATGACGTCTTGTGTGTCATCAACAGATAATGTGGTTTGAGTAACGTAGGCTAATTCGGCATCACTATTAATGTTTAAGGCAGCAACGTCCTTAACATTTTCTACTAAGAGCATTTGTGCATTGCTGTTATCAAATTGTCCCATAGTGCCATCTACTTCGGGGTGCCCGGCATGCCCAATTAAAATCACATTAATGTTATTTTTTGCATAGCGCGAAACTTCTAAATGTACTTTTGTTACCAATGGACAGGTTGCATCAAATATTTTTAGCTGACGATCTTTGGCTTCTTTTTGAATGGCCTGCGAAACGCCGTGTGCGCTGAAAATGACGGTTGCATCATCGGGGATCTCGTCGAGCTCTTCAACGAATACAGCGCCTTTTTGTTTTAAATCATTTACAACAAAGGTGTTGTGTACCACTTCATGACGTACATAGATAGGCGCACCAAATATTTCTAAAGCGCGTTCAACTATTTCAATGGCACGATCGACGCCAGCGCAAAATCCACGGGGGTTAGCAAGTTGTATTTTCATAGGCTTAGAATATATCTGTTATTTTTGCGGTAAAGTTTATGCTGCGTCCGGCAAGAGGGTGGCTGAAGTCTACTTCGACTTCATCGCCTTTAATCGCAATAATAGTCCCCATAATTTCATTGTTATCCGGCGCATCAAAAGCAATGACCTGATTTTCTACAGGAGGCATATCATTTGGAAAATCACTAACCGGAATGACGTGAATATTTTCTTTATCGGGTAAACCAAATGCCATCTCAGGGCTCAATGTAACTGAAACCGTTTCACCAATTTTTTTGTCAATTAGCGCGTCTTCCATGCCCATGGTCAAACTGCCATCGCCAATTTTAAATTCAAATGGTTCGTCATCAAAGTTAGATTCAACTTCAGTGCCATCCTCAAGTTCCATCTTAAAAAAAAGCATAAGTGAGCTGTCGGTATTAACTGTTTTCATGTGAGTTCTTTAGTGTGTCTAGAATTAGTAAAATAGCGCCAAGCGTAATTGATGAGTCCGCAATATTAAAAGCAGGCCAGTGATTATTGTCATAATAAACGTCAAGAAAATCGATAACATAACCATAAATGGCACGATCAATCAGGTTTCCAATTGCACCACCTAAAATTAATGCAAGCGCAATATACTGTAAAACCTGATGTGGCTTCAACTTACTTAACCAGCGGTATATAAAAATACTCACCACACTGGTTAAACACAGGAAGAACCAGCGTTGCCAGCCTCCTTGATTGGCAAGAAAGCTAAACGCCGCGCCTTTGTTGTACATTAAGGTAAAGTTAAATAACGGCATAACGGCAACCGGCTGATGATATTGTAAATAATGATCAGCCAAAATTTTGGATGCCTGATCAAGTATTATTACTAATATTGTAATCCAGCCCCAATGCTTAATACTAATAGTCGTTTCGGCCATATTATCAGGCATGGTGTCTTGTCTCACCTTCGCCATCTACATTATCAATACAACGTCCGCATAGTTCTGGATGCTTGCTGTGTGTGCCTACATCCTCACGTAAGTGCCAGCAGCGGCTGCATTTTTTGTGTGCCGATTTTTCTACGCGTATGCTAATTTTTTCGCCACTTTCTAAGGCGTGTGATTCGCAAGACTCTGGTGCATCGTCGATAGGGTGAACAGTGGCATAAGATGTAATTAACACAAACCGTAGCTCATCGCCTAATGATGAAAGGGCTTTATAGCTTTTTTCACCACAATAGAGTTTTACTTCTGCATCAAGAGATGAGCCGATCTTTCCGTCTTTACGAATTTGTTCCAGCTGCTTACTCACAAAAGTACGCGTCTCGTGAATTAGTGCCCAGAAATCAAAGTTCATTGTTTCATTGGCATCTAAGTCAAATAGCTTGTCGTACCATGTTTCAAGTAATACAGAATCACCATGTTGACCAGGAATAGATTGCCAAATTTCATCCGCAGTAAAGCTTAAAATCGGCGCCAACCAACGGGTCATTGCTTCTATGATATGGTAAATAGCTGTTTGTGCTGAGCGACGTGCAACGCTATCTTTGTGTGTTGTGTATTGGCGATCTTTTATGACATCGAGGTAGAAACTTCCCATATCTACAGCGCAGAAATTGTGCAGCTTTTGGTAAATAGTGTGGAAGTTGTATTCCTTATAGGCCTGGATAATGTCGCCTTGTAGTTGCAATGTTTTAGCCACGGCCCAACGATCCAGTGCGAGCATATCTTTTTCTGCAAGCATATCAGTTTGAGGATTGAAGCCATTTAAGTTAGCTAATAAAAATCTCGAAGTATTACGAATGCGACGATATGAATCAGCGGTACGTTTAAGTATTTCATCTGATACGCTCATTTCTGCGCTGTAATCAGCAGAAGCAACCCATAAACGTAAAATATCAGCGCCTAAGGAGTTAAATATTTTTTGCGGTTGAACAACATTGCCAACTGACTTGGACATTTTTTTGCCATCAGCATCTACTGTAAAACCATGCGTGAGTACAGCTTTGTAGGGCGCTTTATCTCGAATCGCAACCGATGTTAATAATGAAGACTGGAACCAGCCACGATGTTGGTCTGAACCTTCTAAATATAAATCCGCAGGTACACTTAACTCTTTGCGTTGTTCTAAAACAGATGCATGTGTTACGCCTGAGTCAAACCACACATCGAGTGTGTCCGTTACCTTGTCATAGTTTGCGGCATCATCACCAAGAATAGTTTCTGCTTCTAATGAGAACCAGGCATCAATACCGCCTTTTTCAATCAGCTGAGCAACGCTTTCGATAAGCTCTTGTGTGTTGGGGTGAAGTTCCCCCGATTCTTTATGTACAAATAAAGCAATGGGCACACCCCAGGTGCGTTGGCGAGAAATGCACCAGTCGGGGCGATTGCTTACCATTCCTTCAATGCGTGCCTTGCCCCATTCGGGCATCCATTTGGTTTCTTCAATAGCCTTCATTGCGTTATCAACTAAACCGTTTTGCGTCATGCTGATAAACCACTGTGGAGTGGCGCGAAATATAATAGGTGTTTTATGGCGCCAGCAATGCGGGTAACTGTGCTTTAGTTTCCGGTACTTTAACAAAACTTTATTTTCTTCTAGCACTTTTAAAATTTCATCATTAGCTTTGTTTACATGCAAGCCAGCAAATAATTCTGTGTCGGGTAAAAACACACCGTTACTGCCAACAGGATTGTAAACTTCTAAACCGTATTTGTTACCAATAATGTAATCGTCCTGGCCATGGCCAGGTGCTGTATGTACTGCACCTGTACCTGCCTCCGCTGTTACGTGTTCGCCTAAAATAATCGGCACCTGACGTGAATAAAATGGATGTTGTAATAATTGGTGTTCTAATGCGCTTCCTGTGCAACGACCAATGATGGAAAATTTCTCTGCTTCATAGCGTTCTAGTGCAGCTTCATGCAATGCGTCGGCAAGCAGTAAATTGAAAGAGCCAATAGGTGTATCGGCTTTAACTAACACGTATTCAAAATCTGGGTGAAGTGAAACCGCCATATTGGCAGGTAGTGTCCAGGGTGTGGTCGTCCAGATAACAGTTGCTACAGGAAGATCATTTTTTTCTGCATTACACGCATCAAAAAATGCATTTGCATCGACGGCTTTAAAAACAACATCAATGGCTGGTGATGTTTTATCTTCGTGTTCAACTTCGGCTTCTGCCAATGCAGAGCCGCAATCCAAACACCAGTGAACGGGCTTGCTGCCTTTATGCAAATGACCTTTATCTATTATTTTTCCAAGTGTACGAACTATATTGGCTTCTACATCATAGTCCATGGTTAGGTAGGGGTTTTCCCAGTCAGCTAAAACACCTAAACGAATAAAGTCATCACGTTGGCCATTAACTTGTGTTTGTGCATATTCACGGCACTTATCACGAAATGTTTTAGCATCGACTTTTTTACCCGGCTTACCTACTTTCTTTTCAACATTCAGTTCAATCGGCAAGCCGTGACAATCCCATCCAGGAATGAAAGGTGCGTCAAAACCATCGAGTGTACGACTTTTGATTATGATGTCTTTTAAAACTTTATTAACAGCATGGCCAATATGTATATTGCCATTCGCATAAGGAGGCCCGTCATGCAGAATAAATTTGGGTCGATTTTTACTGACGTGACGAATTTTTTGGTAAAGATTTTTCTCCTGCCACTCCTGTAGCATTTTAGGTTCGCGTTGTGCCAGGTTGCCGCGCATTGGGAAATCTGTGTCAGGAAGATTAAGTGTGTCTTTGTAATCGGTCACTTTAGTTTCAACTCAATATAAATTTATGTGTTAATTAGGTTGCGAAAATATTTTTTTGCTTTTTCGCTATCTTTAGTGATTTGTTCTTTCAGTAGTTCAAAAGAATCAAAACGTTTTTCATCTCGTATTTTATGTTTGAATTCAATACAAACTAGCTGGCCGTAAATATCGGCATTGAAATCAAATAAATGTACTTCTAATTGTAAATCATGGCCATTTACAGTCGGCCGTTTACCAACGTTTGCTACACCATAAACCGATAATCCATTGGTGCTTGTCATATGCACGGCATAAACGCCGTGTACTGCTGTAGCATGACGATGTAATTTTATATTCGCGGTTGGAAAGCCAATAGTTCTGCCGCGTTTGTCACCGTGTGCAATACGCCCGCATATTTGATACGGGCGATCCATTAATTTTGCGGCTTTATCGAGCTGGTTATTTTGTAACGCTGCGCGTATGCGCGTACTGCTGATGCGTTTTTCATGTAGGCAAAGACTATCGGTGTTGTACACTTCAAAGCCGTGTTTTTCACCCGCTTTTTGGAGCATTTCAAAATCACCACAGCGCTTATTGCCAAAGCGAAAATCATCGCCAACTAATAAATATTTTATCTGCAGTTTTTCAAGCAGAATTTTTTCTATAAATTCATTGGCAGATAAATTGGCTAATGAATGATTAAATTTACAGCATAAAAAATAATCAATATGCACGCTTTCAAGGGCGCACCATTTTTCTCTTAAACGATACAGTCGTACAGGAGCCTCTTCTTTATTAAAGTATTCTTCAGGTAAAGGCTCAAAGCTCATGATACATGAACTCAAACCTCTTTCATCGGCGGCTTTTTTTAGCGTGTTGAGTATTTGTAAATGCCCCAGATGCACGCCGTCAAAGTTGCCAATGGTGAGTGCGCAACCTCGATGTTGTTTACGTAGATTATGTAGGCCGCTGATTAATTGCATTGAAGAAAAAATGATCCGCACTAAAAAGTCAGGAATTATACCTGATAAAGCCCTGCGTGTGGGGCTTTGAGTGCATTAGCTAAGAACAAAAGTTTATCGGTGGAATCAGGAGTTTGTGGTGTTGTGCTTGAGGTGACTGGGGCGCAAGCCTAAAAGTAATAAACTGCCGGTATATATACAGATTGCGATACAAACAAAACCGAGCAAATAGGGTGCGCGTTCTAATAAACCCCAGCCGAACCAGGTTTCTGTATTGGGTGAGAAAATGAAGATAAATGCACCCATTGCGGCATTGGCGAGGACTATTTGTATCCACAGTTTACCCCAGCCGCTCTGACGCTGGTAAATGCCCTGACTTTTAAGCCCTTGATAAAGCATGGTTGCATTCATATAGGCAGAGGCCGTTGTCGCAAGGGCCAGGCCTACATGTGGCCCTGCAAAATCCGTCATTACCAATGGCACAACAAAAAGCAGGTTCAGAAACATATTGGCAATCATCGCCATTATGCCGATGCGCATAGGTGTTTTGGTATCCTGGCGAGCGTAGTAGCCGGGCGCCAATACCTTGATGTAAATGAAGGCAGGCAGGCCTAGTGCGTAGGCCATCAGGCTGAGCGATGACATATTCGTATCACTTTTGGAAAATTCGCCATAGCCGAATAAAGTGCTTATCAGGGGGGAGGCAAGTAGTAGTAGTCCAAGTGCCGCAGGGATAGCGATTAAAGATGTGAGTTTAAGTGCCCAGTCTAATGTCTGGCTAAATTGCTCGGTGGATTGTTGCGCGTGTTGTCTGGATAGACTAGGCAAAATCACGGTGGCCAATGCAATGCCGAATACGCCCAGTGGAAACTCAACCAATCGGTCGGAATAGTATAGCCAGGACACACTACCTGCGACTAAAAACGAGGCAATGATGGTATCCAATAATAAATTAATTTGCGCAACGGAAGAGCCAATAATGGCTGGTAGCATTAATTTTTGAATTTTCTTGACGCCTGCGTGGGCGGCCTTGAACCTGGGTTTGGGTAATAATTTGAGCTGTAGTAGAAAAGGCAGTTGAAACAATAGCTGCAATAGGCCCGCAGCCGCAACGCCCCAGGCCAGGGCCATAATCGGTTGTGCAAAATAATCGGCACCCCAAATGGCGGCACTGATTAAGCAAAGATTGAGTAATACCGGCGTAAAGGCAGGCACTGCAAATTTATTAAAGCTGTTTAGAATGCCACCGGCAAAGGCCGTGAGAGCGATAAAGAAAATATATGGAAAGGTGATGGTTAGCATGTCGGCGGTAAGCTGGGAGCGCGCCTCATCTGTAAAGCCGGGTGCGAATACATATACCAGTAACGGCGCGGCTAGCGAGCCGAAAATACTCAGAATAAGTAGAAAACCACCTAATGTACCGGCCACATGATTAATCAGGTCTTTTAGCTCATTAAAGCTACGGGTTTCCTTGTATTCGGAAAATACCGGAACAAAGGCCTGAGAAAATGCGCCTTCAGCAAACAGCCGACGCATAAAGTTGGGGATTTTAAAGGCAACAAAAAAGGCATCGGTGCCACCGCTTGCGCCAAATAAGTTGGCAAAAATAATATCACGAGCGAGCCCTAGTATGCGGGATATTAGCGTCATTGCGCCTACGAGGGCAGTAGATTTAAATAGCATAAACTGGTTTGAATGGCGTCATGTTTTACTGGTTTCTAACCGTCAACCATCTGTTGAACAATTTGTTCATATACATATGCGTTGATGAGCAGAGTTTGTTCTGGGTTTAATTCAACAAACTGTATACCGTATTTGAACAGCGGATCGTCATCGTCTCGATCACCTGGTGTGGAGACATTACGGATAATGGCTTTAACGCGCAAGTACTTGGTAATATTGACTATTTCAAGTTCAATGGAAACGCTTAACTCGTCTCCCAGGCCGCCTAGTTCAGACTTAAGTTGTAATAGTGCGCCTGTGGCACTTGTGTTAAGCATAGAAACCGAAGTGCTTTTATCGGGATTGTTGGTTGTTTTCACCGAAACAATAAGCTCTGTTTCAACGCGGCGTGAGCCACGAACAGTAATACGCTCAAAATCGACGGGATGGCGTAAGTGAATATGCGGGTATGGCGCGCTGTAGGATTTTATCACCGCGGATTCAAAACCACACACGTTGTTGCCTTGCAGCATGCGTACAATAAAGGGCTGACTTTCTTTTAAAAATGGCAGCTTCCCATTGAGACGGGGCGCGCTAATGATTAGGCTTTTGCCTGGTGCATGACCAATAATTTTGGCTGTTAGGCGTTCTCGACCATCTTCGGGTAAATATTGTAGCTGTATAGGGTCGCCCAAATTGACCTTAAATTCGTTTTTGTCTTCCATATTTTCTATTGTGAATCACTAGTGCGGCATATGTGCAGAGATATTACCTTATTTTTAATGCTTTAGTCCGTTATATGTGAGTGTTAGTTGAATATGCTTGACAAAGGACTGCAGAACTGGAAAAATCTGCGCCCCTGCAAATAATTTGTTTATGTTTACTTTTTTTTAGGAAAGATTACTTTGGCTAATTCACCTCAAGCAAAAAAACGCGCCCGTCAGGCCGTGAAACGCCGTACCCGCAACGTAGGTATGAGCTCTATGTACCGTACTTTCGTTAAGAAAGTGGTATATGCAATTGATGCAGGTGATAAAGCCACCGCAGAAGCTGCATACAAGGCTGCCGTACCTGTTATTGATAGTATGTGTCTTAAAGGTTTGGTACATGCAAATAAAGCCGCTCGTCATAAGAGTCGTTTAAATTCGCGTATTCGCGCAATGGCATAAGCTTTTAGCTTATTTCATTTGCATAAAAAAACCGGCCAGGGTTGTTCTCTAGGCCGGTTTTTTTTATGTCTGCAATAGTTGATGATTTTAAACCAGAACG
This sequence comes from uncultured Gammaproteobacteria bacterium, assembly GCA_963924875.1. Taxonomy (GTDB): domain Bacteria; phylum Pseudomonadota; class Gammaproteobacteria; order SZUA-229; family SZUA-229; genus SZUA-229. The sequence goes on from CAWUSX010000084.1 coordinate 9,501, forward strand.
AGATTATCTCGGTGGATGAGTTCGGGTTCGTCAACGTAGCCAAGTGTCGTTTCGATTTCAGATGAGCTTTTTCCACAAATTTTTGCCGCTTCAATTGCATCGTAATTGACCAGTCCGCGAGCAATTTCCTCGCCCTCATGGTCAATACAGGAGACCATGTCTCCACGAATAAAGTTACCGCTTACCGATGTAACGCCTACCGGTAGCAGGCTTTTGCCCGAGTTCCGCAATACTTTGCCTGCGCCCTCATCGAGAACCAGTCTGCCACTGACTTTAAGGTGCCCAGCTAGCCATTGTTTACGAGCTGCCATGGGTTCGGTGTCGGGCAGCAATAAAGTGCCGTGGGGCTCAGCACAGGCTGCTGCAAGCAAAGCCTCGTTATTACGCCCGCTAGTAATTAGTGTGGCGGTGCCTGATCTTGCGGCGCGTTGAGCTGCGCTAAGTTTGGTGCTCATGCCGCCGCAGCCTAGAGTGCCACCTGAACTGCTCGCCATCTTGTGTAATCGCATATCACTGGCCTGGCCAGTAGAAACCAGTTCGGCATGTGGATTTTTACGCGGGTCTTCGGTGTATAGTCCTTGCTGATCAGTGAGAATGATTAGGGTATCGGCTTCAACCAGATTGGCAACTAATGCAGCGAGTGTATCGTTATCACCAAAGCGAATCTCATCGGTGGCGACGGTGTCGTTTTCATTAATTATGGGAATAACGCCCAGGTCGAGCAGGGTGCGTAATGTAGTGCGCGCATTCAGGTAGCGTTTACGGTCTGATAGATCTTCGTGCGTGAGGAGAATTTGTGCGCTTAAAATACCGTGC
>CAWUSX010000085.1:0-8458 GCA_963924875.1 uncultured Gammaproteobacteria bacterium
CCGGCCCGGTAACTTTAATACTATTAAATTTTGTTGTAGTCCCTAACTGCGCGCCATTAATATGCAGCATGTCACGGCCTGCTTGAATAACGCTTATATCTGAAGTATTACTGTGCTGAACATCTAAACTAATGCCAGATACATCTCTACCCGCAATAATTTCGGTTTGCTGATTTGTTTGTATTGCAAATCCAGATAAATCCGTTGTTGATGTAATATCACCTTGATTCGTTATGAACCTTGAAACTTCAGTACTACCTACATGGGTCAAATCTGAAGAGCGCTGCGCAAGGTCACTTGGGAAGTTAGCTGATGTAAACTCTGCTGCTGGGTGCAATGCGTCTGGCACAACATCTAATGGCGTATCTAGCATACTAATGGTTATTGCCGTCGAATTATGTCCGGTGATGGTTTTATCTGCCATTAGAGAAATCACACTTCGATCACTCGGCGATAAAATAATACTCTTTTCTATATCAATATTGCCATCGACAGAGAGCGCATTGAATCTCCCCGGTAAGATGCTTGCAATTCGGGCGCTTGCCTCATTTGACGTTGCAATATTTCCAAATGATCCTGTAGGATTCGATGTAGTAACCGCATTACGAATTACAATGTCACCACTCAAGGACGTTAGGTTAATTTCTGCCTCATCTGTCAGTGTAGAATAATAACTCTCAAAAAAACCTAAACTAATACCGTCCATGTTTTGTTTCTGTATTTTACTTATTGGTAACAACGTCTGGTTATTGGCACCCTGAAAATAAATATCACCACCCGCAGAAATATTATTCTGTGTGTTAGCTGAAATCAGGTATATGCCATCTTCTGTACTGCCACCACCAATATCACCCTGCGCATTAACATTTACACTGCCGTTACCTACGTAATAGACTGCATCATAAATGCTATCAGCCGCAGTAACCTGCAGATCTCCACGCCCATTTTTCTCTATGAAACTTGAATTGGATACAAGTGTGAAGGTATCAAAATCTATAAAGAAGTCACCTATTTGCTTACCTGTTTCTGGAATAGCTACTGCAAGCTTATTAATATTACCACCTGCAGAAATGCTTACATCACCACCACCCAGCGCACCAACTCCGTGCTTAAAATCACCATAGTTTATACCCCAAACACTACCGGTTTCTCCATTTTCATTACCCCGTCCATACCGTTGCAACCAATCAGTAAGCAGTTTTGAGGATGGACTCGCTGTAATATCGCCACCAGCAACAATACTTATATCACCACCATCAACTGGAAACTCAACCTCTGGTAATATAAAAGCATCTAAAGGCGTTGAACCTGCGTAGCCTATATCCGCCAAATCATAAGCCAGACTACCTCGCCCACTAGATTGCCCTGCTGTGTATACTGCAGCATCATGGCCTATATCAACACTTCCACCCGCCGCTATTAATATATCGCCGGTACCGGTACGAATAAATTTATTACCTGCCAGTGAAAAATCACCATGTCCACTGTTAACTGCGGAAACTGCAGAAGAACTAAAATCCGCACCGGCTATAAAATTATATGACCAGCTTTCACCCGTCTGTAATCTATCGTAGCCAGGTTTCCCATATTCATCTAATGTAAGAGAGTCACCCAGGAATGCGAATCCATCACCAATATTCTCATTAATATTTAAATCTTTTTCTGCGCGAATGGTTAACACACCCGCTTCATCACCATAACGGCGAGTTAAAAAATTAATATCATTAGTTAATGCTATATTTTCCTGATGTGTCACATTAACATCAGGTCGTAATTCAATGCCCGGACGAATATGTACATTTTTCGTCGCAACACTAAAATCCAAACCCGATAAAATATCATTCGACATAAAGTTTGTTGCACGTGCAAATGGCGTATTTAAATCAGATGATGTCACCGTACCATCATTAATGTAACTGACCTCAAAGCCTTCAATATCCAGGCGTCTGAAGCCCGTCATATCGCTTGCGACCGAGGTGATATTTACCCCGTCATTAGTTCCATTACGCGGTGTGCGAATATAAATGCTACCGTCTCGATAGTTTTCACCCCCTTTAACTTTTATTTCGCTACCTGCAGCCAGGTTAATAAAGCCATTCGTTGTTTCAACAATAACATCGCCACCTTCACCATCGGCGGATAGTGCCCTTGCATCTAAACGTCCAGTTGCAGTGAAATTTATGTCATTTGATGCCGCAAGGTGAATGCTACCGCCTTTATTACCTCGTGCATCAATAGAACCGGAGACAGTCACATTACCTGCATCGGCCTGTAATAAAACATTTTCTGCAACGACTAAATCATTAACATCAATATCCAAGTTGCCATTACGCAAACGAATAAAACGTTGCTGATCAAATCCATTGTTGTTTAAACTTAAATTTAGGCCTGACATGTTGTCTACACTATTTGCATCTAATCTGAGGCTACCACCCATCGCCTGTACACCGTGCGCGGCCTCCATTAGGCCTGATAAATTCACACTAGCCGAAGTCGCCTGCGCAATGACGCGGCCCGCATTACCTTGCACCACATTATTACCACCACCAGAAACATTCACCTTTGATGCCGATTGCGTAATAACGTTGCCATGGTTTGCGATTAATGACAGCTCACCACCGGGGGTATAAATCGCCTCACCGGCAAAGTCACGTTCAATACCTGAGACATCAATAATTGAACCATCCACTAATGAAACATTATCATCGGCCGCTGCTCCGCTGGCCTGTAAACTTAAATTGCCAGACGCTAAACGAATATTTCCCTGGTGCAATATACTTTTAGCGTTAATATTCAGACTTGCACCTATTGCATCTTCGCTAATCACGGTTTCACTAGAACTATTTTTTATGCTTAAAGGTGCATTAGAAAAATTCAGCGCGTAATTAGTCGAGCTTGTGTTGGCACTCACTACTGCTGCATCAATTACTACACTATTTGCATCACTAGACAACGAGCCTTCATCAGCAACAAACATACCTTGAGTTGCTGTTAAGTTAACGGAATTAAAACCACGAATTGCAGTATCGCCCTCAGCAAACACAATATTATCGGCAACCATCTCTAGCCCACCACTTCCTGTTGGTGTACTAGCCGAAATTCCATCAGCCGGGTTTGACAGGCCTACTGTTTCTGCACGTAGAATTAAGTTTTGATTTGCTGCCTGATAACCATCAAGGCTCGCCGCCTGTATAGCCAGATTATTGAACGATAAATCCAGATCGCCAAAAAAACCAACACTGCTACGGCTAGTTAGCACTAACTCATTGGCATTCAATGCAGTTAAATCAGTTGACGTAAGCACCAGACCAGCAATGTCATCTGCTACATCACCAATTGAAATTAGACTAGCACCCAGATTTAATGATCCATTTTCTTTAGTGAATTGTAAATCACCCAATAAGCGTGTATCAGCACTAGCATCCAGAGTAATTGCCTTATCGGCTTTAATCACTGCACCCTCTGCAATGGTAATTTTTCCTGCTATAGGCGTTGCCGATTCATTGGTGCGATTGATAATAATTTGCTCGGAGGCTGACGCACGTAATAATGCACCATCACCATCCAGATTAATTCGTGTATCTAATTGTGAATCTATTCCACTGGCTGTAATGCTTGCGCCCGACTGAACATTAATAACATCCTGTGACACCAGATAAAGATCGGGTACATTAAGCTCTGTATTATTTTCAATAGTGACTGTTGTTGCAGTTTCAGTAACGTTAATACCTTGCTCACTGCGTTGACGTGTACCACCCAACATTAAACTCGTCGCACCAAATGCATTTAAGCTATCATCTAACAGTTGAATTCCGCCATTATCATCAAGCGCATTCACTACTCGCAGATTAGTGCCACTTATATTTACCAGCGAACCACGCCCTGTTTCTGTAACTAACTTACCTTCCTGTAAAACCTCAACTTCTCCAGCATCACCACGTAAAGTACCTGAGAGATTTAAACTATTGCTCGCCAGTAAATTTAAAGTCCCCGCATCTTCTGACATTGAAGGTAATAACGCATCATTCAAGGCCGCAGCACTGCGGAAAAACTGACTTGCGCTCGTTTCAAAATATTCAGAACGTTGACGAACCGCGTCACCATCTTCCACCACATAAGCACTCCATAACTGATTATGGAAATCCGTACCGGCTATAGCTGATTGCCCTGCCACAATTGACGCACCATCCAGGCGTGTAAATTCCTGCGAAGGCAACGGATTATTACCCGTTGGTGTTACCAGTACTGCATTTGGCAGTAATGCATAACGTGCGGGTAAAACTGTATACAAACCTTCGGCCAGTAATTCACTACCATTCAAATAAACCTGATCACCAAATGAAATATTATTAACATTTATCCAGTTCTGATTATCAAATGGCGCGTAACCGCTCATGCCTGGAATAACTGCAAACGCCCCATTAGCATTGTCTGGCGCCAGAGCGTCAACCGAGCCACCTAAGCCGGGCACAAACTCCCAGCTGTATAAATCTCCGCCACCACTAATATCAACTATCGCCGTATCTGCCAATTTAATATCCGGCGCCTGAATATTAATTTCTTTTGCTGGCGGTGCAGTAATATCCGAAATATTTGTTGCACTTGCAGAATAGGAATAAGTCCAACGTTCCTGCCCAAGCGTACTACCAAAGGGAACGATTAAGCCTTCACCCGAAACCGAGGTGAAACTACTATCATCTAAGGTAAGCTGTTGTGTCGCACTAAAATTTATCTGCCCCTGTGGTGCTTTAATTACACCGGCTTGCTGAATAACAGGCGCGTTAATATTTAAGATACTTCCTGCAGATAATACAGGCGTATGCTCGCCACCTGCATCAAACCGTAAAACACCATCAGTGGCATTAGTGACATTTAAAGAAAACTCAGACAGCGTTGTCGCATAAACCTGATCGGCCTGAAGACTTAAATCGCCAAAACTCTGCAAAGATCCCTCTAGCTTTTTGTCATTTGGAATTGGTCTTACACCGCGTAGGCGAATATCACCTTGACTGTTTAAATTAACTTCGCCTATATTTTGTAAATGAATATTACCCATTAGCTCAAGTAAGCCATCACGACCGGGCTCACCTGCACTAATATTTAAAACACTATTACCATCTGTAATTAAATCACTTGCTGCAGGCTGACCACCAGAAATTGATCCCATTAAAATATAAGGCGCAGATATATTAATTTCGCTCTGCTGTGAGCAACACCACGGATAATCGGCGCAATCATTTGTATGCTTTGATCAAGTGACAAATCAATATTATTATGTAGTGCTATAACACCCGCATTCGATCTTGTTTGGCTTGCATAAAGTGACAGATTAGAAAAACCGCCGTCTATAATGTTTTCTGCCGAGAGCCATGCCTGTGCTATGAAGTCATTATTTAATGCCTCTCCCTGAGCTACGGTTTCTGGTAAGTCACTATTTGTTTGCACCAGATTAATGACTCGTGAACGGGTTGTGCCATTATTACTACCAGCGCCATTAGCAATAAGTGATCCTCGATTACTTGAATCAACAGCTATATTTAGACTTCCACCGCTTTCACCGACAACGCCTGCCGCATTACCTAACAAATGACCATTAAATAACATGCCCTCAGCGGAAGAAAGTTCGATTGTACCGGCACTGCTTATTACATCATGGCGCTCATAGGCAATCACGGTATTACCCACAACTTTTGATGGTAAATCTATTTGCTGATTTAAAATCTCACCTGAAACATTAATTACACTGTTTTCATCAGCAACTATATAGCCTCTATTTGCATCTAGTGTTACAGAACCTGCGTTATAAATATCTCCCAGTAGCAGTCCCGTTTCATTGGGCTCGCCTTCAACAAATGTACCACGCACATCAATACTTCCACCTAACCAGATGGCCTGGTCAGCCTCATACTCTTTTAGTCCGCTGTCGGCAGGCTCTTTAAGCGTTAAGCTTATTTCACCACCTGGCGACACTAGCTCACCATTCATAAACAAATTACGTTCAGCAAATAAATTTAAACTGGCTCCTGCTTCAAGTTCTATTCTTGAACCCTGTTCAATAGAAAGTCCATTCCCAAAGTCAGGTAAATCTGCAGCGCGACCTGAGCCCAGCGTTAAATTGGTTTGTGGACGAAGATAGTCAGGTAATTTTGTGATTGTCGACAATGCTGATAAATTTTCTGCACTTAGCTGCAGTTTAATATCTTTATTCAGTAGCAGGCTTTGTGTTTCTGGATTGAGTACGGTTGCACTACTCAACAAAAGATCACCCGCATTAGATGTTAGCGTGTAATCAGAAAAACCGTTCGACTGGAAAAATTCTGCTGTAAGCTGTAACTCACCTGTTTGCGCCGCTTGCTCAAAATTATTCGCAATGTGAATTTGATTGGCGGTTATACTAAGCTCGCCACCACGGCCCGCGGCATAGGCCTGCATTTCACCTAGCTGTAATTGTGCAGATTTTCTATCTACATTATCAACGCTCAGCGTAATAGAGCCTGCATCGCCAGCACTAATATCACCATCACTATTTAACCAGGCACCACCATTAACATTAAGTATGCTGTTAGCAAGTAGTAGATTTCCATTTCCACTACTGAGTGAAATAGAACCACCGTTTAAATTTATTTCACTTTGTAGGTTGCGACCTTCGATAAAGGGGTCATCATTCACCCAATTGCCACTAGTATCTAAAATGCTATCCACAATCAACGTATCATGTGACTGTATATTTATACTGCCAGATGCGATTTTAATATTATTACTAATATCCACCGCACGACCATCCAGGCTCAGGCTACCACCTGAAGCTAAATCAATGCTTGAACTTTCTGTTAATAAAATATTTCCATTGGTTTTAATAGCGACATTTGAAAGACCGTTATTCACCTGATCATTATTTATTTGTAGTAGCCACTCAGGAGATGCATCAGTCGATGCAAGGAATTCATCCAGAGTTGACTCATTAGCCGAATTGTTTTCTTCATCCACAAACGCAACAGATTGCGCTAGATCTACTGCGTCTAAAGCAATATTTAATGAAGGATCTGACAGGGTAATGTTTAATGAACCACCGGACGCACGGTTTGCAAGTTCGCGTTGATACACACCATTTACTGTGCCGGCAAGCAGATCATTATCTAAAACAGCGGCATGTGTAAGCACATTAAAGTCACCGCCATCCCTGCCTTCTACATAAGCCTGATAAAATCGTGTTACACCATTATTACCAAACATATTCCAGCTACGTGCAGAATTTTCACCCCAGCGCTCGGATATCAGCGTTGCCTTGCCAAAAATACCTGTATATATCTGGTTTGGATCGGCGTTTTCAATATCAACAATTTTCCCGGTAGTGGAAATTAAACGACTTGTGGTTACATATCCTTCTTCATGATTAACTGCACCACCCTGAATATTAATTTCGCTATTATTTTCGAGTAAAACGCCACCCTGCGATATTACATTGACCGATCCGCCCGCAGAAAAACGCTCTACTGCACCACGCTGTAATGTCCCCTCCACCAGTTCAGAAATATCCCCTAGCGGTGTGCCATCACGAATGTCTACATTTACGCGAGCATTTCTTAACTCACCATCGCGCTGCAAAGGGGCATCACGTAAAAAGTTACCCGTTAACTGCACTTCAAGCTGATTACGCTGCATTTCCACCTGTGCATCTGTAGTACCCGAAACATCTATACGGCTACCAGTTTGCATTACAAATTTACTATCATCGCGCGCGCGCAGCACGCCGTTATCTGTAACGGCGGTATTTAATGGGTTACTCGTCGCATGAATCACAACGTCACCACCTGGTACAACAATCTCCGCGTTTTCCTGCATGCGAATTACATTACCTGTAATCTCTACACGTGATTTCAGCTGCTCCTGTGCATCGCTCAACGTTACAGTATCAATAACATCTTCATCGGTAGCTTTATTCAGTACCTCCACCGGCTTAATAATAATTTGACTACCTTCGCCTAACGTTACCTCTCCGGTATGTCGTGCCACAGCATATTCAGCATTTCTTATAAACTGATCATCTGCATCTTTCGCTACATTTATATCAACACCTAAAATCAGATTACTACCAGCCGTTGTATCCATCTGAGCATTTCTGATAGTCATTTCAGCACTATCACGAGCTAATAAACGTATTGAGCCATTTTCATTCACCGAACTGGTAGCCTCTAAAATTCCGTTTTGATTTACTGCTAAACCAGCGAGTGTAATGTTGCCAAGGCGTGACAAAATATGCCCGGAGTTTTCAACCGTGCCACCAGTGCCAACTTCTATTAAAAAACCACGTAAGGCTGGGTCAGTTGAAGGTGTTAAATATACTTTATCTTCTGCTGCTGCCAGTATGGTTTGCCCACTCGTTGTAGTAATGTCGCCATTATTAAATACATTACTGCCAATTAGAATAATGCTTCCACCTTCTTGCGCATTAATACTT
>CAWUSX010000086.1:0-17988 GCA_963924875.1 uncultured Gammaproteobacteria bacterium
CCACCTGATCCCATCTCGAACTCAGAAGTGAAACGCTTTAGCGCCGATGGTAGTGTGGGGTCTCCCCATGTGAGAGTAGGTCACTGCCAGGATTTAATACCTAAAAAGCCCTTGTTGCATTGCAGCAGGGGCTTTTTTTTGCCTGGGGATTATGAGTATTTGTGTATTTTAATTTGTTTAGCAAAAATTATACTAAACAGATAATCTTTCTTACTAGGTTTTCTGATAATATCTCCGCATGATTAATTACCCAGAAATAAATCCTGTAGCTGTTGATTTTGGTGCAATAAAAGTTCATTGGTATGGACTGATGTATCTGTTTGGTTTTATCGCAGCATTATATATTGGAAATTTACGTTCCAGGTTATCTACTAATAATTGGAATAAAGAACAGGTATCAGATGTTATTTTTTACTGCGCAATTGGCGTTATATTAGGTGGCCGGATTGGTTACATTCTATTTTATAATTTTGATGTATTTCTAGATAATCCACTAATTATTGTACGAATATGGGAAGGCGGAATGTCTTTTCATGGCGGCATGTTAGGTGTCTTTACAGCGTTATATTTATTTGCACGTAAAACAAATAGAACATTTTTTCAGGTAAGTGATTACATTGCTCCAATGGTTCCTCTTGGATTAGGTTTTGGAAGATTAGGTAATTTTGTAAACAAAGAATTATGGGGCCGGCCAGTAGACTCTCTAGTTCCATGGGCGATGGACTACGGCGATCACGTGGCACGTCACCCTTCTTCCTTATACCAGGCGTTAACTGAAGGTCTGCTTCTATTCATCATATTATTTATCTATTCTAAAAAACCACGACCAACCATGGCAGTAAGTGGTGTCTTCATGTTGGTTTATGGAAGTTTTAGATTTATAACAGAATTTTACAGAACACCGGATGCACAGTTAGGTTTTGTGATGTTTGACTGGATGACAAAGGGGCAGCAGTTATCAATCCCAATGATAATATTTGGTATTGGCATTTTAATTTGGGCCTATAACAAACAAAAAACTGAGGCAGTATGAAACAGTATTTAGATTTAATGCGCCATGTAAAAGAAAATGGCGTACAAAAAGGTGATAGAACTGGAACAGGAACAGTTTCAGTATTTGGTTATCAGATGCGCTTTGACTTAAGTGAAGGCTTCCCCCTGGTTACAACCAAAAAATGTCACCTAAAATCTATCATCCATGAGTTGCTGTGGTTTTTAAAGGGTGAAACGGATACCAAATATCTTCTTGATAATGGCGTAAAAATTTGGAATGAATGGGCGGATGATGGGCAACTCGGCCCTGTATATGGCTACCAATGGAGAAATTGGCCTGCGCCGGATGGAACACATATAGATCAAATTGAAGAAGTTATACAGCTACTCAAAGATAAACCAAACAGCCGTCGCATAATTGTATCCGCGTGGAATGTGGCTGACTTACCGGATGAGTCAATAAGTCCCCAAGATAATGTTAAGAAGGGACAAATGGCCTTAGCGCCCTGTCATGCTTTTTTTCAGTTCTATGTTGCCGATGGTAAATTATCGTGTCAGTTGTATCAACGAAGTGCAGACATATTCCTGGGCGTGCCATTCAATATAGCTTCTTATGCATTATTAACGATGATGGTTGCACAGGTAGTAGGCTTAGAACCAGGTGATTTTGTGCACACTTTAGGTGATGCGCATTTATATAATAATCATCTGGAACAAGTTGATGAACAGTTAAGTCGCAAAGCTTTTAAATTACCAACCATGACATTAAATCAAAATATTAAAAATATATTTGATTTTAAATTTGAAGACTTCGAGTTAAGTGATTATGAATCACATCCGCACATTAAAGCCCCTATATCTATTTAAGTAGTACTATGATTATTTCAATTATTGCAGCGATGGATAAAAATAGACTTATTGGCTCTGAGAATGGTTTGCCATGGCATCTTCCTGCAGATTTTAAACATTTTAAGGAAGTCACGTTAGGTAAACCAGTAATCATGGGGCGTAAGACATATGAATCAATAGGCCGGCCATTACCAGGGCGTAAAAATATAGTGGTAAGTCGTTCAGGGTTTCAGGCTGAAGGTATTGAGAGTGCCGATAGTATTGATGCTGCATTGGAGCTTGTGAGTGATGCAGAAGATGTGATGATTATTGGTGGTGCTAATTTTTACGCGCAAATGATTACTAAAGCACAGTTCATGTATTTAACGCATGTTGATGCCGCTTGTGAGGGTGATGCCTGGTTTCCCAAGTACAATGAGAGTGAGTGGAAGATGGTTGAAAGTAAGAATGTTCCGGCGGACGATAAAAATAATTACAGTTTTACTATTTCAAAATATAAGAGAGAAGCTTAACGTATAGGTTCAATAACAGGTTTAGATTGCGGGCACTTTACACTGGTTCTATGACTCATTTTTTTAGATACTTTTAGAGCAGTTAATTTGCCTCCCCAAAGACAGCCCGTATCGAGAGGATGTAAAAAATCGATATTGGGATTTTTTAACGTAGACCAATGACCGAATAATATATTTAAATTCTCATCTGCTTTTTCAAACACAAACCACGGATGTATATTGTCCGCTTGCTTATCAGGCGCACCTTTTTCTTTTAAAGACAATTTCATGTCATCTCTAAGATAACGCATTCGAGTAAATGAATTAGTAATAAACCTCAATCTATCCCAACCTTCCAGGTGATCAGACCATTTGTTTGGCTTATCTCCATACATATGATGAAAAAATTCATCAGCTTTAGAGCTTTGTAAAACTTTCTCTACTTCAGCTGCGTTAGCCAATGCCTGATCTAATGTCCATTCAGGAAACAGGCCTGCGTGACTCATGCAAACATGATGTTTTTCTTGATAATGCAATAGTGGCCGCTGTATAAGCCAGTCGAGTAACTTTTGGGAATCTGCAGCATTAAGAATGTCTTGAATTGTATCTTTTTCGCTTTGCTTCTTATGACCGTTTGCAACGGCTAATAGATGTAAATCGTGGTTGCCTAAAACAGTTACTGCATTGTCTTCGAGGGATTTTATGAAGCGGATGGTTTTAAGGGAGTCCGGCCCTCGGTTAACAATATCACCTGCAAACCATAATTTATCTTTATCTGATTTAAAATCCAGCTCTCTTAGTAGTGCTTTTAGTTGGCTAAAACAGCCCTGAACGTCACCAATAGCATATATAGACATTAGTACGATTTTTCCAGATCAATTAATCGAAACCAGCCGTTTAATAATGATGGTTTATTTTGTAATAATTTAGCCTGGGGGCATTGTTCAAGCAAGTCCTCAAAGACAACATCGGTACGTGTCGCTATATGGCGTATAAATAAATTAGTAAAACGACGTATAAGAGCAAGTTTACCAAGCGGTATGAACTTATCCATAATATAAATTTTACCCTGCGGCTTTGTTACCCTGATAGCTTCCTGTAGTGCCTTCAAAGGATCGGGTACAACGGCGAGTATCAAATTCATTAAAACAATGTCAAATTGATTGTCGGGAAAAGGCAGCTTCATTACATCCGCATTATATAGCTGCATAGAAAGAGGTCTATTATGCAGTCTCTCTTTACACTTGCTGAGCATTGCTGGAGTAAGATCAGTCGCGGAATAATCGTGTTGTTCGAGCAAAAAAGGAATGTCTAATCCGGTGCCAATACCATTGATTAGTACGGATTGAGGTTTCTCAATAGCAAGCCGGTTTATACTGGCAATACGCATAGATTGAGTTGCACTAGAAACAACTGCATCGTAAATAGGGGCTAGTAGAGTGTAGCTAAATTTGAGTCCCATGATTGATGATGAGCTAGTGCAGAGTAGTGGGTGCTAGTAGATAGAATTCTGGAATAGTGGCATCGAAATGGATTCCATCATCGGCAATCATTTGATAGCTACCTGTCATTGATCCACTCGAGGTTTTCATCATTGTACCACTGGTATATTGGAATCCCTCGCCAGGTTTTAAGTAAGGCTGTTCACCAACTACGCCGTCACCTTTCACTTCCTGGGTTTTACCCATTGCATCGGTAATAATCCAATGGCGTGTTAATAGCTTTGCAGGAATTTGGCCATTATTTGTAATAGTGACTGTATATGAGAAGACAAAATGATGTTGATCAGGACTGGATTGCTCCTCAATATAGTTTGGTGAAACTTCTACATTAACGTTATAAGTGTCTTCATTCATAATTAATACGGCCTCTATTTAGGATCTAGCTTAACAGAAATAGTGTGAATTATTTCTGCTCAATTATAGGGGTAATTGAGTGTTTTCTGTAAGGCAATTATGTAAATCGGCAAACTGCTGTAGAGTTAGTGATTGTGCTCGAACACTTGGGTCTATACCAGCCTGTTCAATCTGAGCTGTAGTGCATGTCTCTTTGAGAACATTCCGCAGGGTTTTACGTCTTTGAGAAAAAGATATTCGCACTAGCTTCGCAAATTCTTTTTCATCGTTAACTTTTACAGGCTTTTCAGTATGTGGAATCAGGCGGACTATCGCAGAATCAACTTTTGGAATAGGTTCGAATGATTCGGGTGGCACAAGAAATAAGGGGGTTATCATAAAATGGTATTGAGCCATTACAGATAAGCGGCTGTAATTACTGGTATTTGATTTTGCAGCTAAGCGGTCGACAACTTCTTTTTGAAGCATGAAAAACATATCTTGAATGATTTTACAGTGCTCAACCAGATGGAAAATAATAGGCGTTGAAATGTTATAAGGTAGATTGCCTATAATACGTAAGTCTTGTTCATACTTTAGGCCTGCAAAATCAAAATTTAATACATCGACATTATGTATGCGAAGTTTGTTTTCACTGCTGTAGTTTAGACCGCAATTTAGCTGTAGCTTTGGGACGATATCACGATCCAGTTCAATCACATCCATTTCGCCTGCTATTTTCAAAATAGGGCAAGTCAGAGCGCCGAGCCCAGGGCCTATTTCTATCAGGCGTTCACCGGGCTTTGGGTTGATGCTTTGAATAATTCTTTGAATTATCCCGGGATCAGATAAAAAATTCTGACCAAAACGTTTTTTTGCACGATGTTGTATTGCCATAATAATTTTATTAACTAAGTTAAAGTCTGTTTATTAGCGAGAAAGATAGCGCTGTCCAATGCGGCTTTATAACTGCCGGAATCGATGTTTGATGATGCGGCTAAATCCAGGGCTGTACCATGGTCTACCGAAGTGCGAATAATGGGTAAGCCCAATGTAATATTAATAGCATGACCAAATCCAACGTGTTTTAACACCGGTAGCCCCTGATCATGATACATTGCGAGAACTGCATCGGCCTGTTCAAGGTACTTCGGTGTAAACAGTGTGTCGGCAGGCAGTGGGCCTATTAAATTAAGTCCCTGTTCGCGTAGTGCGTGTAGGACGGGTTCAATAATTTCAATTTCTTCCATTCCCATATGTCCATTTTCTCCGGCGTGCGGGTTAAGTCCACAGACTAGTATTCGGGGGTCGGAGATTCCATATTTACTTTGCAAGTCACTATGTAAAGTAGTGATAACATTTTGCAGCGTTTCTTTGTTAATGGCTTTGCTTACCTGACTGAGAGGTAAGTGTGTGGTGACTAGAGCAACACGCAATTTTTCTTTTTCTGCGGCCAGCATCATTACAGGAGTAGCAGATGTTAGTTCAGCAAGGTATTCGGTATGTCCAGAAAATGGAATACCGGCATCATTAATAATTCCTTTATGAATGGGGCCGGTCATTAATGCCTGTGTTTGTTTATTTTGTTGAGATTCAACAGCCAGACGAATACTGTCTATAACATATTGTGCATTGTCAGCGTTTAATTTTCCGGCTACACATGGTGCGGATAATTTAACTGGGTATACGAACATGGTATTTTTTATTGCAGATGGAATATTGTCTAGCGAGGACAAGCACTGAATATTTATTTTAATATTTAGTGCTTTTGCACGTTCGGCCAACATGTCAGGATCTGCAAAATAAACCAGACGCGCATCCACATTATCCAGTGCATTGAGAATGGCCAGGTCTGGACCTATTCCCGCAGGCTCTCCCGGAGTGATTGCAATGATAGGCGAGATGTTATCCATTTGTGTTGTTTTTGAATTCTACGTAGGCTTCATCACGCGCGCGACGCAGCCATAGCTGTAATTCTTCGTCGGCTTTTCTATTTTGAATTGCTCTCTCTGCTTTTTGACGAATACGCTGATCAGTTTCATCTTGTTTGCGGCGATCTAGTACTTGAATGATATGCCAGCCAAACTGACTTTTGAATGGTTCCGATATCTGGTTTTTCTTTAAGCTGTTCATTACTTCTGTAAAGCGCGGTACAAAGGTTCCTTCTGTTGACCAGCCAAGATCACCTCCACTATTTTTTGAACCCGGGTCCTGAGAGAACTCTGCGGCTAAATCTGCAAATTTTTCGCCATTATCCAGGCGGGTTTTAATCTTTAATAGTTTCTTTCTCGCGTCGTCATTACTAGTAACTTCATCCGCTTTAATCAATATGTGCCTGGCCAGAGTTTGGCTGACGATATGAGTTTGTGTCTTTTTATCAATTAATTTGAGGACATGAAAACCACTGGCGCTACGTAATGGTTGAGAAATTTGGTTTTTACTTAAGATGCGCGCAGCATTTAAAAATAGAGGGGGTAGTTCTGCTGCGCTGCGCCATTTTAAGTCGCCGCCTTGAAGCGCTTGACGACCATCAGAAAAATGTAATGCTACATCATTGAATGCTTCGCCTTTTTCAAGGCGGGCGATGGCCTGTTCAGCTTTTTTTCTTGCGGCCTGAATTTCTTCAGGCGATGGCGCTTCAGGTGTAGCAATTAAAATATGTGCCAAATGGTATTTATCATTAGCAGTATCGCCAGATTCTTTTTGCTGGGATAGAAAAATATCAATTTCCTGTGGAGAAACTTTTACCAGACCAACAATGATACGTTGCTGTAGTTGTTGAATAATCATGTCATTTCGAGTTTGTTCTCGAAAGTCTGTGTAGTTAATGCCCCTGCTTTGTAAAACTTTGCTCATGTCTGCCAGAGTGCTCTGGTTATTGTCCGCTATCTTTTCTAGTGCCTTGTTGAGGCTTAAGTCGTCTATCTCTATTCCTTGCGTTTTAGCAAGTTGTAATTGAATGCTGTCAAGGATCATACGTTCGATCACCTGCTTTTTAAGTGATTCTTCAGGCGGTGGTGTTTGGCCTTGAATACTTATTTGACGCCTAAAGTCGTTCAAGCGTTTTTCTATCTGTTGAGCGCTAATGGTCTCGTCATTAACAATGATGGCGATTGAATCGAGTTCTTCAAGAGCAAACACTCTTGAAGTGAATAGAGTGAAAACAAATAAGGTTAAGTAGAAGAATGTTTTCATTAAATGGTGCATCTTAATAATCCGGTTGGTAGCCAAGAATAGCATGTTTAAGTGTTTCGGTTGCTTCTCTATCAGAGATGCTGCCAAAGTTTTTTAGTACAAATTGAAGCATAATTGATGATTCGTATTCGTCTGTGCTTGAACTATTGATAGTGTCATTCAGGTAGCGCTGTGAAATTAAACGCAGTGCCCAGCAGCATGATTCATATTCCAGACCGATAATGGTTTCTATATTTCGTTTCTCGGTTATGGAGTAATTCCAGCGACTGAGCAATGAGTAATTGTTCGTAATTGGCCATGCAAACGACAGGTCGGTTTGCTCTATATTATTACTTTCATCATTGGCATCACGATAAAAACGATAGCCTAAGTTAAATACGGCCTTGTCTGAGGCCGCGTAACTGAGTTGTAAGTTACGCTTATCTGATTCATTAGTATCAGTGTCCCATTGTAACGTCACACGGCTGCGCCATTTTTCTAAATTACTGTTAAATTCAGCGATAATGTCAGAGGTACTGTTCTGCGTTGTCGTTACACTGCTATTTAAAGTGACCCGTTGTTCATCAAAGTAGTAAATACGACCAATGTTGATGTTCATAAGTTCATGGCCAGTCTCTTTATTCAGAATGCGTGAGCTAAGTGCCATCGTTATTTGTCTGGCATCGCCGATTCTATCGGTGCCATTAAATCGGTTTTCCCGGAACAGGGATGAGAAACTAAAGGTTTGCAGCGAGGTATCAAATAAGGGGATAGCTGACTGGTCTTCATAGGGGATATCTAAATAAAAGAGTCTTGGTTCTAAGGTTTGAACCATTGAGTTGTTGTTGATGTTGCGTTCAAAAAATAATCCGCTATCCAGACTAAATGTGCGTAAATTTCTATCATCTAACAGTACTGGGTCACCGTTAGTATCTGTCGTATCATATTGGGTGTGCATTAATCCAAGTGTTGGCTTTACAAACCACGCATTGCCTTCTAATGGCAAAGAAAGCCTGGGGTTTAAGTGGAATCTTGTGCCTTGTACCTTACTGGTTGATTCGTGCTTAAAATCGACCCATTCACTTTTTAATTCGCCACTTAAATAACTGTTATCAAATTCAGCGATATCATCTTTTATATTGAAGGTAATTTGCGGCAGGCGACGATAAGGCCGGCTGCTTTCTGCAAGGCTGGTATCGATGGTCTGGAATGTTTGTGCAAAGATATTCGCGTTCCATATGTCCTGGTTATAACTGAGGTTTGCATTTTTTTCTAAATAAGTAGTGTTGCTTAAATTGAAACTACTTGATATGTCACTTAGATAATTGCTATCGGATGCATCATTCACTAATAAGCTGAGATTTAGATTGTTAGATAATGCCGTGCTGTTTTTAAAGCCAACTAAATAACGTTCTTTGTCATCATACAACTGGTCAGTAGGTAAGTATTCAATGTCCAGGCTGCCATTACTATTATTTGTCAGGTAGCGGTAGTTGGTCGTCAGCATTTGCCCACGGCGTGAAATATTGCTGGGCGTTAATATCGCGTCCTGGTTTGGTGCTATGTTCCAGTACCATGGGATTTTGATTTCATAGCCGCTAGTGGATGAGTGACCAAAAGTAGGCATTAGTAGCCCAGAACGACGTTCGTCACCGAGCGGGAACTGTATCCATGGAAGATAAAAGATAGCTACATCCTTTACCCACAGCACTGCGTGTTTTGCTGTTCCGGTTGATGATGACTGATCCAGTTCTAGCCATGACATATCCAGGTACCAGTCCGGTTGCTCGGGAGGGCAGCTAGAAAATTGTGTGTCGACTAAAATAGTCTTTTTCTCACCTGTTACCCTGAACAGCGGTGTTTTTCCCGAAAACTGGGAATCAGGCACAAAGTACTCGCTGTCTATTAGTTCACCGGTATTTTGCTGCAAATTAAACCAGCCATGGTCGGCGCTGAGTGAAAGGCTTTCGGTATCTGCATGTACATTGCCAGTAAGCTCTATCTGCTGTGTATCTTTGTTGTGTGAGACTTCATCGGCAAGAAGTCGGAGTTTATGGCGTTCTATGATTACATTGCCAGAAAATAAGCTGCTTGCATTATCGATGCTTTGTACCTGATCGGCACTGATATTCGTTTCATTGAGTTTATCTGACGCGAAAGTTGGGGGGAGGTTATAGTTGAGCTGCAGACTACTTGATGGACATAATGTTAGTGCTTCTTCATTTGGCTCCTTGTCTATCCCCCATAACAGTGATGGCCAGACGATAAATAGAATGCTATAAAAACAGAGTTGGTTTGAAGTCATTATTGTAATGAAAAATTAATAGAATAGGTCAGTTATTAGAGCAGTGTTTATTGTATCTCGAATAGCACTGTGACGTTGGAGGAATATTCAAAAATGGCAGAAGATGGCCTGGAAGAAATAGTACTAGAAGATGCTGCATCAGCAGCTGAAGTATTTTCTAAGGAAGAAGTAGTTGATGGGCTTGCAGATACGGACGGTGCCACACCTGAGACAGATAACAGGCAGCACCAGCGGTTTAGGGTTAACCTAACGGTATTTATACGCCTATCAAATGGGGAGTTAGCCCGGGCTAATGCCGTTGACTTATCTATGGGGGGCATATACATCGAATATGGCGCATCCGCAGATAAAGAAAAAGAGTTTGAGATGGCCTTTGATTTACCATTCAAGGATGACTTCGGCAGAGTGCTGGTTAAAGCCAGGGTTGTGCGTTCAATTGTAATAGGCAGCCGTAATATGTACGCTCTGGCCTTTGTTTTTACAGAATTTGCCAAAGATACAGATAAGGTGCTGGCTAAATACCTGGAAGTAAGAGCTGGTTTGATCAGCTGAGCAAAAATTCAAGCAAGGCCTTTTGGGCGTGCAGCCTGTTCTCCGCCTCATCCCACACGACGCTCTGTGGCCCGTCAATAACGCTGGCGCTGACTTCTTCACCACGGTGCGCCGGAAGACAATGCATAAATAGGGCATCTTTATTAGCCAGACTCATTAATTCGTCATTCACCTGAAAGTGCTGAAAAGCTGTCTCGCGTTCTCTCTGTTCTTCTTCCTGGCCCATGCTGGCCCACACATCTGTAACAATCATATCGGTATTAATACAGGCATCTTTTGGATCGCGAAAAATTGTCACTCGATCTCCAGCCGCTTTAACCAGTTCAGGGTCAGGGTCATAGCCCTCTGGGCAGGCAATATTTAACTTAAACTCGAGCTGGCGCGCTGCATTGATGTAAGAGTGGCACATATTATTGCCGTCACCAACATAGGTCGCTGTTTTACCTTGCATATCGCCGCGGTGTTCCATCCAGGCCTGCATATCTGCCAGCAATTGGCAGGGATGAAGCCAATCTGTGAGACCATTAATCACAGGAACAGATGAGTATTGCGCCAGCGTGGTTAATTTTTCATGCTCAAATGTTCGCACCATAATGATGTCGACCATACTAGAAAGAACGCGAGAGGTATCTTCAATGGGTTCACCACGACCTAGCTGGGTATCGCGAGGCGATAGGAATAAAGCGTGGCCACCTAATTGTGCCATTCCGGCTTCAAAGGACACGCGGGTACGTGTGGATGACTTTTCAAAAATCATCGCCAGTACTTTGTTTTTAAGCGGCTCAAAAACCTCGCCTGCATGCTGCATTTTTTTTAATTCAATTGCACGATGCAGTAATTGCTTAAGCTCGGCAGAAGATAAATCTAATAAACTAAGAAAGTGGCGTATTGCCATGTGCGTCTCCGCAATAAATTATTTGATAACGTCTTTGATCAGCTGACACACAATATCGACAATTTTGTCAGCTTGTTGGTCAGAGATAATCAGAGGGGGAAGCAGGCGAATAACACGGCCTGCAGTTACATTAATTAAGCAGTGCTTTTTAAGCGCCTCTGCCACGAGGGTAGGGCAATCGCGGTCTAACTCGATGCCTAGCATCAGGCCCTGGCCACGAATGGATTTTATTCCTGCTACTGAATCCAGTTTGGCTTCAAACGCCTTCAGCATTCTTTGGCCAAGCTCGGCGGCACGCTGGCAAAGCTTATCTGCTGTTATGGTTTCAACAACCGCACTGGCTGCCGCACAGGTTAATGGGTTACCACCAAATGTTGAGCCATGATTTCCCGGCTGAAATAGTTCGGCCGCTTTTCCATGAGCCAGGCAGGCACCGATGGGTACCCCGTTACCTAAACCTTTGGCCAGGGTTAGTACATCCGGTATTGTGTTTGTGTGTTGATAGGCAAACCACTCGCCGGTTCTCCCCATGCCAGTCTGAATTTCATCAAGCATTAAGAGCCAGTTATTCTCATCACAAATAACCCGCAATTCATTTAAATATTCTTTATCAGGCAGGTTAATACCGCCCTCGCCCTGAATAGGTTCAACCAGTATAGCGACGACATTGCTAGTGTTTTGTGCGATGTTTTTAATGGCGTTTATATCGTTATAGGGTGCACGGGTAAAACCCTGTACAAGCGGCTCGAAACCCGCGTGTACCTTGCGATTGCCTGTCGCGCTAAGGGTTGCCATGGTGCGGCCATGGAAGCTGCCGTCTGTAACAATGATTGATGGCAGCTCAATACCTTGCTGGTTGCCATAAAGCCGAGCTATTTTAATCGCCGCTTCATTCGCCTCTGCGCCCGAGTTGGAGAAAAATACGCGATCCATACCCGAAACAGCACAAAGCTGATCTGATAGTTTTTGCTGGTTCTGAATGCAATATAAATTTGAGGTGTGAAGCAGCTTCTCGGCTTGCTTCTGGATTGCCTGAGTGACCGCAGGGTGGGCATGGCCCAGGCCGCATACGGCTATGCCAGCCAGTGCGTCCAGGTACTCATTGCCTTTGTCGTCATAAAGATACGCGCCCTGGCCTTTTTCAAAGCAGACATCAAGTGGTGCATAGGTTTTCATGAGGTGTTCAGATCCGCTCATATTTTATTTCGCCAGGCTGTAATTAATAGAGTACTTTAAGTAAGGGGCTAAATGGTTGGCCATTTTTAAACCCCTTAAAAACAAAAACGGCAGTGATAAGCTGCCGTTGGATGCCCAATTATACTTAAGATTATGTATATAGCAAATATAGTCATAGCCCTGTGCATTAGGCCTTAAAAGGGGTGTCGCAAAAAAAACGGCAGGTCAGAAATCTGAACCTGCCGTTTCTAAGCTAGATCAGTTAATGCTAACTTATGGTCAGCACACAACCGATCAACTCACTCATAAGCATTAACCTAATGAATGAGCATAGCCAACCATACAAATTAGCATAGGAAGCGATAGTGCTGTGTTTGTACGTGAAGCCATTAACGCTACTTTCTTTGCGCCTGCAATTGTATCTGCATCATGAGTTAAGCCATCAAGACCCAAAATTTTCTTCTGGTTTGGCCAGATAAGTACCCATACATTGAATAGCATGATAGTGCCTAACCAGGCGCCCAAACCGATGATGGCCATACCATTTTGGAATGTGAAAGCATCAACAATGCCTTGCATGCCGCCGCCTAAAGTCGCTAGTGCGCTTAAGCCAGTTAACCATGTAACCGCCGCTGCCATACGGAACCAAAGTAAAGCTGGAGGTGCAACGTATTTGTTGATTGCTGCAGGGCCTGGGCCACCGCTATCTTTCTCTGCTAGTGCTTTGCCAACGCCTGGTACTTGTACAAAGTTGAAGTAGTAAAGTAAGCCGATCCAGGTAACGCCAGCCAATACATGTAACCAGACCATGCCAGCTGCTTTTAAGCCGTCAAGGCCATTGCCCATGCCAAAAGCTACAGCTAATGCAAGGATAAGTCCTACGATCAGTGTGCCCTTAATTGTCATTAGTGGGTTCATAATTTTTTCCTATCTTTCTTAGGGTGGGAGATAAAAAACTTAAAGACAGTTTTAGCATAAAAATACTTAAGCGTATGTTCGGCTAAAAAATCTATTAAGCTAAAATACTTGATTGTTTTAGTCGGGCATTAAGATAAATTACACAGCGATAATTATCAAGTATAACAACGTATTAATCGCATGAATTTGCTGCGAAATAGAAAAAACAGGATAAATCAGTTGGATTCAATAGAGCTAAGTGTCTTTGCCAGTCGAATTGAAGCGGTTTGTGATGAGATGGGTGCGGTGTTAAAGCGTGTGGCTTTTTCACCGAATATTAAAGATCGACTAGATTTTTCCTGTGCGGTTTTTGATGCCCGAGGGGAATTATGTGCACAAGCGGCACACATTCCAGTACACCTTGGCAGCATGGCATTTGCGGCAAAAGATATTGTGCGCAAAATGACCTGGCAGCCAGGCGATATGGTGGTGTTGAATGATCCATATTTAGGCGGCACACATTTGCCCGATATCACCTTAATTGCCCCCTTGTTTCTTCAGCGCCAGCTAATAGGGTTTGTCGCGAATAGAGCGCATCATGCGGATATTGGTGCAAGCAGCCCTGGCTCAATGCCAATTTCCAGTCATTTAGATGAAGAGGGTTTATTAATACCGCCTACTTATTTATTAAAAAGAGACAAGGAAGTGACAGAAGTGATGCGCTCAATCCTTGCGGCCCTGCAAAACCCTATAGAGTCACATGGTGATTTTTCGGCGCAAATAAGTGCGAATCGTCGAGGGCTAAAACGCCTGCAAGAATTGTTAGAAATAATGGGTGTTGATAATTACAGGCAAGCTCTTATTGCATTAAATAATTACGCCGCAAAAATTGCAGAAAATTCGATGCAGGAAATACAGTCCGGTATCTATGAATTTATGGACGTGATGGATGATGATGGGCAGGGTAATAAAAATATTCAAATTAAAGTTTCAATTAATATTAATGAAGGCAAAGCGCAGGTAGATTTTAACGGAACGGCGGATCAGGTTAAGGGTAATATTAACTGTCCCTTATCGGTGGTCGCTGCCGCTGTGTTTTATGTTTTTCGATGTTTTTTACCCAACAATACACCCGCATGTGCGGGGACATTTCGTCACATAAGTTTGAATGCACCGAAAGGCTGCTTACTAAATGCGCAGCGACCTGCCGCTGTAACGGCGGGCAATGTTGAAACCAGTACGCGCATTGTAGATGTTGTCATGGGTGCCATGGCAAAGGCCATGCCGGTAAAAATTCCGGCGGCTAGTCATGGCAGTATGAATAACCTCGCGATGGGTGCAGAAAAAAATACACAATGTAAGGCATGGGATTACTACGAAACCATTGGAGGAGGGATGGGTGCAAGTTGCTTATATAATGGCTTGAGTGCAGTGCAAACGCATATGACGAATACATTGAATACACCGATAGAAGTGCTGGAGATGAATTACCCACTCAGAGTAAATAAATATGCATTACGTGATGGCTCAGGGGGTAAGGGGCAACATTGTGGCGGTGAAGGTTTGATTCGTTCGTATACCTTATTACAGGATGCGCATGTCACCCTGCTAACTGAACGGCGTGTGAATAAGCCGTGGGGTATAAATGCACAGCCAGGCGCTGTAGGTGAAAATATTATAAATGAAAAAATATTTCCGGCTAAGGGCTCGGCTTTTTTAAAAGCCGGAGATAGTGTGACAATTAAAACGCCGGGGGGCGGTGGCTATACAAAAAATAAATAGAGTTACTTGATGATATTTTTATTTTATTAATTGCTGAATCGACTTTATGCTCTTTGCCCAGGGCTTAATGCTGCGTAAGTTTTCTGGTAACTGCTTGATAGATTCTCTTGCCTGTTCTCTGCTTGCATAGTTTCCATACACTAATACGTAATAAGCCTGTTCTTTTAACCATGTTTTATACCAGGCGGCTTTATCTCCTAAAGCATATTGGCGGGAAAAACTTAATAAAGTTTCTGGCTCTCTGGCACCTAGCAACTGTAGCGTCCACTCAGTATTTTTTTGTTTTAATAACCAGTTACTATCATGGATGCCCATTGTCGTTAATTGTTTGAGTGCAGGGTGAAGAGGTGCAGTTGATGCTTCTTTAATTACCTCGATACTAGTGCTTTCTGTTTTATCCGGCTTTTTAGTAGTAAGTGGTTTTGTTGTTAAAGACACTGCAGGTAAGGTTTTCTGAGTCGGTACTTTTATAGGTAACGTATCTGTTGCAGTCGTGTCTGTAGCTAATGGTGTTGTCGTTAATGTATCAGTGAGAATCGGTATTGTTTGTTTGTCAGTAGCACCCACTTTATCTGTATTGCCTACAACTGCAGAATTATCTTTATTATTCATCTCATCTACAGAGAGGGCATCAGGTTCTATATCATTAATTGATTTAACGCTTGAACTAGTGCTTTCTGTGAGCGTAATTTCTTCAGGACTGGATGGGGTAATGGGTTCATCCGTAGGGGCTAAGGTGATTCCTTTGATGGTTTGAGTCGGTTCGGCTGATTGTGTTGTCTTAGGAAAGAATTGTTGCTTATCGAGTAGGCCAAAATAAACAGAGGCCACTAGTGCGACAATGAATAGTACTACGATAGAAACCAGTCCCTTTATCCATAAAGGGACTGGTGGATTTAATGCCCTGATAATATTTTTTTCAATGATAACTGATGCCTGGTGCATTATGCCTAATGGTGTGCCATCACTATTTTTATCAATTACCTGGAATTCGGCTTCGTTTAACAGAGTGTTACCAGTGTAACCAGTGATACGTAACTTATGGGTAATTAAATCAGATGTTAGCTTGTCTGTATAAGCGGGCATGATTTGTACATACATTTGATTGGAATCTAAATCGGTTATTTTTTCTAAGGTATTGGAAATTCCGTTATTGGCAAATAATATTAGTTTTAAATTGATCTCATGGTCATGTTTAAGCTGATCTTTATAACGCAGTAGTTCTTGAAGCGTGGTATCGCTTAATACATGTGTGTCATCAATTATGACTAAAGGTGTCTGGTTAAAAGATTGTAAGCTTTTTAAATTATCATCCAGGTGATTCGCGTCGCCTAAGTCTTGCAGGTATTCCGATATTTTTTGTTGAAGCTGCACAACTGTATCGGTTGCTTCCGCCTGAATAGGCAGTGATTTGGTGTTTTCAATTTCATGAAGTAATAAGTGGCGGAATAACGATGTTTTTCCAGAGCCGTAAGGGCCTTCAATAATAAGTACCAGGTCACTAAATTGAGCCTGATGCTGTAAATTTTCAATTATCTTATTTAGTGAAGGGCAACTGAAAAATGTTGTTTCCGATAAAATATCTGCAGCGAATGGCTGTTTATTAATTTTTAAATAATCGAGGCTGTTCGGGCTTAGCGAACAATCAAGATTGGTATTATTATGTGTGTGTTTTTTGATGGCCATTAGCTAATACTTTATGGAATTAAATTGGCAAAAGATAATTGTCTGGGATTGAAGATACGCTCATATTCAACAATCGCATAGCGGTCGGTCATGCCAGCAATGTAATCAGACACTCCACGGGCAATACCATTTTCACCAATTGCTTCTTTTAGTTTATTGCAGTGTTTTAATGCGTCTGGTGGCAGTATACGCAAATCATTTATAAAGGCTTCAAATAATGCCTTTAAGACTTTCTCTGCTTTAGTCGTCATGCGCTGCACACGGTAGTGGCGATATAAGTTTGTCATTAAAAATTGTTTGAGCTCGAGATTTTGTTTTTTCATGTCTTCACTAAAACTGACAATATAATCGACTTGTTTTCTTGCATCGTCAGGGTGATTTAAATCTAGCTTTTCTATGCGACTACGGCTTGTATCAATTAAATCAACGACCATACGACTAATCATACGACGAATGACTTCGTGAATTAAACAGGTGTGATTTATATCGGGATACTTTTGCATTACTATTTCGTGTTGTTCTCTAAATAGTTGTGTTTCAAGTAATTGATCAATAGTGATCAGTCCGTATCTCACGCCATCATCAATATCATGATTGTTATAGGCTATTTCATCTGCTTTATCACAGGCCTGGGCTTCTAAACTGGGCTGATTTTTATTTAGAAAACGCTGCCCTAAATCACCGAGCTTACGCGCATCTTTATTTGAGCAGTGTTTTAAAATGCCTTCACGTGATTCAAAACTTAGGTTGAGTCCTGGGAACTCGGCGTATTTTTCTTCTAGCTCATCGACAACACGTAATGATTGTAAATTGTGTTCAAAACCACCGATGCCTTTCATGCATCTGTTCAGTGCATCCTGACCCGCATGACCAAATGGTGCATGGCCCAGATCATGTGCAATAGCGATAGTTTCAGCAAGATCTTCGTGTAGATTTAATTTTCGCGCGATTGAGCGAGCGATTTGCGAAACTTCTAATGAGTGGGTTAGGCGGGTACGAAATAAATCACCCTCATGGTTTACAAAAACCTGTGTTTTGTATTCCAGGCGTCGGAATGCCGAAGAATGAATAATACGATCACGATCACGCTGATACTGTGTGCGGTGAACGGGATCGGGCTCTGCATACAGGCGTCCCTTAGAAGTGGCGCTACTGCATGCATAGGGTGCTAGGTTACGTAGATCGTATCCATTCGACATGTATTATTTTCTCAATAGTTTTTCGAGGTGCTTAATAGCTCTCGGAAATAGCTTCTAGTAATGCCGCCTCGGTATAGTCTTTGCTCACAATAGCATGACCTATAGATTTATAGAGTATTAACTTTAATACGCCATCAGATACTTTTTTATCAAC
>CAWUSX010000087.1:0-3346 GCA_963924875.1 uncultured Gammaproteobacteria bacterium
TAAACCATGCGTGCAAAAAAGCCTTCCACATTTATATTACCGGTTAAATTTCCCATTAAGTTACCAACCGTACTGTATTTACCCAATGAAACCAAAGAACCGTAATCCTTATACTTAAATTCAGATATTGCTTTGCCTTTAATTCTTGCGCGCATCGACTTAATCAACAACGATGCCTGCTGATGAGCGGATTGAGCTCGAGGTGGCACATAACTGTTCATTTCTATCCAGTCGCATTGCGCACAATCACCCATCGCAAAAATATTATCATCCTCGGTCGTTTGTAAGGTTTGCTTAACCACTAATTGATTAATACGATTAACCTCAAGTCCATCCAGATCCTTGAGGAAATCCGGTGCCTTAATACCCGCTGCCCATACCTTAATCGCAGCCGGTATTACTCTTCCGGTATGCGTAATTAACTCATCCTTATCAACCTTCACAACCCGCTCATTGGTTATTACATTAATATTTAATTTATTTAACTCGACTTGTGTAGCTGCTGATAATGCCGGTGGTAAACCAGACAATATTCTATCGGCAGCTTCAACAATATGAATTTTGATTTGCGCGGGGTTTATCTGATCAAGACCATACGAGGTAAACAAACGCGACACTTTGTGTAACTGTGCAGACAACTCAATACCTGTTGCACCGGCGCCCGCAATAACCACATCCAGCTGACCTGGGCTAAGTGGTTTATTCTGAGTATTTGCCTTTATATATGTTTCCATCAGACTGTTTTGAAATGACTGCGCCTCACGTTTAGTATCCAGAAACATGCAATGCTCACGCACACCTTCAATACCAAAATCATTACTTACCGAACCTACAGACATCACCAGGCTATCATAATGAAATTGCCGTTCCGGAATAATTTCTTCGCCTTTATCATTATGCGTTGGTGCAACGTAAACAATTTTCTCCTTGCGATCCAGCTTATACATACGACCTAAACGGTATTCAAAATGGCTACTCCTCGCCTGCGCCATATATTCCACCTGATTCTCATATGAATCAAAGGTACCTGCTGCCACCTCATGTAATAACGGCTTCCAGATATGTGTGCGATTCAAATCAAGCAATGTAATACGTGCTTTTTTATGCTTACCTAACTTTTTGCCTAATCCTGTTGCCAGTTCAAGGCCACCAGCGCCACCGCCAACAATTACAATATGATGCAGTTTGTTATCCGACATGAGAATTTCAATTTCGTGAGTAATGGTAGTTTGGATTATAGTCTATAAGAAAATACTAATGCGATTATTCTATTCACTAATGAGTATTTTTCAGATTAGCTTTTTGATTCTTCTGCAAAATATGGATTTACACGGCATATAAGAGTTGCTCAAAAAATACGCCAAACACGCCCACGCAACCAAAGCCCCCACAAAACTAGTCGTTACATAGAGGGTTCCGATGCAATTGCGCATTCCCAGAATACAAAAAAACAGCTAAATAAAAATATATCTGGCCTCCGAAGAAGAAGCCAGACAGCCTATATTAAGTTTAAGCGACACTACCAAATGACTTATCAACGGCACCGGCTGGCACCTCTAAGCCGGCTAGTTTACAGCCTTCCGCGACGGGCCCCGTGGGAAGTATTTGATGCAAATATTTAACCCCACCCTGTGCGTGAAACTTTTCATCCAGCGCATCTTTTACCTGACGTAATTTAGGGTGTTCAACTTTTTTGTAATACTCTTGTAATGCACCGACTAATTCCCAGTGGGTGTCCGTCATAGAGAAACCATCAGAACTAGCAACGACTTCAGCATCGTGAATTGACCAGCCCTGTGGTGCATTTGGAAAAGATTCAATTGATACGTTCATGATAAGAGTCTCCCGTCATTTAAAAATAAAGAACACTCTACAAATGTAGCAGATTAAGGAGGCATTTATACGTTCAAAAGCACGCATCACAATAAAACAATTCTATTAGCCAGTGCGGCTAATAGAATTTAGCTATGGTTTTATTTGACCTGGTTAATGAGCAAAGAAACTTTCTCTGCAGAAAATACATTCACCGGTGATAGCTCAACAAACAAATCACCCGGTTTCGCACCTGGCTGACCAGATTTACTGATCACTGCAGACACTTTTACATTTTCAAATTTAGATAAACTCATTTGTGGCATCATCGCCATAGAGTCATCCAATGTAACCGTTATGGGCAATGCATCAGCGGTCAACTTAACCGCTGCCAATGGCATCGGAGGCCCTTGTAATGCCTTGGCAAATATAAACAAAGTGTCCGTCGGATTTACTTTGTCCTTAAGTGCTGGATCTAGATCAACGGTTACAATAATTTGTGCCTTTGACTCAGCTACAGACTGTGCCTTTGATTTAGGTGCCGCGGCCTTTAACTCTGCCACTAAATCAGCACCCAACTGGCTCTCTGCACCCTGAATCAACTGACTTAGTTGACGTTGCGCCTTAGGCTCTGCGTCTAACATAGGATTTAATTTGTACCAGAAAATTAAGGCCTGCTTAAAATTACCCTGCTGACTTTCTGCGGTACCTGCCATCCATAAAACCGTTGGGCTATCTGGCGCAAGCTTCATTATTTTATCGACTACAGGTTTCGCTTTACCCGTTAGCTTGCCACCCTCACTCATTGCTAACGCATCGGCATAACCCAATAACAACTGAACATCCTCACCCACTAAAGCGATTACCTTTTCATAGGCATCTGCCGATTTTTGAAATTGCTGAGTGCTCATATACGTTTTAGCCAGCATAAACCAGCCATCTGGATTTTCTGGCTCAGCCTCTAATCGTTCTTCAAGCTTAGTAATCGCCTCTTCAATCGTCATTTGTGGACGACCATCTTCACCGGCGGGTATTTCAACTGATTTTACAGCTACGCCAGTTGCCGCATTAAAGTCACCCAGCTGCGCATAAACAAATGCCGCAAGCACTGGAATAAACAAGGCAACCAAAATCGCCGTCACTTTGCTCTTAGGTGCAGCGGTAGCGCTTTGCGCATTAGCGGACATTGCCTGATTTGATAAATCTATGGCCAGCACAGATTCCAGCTCATCATGCATTTGCTGATAAACCGTTTCTGTTATTTCACCTGCATCGCGTTGTACCTTTAGTTCTTTAAGACGATCTTTTGCGATTTCAACATTAAGGTCATCATATTGATCCGTAATGGGCTGGTTTTTGCGTAACAGGGGTGGCACTACAAATAGTAATGCAAGAGCAACGAGGACTATTGCAATCAAAATAAAACTGGTCATAAAAATCTCAAAATTAAATTAGCTAATTAGTTGGACTATTCGTCATCTAGCAATGAATGTGCTTTTTTCTGTTCTTGTTCATCGATCGCTGGTTTTTCAAT
>CAWUSX010000088.1:0-8851 GCA_963924875.1 uncultured Gammaproteobacteria bacterium
CAATGTCGGGTCATTGACAGGGAAGCGCTCGCCGACCTGGAGTAGAGGGTAATAGTTTAAATCGGTTGGGTTTTCGGGGCTTAGCAAGGGCGTTAGTGTATCTAACTGTTGCTGGCTGAAATAGTGGCTAAGCACAGCACCACCGCTATTCGATGCGCCACCAGCCAGCCAGTAGTTGCCTAGTTTATGGCTATAAATACCCAGCTCTGGCGCAGATACAGGTGCCTCTGAAATCACTTTAAGCACCAGCGTACTGCCTAATGAAGTCACCGCATCACCGGGTTTGTTGGCGCCTGTCGCCAGAAAAGCGGCAATGCTGTCCGTGGTGCCGCTCACCAGTAAGCAATCTGGATTAAGCTCATATCGTTTATATAGGCCGGCTTTAAGTCTGCCTATAACGGTGCCGGGGGATACAACTTTGGGCAGTAAGCGAGTATTTATACCGAGCTGCTGCAGCCAGTCTGGCCATTTTCCTGTTTGTGGGTCATAGCCAGTTTTTAGTGCATTGTGTTCGTCTGTAATATCAAAGCGCCCGCACAGTTGACCGGTTATCCAGTCTGCCTGATGTAACAAGCGCGTGGCTGTCAGATATTTATTTTGTAAATACAGTAACTTGGCAAGCCCGGAGCCAGTGCCGTGTGCGCCACTACTTTGTGGTGCGATGGATTTAATCTGCTCGGCTTGCCCTGTGCACGAGGCATCGTTATACATAAGTGCATCGGCAACGGGCTGGCCAGCGTCATCGCACAGCAAAACCGTGCCAGAGGTGCCATTCACAGAAATGGCGGCTACTTCAGAAGGGTCGATTTGTGCGAATAGCTGCTTAAGAACTTGATCAGTTGCCTGCCACCATAATGATGGGTTTTGGGTGACTGACTGGTTATGCCTTATAGGGCCAGGTATTGGTGAAGAGCAAACATGGAGTAGTTTTTCGTTTTGGTCGATAGCGCAGGCCCTGACACCAGAGGTGCCAAGGTCTATGCCAATAAATAAAGCGTGATTCGCCATTAACTATCCAGAAAATGCCTATAAATGTTATTAACTTACGGCAAAGTTACTGGAACGGGTGGAATCCAGCCGTCTTGACGATGTTCGGCAACAACCGTTGTGTATACACCGCCACGCACATTAAATACCGCGGTAATGCGCATAAAGCGAGGATCGGTTGCGTCGACTAAATCGCTTAAAATCTGATTGGTTATATCTTCGTGGAATGCACCTTGCTCACGGAAAGACCACATATACAGCTTGAATGACTTCAGCTCAACACACTTTTTATCTGCAATATAATCCAGATGAATCGTC
The DNA here is from genome assembly GCA_963924875.1 of uncultured Gammaproteobacteria bacterium. Lineage (GTDB taxonomy): Bacteria > Pseudomonadota > Gammaproteobacteria > SZUA-229 > SZUA-229 > SZUA-229. Next base: position 1,306 of record CAWUSX010000088.1, read on the forward strand.
GCAAAGTCGGGTTGGCCTGTTTTGGGGCAGATACAGGTGAATTCAGGTGTGTGAATTTTGATCACATAATCGCGTTCTGGGCGGGGATTATCAAATGTTTCAAGGGTTTTTGATGGCTGAGTACTCATTGGAACCTCGTGGTTTTTTCAATCAATACAGAATATTCAAATCATTCTGCAAAATTCGGCGGCATTATAACTCGAAATTGATATACTAGGCGGCCTGATAAGAGGTGTTTTTGTATAGATATTAGGTATAACCCCTCTTCAACGCCATTACACACATTAAAGAGCACGAGTATTCAGTGCCGAATAACACAGGCAACCATCAGGTTTCCGTACAGGGCTTTGTAAATAAATGCGTCTTAGCAAAATTAAGTTAGCGGGCTTTAAATCATTCGTAGACCCCACCACAATAGAATTTCCATCGAATCTTAACGGTATCGTTGGGCCGAATGGTTGTGGCAAATCCAACACCATCGACGCGGTGCGTTGGGTTATGGGTGAATCATCTGCGAAAAATCTTCGTGGTGCCTCAATGGCCGATGTTATATTCAGCGGGTCCTCATCGCGTAAGCCAGTAGGCCAGGCAACGGTTGAATTAGTGTTTGATAATTCCGACGGTAAGCTGGAAGGCCCTTATGCCAATTATGCAGAAATCTCGGTTAAACGATTAGCAACCCGCGATGGTCAATCCAAATATTTCTTAAATGGTACGAAGTGTCGTCGCCGTGATATTGCTGATTTATTCTTAGGTACTGGTTTAGGGCCACGTAGTTACGCGATTATTGAGCAGGGCATGATTTCGCGTTTAATTGATGCGAAACCGGAAGAGTTGCGCGTGTTTCTGGAAGAAGCCGCCGGTATCTCTAAATACAAAGAGCGACGCCGTGAAACGGAAACGCGTATTCGTCATACCCGTGAAAACCTTGAACGCCTGGATGACCTGCGTGAAGAAATTGATAAGCAGTTGGCGCATTTACAACGTCAGTCACGTACCGCAGAAAAATATACCGAATTAAAAGTAGAAGAACGTCGCTATAAAGCAGAGCATCTGGCGCTGCGTTGGCGTGAGTTACACGCGGAAATGGAAAATCGCGAGCAGGTTATTGAAGAGCAGGAAACACGCTTGCAGGAGGTTATTGCCGAGCAACGCGCTGTTGAATCAGAATTAGAGACTTTACGTGAACAACGCGTTGAATCGAATGAGTCATTAAATGCAGTACAGGCACGTTTTTATAGCCTGGGTTCAGAGATCTCACGTATTGAACAGACGATTCAGCATGAAAAAGAAATGCTCGGTCGCCAGCAACATGATTTAAATGATTTGCAAACCGCACTTCAGGAAGTTGAGCAGTCCTTGCAGGCAGATCGTGAGCAGCTGGAAGAAATTGATATGGTTCTGGGCGAAGCAGAACCACAATTAGAAATGCAGCGCGAATCACAGCAAACAGTGAATGATCAATTGCATGAAGCTGAGCAGGCTATGCAGGAGTGGCAAGCTGCCTGGGATCATCATAATGAGCGAGCAGCGGAGCCATCACAAACGGCGCAGGTTGAAAAAACTCGCATGGAACAACTGGAAAAAAACGTTGTTCATTTACGTCAGCGTCTGGATAAAATTGAAGAAGAAAAACGTAAACTAGTAGGTGACGATTTAGAAATTCAGTTAGAGCAACTTCGTGAGCAAAGCGAAACTTCAGAGATGAAAAAAGCCGAACTGGATGATAAAGTTGCCGAAGTTATCGATCAGGTGCGTAATCAGCGAGAACAATCTACACAATTAAACCGTGATGAAGATGAACTGCGTCGTCAGCTTCATGCAACGCGCGGTAAGCTGGCTTCATTAGAGGCCTTGCAGCAGGCCGCTTTAGGCAAAAGTGGTAATGCCGTGTCCGGTTGGTTAGAAAAGCACGGGCTTGCAGATAATGCACGCCTTGCAGAAAATCTTGAAGTAGAGGCAGGCTGGGAAAAGGCCGCAGAGACTGTTTTAGGCTCTCATTTAGAGGCGGTATGTATTGAAGGCATGGACAGTGTCGCGCAAATATTGGGTGATTTAGAAACCGGCACGGTTAACCTGTTCGACACAACTAACGCTGAGGTTTCTGCGGATAATGCAGATAGCCTGAGCAGTAAAATAAAATCATCGATTTCACTGGGCGGTATCTTGAATGGCGTCAAAGCCGCTGAGGATATTAATCAGGCATTGGCAATGCGCGGTTCTCTAGCCGCTAACGAATCCGTTATTACTAAAGACGGTATCTGGTTAGGAGCATCCTGGTTGCGAGTGGCGCGTGATAAAGATGAAAAATCCGGTGTGTTGGCACGCGAGCAGGAAATTAAAGAGCTGCAGTCGCAATTAGAAGAACTGGATATGCGCGCCGAAGAGCTTGAAGTGAGTATTCAGAATAATCGCGCACAGTTACAAAATTTAGAGCAGCAACGTGAGCAATGGCAGGCAGAGTTAAATAATACGCACAGTCAATGTGCACAAATTCAGGCGCAATTAACGTCTGGTCAAAGCAAGCTCGAACAGTTGTTAAGTCGCAATCAGAATTTGCAGGAAGAATCCATTGAGTTGACTAAAAACATTGAACGTCAACAGGATGAAACAGAATCGGCGCGCCGTAAACGCAATGAAGCGATGATTCAAATGGAGGAGTTGTCACGCGAACGTGAAGCGTTAAGTGGTCAACGAGAAACAATACAAAACCAGTTGCTCGAGTCGCGCAGTAAGGCTCAAAGCGAACGTGAATCGGTACATGAACTAGCTATTCAAATAGAATCGCGGCGTACACTTAAGCGTAACCTTGAACAAAATATAGAGCGTATGGCGCGCCAGCTAGAACAGCAGCAGCAACGTCGTGAAGAACTAACACGTAGCCTGGAGTCTGTTCAATCAAAGGATAATAAAGCGGAAGAGTTAGAGGCATTGCTGGCTGACCGATTACAGGTTGAAGAGCAATTAACCGAGGCGCGTCGTTCGGTTGAATCTATCGATAACAGTTTGCGTCAGCTAGAGCAAAAGCGTAATGAGTTTGAACAAAAATCACAGATGATTCGTTCAAGTCTGGAACAGGCGCGCTTAAATACATCCGAAGTACGCGTGCGTAGCCAGACAGTACAGGAGCAGCTTGAGGAAACAGAGTTTAAAGCAGAAGAGTTACTCGAAGAGCTGGGCGAAGATGCGCGCATTGATGAATGGGCACGTAAGGTTGAAGAAATCTCGCAGCGCATTTCGCGTTTAGGTCCAATTAACCTGGCGGCGATTGATGAATATAAAGAGCAGGGCAAGCGTAAAGAATATTTAGATTCACAGCATGGCGATATAACCGATGCACTGGAAACACTTGAACAGGCCATCGCGAAAATTGATAAAGAAACACGCTCACGCTTTAAAGAAACATACGAGCACGTAAATTCACGAATACAGGAAATGTTCCCACGCTTATTTGGTGGCGGGCAGGCCTATCTTGAATTAACCGGCGATGATTTGCTGGATACCGGCGTTGTCGTAATGGCGCGGCCACCGGGTAAGCGTATCAGTCATATTCAATTAATGTCAGGTGGTGAAAAAGCGCTGACAGCGGTGGCACTGGTATTTGCAATATTTGAATTGAACCCAGCGCCATTCTGTATGCTAGATGAGGTTGATGCACCACTGGATGAAGCTAACGTGGGTCGCTTCTGCACCCTGGTTAAAGCCATGTCGAAAAATGTACAATTTATCTTTATTACTCACCATAAGGTAACGATGGAGATGGCAGAAAAAATGAACGGTGTCACTATGCGCGAAGCGGGTGTGTCTCGTTTAGTTTCGGTAGATATTGAGGAAGCGGCAAAAATGGTAGAAAGCGCATAATGGATCAGTTTCGCTGGATATTACTTGGTGTTGCTATTGTGATAATTGCCGTTGTGTATTTTTTGAGCCGGACGCGTAATAAAACATCGCAGGATCTTCCACTAGAAGCTGCGAATGATGTGCCAGCTTTTAGTGCCGGTGAAAAACTTGATAATGCCTGGGTGGATGGTGTTGGCCCTGTGAAAGTTGTATCGCAAAGTGATCAGGCGATCATTGATAACTTTGAAGAAGCAATAACAGCACCTCATACATTAGATGTAGATAATCCATTTCCCGGCAATATGCATGAAGTACATGAATTTGACATGGAAGTGTCGGAAGAAAGTTTAGAATCACCAGAGATTCAGAATCAAGCTGAAGATAATCCAATATCTGAAGTAAGTAAACAGCCGCAACAGGCAATTGATGATGTTATCGCTGTGTTTGTGCTGGCGTCACCGGATGAACCTGCGATTAAAGGTGAAAAAATACTCAGTGCCAGCTTTGCACTGGATTTAAAACATGGCGATATGAAAATATTCCATCGCCATGTAGATAGCTCGATTGTTAATGAAGAAACAAATGAGATAGCGAATAAAGAAATATTATTTAGTATGGCAAATTTGATGGAGCCAGGCTGGTTTGACTTTGACGCTATGCATGAAATGGAAACCAGTGGTATAAGCTTCTTTATGCAGGCCAATCTGCTTGAAAACCCATCAGCGGTACTAGACGATATGTTGATTTGTGCGCATCGCATGTCAACTATGGTTGGTGCAGAATTGTGTAATGCTCAACGTAAGCCATTAGATGAAGCACATACCAATGAATTGCGTGAAAAAGTTAAGATGCTGGTTGAATTAAAAGCGCAAACAGCTTAAATGCTTATATTTAAAATCTAACTCTTCAATGGTTTTATATTGGAGTGTACTTATTTAAAGTTCTCAAATCTCCATGTCTGATAAAGCACAAGCCAAACAAAAAATTCTACAGCTGCGAGAGCAGCTTAATCATCACAGTTATCAATATTATGTGCTGGATGATCCAGAAATTCCCGATGCAGAATATGATCGCTTATATCGTGAGCTACAATCCTTAGAAAAAAAATCTCCACAGCTAATTACAATGGATTCACCTACGCAGCGTGTAGGCGATAAACCATTAGATGGTTTTACGCAGGTGAAACATGAAGTACCCATGTTGTCGCTGGATAATGTTTTTAATGAAACTGAATTAGCGGATTTTAATAAACGCGTACAGCAACGATTAGAAACTGACGGTGATATTGTTTTTGCGGCAGAACCAAAATTAGATGGTTTAGCGGCAAGTCTGTTGTATGAAAATGGCGTATTGATACGTGCGGGTACCCGAGGCGATGGCACTACGGGTGAAGATATAACGCAAAATATACGCACTATTCATTCGATACCGTTAAAATTACTTGGCGAAAATATTCCATCATTATTAGAAGTACGTGGTGAGGTTTTTATGCCCAAGGCGGGTTTTGAAAAACTTAATCAACGCGCTCGAGAAAATAATGAAAAGCCCTTTGCCAATCCACGTAATGCGGCGGCAGGCAGCTTGAGACAACTTGATCCGCGTATTACCGCGCAGCGACCACTGGCAATGTACTGCTATGCGGTTGGTCGAATAGAGGGAGTAGAGGAGCTAAGTACGCACAGCGAAATGTTGAATCAGCTACAGCAATGGGGTTTGCCTTTGTGTAAGGAGCGTCAAACGGTAGTCGGTGTTGAAGGCTGTTTAAAATATTTTAAGCAAATGTCAGAAAAGCGTGATGGGCTATCTTATGAAATTGACGGCATCGTTTATAAAGTTGATTCATTAAGGCAGCAAAAAGAATTAGGCTTTGTTGCAAAGGCTCCCCGTTGGGCGATTGCACATAAGTTTCCCGCGCAGGAAGAGATAACCACGGTTAATGATATTACCTTTCAGGTAGGCCGCACTGGTGCGATTACACCCGTTGCACGCTTAGAACCGGTGTTTGTTGGAGGTGTTACGGTAAGTAATGCAACCTTACATAATATGGATGAGGTTTATCGCAAAGACGTGCGTGTTGGCGATAAAGTAATTGTACGACGTGCCGGTGATGTTATACCCGAAGTGGTTAGGGTGGTGCCGGGAAGCAGGCTGCCGAATGCTCAACAAATTAAATTACCTGATGATTGTCCCGTATGTCACTCTGATATTGAGCAGGTGGAAGGTGAGGCAGTCGCCCGATGTAGCGGTGGTTTATTTTGTGGTGCACAACGTAAAGAATCGATTAAGCATTTTGCATCGCGTAAGGCGATGGATATTGATGGTCTGGGCGATAAACTAGTTGAACAACTGGTTGATGCAAAATTAATTGATCATGTCGATGACTTGTACGCTTTAACGCTTGAGCAAGTGTCAAAGCTTGAGCGTATGGGTGAAAAGTCTGCAGAAAATTTAATCAAAGGCCTGCAAGAATCTAAACATACAAGTCTGGCGCGATTTATATATGCCCTGGGTATACGTGAAGTTGGCGAGGCGACGGCGCGAACTTTAGCACGGCATTTTACAGATATCGAATCACTTAAAAAAGCGGATATAGAATCTTTGCAACAGGTAGAAGATGTGGGACCTGTTGTAGCGGCGCATGTTGTGAAATTTTTTAAGCAACAACATAATCTTGATGTAATTAATAAATTAACAGATCCTCAGAATGGTGCAGGTATTACCTGGGATACCATTGAAGCTGTACAGGCAGAAGAGCAAACGCTGCAAGGTAAAACATTTGTATTGACGGGAACGTTGACTCTGATGACCAGAGACGATGCAAAAAAGGCCTTGCAGGCGAGAGGGGCAAAGGTAACAGGTAGTGTCTCTAAAAAAACCAGTTATGTGGTTGTAGGTGATAGCCCTGGTTCAAAAGCGACAAAGGCCGAGCAGTTGGGTGTAGAAATATTAGATGAGGCCGCTCTTGCTGAATTGTTATCATAAAAACGATAGAGTTGCCTGATATGCAATGGCTTAAAATCCTTCATGTAAGTTGTGTGATTTTATCGTTTAGTGGTTTTTTTCTGCGCGGTATCTGGATGTTGTTTAATTCGGTATTGCTGACTAACAGGTGGGTAAAAATAGCCCCGCATATTATTGATAGTGTTTTATTATTAAGCGCTTTATCAATGGTTTATATACAGCATATTTCAATTTTACAACATGACTGGTTATTGGCAAAAATTGCAGCATTAGTGGTATATATAGCCCTGGGTATGATTGCACTGAAATTCGGTAAAACAAAAAAGATCAGGGTGATAGCCTGGATTTGTGGTCTGCTTGTTTTTCTTTATATAGTCAGTGTTGCACTAAGTAAATCGGTTGAAGGTTTTTTTTACTGGCTGTAAACATTGCAGCAAAAACACCTTATTTTTTATGCGCTTTCCCATGCCTGCTTGCGGCATAAACCGCTCATGTCGCAATAGTTGCAGCTTTGAGCGTCACCCCAGGAAGGTAATGGCGTATGTGCTTTTATTTCTGTAATGCTGGCTTGCAGGCGTTGTAGGCTATCCTGTTTTAATTTTTCCAGTTGTTCTGCCTCTATAATACCCGCCTGCTTTACCTCGCCCTTGTCGAGTTTTAAATAGAGTGTGTTATGGATATTATCCATTAACATTGCATAACTGGTTAACTGGATATTTTCCGCTATATCAATATCCTGTTGTTT
>CAWUSX010000089.1:0-6178 GCA_963924875.1 uncultured Gammaproteobacteria bacterium
GAGGCGTTATCTGCAAACGCCGTTATCAAAAAGGCGTACTGCAGTAGAATAAAAAACATTGAGCTTAAAACGATTTTTTCTTTCATAGTCCATTACCAGAAAAATTTAATTGTAGCTTAGCATACTGCGTCCGTGTAAATAAACAGACGCCTTTACCTGGACTGTTCATATGCGACATAATACAAATAGTTTTAACTGAAAAATTGAATCGCATGAAAAAAACCCTCTGCCCTTTTTCCAAACCCATTATTGGTAACTGGTGCCAATGCCAGTACGCCAATTTGGATGATCGCTGTGCAGGGAAAATGACATGTTTAAAATCTGATGTCTATCTCGCTGGTTGCTATGAGCTTGTCGAGCTTTTCAAAGAAAAATCACTGTTTGTTTTGGGCATTACTCAACACGAAGCTGAGCTCACGCATATGCAGCTGATGAAAATTCGTTGTGGGGGTTTAATTGGTATGCAGCGTGTTTTAAGCAATAATACCGATGTACCAGATGTATTAGCCACCCTGCATTTAGCTGAACAACGCTATGCCAGTATTGGTGATTTTCCATTTAGTGAAATTGTCAGAGATATAAAAGACTTTAGTCACCGCAAGAAGAAATCGAAGTAATTTTTTTCCGACGACTGATTACATAACAAATATTAGAAGTACTAAGCTATTGCATATTTTTTCAGGCGGTATAAAAAGACATCCCGTGTAATACCCAGCATTCTTGCCGCATGAGATTTATTACCTGCCGATGCCTGTAAGGCCTGATTTAATAAATCGACTTCCAGCTCATCCATTTTTATGCCACTGACTGGAAGCTTGAAGCCTATTTTCTCAACAGGTTTGGCACTTATATGCGCTGGCAAGTTGCTCGCTTCAATATTTTTACCTTGCAACAAAACAACAAGCGATTCACAAAGATTGCGCAACTCACGCACATTACCAGGCCAGTTATATTGCTGTAGCTGTTTAATGGCTGCCTTACTTACAGACGGCACGGAAATGCCATGTTGTTGAGCCAGGCTATTTACAAAGTGCTTTATCAGTACAGGTACATCATCTACACGTTGCTGCAATGACGGGAGTTCTAAGGGCACGACTTTTAATCTGTAATAAAGATCTTCGCGGAATTCGCCTTTGCTCACTTGTGATTGTAAATCACGATTCGTCGCCGCAACAATTCTTACATTCGATTTTGTAGGCTGGCTATCGCCCAGACGCTGGCATTCACCGTATTCAATAAAACGTAATAACTTTGCCTGTATCGCTAAAGATAATTCACCGACTTCATCCAAAAACAAAGTGCCCGCTTCGGCCTGCTGTACAAAACCGAGTTGGTCGTTATCTGCGCCGGTAAACGCACCTTTTTTATGACCAAATAATTGTGACTCAGCCAATGCCTCGGGTAATGCTGCACAATTTACTGCAACAAAATCACGTTGATGACGTCGACTGGATTTATGCAGTGCCTGTGCGAGTAGTTCTTTTCCCGTACCTGTATCGCCTTCAATCAGTACAGTGACATCGGTATTCGCAATAATGCCCGCGGTATTCAACACCTGCTGTAAAACCGCAGACTGACCAATGAGCTGTGAAAAGTGACTCATAATAATTCCTACACTCTTGTAACTAACTTTATCTAATTAAACTTAATGATGGTGCTGATGCCCTGCATCACCCACACCAAAAAATAAACTGGCTATCGCGGTTACAATCAATATAACAGCGATTACTTGCCGGGCGCGTGTGGATTGCCCGAGCTTTCTAACCCAACCCAGCATAATACCTGCAGATAACATTGCAGGCATGGTGCCTAGACCAAAGGCCCCCATCATTAAGGCCCCCTGAACCGCTGAGCCCGAGGTTACCGTCATCAGCAATATAACGTACACCAAACCACAGGGTAACCATCCCCATAACATACCGTACATTAGCGCCTGATACGGAGTTTTGATCGGCATCAAACGACGAGCAACTGGCTCTATTGCTTTCCACACCGGTTGGCCCAGCTTTTCAACTTTAATCAGCTGTGGAAACCAGCCACCTAAATACAAACCAATTAAAACGACAAACGCTACGCCAAATATGCGCAATATAGCGTGTGCGCTGTCATCATTAAGGCCTAGCCACTCGAGTATTTCTACCCCAAAGGCCCCTGCCAATGCGCCTGCGATCATATAACTGCTAAGCCGGCCTATATTATAGGCAGCTACAAACAGGCCGATCCGTACGCGGTTTTCACGTACATCTGCCGGTAGGCTAAGGCTCAAGGCCCCCATAATGCCTCCGCACATGGCCAAACAATGCAGGCTGCTGAGCAGCCCGATTATAAAGATTGAAGATATAGTTTGCGGTGCATCCAAGGTAATAATTATCTTATATAAAATTCAATTAGAAACAAATTGGCATAACAATGCCAATTGCTAAACTTTTGTCTGGGGCAAGGTATTTTAATCGAAATGTTTACATAAAGAGAGCGCAATATTTTACATGCCATTACTCGCCGCAAAGGAGCTAAGCCTATTCAACTTTGTATACCGTGCATAAAGCAAAAATATTGGCTCAAAAAATACGTGGTTTATTTTTGATCTTGCCGATTTGGCTAACACCAGTGTCATACAATTTAAGATAGTCACTGGCCACTTGTAGTTAGCGTCGCGCCATCTCAAGGTGATTTATTTTTCTACACAAGTAAGCAGAACATCTCATGCAGTTACAGCTAAGCGTCAAGCCCTTAGCTGCAACCATTCTTCAATCTCACGCCATGGTTTCGGCTTGCTAATGAAATAGCCCTGTGACATATCACAACCCATTTGCTGCAAAGCGTTCTGTGTGCCTTCATCTTCCACTCCTTCGGCGATCACGTCTAACTTGAGGTTATGAGCCAGTAATATAGTCGAGCTAACTATTATTGAATCGTGATCGTTTAATAGCATATCTTTAACAAACTCACGATCAATTTTTAAAGCACTAATTGGCATGCGGCGCAGATAAGATAAGGAGGAGTAACCGGTACCAAAATCATCAATCGACAGTTTGACACCCAGCTTATGAATTTTATTGAGCAAATTAATCGCCAGCTCAGGATCCTGCATTAATGCAGTTTCTGTAATTTCCAGTTCCAGCATGCCTGGCTGTACATTGTATTCTTCCAGCAGTTCACGAATAATATCGACACAACGATCATCAATCAGATTACGCGCAGACAGGTTAACGGCCACAGATAATTGATGACCTGCCTGATACCATTTCTGCTGTTGCTCTAGTGCAAGAAGTAACACAGCGCCTGTTAAATGATGAATGGAGTCACTCATTTCTGCCAGTGGAATGAATTTATCCGGATACAACAACCCCATCTGCGGATGTTGCCACCTGACCAGAGCTTCACATCCAGTGACTTTTCCATTCTGCAGATTAATTTTAGGTTGATAATGCATTTCTAATTGACCATCTCGAATTGCACCATTCAGGTCGGCAATCAGTGCCAGTCGTTCCGGCGTATTCTTATCTTCAGCGCGATCATAAACGCTTATGCCACCGCCTCTGTTTTTTGCATCATACATCGCCACATCAGCAGAACGTAATAAAGCATGGCTATCTATACCATCCTGTGGAAATAGTGCGATGCCAATACTCACATCTATTTCAAGCTGCATTGCATTAATCAAAAAAGGTTTACGCAATGCACTCAGTGCACTATTCGCATACTCAAGTATTGTTTGCATATCGTCGACATCATGGATCAAAATAGTAAACTCATCTCCACCAAGACGACACAGCAATATACTTTTATCCGTGAAAACACTTTGCAATCGCGGACCTATTTTTTTCAACAACTCATCACCTGTGTGGTGACCCAATGTGTCATTTATTTCTTTGAAGCGATCCAGATCGAGTAACATCAATGCTGATCTGTACTGTGGATTTTTTATTTTTTCCTTAAATACCAGATGCAAAATACTGCGATTAGATAAATCGGTTAACGAATCATGATGTGCCATGCGCTCAAGCTCATTAAACTGATATGCATTGGCTAATGACTGGGATACGGTATTACCTATAATATCTAGCGCTTCCTTCTCTCTTGGCGTAAATTCGTGTCTAACCTTGTATAAAATATTTATCGTGCCCAGCTTTTTGTTCTGGTAGATCAAAGGAACAATAATACCTGAGACAATTCCACTCTCGATAAAAATCTCTCTCTTCTTTTTATAAAGTCGATCATCAGCGGAAAAATCTTCACTGTAAACAGGCTTGCCCACATCCAGCGCATAGGCACTCAAACTTTCTTTTAATGGCAGTGATATGAATGCCTGTACAGTTTTATTATCAAATCCATGGCTGGCTGCCAGGCTGAGATCGCCCTCTTCCTCATCAACAAGATAAATAGCAACGTTTGTTGTTTTAGTCACATCAAGCAAACTAATGAGTGTATCGCTAACAATGGCATCAATTGAGTGATTGCCATGTAGCCGAGTTGAAAGCTTATTAATTAATTTCAGATTTTCATTTTGCACAAGCAATTGTTTTCTTGAGTCAACAAGTTCACGCTCTATTGACTTCCGCTCACTAATATCTCGCACCACAGCAAGGATATTTGGCTCACCTTCTATTTCAATAAAATTTAAGGTTACTTCCGCATCAAAAGGCTTTCCATCGTAACGCAGGTGTTGCCATTCAAAATACTGCATTTCACCCTGCATTGCGGCTGTAATTTTTTCCAGCGCCTTTTCCTGCGACGCTCGACCATCCGGTTGATATTGCGGAGAGTAACGATACGGTGTCTGATTGACAATCTGTTCGCGAGTACAATTAAAGATTTTCAGTGTCGCTGGATTGCAATCGATAAATTTATCATCTCGCATAAGAAAAATACTATCACCCGCTCTTTCGAACAGAACACGATAGCGAGCTTCTTCTTCTCTTAGCGCATGTTTGATAAGTACTTTTTCTGTAATATCGAAGCCAATACCTAAAAAACCGTTTATCTTGCCAGTTTCATCACGCAAGGCAGTAACAGAAATTAATACAGGAATCCGCGTGCCATCTTTATGGATATACGTCCACTCACGCTCTTCCATCATTCCACGGTAAACTTTAGCGACAAACACCTCAAACCCTGGTTTAATCTCTTCACCCAGCTCCACAGACAGCGTTAAGGCTCTGCTACGGACTTCTTCTGGATCATGGAAAACAACGGGTGAGGCACGGCCAATAAGCTCTTCTGCGCTATAACCCAGAATTTTGCTTGCCATAGTATTAACCGAGCGAATAGTACCGTCGATTTCTGTACAAATTATGCTGCAATTTGCACTATCGAATATTGCCCGTTGCAGCATATTCAGCTCACGGTAATCAAGCTCTGCTGACTTTGTGCTGTTTGGGGGATTAAACGGCTGATTTGACATAATTTACTTAAAAATTGGGGGATGATCTAATTCTAGACTAAATATCTGAAAGTGTAATTCACTCAACTGATATTAGCTTGTAGAGGATTACTCTGACAATCGGCCATATCAACGTCATAATCTGCTAACCCTTCATCTATAGTCCAGATAGTATTACTAGACTTGTTTAAATAATTCATTATTCGTATTAGACTGAGGCGACTTCATTATTCATCAAGGCCGAGCAAAATGACATTCGTTGTTACGGAGAACTGCATTAAGTGTAAGCACACCGACTGTGTAGATGTATGCCCGGTTGACTGCTTTCATGAAGGCCCTAATTTCCTGGTGATTGATCCTGATGAATGCATTGATTGTCAGTTATGTGTCCCTGAGTGCCCAGTCGATGCAATTTATGCCGATGATGACCTGCCAGATGATCAACGAAACTTTCTTCAGCTCAATGCAGAACTTACAAAAATATGGCCGGTCATCACCGAAATCAAACCTCCACCAGACGATGCGGATGAGTGGAATGGCGTAGCGGATAAACTGCAATATCTTGAGAAATAATAAGCGCCAGACATAGTAAATATAAACAGTCTTTCTAGTCCTCGCCAGGGCAAAGACACCTGATACTCGTTTTTACCTTCTCATATCAGGCATATTTAAAATTGTCTTCATTACATTAATAAAACTGAAAAGCACTTTCCTGCCAAAATTCTATAGTAATTGCTTTATTTTCCACAACCCCCATCTCAATCAGAAACAGGCCTTTCTATGGCAGTGAGCCAC
>CAWUSX010000090.1:0-5912 GCA_963924875.1 uncultured Gammaproteobacteria bacterium
CTACATTTTCTTCTGTGTGATGCAAACGCGTTGCGCCAAGATGCCCCCGATCCGAAACATGAATAGATTTAATCGCTTCAATTTCTGCTTCTAATGTTTTCCACAAACCCATGGATTCAAAAATACGCCGCGAGCCATATGACAGAGCAATAGAACGGTCATCGAAACTCGGCTGCGCATCTGACTGAAACGGATAAGCTTCAACAACCGCTATTTTTTTATCGAGATGATTTTTTAGCGCCGCGGCCAGACTTGCACCGACCATGCCGCCGCCAATAATAATCACATCGTATTCTGAAATTTGTTGATTCATTTATAACTTAAATTCGATTATTTTTTTATTTGCCACTTGCCATAATGGCTTCTATTTCTTCTGTCGTTTTAGGTAAGCCATCCGTCATCACCTCACAACCATCTTTAGTAACCACTACATCATCTTCTATACGCACGCCAATATCCCACCAGCGCTTAGCGCCTCGGCTACCATGTGGAATATATATGCCCGGCTCAATGGTCAAAACCATGCCCGGCTCTAATAGACGCCACTGATCCTCAACCTTGTAGTCACCCACATCATGCACATCCATACCTAACCAATGGCCGGTACGGTGCATATAATATTTTTTAAAGGCCTCTTCTTTTATGAGCTTGCTCAAGGTGCCTTTTAATAAGCCCAGTTCAATCATGCCTTTGGTGAGTGTTTTAACCGCCGTCTCATGCGGATCATTCCAGTGATTACCCGGTTTCACTTTTTTAATAGCATCCAGATTGGCCTGCACCACTAAGTCAAAAATTTCTTTTTGTGCCTCTGAGAATTTTCCGTTTACCGGAAAAACACGGGTAATATCTGCATCGTAACCTTCAAATTCACATCCCGCATCAATGAGAACCAATTCACCGTCATTCAATAGCATATTATTTTCGGTGTAATGCAATATACAACTATTGGCGCCGCCACCAACAATACTCGGATACGCCCAGGTTGCACCATTGCTTTGAAATTCATGCATAATTTCTGCATCAAGCTGGTACTCATATTTACCCGGCGCGCAAATTCTCATGGCACGTTTATGCGCCTCCACCGAAATTTTTGCTGCCTTTTTCATCAGGCGAATTTCTTCACGACTTTTAAACAAGCGCATGTCGTGCAATAGATAATCCAGTGAAACGAATTCGTAAGGCACATTAGCGCCAGAACGTGATTGCTTGCGCAACGTATTAACCCAATCCATAACATGCTTATCAAACTGTGGGTCTAACCCCATGGTGTGATACACACGATCACAGGATTCCATTAGCCCTGGCAGAATCTCATCGATATCATCAATAGGAAAGGCATCGTCCGCGCCGTAATTTTCGATGGCCGCCTCCGGGCCACAGCGCCTGCCATGCCATATTTCCTGTGTCTCGTCCTTATCACGACAAAATAAAACATATTCCCCACCTTTGCGCCCCGGCACCAAAACAATCACGGCTTCTGGCTCAACAAACCCGCTCAGGTAAAAAAAGTCGCTATCCTGACGAAATGGATAATCTACATCACGATTTCTAACTCTTGCTGGAGCAGCTGGGAGAATGGCAATGCCGCCATCACCAATCATGCGTATTAATTGTTTTCTATTTCGCGCGTGAATTTTTTGATTCATATAAATTCTCTAATGTCACAACTCAAAGGGGGGTATTGCCCTGCCAACTACTGCAAGGTTTGGGGTGCCGCGTGCGATGGTTGTAGCTCTTCATTTATCAGCAATACACCCATTCGCACATATTCATACAACTGCATATATGACTCTTCATCGGTATCAGTTTCTTCATCCATGTCATGCCCTACTCTGGCAATTTCCACCAAATCTCTAATTAACTCCGCCGTATCTTCAGGTAATTCTCGATCTTTCTTTAAACCACCATTAACCATGCCATAGGTGAAACCCTGACACCACGCTGCCAACGCCTCCGTGCGGACACCTAAAGCATCCTCATCATCAGGTAGCAATAACTGGAAATCGGCATCTGAGTCATTCAGTTGGGCCTGAGTATCGTTAAATAACCCAACCAGCAACTGGCTAGCCTGCTGTATTAACGTATTATTTAAATCCAGCTCTTCAAATACCTGATCTAACCATGCATTTAACTCTACTTTTCCAGCCGCACAGAGCATGCCACACAATACCCCATGTGCTTCGGATGTGAGTAATTCTGCTTTAGCTCTCACTAAAGCATCATTTAAACTGTTATAATCTGGCCTGGAGACCATAATTTCTCCTGTCGAAATTTTGTCATGTTATCCGTCGTTTTCAAGCAGTAATGCTGACACTGACTCACAGAAAAATGACAACCGATTGAAATTTAAAGATAATAATTAAGTTAGCTTCATTATTGCATTACTTAATGCTTAACGAACAAACTTAAGGGTAACATTCTACCACGCTGTTTTAAGGTCTTAAAAATTTGACCTACAGCCATGGAATAACTATATTTAACATTATGAGCATAGAAAACAAAAGAAACATTGAAGCGCTGGAAAAGAAAGTGGATGAGTTAATCGCTCTTTCTACTAAGCTATCTCTAGAAAACGATGCACTGAAGCTGCAGCTGAAAGAAATTCGCAGCGACCGCGCAGGCCTGGTTGAACAGAGAGATACCGTGCGCGGACAGGTTGAAGGCATGATCACTCGCCTGAAGTCCATCGAGATCGCATAATTCGTCTTTTTTTTCAAAAAGCCTCACCATTATTAGTATTTGTGAGTAAACACTTATGGGCAATAGCGGCCTGAACATCAAGATAATGGACAAAGACTACCGTGTCGCTTGTCCACAAGACCAACAAACATCATTACAAGACTCAGCCCGATTCCTTAACGAGCGTCTCAATGACATAAAGAACAAGGGTGCAATTATTGGCACAGAGCGCATCGCCATTATGGCCGCGCTAAACCTTGCACATGAATTACTCGGCAGCCATGATGCTGCCAGTGAGTTTAGTGATATTGATGCACGAATGATCAATATTCAAAAAAAGATTGATATTGCTTTGCGCGAAATTAAAGTATCATAGTTAGCAGTTACCCCACATCTATTTCATTCTCGCTATATATTGGAATAGATAAACCCTGTAAAAAAGTTTGGGTGCTTCTGCGGTGTTTGTAAGCCTACTTATAAAACCCTTGAGCCTTACTCATCGACCCCGGGAATGTGTCTGCCGGTGTTGTGTGCATTACCGTTTTATACGGGAAGCCTTATACACCTGCGCTAACTCCCACTTGAACTTTCCGGTTCAAGGTTAGTGAGATTCGCTACGGCATTTGCGGTTGCACCCTCCTAATTCAAAAGCCCTGACAAAGGTCTGTTTAATGAAGAATCTTGGCCCTGCACTGCAGGGCTTTTATTTATGAGCAGCAATCAACAACGAACGTCTCTTCGAAAGCAATTACGTCAACAACGTAATTCCCTGGATATTGATACCCAGCACCAGCACTCAATTGCCATAGCCGAGCAACTGAACAGTTGCAGCCTGTATAAGCGCAGCAAAAAAATAGCGATGTATCTGGCGTCCGATGGTGAGATAGATACTGAATATTTAATTGATAGCGCCTGGGCCAACAATAAAAAAGTATACCTGCCCGTACTTGCCCCCTTTACCAGTAGGCTATATTTTGCACCCTATACGCCCAACTGCTTTTTAAAACCTAACAAGTTCGGCATTCCTGAACCACAGGTACATCCAAAATTTTGGCTTAAGCCACAACAATTAAACCTAATACTAATGCCGCTTGTAGGCTTCGACTCTAGCGGCAACAGATTAGGCATGGGTGGCGGCTTTTATGATCGCAGTCTAAGTTTTTGTGCGCATCGTAAACAGACACATCAACCTTACTTAATCGGCCTGGCTCATCAACTGCAATGCGTTGACCAGCTACCCAAACAATCGCATGATGTACCTATGCATATGGTAGCCACCGAGCAACGCATTTATAATATAACGATATGAAATTTTTTTTATTTAAGCTCACACTAATAACAACAGCATTATTACCTCTTAAATTAATACATGTTCTTGGCCACATACTTGGACAGCTCAGCTGGTTAAGTCACAGCCGGATTCGTCACATTGCCGAAAGTAATATTCAACTGTGTTTTCCTGAGCTCAACAGCAACCAGCAACAAGAACTAGCTAAAAAATCACTTTATGAAACCGGTAAAGTCATTTTAGAAACGGGAAAAATGTGGCAGGGAGATACGCTAAAAACACTGAGCTTAGTTAAAGGATGCGAAAACCAGCACCTTATAGACGATGCATTAGCACAAAACAGAGGCGTGATTTTAGCCATTCCTCATTACGGATCGTGGGAACTTACTGGTCTTTATTGCGCCAGGCATTATCCAACAACATCACTTTATGCACCGCAAGCTGATCCGAGGGTTGAGCATTTAATTCAACAGGCCCGACAACGCACTGGTGCAAAATTAGTACCCATTAACAACAGCGGCATCCGTTCACTTAGTAAAGCGTTAAAACAGGGCGAGTTGATTTCTATACTGCCAGATCAATCGCCCAAAAATAACGGTTTATTCGTGCCTTTTTTCGGACACCCTTGCTCTACTGCTACGCTACTCAGCAAGTTAGCTAAAAAAAATAATGCGGTTGTTATTTTTACTTATACAAAGCGTTTAGAAGACAGCAGCGGTTTTAAAATTATTTTTAGAGAGGCAGGCAAAGATTTATCAAAACTGGGACTTGAAGATTCCGTTGCACAAATGAATCTGGATATTGAAAAACTGATTCGTGAAACACCTTATCAGTATCAATGGACCTATAAAAGATTTAAAGAGCAGGAAGAAGGTAAACCATCTGTTTACTAAAATCATTTACGGCTATTTATTCACTAACGGAATAAATAGCCGTAGCATACCTAGTCTGTTGCGGGACCAAGAAACATTTTATACGCAGGATTTTCGCTTTCATCCCACCACTTAAACCCTAGCTCATCAAAAAATGCAACCACTTCCTTGCGCTCTTTTACAGCAACCTGCAAGCCAACCAGTACTCGTCCATAAGCAGCCCCATGATTTCGATAATGAAACATGCTGATATTCCAGCGTTTACCAATATGCGCCAGAAAATCAAGTAAGGCACCGGGGCGCTCTGGAAATTCAAAACGATATAACACCTCGTTTGCAATTTGATTGGCATGTCCACCCACCATATAGCGAACATGCAACTTGGCCATTTCATTATCGCTCATGCAAAGAACGGGATAGCCTTTATCTATTAATTTATTTGTTAGCTCATCAAGCTCTGCTGAACCATCGGCCAGTTGAATACCGGCGAATACATAGGCCTCACTATCGTTTGCATAACGATAATTAAATTCAGTGATACCTTTTTTACCAATTAAACGACAGAAGCGCAGAAAGCTGCCGGGCTCTTCCGGGATAGTGACACCGATTAGGCCTTCTCGTTGCTCACCCAATTCAGCGCGCTCAGACACATGACGCAAGCGATCAAAATTCATATTGGCGCCGCTATTTATGGCAATAAGCGTCTGCTGACTAACCCCTTTTTCTGCCACATATTTTTTAATGCCGGCCACAGCAAGCGCACCTGCTGGTTCCATAATAGTACGGGTGTCATCAAAGATATCTTTTATAGAGGCACAGATTTCATCAGTATTTACCGTAATGACTTCATCCACCAGTTGCCTGGCAATGCGCCATGTCTCGCGACCCATTTGCTTAACCGCTACGCCATCTGCAAATAGTCCCACCTCATCCAGCACTACTCGACGCTTTTTCTTCATCGCCGCTGCAAAGCAGGCTGCATCTTCAGGCTCAACGCCAATTATTTTAATTTCCGGGCGCAAATATTTAATAAACGACGCCATACCTGCAATCAGGCCACCGCCGCCAACAGG
>CAWUSX010000091.1:0-18247 GCA_963924875.1 uncultured Gammaproteobacteria bacterium
AAAGATGAAACATTCAATGGCATTGATTGTTTTGTAGTTGAACGCTACCCGGCTTATAAGCACTCTGGTTATACACGCCAGGTTGCATGGATTAACAAGCAGGAATATCGACCAGAAAAAATTGATTTTTATGACCGTAAAAATAGCTTATTAAAAACTTTAACCTATACCGGCTATCAACAATATCTGAATAAATACTGGCGTGCCGATAGCATGCTTATGGTTAATCATCAGACGGAAAAATCGACTACACTGACGTGGAGTGATTATCAGTTTAAAACCGGCCTTACCGATAAAGACTTTAACCGTAACAGTTTAAAACGCGCAAAATAAAAGCAATATTAACTCATGCTACTAAGCGTCTTAAAAATTGCATGAGATAAATTATTATGCATTTAAAATATTCTGGATTAATAAAATGAGATCAATAATATCGCCACTTTCTTTTACGCTTTTATACCTGCTAAGCTTTCAATTGCATGCAGAATGGTCGGGCAATATTACTGTGCAAGATCGTTATTTTATAAATGATGCATCTATTACTAATCCACAGCAGCATAATAATTATCTTTCTGCATCATCAGAGATTGAATTTTATAAGGCCTGGGAAGACAACGATTCAAGCATCAACATCACACCCTTTATGCGTGTAGACCAGTACGATGAGGAGCGCACGCATGCTGATCTACGTGAAATGTATTACCAGCAAACGTTTGACACATGGGAATTACGCCTGGGCATTAGCAAAGTTTACTGGGGAGTAACTGAATCTCAACATCTGGTCGATGTAATCAATCAAACAGACAACATTGAAAGCACGGATGGTGAAGATAAGCTTGGGCAACCAATGATTAAAGCCAGTTTTGAAAAAGACTGGGGTACAGTGGATGTATTTGTTTTGCCTTACTTTAGAGAGCGAACCTTTCAGGGCATTGAAGGACGCCCACGCACCTCACCTGTTGTCGATACCAATCAGGCAAGTTACGAATCCTCTGATGAAGAACAGAATATTGACTATGCCCTACGCTGGTTTCAATTTTATGGTGACCTTGAAATTGGCCTGTCCTATTTTAACGGAACAAGCCGTGAACCATTATTATTACCAGGCGATAAAAGTGGCTCACCTGTATTAACCCCCTACTACCCTTTAATGCAACAGGCTGGTTTAGATGCGCAATTAACCACCGAAGCATGGTTATGGAAACTAGAAATAATAGCTCGGGACTGGCAAGCTTTTGATAACTCCAGTGCGAAATTAATAGATCAAAGCTTTGTCGCGCTCACCGGTGGCTTTGAATATACCTTTGTGGGGATTGCAGATTCTTATGCCGACTTAGGCTTAGTGAGCGAATACCTATATGACGACCGCAATGAACAGGCCACCAGTTTTTTTCAAAATGATGTGTTAATTGGTTTTCGTTTGGCTATGAATGATGCCGCATCAAGTGAAGCACTCTTTGGCGTTATTTATGATCTGGACTACGCAGAATATCTAATAAGTCTGGAAGCTAGCCGACGTTTTGCTGCAAGCTGGACGGTGACCTTAGAAATACGCTCATTCAACAAAATAGACAACAGCAGCCTGCTTAAAGGTATCGCCAAAGACGATTTTGCCCAACTGGATATTGCTTATTATTTCTAAGTTAAATAGCTTAGATTACACTTTAAGATCATCCTGAGATTATCGGCCAGAGCTCCAAACTTTAGCCACGGCCCTGTCATTACCAGCATAAGCAATTAATATACTTAACAGACCAACACTACCAAACACAGCACGGGTATAAAATAGCCCAGCTCTTCTCCTTGCGCAAACCAGAATACCAGTGATGCCAGGCCCATAAACAGACAGCCAAATGCTAATAATATTTAGCGATGAGATGCTTTATATTCATATGGTTCAGTACCCGATTCAAATAATTTTAATATCGGCATACATAAATTACGCACTGTATTTTTACCTGACATCTATTAAGCAGATAGTATTTATATGAGCTTCGAGATTACACCAATGTATTTTTTATAGTAATAAGTAAAACAGTATTTTCTTATATTTCTACACCTATCTAATACAATTAAAGGCAGACTAATACCAATTAGACTATATACATGTTCGGACCTCATTACTAAGAACACCCTAAAAGGATATACAAATGAAAAAACTCATTCTATTTTTTTTAACTAGCCTGATTTTTGCACCAACCCTTCATGCAAAAATTGTCACCGAAGCCATTACCTATACAGATGCCGGTGATGAATACACCAGTTACGTAAGCTATGACGACAGTATAAAGACCAAACGCCCGGGCATTCTGGTGGTACATGAATGGTGGGGGCTTGATGATTACGTTAAGCGACGTGCCGAGATGCTAGCCAAATTGGGTTACGTTGCTTTTACGGTTGATATGTATGGCACAGGAAAGATCACTGATAGCGCAGAACAGGCCAGGGAATGGATGACCGAAGTCACTACCGATGTCGAATGGTGGCGCGAACGGGCTCTTGTCGGCATTAATTATTTGAAAAAACATAAATTGGTAGACGCCAATAAAATAGCCGCCATTGGTTATTGCTTTGGTGGCGGCACGGTTTTACAGCTAGCTTATAGTGGTATTGATATACAGGGCATTGTCAGCTTTCATGGTTCACTACCCATTGCCGACGAAAGTAGCTTTGGAAAAATTAAAGCCCAGATGCTTATCGCACACGGTAACGCAGACCCCTTTACTCCACGTGCAATTGTCACCAAGTTTCAGGACACACTGGACAAGGCCAATGCCAACTGGAAGATGATTATTTATGGCAATGTGCGCCATAGCTTCACTAACCCCAAATCAGATACCCGTGGTATGGCGGCTTTGAAATATGATAAAAATGCCGATGAAGACTCCTGGCAAGCCATGCAGGAATTTTTTAATAAGATATTTAAAAACTAAGTTTCAAGCTTTAGTAAATAGCTAAGCAAAAAAAAGGCACTGGATATCCAGTGCCTTTTTCATATCGCTAATAATATGCCAGGGCTTATTTTATCTTCGGCATATAAATATCAGTACAGGTTCCCTCTGCGACTTCCGTTGCAAAGTTCAAGGTTTCAGAGAGGGTTGGATGTGGGTGAATGGTCATTGCAATGTCGCCCATTTCCGCGCCCATTTCAATGGCCAATGCGGCTTCTGCAATTAACTCACCTGCATTTTTACCAAAGATACCCGCACCAATCATGCGGTGTGTATTTTTATCGTACAGTACTTTGGTAACACCGTTGGTAGCACCAACCGATAATGCTCGGCCAGATGCCGCCCATGGAAAGGCACCTTTTTCGTACTCTACGCCATCGGCCTTTAACTGCTCTTCTGTTTGCCCGACCCATGCAACTTCGGGGTTGGTATAACAAACGGATGGAATAACTCGCGCATCGAAGAAACGTTTTTGCCCATCGATAACTTCTGCTGCAATTTTGGCTTCATGAGTTGCCTTGTGTGCCAGCATGGGTTGCCCCACTACATCACCAATCGCAAAAATATTATTTACGTTAGTACGCATTTGCGTATCTACCGGAATAAAACCATGATCGTTTACAATCACGCCAGCTTTTTCCGCATCAATCAGCTTACCGTTAGGGGAACGTCCGATAGCAACTAGTACATTATCGAATGTATCTTCTGCCGGTGCTTTAGCGCCTTCGAATTTACATACTATGCCTTTTTTAGTTGGCGTTAATTCGGTTACTTTGGTGCTGGTGTAAATATTTTCATAACGTGATTTCAGTGTTTTCTCAAACGGACGAATCAGGTCACGATCTGCACCCGGAATTAAACCCGGGCTTAACTCAACAACGGTCACGCTTGCACCTAATGCAGAGTAAACCGTTGCCATTTCCAAACCAATAATACCGCCACCCACAACTAATAAACGTTTAGGAATATTGTGCAGTTCAAGTGCATCGGTTGAATCCCATACACGCTCATCTTCCCACGGAATAAACGGAAGTTTTGTAACCGATGAACCCGCAGCAATAATACAGTTTTCAAAACCAACGGTTTTTTTACTGCCATCAGCTGCTTCTACTTCAATGGTATTTGCCGAGGTGAATTTACCGAAGCCATGAAGTGTTGTGACTTTACGCTGCTTCGCCATGGCTTTAAGGCCGCTGGTTAGCTTGCCGATAACAGCATCTTTATGTGCACGTAATTTATTTGTATCTATTTTTGGCTGGTTATACTTAATGCCTAGCTCTTCGAACTCATTGGCTTCACTCACTACCTCTGCTACATGCAATAAGGCCTTTGAAGGTATGCAACCCACATTTAAACAGACGCCGCCGAGCACTTCTTCTTTTTCAATGAGTATTACTTTTTTGCCTAAATCCGCCGCACGAAATGCCGCTGTATAACCACCAGGGCCGGAT
Organism: uncultured Gammaproteobacteria bacterium; assembly: GCA_963924875.1. Taxonomy (GTDB): domain Bacteria; phylum Pseudomonadota; class Gammaproteobacteria; order SZUA-229; family SZUA-229; genus SZUA-229. Next base: position 4,403 of record CAWUSX010000091.1, read on the forward strand.
CCCAGGACAACGACTTCCGCCGATACATCGACATCACCTGCAAAGCTAGCAGCTGGTGCTGGTTCTTTTACTGTTTCAGCTGCAGCTGCTGTTTCTTTCTCTGGCTCTGCCGGTTCCGCAGCTGGAGCTGCTTCAGTTGAATCAGCAACATCCATCATAAGCATTAAAGTACCTTGCGCAATGGAATCACCTACCGCTACTTTGATAGAGGTAATTGTACCCGCAGCTGGCGATGGTATTTCCATTGAGGCTTTATCGGACTCTACGGTTATTAATGAATCTTCTTCTGCTACTTTGTCGCCAACAGCAACCAGTACTTCAATTATTTCTACTGAATCGAATTCACCGATATCAGGAACATGGACTTCTATTGTGCTCATAACTAAGCCTTTTTAATGTTCTTTGTGCATTGGGTAAACTTAAGGCCTACCCAACAAAATCACTTTTGCTTTATATAAAAACGACGCTGATAAATTTACAGCAGTAAACGACGAGCATCTGCCAGCAAATGACTTACGTAAGTTATAAAGCGTGCACCATCGGCACCATCAACAACGCGATGATCATATGACAATGCCAATGGACACATTAGCTTCGCTTCAAATTCACTGCCATTCCAGACCGGTTTCATCTCAGCTTTAGACACGCCTAAAATAGCCACTTCTGGCGCATTAACGATCGGCGTAAAATTAGTTCCGCCAATGCCACCCAGGCTAGAGATAGACATAGAGCCGCCTTGCATATCCGCTGGCTTCAATTTTTTGTCACGTGCCTTGACAGAAATTTCACGTAGCTCTTTAGAAATTTCTACCAGTGATTTTTTATCAACATCACGAACAACCGGCACGACTAATCCATCTGGCGTATCGACTGCAACACCAATATTGAAATAATTTTTAAGTATTAAATTTTCACCACTGGGTTCTAACGAAGCATTAAAACGTGGGTATTTTTTAAGTCCCGCAGCTAGCGCCTTCATAATGAACACCAGCATAGTGAACTTAACGCCTTCTTTTTCGTAATCTTTATTCGATTGTTTGCGGAAGGCCTCTAGTGATGTGATATCCGCTTCATCAAATTGTGTAACGTGAGGTATCGTTACCCAGTTACGGTGCAGGAACTTACCTGTAAGCTTATTAATTTTACTTAATGGTATTATTTCAATCTCACCAAACTGACTGAAGTCTATATCTGGCATTGCTTCAACACCGAGTACAGAAGCACCGTTTACTGAACCACCACCTGTCGACATTACTTTCTTAACAAAACCCTGCACATCTTCTTTAACGATGCGCGCACTGCGGCCTGAACCTGAAACCTTACTTAAATCCACACCTAATTCCCGTGCAAACTTTCTTACTGCCGGTGATGCATGCGCATTTTTAAAACTAACTGGATTAATATTTGCCGTAGGTGAAGGCTTGCTGTCTAACTGTATCGCAGGTGCCGGAGTAGGTTCTGCCGCTGGTGCAGGTGCCGGTATTGCTGGTGCGTCTTGCTTAACCGCTGCAACTTCTTCTGCAGGTGCTTCTGTTGCTACGACTGCAGATGCTTCAAGTACTACAACAGTTGTACCTTCTGAAATCGCATCACCAATATTCACTTTAATTTCTTTTACGACACCCGCATGACTGCTGGGGATTTCCATTGAGGCTTTATCAGACTCTACGGTTATCAATGAATCTTCTACGGCAACCTGATCACCTACTGAAACAAGAATTTCAATAATTTCAACCGTATCGAAATCACCAATATCAGGAACTTTTACTTCGACCATTTCACTCATGGTTCCACTCCAGTTTTTAACTGTTTTTTGAGTTGCAGTATTTAACAAAATAATTACAACAATCTTTAATTTTTTGTTATTCCCAATAGCCCATAATTAATATTATGAGCCGGGAATAAGCTTAAGTAATTCTACGCAGTTGTTGGGTTTGGCTTTTCAGGATTGATTGCATATTTCTCAATCGCTTCCTGAACCTTACCTGCCGGGAACTGACCATCATCTGCCAGTGCCATTAAGGCGGCCACTGCAACATATTTTGAATTTACTTCAAAGTGCTTACGTAATTGCGCACGTGTATCAGAACGACCGAAGCCATCTGTACCCAATGTTGAGTAACTTGCAGGAATCCACTTACGAATTTGCTCTGAGTAAGAACGAACATAATCCGTTGCCGCAATTACCGGGCCACGCTTGTCTTTCATACATTTTTCAACGTAGCTTACGCGTTTATCTTCTAACGGGTGCAGCATGTTCCAGCGATCTACATCTTCACCTTCACGCTTTAATTCATTAAAGCTGGTTACACTCCAGATATCCGCATCAATAGACCAGTCTTTATCTAGTAGCTCTGCCGCTGCAATCACTTCGCGTAAAATAGTACCTGAACCCATTAGCTGTACTTTCTTACGACGCTTACCGCCACCCTGTAGTAAGTACATGCCTTTAACAATGCCTTCCTCGACACCTTTTGGCATGGCAGGCTGCTGGTAGTTTTCATTCATTACGGCAATGTAATAGAACACATTTTCCTGTTCCTTATACATGCGACGCATACCATCCTGAATAATGACCGCTAATTCATAGGCAAAAGTAGGATCATACGACACACAATTTGGAATCGTACCAGACACCATAAAGCTATGGCCATCCTGGTGCTGTAAACCTTCACCGGCTAGTGTCGTTCTACCCGCCGTACCGCCGAGTAAGAAACCACGTGCCTGCATATCGCCGGCCATCCACGCAAGGTCGCCAATACGCTGGAAACCAAACATAGAGTAGTAAATATAAAATGGCACCATATTTACTGCATGCGTGCTGTAGGAAGTAGCTGCTGCAATCCACGATGACATCGCACCAGCTTCGTTTATGCCTTCTTCTAAAATTTGCCCGGTTTTATCTTCCTTATAAAACATCACCTGCTCTTTATCCTGTGGCGTATATAACTGACCCACAGAAGAATAAATACCGAGCTGGCGGAACATGCCTTCCATACCGAAAGTACGCGCCTCATCTGGCACGATAGGCACAACATATTTGCCCATCTTTTTGTCACGTGTAATTAAGGTAAGCAAACGCACAAATGCCATTGTTGTCGACATTTCACGATCACCCGAGCCTTTTGTAATTGGCTCAAATACTGAAAGCTCTGGCACCTCTAACGGCGCGGCTAAACGCTGACGAACCGGCATTGGACCACCGAGTTTGTCACGCTGCGCCTTCATATATTTCATTTCTTCCGAGTTCGCATCTGGGCGATAGTAATCACATCGCGCCGCCTGCTCATCCGTAATAGGAATATTGAAACGATTCTTATAAGCAATCATTTCGTCTTCATCTAATTTCTTTTGCGAGTGGGTTCGCATCTGGCCTTCGCCCGAGGCACCCATGCCATAGCCTTTAACACTATGCGCAAGCACGACGGTTGGCTGCCCGTCACGCTTCGCTGCCTCGGCATACGCTGCATATACTTTAAAAGGATCATGGCCACCGCGGTTTAAGCGCCATATATCATCATCTGACATATCCGCAACCATGGCCTTTAGTTCCGGGTACTTACCAAAGAAGTGCTCGCGCACGTATGCACCATCTTTAGATTTGTAGTTCATGAAATCGCCATCGACCGCTTCTAACATACGTTTTTGTAGTAGGCCATCATGATCTTTAGCTAGCAATGGATCCCAGTAGCCGCCCCATAATACTTTAATAACCTTCCAGCCTGCACCACGGAAGACCGCCTCAAGCTCCTGAATAATTTTACCGTTACCGCGCACCGGGCCATCCAGGCGCTGCAGATTACAGTTAATAACAAAGGTTAAATTATCCAGCTTTTCACGGGACGCGAGAGAGATAGCACCTAGTGATTCTGGTTCATCTGTTTCACCGTCACCCATAAAGCACCATACATTACGGTCACGGGTATCGGACAAACCACGGTCCTGCAAGTACTTCATGAAACGGGCCTGGTAAATTGCCGAGATTGGGCCAAGCCCCATTGATACGGTTGGGAACTGCCAGAAATCAGGCATTAACCAGGGATGAGGGTAAGATGACAGACCATTACCATCAACCTCCTGGCGGAAGTTATTTAATCGATCTTCTTCAAAACGGCCTTCAAGAAAAGCACGCGAATACATGCCTGGTGCCGAGTGGCCCTGGAAGAAAACCAGATCACCGCCATGCTCATGACTGGGTGCACGCCAGAAGTGATTGAAACCTACATCATATAACGTCGCGGCGGATGCAAAACTCGCAATATGGCCACCTAGCTCAGTTGATTTTCGATTAGCCTTAACCACCATTGCCGCGGCATTCCAACGGATAAGCGCACCAATGCGGCGTTCAATACTTCTATCACCCGGCATATTGGGCTGCAGGTGAGTAGGTATAGTATTAACGTATGCTGTGTTTGGTTTGTGTGGCAAGTTGGCACCGGAACGGCGTAACTTATCGATCATTTCCTCTAATAAGAAATGCGCGCGGTCTGCACCGTCTGCTTGCAGTACGCCTTCAATCGCGTCTAACCATTCTAGGGTTTCTTGTTGATCAATGTCCTGATCATGATTTTGTGTAGACATGTTTTACTCCAGTATTCTGGCTTGTAGCTGGCTTTAAAAAGCCTGTAACACCCGGTAAATACCCGATGCTTTAGTATTATGTAGTGATACTTTAATAGCCAATCACATAAAAGCAAGTATTTTTTACATGCCTGAAAATTTTAGCCTATAATTCAATTGGTTACATTGACCAAATAAATTTATTGCTTGTTATATTAGATAGAGTATATGAATAAGTGCTGGATTTTGGATTATCAGATGGCTAATACTTATGTACACCAAACTATATGCAGGCTGCTGTATCAGGATAGCGGACGCTTTTAGTTTCTACTATGACTTCCGGGTTAATCACAAGCGGACAGTTGGTTTTTTTGAATGCACGTATTTATCATCGTTAGTATGAGCTTCATTGATTTTAAATTTATTACAAAAATAATCCACTGTATTATCGGTTATGGCAACCAATTATTTAATTTTGTTGGCGTATACGCCTTTTTCGACAGGCAGAAAACGGCCGATACTGTTGAAAAACTCTTTTTTGGTGGTTGTTAAAAATATTTTAGAGCCTATAACAGTTTTATTGTTTTAGATACGGGAAGACATTATAAGCGGGCAAACTCACGGCAGTAATAAGCATACTGTCTAGTAAGTAACATTTAAGTCGTGTTTCAGTGAAAATCCAATTTAGATGAAAAATTGGGTTCTTGTGATTTTAGAGTTTTTCAACAGCATTACCCAATAGCGGACACTCGTCGCAAATAAAAAAGGTGACTAAAAAGCCGCCTTTCTACTATCGAGATAAATTCGATTTTATGCTTTCTTACGTTTAGCAAATCCTATTAAGCCTACAAGGCCAGATCCAAATAACCATACAGCTGCTGGTACAGGCACAGTCGCTAGGGCGGGTTGATAGATATATATTTTTAACGAATTAAGCGTGAAAAACGATCGATTACCCGACAACTCGTATAACAGGTTGGTAGTCACTGGAACGCCATTGCTGGTGTAATCAACAGTATTCATTCGGTTATACGTTTCGCCACTATACTGGGCGAGTTGATTCTGCCCGCCGTACAGCATTGCCCCATGCCGAGGTGACAATGTTTAATATCATCAAGCCAACAGACTCCTCTTGATAGAGCAATGAAAATATAAGCCAATCAGTTAAAAATTAGGACATCAAAATGTCCGATTAACTCCGCTAGTATAATTACTCATTATTCAGCGTTTTTACAAAAGTGTTATAAAGAATGAGTGTTATTAATGAGTGAATGCAGTAAAAACGCAACGATTCCCCCAGAAGTTGAGGAATATTTAGCTCCCTGCACCAACCTGCCCAGCTTACCTTCGGTTGTTATTAAGATTATTGATGCCAGCAAAGACCCGGATATAGGCTTGGCCGATGTGGCAGATATTATTCAGGTTGATCCGGTACTGTCGGCCAAGATCCTTAAAGTCGCCAAATAACTAATTTGCGTGATGCGCTAGCCTTATTAGGGCTTAATGCGTCGTTAATTATCGCGTTGAGTTTTTCACTGGTTAAATCCCTGGCCAACAGCGCTGACAATAAGGTTAATTATGATGCGTTCTGGAAGCGTTCTATATTATCCGCCGTTATTGGGGTACTGGGGACATATCGTCTGGAAGTAACAAAATCAGTGTAAGTCGTTGATTTTTAGCCCTACAAAACATGATTATGAATAATTGCTAAAAAAGTAAGGGCCCTCTGTAGCCCTTATATGGTGTGGCTTGCAGCGATAATTGTTACATGCGGACGATATGTCCCCAGTACCCCACATTGCTATGATGCTTAAGCAATGGGCGGGTGTTGATCGAGCATCCAGTCACAGTGGCCGACGTGGGCTAGCAACAAAGATGCTGCATGAACAAGGAGAACATCTAAAGACGGTTCAACAGGTCTTTGGTCACAAAAATGCCTCTACTACCGTTATTTATCACGATGTACCTGAATCTGAACTGCGCAAAGTGCTGGAAAAAGCAGGCCAATCATATAAAAAATAGTCTTCAGACAATGTTAACTGGGATGCATAAGCTCTTGATAAAAACCTCATTGCCGGTGGAAACAGAACTCGGTAAAAAATTCCTGAATCTTCTGCTTTCTGGCTAGAAATGATTAAATTAATATTACTGCTTTCTTGACTTAATTGATGCAACTTCCTCAAGTCGTTCCGCAAGCCATACTTTTATAATAGATTGTCTTGTTACACCAATCTTTCCCGCCTCTCGATCTAGTGACTCAATCATCCAGGTTGGAAAATCAACATTCACTCGCCTTTGTGTTTGTCTGGGGCGTTTAAGCGTAGACAAATCCAGTTCATCAATAATATCAACTTTATTGTCATCAAATTTTTTATCGAATGCTTTAGCTTTCATATAATGCTACCTCGGATTGCCTGGAGCGTCGCACGGAAATAATTCTGATTTGCTCGTCACGGTAGGTAATGACGGCGGACCAAAGTTTTTGATTCATTTGTCCAATTACCAGTGAGCGCGGTTCGTCCTCTGATTTAGCGCTGATTTCAACCAGGCCAGGATCTTCCCAGATTTTCTGGGCATCAGTGAAATCTATTCCATGCTTGGAAAGATTTGCCTGACTCTTGGTTTCGTCAAATTCAAATAGGAACATGGTATAAAATATATACCATTATTGGTAGTATTTCAACAGCTGTAAAATTACTTTCTAAGAGTTGGCTCTTGCATGAGTATGGAAACGTTCGCTTGCGGGATAGCTTTTATATGTCCCCAGTACCCCTAATTAGAGCCCACTCGTCGCTTAAAAAAAAGGCCGACAAAAGTCGGCCCAATAGCTATGTAACAAAGTTTTTAGTCTTACATTGCGAACTGCAATATCAACGATAGTTGATCTGCCGTAGTAGTGGCACCCGCTTTTTCCATTTCATTCACGTAGGCAGCCGTCATCTTGGTATTCTGCCAAGGTGTCCATGCTAAGCCGAGTGTTAACTGCTCTTCAGAGGCATCGGTAGCTGCGCCATTATCTGTTACATCGTATTGCCCAAGCAGGGTATAACCAGGCATAAATGTCCAGTCAGCCATTAAGGTATATCCACTTACATCATCAACAGCACCAACACCTGAGTTATCAACAGAGTATTGAGCCCGGAAGTCGACATCTTTAGTCATCCGGTAATCAGCACTCAGAGTATCAGAAACCAGCTCATCGCCCGATGCATTATCAACACTGTAGGCCATATGTAGTAAAGACACTGAGCTGCCCTTCATGAAGTCAAAGCGACCCACCAGCCAGTACTCCATGCCAGAACTGGCCTTAGCATTATGGAAGTTACCGCCTGTGTCATTACCCACACCAACTGCCCAGAGGAAACTGTTGTTATAACCATAATACTCAACACCGGTCTTGGTACCTAAACCATTACCTACTTGTGTATGACCATTTTTTCCACGATATGCACCGGGATGACTGCTGCGAGAATCGATAGAACGTTTCTGATCGTTGACAGAGGTCCATTCAGTGGGTGTAAAACCACCGGCACGGAAGTTGATTGCAGTGCTACCATTAACGTTGGTTGCGCCAACAAAATAGTTGTGAACGTCAGCTTTACCCGTATCCGTATTGATTTCTACTTCTGCCCACAGAGGAACATTCGGTGCCAACTGCGCGGATGCGAAAATAGCGAAGAAATTCGGGCTACCGATAGATTTGCTAGCACTATCAGTATCTTTTTGATCATAAATATTAATGTTGCCACGGACAGAAAGAATATTAGCGACATCCTGTATTAACAATAAATCATCATGTTTCTTAGCGGCTTTCTTTGCAGCATCGGCTTCATCTGAAAAATCAATATCCAGTGACTCAGCCGATTTTGGCAGGGAAAAACCATTACGCATAAAACGTTCGCCAGTCCAGTTCAATCTTGGAAAAGATGCGGTATGACATTTTAGGCATTCGGCGCCCGTTGCTCTGGCAAAAGCTGGGGTTGCCTCGGCCGCTGGCGCGATCAACAACATGCTGGAAACTATCGCCATTGTTGCAGCGGCCTTTGCTGCAAATGACCACATTTTAGTACTTGCTCTTTTCATTTTATTATCCTCATGATTTTAATTACGTGCATTGTTATTAAAAACTATTTTTTTATTACAACCACTTTTACTCTACCTCCCTTTTACTAACTAAAATTTTAAGCGGACATTATCGGCTATTGTTTTTTGGCCATAAAATCAGCATCACCTGAATCAAGCGCAAAGGTGTATCCGTATGAAACGTGATGATGACGCTCATCAGTATGCTGATCGTGGATAGAAAAACCAACTTGATAGACTTTACCGGAAGCAAATTCCATATGACCCTTACCGGTCGTTTTCAATGGTCGGCTTAGTTCAACTGTCCATTGACCATTCGCAAAGTTCGATTTAGCGCTAATCTCTGGTGTTTTATTTTCGTGCATGGCATCGAGCACGTAACCATCGATGGCTACAGCCGGCTTACCAGGATTCATTTTTGCACGCCACAATTCGAGAAAGTTACCCTTATCCATCAACGCGGCAATATCATTGGCAGGCTTAATATTGTTGCCGCCGCCAGTGCGAGTTATTTTAGAACGTGAGGCAAACAGATATTTGCTTATGTTCTGACCACTGAGCGCATTTGGCATGCCTTTAAGATCTAGATGACATGCGCTCCAGCAGCCCGCAATTTTGCTTGCCTTAACAGTGCCATCACTAATCATCAGTGCAACTTTGGCCTGGTAGTCAGGATCTTCGGTGCTTTTTTGTGTGGTTTCCTGCCATTTAAGTTGTACGTAAAGGCGATCACTGTCATGTGCAAATTTAACTTCAACTGGGATATGTCCAGGATTACCGCTAACAGGATTAGGTTCAACTTTCTTGCCAGAGCCGATCAACTTACCGATTTTTTTCTGCTCACCATCATGACATTCTTTACAGTTGGTGCCCTTTTTTACGCTTTTGGCGGTGCTGTGACTGCTGCCCGTTAATACCCACTCCCAACCAGCCTGACCGGGTGAAAACAGTTCGATGGTTTCACCACTCACCGAACTCCAGTCCATAGCAGCGGCTGAAAAAGAAACCCCTAATAGAAGCAACGCACTAATCAATGGCCGTACCGGCATGGCAATGCCAATTTGATGTTCTTTTTTCATTTTTAAAATCCCCTTTATCGTACGATTACTCTAAACCAAAATCTGGCGCACTTTCCTGTTCTTTTTCTTTCTGCATTTCTTTCCAGACGTTTCTATGTGCAATGCCTTTATGACAATCGATGCAGGTCAGCTTCTCAGCAACGCCTTGCTTATGGCGGGTTTGTGCTCGCTTGGATTGTTTCTCGGAATTCATGGATTGCATGCTATGGCAATTGCGACACTCTCTGGAGTCGGTCTCTTTCATGACTTTCCAAACGTGCTGCGCCAGCTCTCTACGATGAGATTCAAATTTCTCTTTGGTGTCCATGTCACCCATAAAGTGGTGATAGAGCTCGTTGCTGGCCTGAATTTTACGCATAATCTTATAGATCCATGGCCTGGGAACATGGCAGTCTGGGCAGGTTGCACGCACCCCGGTACGGTTTGAATAATGGATAGTTTCCTTTAGTTCTTGGTAAACTGTGGATTGCATTTCGTGACAGGAAATACAAAATTCTTCTGTATTGGTCAATTCTAGGCCCCAGTTGAAACCACCCCAACCTAAAGCACCGACTACAACCCCGACCAACAAAAGCAAACCCATCGCGTATTGCCTTGAGGGGCGTTTCAACAAATCCCATATTCGACGTATCACAATCAATCCCTATGTTTTTTTAACTACGTTACTACGTTACTACGATACCACTTTACTACTCCATAATTACTTATCAGTCAGCCGAGATGTTGATCTGCATCAAATAAAAGCTTTAATCGTCACTATTAAATATTAATCTTATTGAAACCTTTGCACGGAAGGCCATTAAATTCTAATTATATAAAATAATAGCATTTTCAATAAAAAAGAATAAAAAGGCCTTGAAAAAACATAAAACAACGCAGCTTAGCGGATGCCTCAGTAGGAACTCACTCAGAACTTGAAGAGCTTGATCATGTACATGATTTGGTAACTAGAATGATTCTGATCTACCATTGAGTCAAATACATACAAAAAAACGTGGCGAGATGGTCTGAGTCACCACTCATGATGTTTAAATTCTTAATACTTCAGGCATGGTATGGGTTAAGTGATCCGGGATTGAAAAAGCAACTCGCTAGAGATTATTATTCCGACATTTCATTGATTTAAGCTTAAGTGAATCCGTTCCAGATCATTCCACCTTTTGGCTATTTCGTAACCTACATGAAACTGAAGGCTGATATTAAAGATGACTTGAAGGAATCAACCTGCAACTATCATAGACGATTTAATCAATGTGTTGCATCGACCGGTTGAATCAGCAGGTGTTAGCGGAATATTAGCAGGCTCTAAATTACTGGGTGTTTATGTCTACTAGATGGGATATTCTATGCCTTATTAAGTACGATATTAAAAGATTATCGTACTAAATGTGAGTTTGTCGAGTACATACCATCTTTCAGCATAATAATTTACTGCAGAGAACACGGGCTTAATTTCCATCGATTTAACTACTGATGCGTCAAGGTGATTCAGTAAAAGCTAAAAAATAACCTGATACTACATCTACTTCGTTTGTTCCTGTTCTAAAACATCTAGGAACCCCTTTTAGCGACATTCCATACCTAAATCTAGATTTTTTTCACTACATGCATAGGGACAAACAACCTCATAGGATCATTTGTAAATGATATAAACATATCGAAGCGTTGATAATAAGTGAGAGCGTCATTATCTAGCACATCCAAAATTAAGCAATGTGCAGGTAATCCTGCCTCAGTTAACTCAGCAGATTTTCTCAAAGCCGTAATTAACGTTTTGTCCCCTAACCCCTGTTTTTTAAATTCAATATCAACTGCAAGTCTTGCCAGCAAAACAACAGGTACTGGGTATCCTGGTAATTTTTTATCTGTGGGTATTTCTTCTCTGGTAACCGTGGAGGTAGCTAATGTAAAATAGGCTGCAACATCCGCCTTATCATTTGCTTTTTCATCATTAATAACAGGTAGTACCCATGTGGAATTAAGGCCTAATTCCATATTTCTCAATGCAAAGCGAGCCAGATACTGATTCATATCTGGCTTGTCACAATCGAATGATTTTAAATTATGTTTTGTTTTATCGGCTAGAACAAATTCTTGCGATAGCTCCAATTAATAACCCTCTGTATCCAGACGCTTAGCGGCATCCAAAATATGTTTACTGGGTTTCTGTTCTATATCATTGCAGACTGCAATAAAATGATCAAATTGAGCATTCGTAAGCTTAATCGAAGCTTCACTCTCCAATATCTTTGGAGCATCTTCTCGAATAAGAGCAGATATGTATTCCGTCACCGATGCACCACGCGCGGCAGAAGCTCTTTCCGCTAGCAGTTTTACACTATGCTCCACTCGCATATCAATACGTTCGCGGCGGATTGCTTGTTGTGACATGATTACCTCCTTCTATAAATCGCGTACGGCAGTTTGCCGTACATATTAGTATATGCAATACTAAAGAATTAGATAATTGAATTATTTTTGGGTATTCATAAAATATTCTTATAACCGATAGGCGCGATTACGATGGCAAAATAGCTACATAGAGCGTAGATCAGAGCTGGGCTGTAGAGATAAATGTAACATTTGGCGGGGATGTCCCCAGTACCCCAATCAGCTAAGAAATTTGCAGAAGACGGGAAAAAACAAGGAAGTGTGTTTTATATCGATGAACTACCCGCTCTTATTTTTGATATTGGGGATTGTTATATCTTGGCGGCACAAATAAATGAAACAAATCCTTTAAAGTCGTATTCGCCTGAAGCCCTAAGGGAAACGCCTTGTAATAACAACCGCACCAACAGATTTAGCAATCTGTATTGCCGCAACGCCAACACTGCTGCTGGCAGCTGTAATTAATACATGTTGTTTCTTTTCCAGTTTGACCCATTGAAAAAGCAGGAATCGTGCTTACACGGTCACCAACTTCAAAAGAAGTAACATCTAATTGATAATGACCTAACCACTATGCCCATAATAAGCACACTCTAATTTTATCAAGCTAGGCTATACCAAGTTGCCCGTGCTTTCCCATGCCGCTGAATACGACCGTCTTCGACCAGCTCACGCAATCTAACTTTCAGTGTATTTTGGTTCGCACTGGTTAGCTCCACCATCTGAGAAATGGTTAAACGTTCATGCTCATCCAGGAGTTTAAGCACCTGAACAGAAAGCGAAGGCAATGATATATCACTGGCAGTCCTTTCTTGTTCAACCTTTATAACAAGGTTAGCTTTTTGTTTTTTCAGGCAGCGCAGAAAAAAACCAACCCAAGGCTCCCAATCAGGGGAATCATTTTTAAGTGTCGTTTGTGTACGCCTTAGTGCCTTGTAGTAAAGGTCTTTATTCTCTTCAACAATGCTTTCCAAAGAAGCATAAGGCACGTACTCATAGCCTGTCCGTAATAATAGCAATGTGGTTAGTACACGAGAGAGCCTACCATTACCATCCTGGAATGGATGGATAGCTAAAAACACCACATTGATAACCGCAATGATTAGTAACGGATGCATCGCTGATTCATCAATTGCTTTGGATGCCCATCGCACCAATTCCTCCATTTCTCTAGGCGTATCAAAAGGCGTTGCTGTTTCAAAGATCACACCAATTTCATTACCGTCTGCATCTTTGGCTACTACGCTATTAGAAAGCGTCTTATAAGAGCCACGATGACGGTCATCTTTGGAGCTATGACGAAGCAAGGTCTGGTGTAACTGACGAATATGGTTTTCGGTTAAATGCAAATCTTCATAGGATTGAAACACCAAATCCATGGCTTCAGCATATCCTGCTACTTCCTGCTCGTCACGGGTTTTAAATGAGGTTGAGCCAAGGTTAGAAAGCAAATTCTCTACCTGCACATCACTAAGCTTTGCACCCTCGATCCGTGTAGATGAACCAACACTTTCAATCGTTGCTACCTTACGAAGTTGTTGTAAGCGTTCTGGTGAGAGTGTTTTGAGTGCCTGCCATTGCCCTTTGAACTCATCGATTTCAGCGATGAGCTGTAAGATGTTTTGGCCAACGGTGATGTTTGGTTCTCTCATTCAGACCTCATTATCGGATACTATACCGGATTTACATACCCGATTATACCCGATAATACCCGATAGGGGTACTGGGGACA
>CAWUSX010000092.1:0-14764 GCA_963924875.1 uncultured Gammaproteobacteria bacterium
GAGATACATGTCATTATCAATATTTTTTCGATACAGTTGCTCACTATATGCCGTGATACCAAAGATTAATGCCGTAAGGGGCAAAATAGTGGCAAAAGAAACCCAAAGAAAAATACTGCTTTTTAGACGCATAAAGTAAGATAATGGCACTTTGTAAATATGACAACAGAGTATAGCAATGGCTTGGATACGATTCAGCGCATTATTTTTGATGATGCTATTTATTACGGGTATAACCGCCTGCGGCAAAATGGGCCCCCTGTACTTGCCGGATGAGCCAGTGCAGCAAAAGAATATACAACAACCGATTAACACAGATACTTAATAGTTTTATTTTATGGATTACTTCGAATACAGAAATAACCAGCTATTTGCTGAAGATGTAAACCTGAGCGATATTGCCAGGCAGCATGGTACGCCCGCCTATGTCTACTCGCGCGCAACGTTTGAACGCCACTGGCATGCATTTGATAAGGCCTTTGGTTCCCAACGGCACTTAATTTGTTATGCAGTTAAAGCCAACTCCAATATTGCCATTTTAAATGTACTGGCGCGATTGGGTTCGGGCTTTGATATCGTGTCTATTGGAGAGCTCGAGCGGGTACTCATATCTGGTGGTGCAGCGGCCAATATCGTATTTTCTGGCGTTGGCAAAAAGCCCAATGAAATACGTCGTGCATTAGAAGTTGGCATACGCTGCTTTAATGTGGAGTCACAGGCAGAGCTACTGGTAATTGATGAAATTGCCGGTGAGATGGGCAAGGTAGCGCCAATCTCATTGCGCGTAAACCCCAATGTAGATGCGCAAACGCATCCGTATATCTCCACCGGCTTGAAAGAAAACAAGTTTGGCATCGCGCACGATCAAGCGTTGGAGGTGTATAAGCAGGCAGCATCATTGAGTAATATTGCTGTGCACGGCATTGATTGCCATATTGGTTCGCAATTAACACAAATTACACCCTTTGTAGATGCGCTAAAGCGTGTGCTAGAGCTGGTTGATAAGCTGAAGACGCTTGGTATCGAGTTAAAGCATCTCGATTTGGGTGGTGGTCTGGGCATTCGATATCAGGATGAGACGCCACCAGAGCCGGCAGAACAAATAGCCGCTCTATTGGCTGAATTAGGTGAAAGAGACGTAGAAATTTTAATTGAACCAGGACGCGCCATTGCGGGGAATGCTGGCGTCCTGCTCACCGAGGTGTTGTACCTGAAGCATACAGATGAGAAAAATTTTGCGATTATCGATGCCGCAATGAATGATTTGATGCGCCCTGCTCTATATGGTGCCTGGCAGGAAATAGTCGCATTAGAGCCAAGATCGGGTGATATGAAAACCTATGATCTAGTTGGGCCGGTGTGCGAAACCGGTGATTTTTTAGGCAAAGATCGTCAACTTAATCTGGCTGCGGGTGATTACCTGGCAGTTAAATCCGCAGGTGCCTATGGTTTTACCATGAGCTCTAACTACAACACTCGGCCTAGAGCGGCGGAAATCATGGTGGATGGCGAGAGCACTCACGTTATTCGTCAGCGTGAAAGCCTGGCGCAGTTGCTTGAGGGTGAATCTATTTTGCCCGAATAGATTTTTTTCTGTTTATTTAAAATCTTGCAAGTTCTTGGCATGGCGATATTAAAGCTGACATGACAAGGGCCTTGCATGATTTGTCATGTCATTGGTTATTCATACGCTTCTTATTGCCGGCTTATTATTGCTAAGTCTTTGATTTTATTTCGATCTTCCCCTGCCCTCTGTTTGGCACAATCTCTGCTACATAAAACTAGTGATAATTAAGTGTACGAAGTACGGGTTATTTTCGATTGCTTACCTATCACTTCATTGTTTCGCAAAATATGTTTGGAGCATTGGCAAAATCATATTTTAAAATTTTCTGGAGAAATTTCAATGAAGTCACTGTTATGGTTGTTTATGCCGCTGATGTTTGTTTGGGGTTGCGCAGTACAAGCTGAGGATCAACCAGGCAAACAGGTAGATAAGCAGGTAAGTGAAACGCTAAATAAAGATTCACAGGATGAAAAAAAATCATCCACAGATACCAAAAAAGTATCTGTGGATGAGGAAGAACCGGATTGTGAATAAATAATAAAATTAAAACATCGGAGTCTATAAATGAAAATCAAGTCCCTACTCTCTTCTGCAGTAATCGTTTTAAGTCTGTCGGCAAGTGCTGCAATTGCCGCAGATTTAAAAGTAAAAATCACTAGTAGCCTGGCCAGTGTAGATGTTATGCATAATGGTAAAAAAGTAACGATTATGCGTAATCAGGATAATAAAAACGAGGTGAATAAGGCATTTGCAAAAACCTCACGAAACTGCCCTCCTTTTTGCATCAATCCTATGCAGTTGGCGCCGGGTGTAGAAACACTGGGTGAACTGGAGATGTTAGATTATTTGAAAAAAATGTCAGATGGCGACAGCTCTATTTTAGTGATTGATTCACGCACACCGGACTGGGTTAAGAAAGGTACTATTCCAGGTGCGGTTAATATTCCCTGGACCAAGTTAAGTATTAAAAAAGGTGCAGACCCTATAACCATAGCAGATATAGTTACAGGACAATTTAATGCACGTGAATTAGATGATGATAAATTTGATTACAGTAAAGCTAAAACGCTGGTTATGTTTTGTAATGGTATGTGGTGTGGTCAGTCGCCCAATAATATCCGTTCTTTATTAAAGTTGGGTTACCCAGCAAATAAAATTAAATGGTACAGAGGCGGAATGCAAAACTGGGCAAACTTAGGTTTTACAACAGCAAAATAAAATGCCATGTATAAAAACACTGAACGATTATTTGTCGTTCAGTGTTTTTTTTGGTCAAATATATTTTCGTTTATGGCTTGTTAAAATTAAGCGGGTAAGTTTAATTTGTATTTTTCTGCAAATGGCGATAAATAGTGCGTTCACTAATGCCTAATAATTGCGCGGCTTCTAAACGATGTCCATTGCATTGACTCAATGCGTTGAGTACATCGGCCCGTGTTAATCGCGTGTTTTTAGAGCGACCAGTGACGCTTGTTTCAGGGTGATGAAAATGAGCCGATGAATGAGCGTCTTCGAATACAATGAGATCAGCATTGATGGGTGAGCTGGCGGCAAGAATAATCGCGCGCTCAATGATGTTTCTCAGCTCGCGAATATTGCCGGGGTAATCATAACTGAGGAGTTTTTGAATAACTTCCGGTGATAAGGGTAGCTGTGCATCGCCATCTTCAAATTGTGTTAAAAAGTTCTCCGCCAATTGGGGAATGTCGCCCTTGCGTTCACGCAGTGGAGGGAGGCTTAC
Organism: uncultured Gammaproteobacteria bacterium; assembly: GCA_963924875.1. GTDB lineage: Bacteria > Pseudomonadota > Gammaproteobacteria > SZUA-229 > SZUA-229 > SZUA-229. Next base: position 3,309 of record CAWUSX010000092.1, read on the forward strand.
CGGAAATGCAGACAGTCGATAATATAAATCTTCGCGTAAGGTTTTTTCCTGCAGCATTTTTTGCGGCTCACGGTGGGTCGCGGCAATAATGCGCACATCAACTTTAATATATTGATTGCCACCTAAGCGGCGAATAGTGCCTGTCTCTAATGCGCGTAACAATTTAGTTTGTAGATGCAGGGATAGTTCGCCGATCTCATCAATAAACAGTGTGCCTTTGTCAGCGGCCTCAAACAGGCCGATTTTACGTTTGTCAGCACCGGTAAAAGCGCCTTTTTCATGGCCGAATAATTCACTCTCGATAAGATTTTCACCCATTACGCCACAGTCCATCACCACAAAGTTATATTTGGCACGGTTGGAGTTTTGATGGATATAACGTGCAGCGCAATCCTTACCGACACCCGATTCGCCCAGCAGCAAAACGGTGGAGGAGGTAGGCGCAACACGGTACAGAATGCTCATTGTGCGCAGCGCTGCTTTTGAACGACCGAGCAAAATTTGCTCATTGTCCGGTTCTTTGGCTATGGGTTGTATGGTTTCTGCCATATAAAGCACCTTGCCATCGTCATCGAAAATAGGCGAGGCAGATAGCTGTACATGTTCTTCCTTGTCGCAATGGCAGTGAATATGCATAACAGAGGTAGGTTTACCGGTATTGATGACTTCTTCCAGAGGGCAGTGTTCGCCGTTTTGGCTGCAGGGGCGGCTAATACCATGGGATACTTCGTAGCAATGCTTGCCAACAATATCCTCACGGTTGGTATTATAGTGATCACAATATTTTTGATTGGCAGCGACGATTTGAAATTGCTTGTCGATAATAACAAATGGATCGGGGAACAGGCCCATAATGGCTTCGCAACTGGGTTTTGCAGGTATTAAAGGCATTTGAATGATCCCTATGTCATGTCACTTAATGACAATATGATCTGACAAGGTGGAAAAGTCAAAGGAGAGGCGAGTGGATGCGCCTGATTAATTATGTGATTTTAGTGAAATTTGCTAGATACACTCTGTATTTCAAGGTGTTATGCTATCCGTATGCAACTCTCTTTTACCAAAATGCACGGCCTGGGCAATGATTTTATTGTCATTGATGGCATTAATCAGCGTGTAAATTTAACCACAGAGCAAGTGCGCTTTTTAGCGGACAGACGCTTTGGTGTGGGTTGCGATCAGCTATTGCTGGTGGAGCCGCCACAAGGCAGTGAAGCGGAGTTTCGTTACCGTATTTACAATGCCGATGGCGGTGAAGTACAGCAGTGTGGCAATGGCGCTCGGTGTTTCGCGCGCTATGTGGTGGAGCAGGGCCTAACGACGAGTAAAGAAATACCCGTAGAAACAGCCGGTGGGCTGATAATTTTGTCCCTCGAGCCAGATGGGCAGGTCACCGTAAACATGGGTATTCCAAATCTTGCGCCCGATAGCCTGCCATTTGTGGCAGAGCAACAGGCGATTAGCTATAAGCTGCAAACGACCGCAGGTGAGTTGGAAATTGCGGCTGTTTCTATGGGAAATCCACATGCGGTATTGATGGTTGATGATATTGATAATGCCGACGTTGCAACACTAGGGCCTGAGATAGAGGCACATCAACGCTTTCCCGAAAGAGTCAATGTAGGCTTTATGCAAATTATCTCTGCCGATGCTATTCGCTTACGCGTATATGAACGTGGTGCTGCGGAAACGTTGGCTTGTGGGACGGGTGCATGTGCTGCGGTCGTGGCCGGACGTTTGCAAGGTAAACTGGCAGAAAGCGTAAAAGTGAGTTTACCCGGCGGCGAGCTTGTTATACATTGGCATGGACCAAATGAACCCTTATTTATGACTGGGCCCGCGACGCGGGTTTTTGAAGGAAATATAACGCTGTGACAAATCAGGCCAATGGCTCGGCGAAGCCATCAGAAGAAGTGACCTTAGCAGAAGAGTCGCAGGTAGTAGATTATCTAATTAGTAACCCAGATTTCTTTATAGAGCATGCAACATTACTCAATGATCTCAAGCTTCAGCATGAGTCAGGCAAGGCGATTTCATTAATTGAACGCCAGGTATCCGTGCTGCGTGAGAAAAATCAGTATTTTGAAAGCAAACTTAGCGAAATGGTTGATGCGGTGCATGATAACCAGCGCTTGCATGTGAGCATGCAGCGCCTGGCGATTAGTTTGTTTGCCGCAGACAGCCTGGACGATGTGCTAGGCATTGTGGATGACGAGCTCAGACATAAGCTGGGTACCGATTTTGTGGCATTTCGTCTGGCGACCGAGGAATCTCAGGCCTCTACTGAGGCCCATCGATCTAGTTATGTCGCACAAGATGATGCGACTTTGCAGGATTTTGCCGCGTCTATTGAAAGTAAGAAGATACAATGTGGACGACTAAGCGAAGAACAGCTTAAGGCCTTATTTGCAGACGATGCCGAGGAAGTCAAATCGGCGGCGATTATTCCTGTCTCTGATGCGGGCATTCGCGGCGTTATTGCCCTGGGTAGTTCTGACGATCAGCGTTATCACCCGGGTATGGGCACTGACTTCCTTAGCAGTTTGTCTGACTTAATTAGTGCGGCATTAATCGCTCAGTTACCTGAATGATCTAAATGGAAATGCTCCCAGAAGTAGATCAGTCGGCATTTTCCGCTGATCTACAGCATTTTTACCAGTTTCTGCAATCTGAAAAGCAATTCTCACCCCACACCGTCAAAAGTTATCAGCGCGATATTAAGCGTTTTATGATGTTTTGTGATGATCAATCGGTTGCCAACTGGGATGCCATTGATGAACAACATATTCGCCAGTTTGTTAGCCAGGTGCATCGCCAGGGGCTTGGCGGGAAAAGTATTCAACGCTTATTAAGCGCATTACGCCGTCTGTTCCGCTATCTACAAATCAATCACCGTATGCGTAATAACCCGGCTGCTCATGTGCAAGCACCAAAGTCGGAGCATAAATTACCTGATGTTATGCATCACCAGCAAATTGATCAGCTGCTATTAACCAATAGTGATGAACCCCTGGTGGTGCGCGATCATACGATACTGGAGTTGTTATATGGTTGCGGCTTGCGCCTGGCAGAATTAATCTCATTAAATTTGCATGATATTAATTGGCAGTCGAGCTATTTGAGTGTGCTGGGTAAGGGGCGCAAAGAGCGGCATTGCCCATTTGGTAAGCAGGCGGCGAAAATGCTCAAAAAATGGATTAAATGTCGTGAATTGCTGGTAAATAGTAGTGAAAATGCCATTTTTGTTAATAATAGAGGGCTGCGCATAAGTGCTGCGGGCATTCGTTCAAGGATTCGCAAGCTTTCGCTTGAGAAGGGCATTAGCCAGCGTGTGTATCCACACTTAATGCGTCATTCATTTGCCTCACACATGCTTGAGGCCTCGCATGATTTACGTGCCGTACAGGAATTGCTGGGACACGCACATTTAAAAACCACACAGATATACACCCATCTGGATTTCCAGCAATTGGCAAAAACCTATGATGCGGCTCACCCGAGAGCGCATAAGGCCGCACATAAAACCCCACAAAAAAAAAAATAACACCGTGTTAGATGACCAGGCTTTGTTCGAGACGGTATATAATTCTCCCAAAGCGCCCAATTAGTCGTTAAAGCCCCTTGAAAATCCACGACTTAACCTCATTTAAACCCTCTTGTTAAAAGAATTTTGCATTGAATAAATACAAGCAGATTGGAGAGATAAATTGCAAACCACATTACATGGCACCACCATACTCTCGGTGAGGCGTAATAATGAAGTAGTCATCGGTGGTGACGGTCAGGTAAGCCTGGGAAATACGGTGATGAAGGGTAATGCCATTAAGGTCCGCCGACTGTATAAAGATAAGGTATTGGTTGGTTTTGCAGGTGCAACCGCCGATGCGTTTACCCTGTTTGAACGATTTGAAGGGCAACTAGAAAAGCATAATGGCCAGCTGGTTCGTTCTGCGGTAGAAATGGCTAAAGACTGGCGCACTGATCGTATGCTGCGCAAGCTAGAGGCAATGATGATTGTGGCCAATGAAGAGGCCTCGTTGATTATCTCGGGTACCGGCGATGTTATTGATACAAAAGATGATTTACTAGCCATTGGCTCCGGTGGTGCTTATGCCCAATCGTCCGCCAGGGCGCTGTTTGATAACACAGAGCTATCGGCACGAGATATTGTAGATAAGAGCCTGAATATTGCCGGCGATATCTGTGTATTTACCAATCACAATCTCACCATCGAAGAAATTAAATACTAATAATGATTGCGCATAGCCTGATGGGGTGCGTATTGAATAGTTTAAGCGGAATTTATTATGTCTGAAATGACACCTCGAGAAATAGTACAAGAGCTGGATAAACACATTGTTGGCCAGAATGAGGCCAAGCGTGCAGTGGCGATTGCGTTACGTAATCGTTGGCGTAGGCAGCAGGTAAGTGAAGACCTGCGTAATGAAATTACCCCGAAAAATATCTTAATGATCGGCCCTACTGGTGTTGGTAAAACCGAGATTGCGCGTCGCCTGGCCAAATTGGCAAACGCGCCCTTTATTAAGGTTGAAGCGACTAAGTTCACCGAAGTTGGCTATGTTGGTCGCGAAGTTGACAGTATCATCCGCGATCTTGTCGATATGTCGGTAAAAATGACGCGTGAGCTTGAAATGGATAAAGTCCGCCATAGAGCGCAAGCATCAGCGGAAGAGCGAATTTTAGACGCCCTGTTACCACCAGCCAGAAATGAGTTTGGTGAGCCGGAAGTCGCGGAGACATCAACCCGTGATAAATTTCGTGAAAAACTTCTGCGTGGTGATTTAGATGACAAAGAAATAGAAATTGAAATAAAGCAGGATGCCATTGGCGTAGAGATTATGGCACCGCCAGGCATGGAAGAGATGACCAATCAGTTACAGGGCATGTTCCAGAACATGGGCAATGAAAAAACCAAACAACGTAAGCTGCGCATAGAAGATGCACGTAAAATTTTGGTGGATGAAGAAGCCGCCAAAATGGTTAACGAAGATGAGTTAAAGCTGAATGCGGTACAAAATGCAGAACAGAATGGCATCGTGTTTATTGATGAAATAGATAAGGTGGCTAAAAGCGGCCAAACCTCGGGTGCGGATGTATCTAGAGAGGGCGTGCAGCGTGATTTATTGCCGCTGGTGGAAGGCTGCACAGTGAGTACTAAATATGGCATGGTGAAAACGGATCATATTTTATTTATTACCTCGGGTGCCTTCCATATGTCTAAGCCATCTGACTTGATCCCGGAATTACAGGGTCGTTTACCCATTCGGGTTGAGCTGAATGCGCTTACCGCAGATGATTTTAAGCGTATTTTGACTGAGCCAGATGCGTCCCTGACAGAGCAGTACAAAGCGCTTTTGGAAACGGAAGGTTTTAGCGTTGATTTTACTGACTCTGGCATACAGCAAATTGCGCAGGTGGCGCATGAAGTGAATGAGCGCACAGAAAATATTGGTGCACGTCGATTACATACTATTATGGAGCGCTTACTAGAGGGCGTTTCATTCGATGCCTCAGACAAATCCGGTGGATCACTATCGGTGGATGACAAATTTGTGGATGAGCAGTTGAGTGAATTAGTGCAGGATGAAGACCTGAGCCGTTACATTCTTTAGGCCTAAGTTATTAGCAATTCATGTAGAATAAGCGCGGTCTGTTGCGCCCCCCTAAACAGACCGCTTAAAGATTAGTTTCGGAGTAGAATTATGTCAGGACCAAAACCAACGAATATCAACCTGCATCAGAAATCGCGTATTTTGGCAGTTGATTTTGATGACGGAAAACAGTTTAAATACACTACAGAATTTCTACGTGTATATTCGCCTTCTGCAGAAGTCGCGGGCCATGGGCCTGGCGAGGAGATATTACAGATAGGTAAATCAGGTGTGAACATCAAAGCGGTTGAGCCGATTGGTATGTATGCGGTTAAGTTAGTTTTTGACGACAATCACGACACAGGCCTGTATACATGGCAATACCTGTATGACCTGGGCGCCGATTATGATGCAAAGTGGCAGAGTTATTTGCAGCGCCTAAAAGATGCCGGGCATAAGCACGCGGAATTAAATTAGTAAAAATTATGCAGCGGTAACGCTGCTTAAATATGAGCAATAAATATGAGTGAAGAACAGACCCATTTTGGATTTCAACAAGTACCGGTTGGTGAAAAAGCCAAGCGCGTAGCAGATGTCTTTCACTCGGTTGCTGATAACTATGACATTATGAATGATGTAATGTCGCTGGGTGTTCATCGTATCTGGAAACGTTTCACACTCAGTCAAACCGGTTTAAAAGCCGGGCAAAAAGTATTAGATCTAGCAGGTGGTACCGGCGATCTGGCAATGAAAATGGCCGGCATGGTTGGACCGTCAGGACAGGTTGTATTATCGGACATTAATGGTTCTATGTTACGCCGTGGTCGTGAGCGTTTAACGGATAATGGAATTGCTGGAAATATTGAATATGTGCAGGCGAATGCAGAGTGCCTGCCATTTCCAGACAATACATTTGATTGCATTACCATTGCCTTTGGCTTGCGTAATGTAACAGATAAAGATAAAGCGCTGCGCTCTATGTATCGCATTTTAAAGCCAGGCGGACGTTTACTCGTGCTAGAGTTTTCAAAACCAGTGGCTCCGGGCCTGGCGCCTATATACGATATTTATTCTTTTAAGTTACTGCCGCTTATGGGTAAGTTAATTGCCAAGGATGCAGAGAGTTATCAATATTTGGCTGAGTCTATTCGTATGCACCCGGATCAGGAAACATTAAAAGGTATGATGGAAGAGGCGGGCTTCAGTAAAACTAAATATCATAATCTCACAGGTGGTATTGTGGCTTTGCATAAAGGCTTTAAGGTTTAGGTCGCGACTCTAACGTTAAAGCAAAATCATGAAAATTGTTTTAATTCATAACAAATCTAAAGGCGTGTAAATGGAATTTGCACAAGCATTTAGCGCCGCAATAGAAACATCACTTAATCGCTACCTTCAATTAGATCCCGAAGCACTTCCTCGCTTTAGCGCATTGCAAGGTAAAATCATTGCCCTGAATATACGCGGTATTAATCAATCATTATTCTTATTCCCATCAGCTGATGGTTTTATGGTGCTTGCTGATTTCGATGAAGCAGCAGACACAACCATTAGCGGAACGCCAGTAGCCCTGGCAAAAATGGGCTTAGCGAAAGATCCACGCGATCAATTATTTAACGGTGAAGTAGAAATAACCGGTGATACCCGTTTGGCAAATCAGTTTAGTCAGTTATTCTCTCAGCTTAATATTGATTGGGAAGAATTATTGGCGCAAAGCGTCGGTGATATAGCGGCACATAAAATAGGTAATTTATTTCGCGACGTGAATCAGTGGGCTAAACGGAGCACACGGTCTGTTAATTTAGATGCCGGTGAATACATACAGGAAGAGGTTCATTTAAGTCCGGCCAATGCAGAACTAAGAAACTTTGTTAAACAGGTTGATGAAGTGCGTGAGGCGGCTGACAGGCTGACTGCGAAAATAAGCTTAATTAGAAGCAAACTAGAGAATAAATAAAAAGTACATAAAGCAATTATGATTAAACCAGCGCAAATATTTAGATTACTTTACATAAATTATGTACTGGCACGACATGGTCTTGATGACATTATCTTCGCCATACATTTATTTAGACCGTTTCGGTTTTTGATTTATGTAATGCCGTGGAACTGGCTAGCGCGCAAGCGCGCACCAAGAGGCCAGCGCTTGCGTGAAGCATTGCAAGATCTGGGTCCGATCTTTATTAAATTCGGGCAAATGCTTTCTACACGCAAAGACCTGTTGCCAGAAAATATAGCGGAAGAACTAGTTGCCTTACAAGATAAGGTGCCTCCATTTGATGGTCTGGAGGCCAGAAAAATTATTGAGAAGGCCTATGGTGAAAGCATAGATGATCTGTTTGATGAGTTTAACAACGTACCATTGGCCTCTGCATCTGTTGCACAGGTACACACAGCAAAATTAAAAGACGGAAAAGAAATTGTTGTAAAAGTTTTGCGCCCAAATATATTACCAGTGATTGCGCGTGATATAGAGATATTAAAAATAATTGCAAGATTAGCCGAGCGTTATTCAAAAGATGCACGGCGCTTACGCGCAATAGAAATTGTAGAAGACTACGAAAAAACAATTTTAGATGAATTAGATTTAATGCGTGAAGCAGCCAATGCGAGTCAGTTGCGGCGTAATTTTGAACACAGTAAAGAGTTGTACATACCGGAAATATATTGGGACTATACGCGGCGTAATGTAATGGTCATGGAAAGAATTCATGGTGTTTCGATGGCCGGTATTGAGCAGATGAAAACCAGCGGCGTGAATATGCAGCGTTTATCTGAATTAGGTGTTGAAATATTTTTCACCCAGGTGTTCACGCATAATTTCTTTCATGCCGATATGCATCCGGGTAATTTATTTGTAGATACAACGGATATTGAAAAGCCTAGATATATTGCAGTGGATTTTGGTATTGTCGGAACCTTAAGTCCGAATGATCAGCGTTATCTCGCGGAAAATTTTCTGGCGTTTTTTAAACGGGATTACAATCGGGTGGCACAGCTCCATGTAGATTCAGGCTGGGTGCCCGAAGGCACGCGAGTTGATGAGTTTGAATCTGCTATTCGCAGCGTATGCGAGCCGATTTTTGAAAGGCCATTAAAAGACATCTCATTTGGTCAATTATTGCTAAGGCTATTTCAAACGGCTCGGCGTTTTGATATGGAAGTTCAGCCACAGCTCGTATTATTGCAAAAAACATTATTAAATATAGAAGGTCTGGGTCGACAGATCTACCCGGATTTAGATTTGTGGAAAACAGCGAAACCATTTTTAGAAAAATGGATGAATGACCAGGTTGGCATGAGTGCGTTGTTAAGAGGATTTAAGAAAAATTTACCTTACATTGCAGAGAAAATGCCAGACATGCCTGAGTTAATTTTTGATGCAATAAAAAAAGTCTCTAGTGGAGATGCTCATTTGCAGCAAGTTAACGCAATCAATGACTTGAAGATAAAAATGGAGAGAAAGCAGAAGCAGCTTTCTTATACTATTTTGGGCGGATGTGCATTTATAGTAGCTGCAATTATTTTAACGCAACCGGCAACAGAACAATTAATGGTTCTTCAAGTGCCGGTATTAAGCTGGGTGTTTGCCGGGGTAGGCACAGGGGCTATTTGGCTGGGACTTAAAAAGTAGTATTTTAATACTCAAACAAGATCTAAGAGCAGGCACTTTGTATTCAGACTAATGTTTGAAAAAAACATCGATGCCTTCCATTTTTTCATCAAGTGTTATTTAAATAACCTATTCTTTTTTCATAAACTCTTCATATCTTAATTGTTCGCCTGGCTGAAAAACCTTTTCATAATTTTCCATATTGCTTTCTAGCATACGTTTGAATTCACTGGTAAAAAATTCTATGCCTTGTTGCCTCTTCCCCTGAAAATCTTCCAGGTTTCTAGCGCTCGATGCAGCGACATAGGCACTGAAACGAGAAGCGGCATATAAAAATGCAGTGTTTACAATGTTTTTATCCTGGATGTCAGCATGTTCATTTGCCACATTGATAAACGAGTCGGCTAAGTCTCGAAGTAATTTATCCTGATCTTGATTGGACATGATGTCTGCCTGCGTAAGTAAAATATAACTGGGTACCAATTATAACAGTTGGAATAATTTTTTGGCATTTTCTGTAGTGATATTAGCGACTTCTTGTTCAGTGGTGCTGTGCAGATCAGCGATGCTTTTTATGGCCTCTAATATGAATGCAGGCTCATTGCGAAGCGATGGCGCATTTGCCATGGGCTGGTCAGGGGAGTCTGTTTCTACTAATAAACTATCGAGAGGTAGTGATTGAGCCATTTTGCGTAAGCGAGTAGATTTATCATAGGTTATTGGGCCGCCAAAGCTTAAATAAAAATTTAGATCGATTAATTTAATTGCCTGCTCATAGCTACCTGAATAACTATGGATCATGCCGTATAAGCCGGGGCGTTTTTTAATGGCGTCAATCACCGCTTCTGTGGATTTTCTTGCGTGAATCACCACGGGCAGCTTAAATTCTAATGCAATATCTAGTTGCTGTTCGAAGTAAAATATTTGTTTATCGCGGTTTAAATCTTTTAAATAAAAATCCAGTCCGCATTCGCCAATGGCTATAGGGTGATTGGTTTGAGTCCAGTATCTTAATTGTTCCAGGTCGGCTTCTTTATGCTGCTCAATAAAATAAGGGTGTAATCCATAGCATGGGTAAAGACCCGAGTAAGTTTCACAATAAAGTTTAATGTCGCCCCATGTTTTTCGCATAACCCCGGGGATGATTATTTTATTTACGCCTAGCTGATTTGCGCGTTCAATAACCTGCTTACGGTCGGTATTAAAAACGTTAAAATCAAGGTGGCAATGGCTATCGATAATCATTTTTGAGTAAGCAACTGAGATTAAATAAACAAGGTTAGTACGCCGGTAAATCCGTACAACATGCTTTTGTGAATTTCACCACTTGCGAAAAATCCAGCGAGAGGAAAATCACCTAATACCGAGTGGATTAAACGTACTTCTTCAGAGTTGGAGCCAAATTGTTCGCGCCCACGACCTAAGCATGAAATATAAATACCGCCTTTAATGGGTGAGCTGAGTCTGGATTTAAGTTGTTGTAACATGCGCTGCATGTCTTGCAGTGCGGAATTGCCATCACGGCGGCAGAAAATTATTTCCTGATCATTTTCTACATAATCAGAGATAGCAATGCGTTTGTTGTCTACGTCGACACCAAAGAGCTGTCGTATAGTGTAATCTTCCATATCCGAATGTTTATTAACGAGCCCCGCAAAAATATAATTGGAGGCATGTTCCCAATCACGAGCGATGACTTCACCTGTATCATCAATAAGTACATCCAGGGCGGGCTTATGATCAAGTGTATACAGTAGGTTCTTGTCACTGTCGGTTACACGATGTTTAGGGCCGATGGGCGTGCAGCCTTGAGTGAGATTGCTTAGTACGGTGACCTCTTGTGAAAATAAAACGCCACTAATGCCACCATGCAGTACTTGATCAGAAAATTGAATATTCTGATCGCGCGATGAAGTGATGCCACCAATTAAAAATGAGTTTGGTATTTCATCGCCTAATAAATGTAACAGGGGCTGAATATTGGGATTCTGTGGATCCGCATGAACTAATCCTGTATTGAAGTCATTTGCCTCACACCACGTTAATAGCTCGCCTGTAAGTTGATGTGTATTTTCCTCAAAGTTAGGCAGCATATGAAAATCTGCCTCTTTGAAATCTGCAATCATCATTACAATTGCCGGTTTTTCATAATATTCCTGTTGACTGGCGATCAGGCTGATACCGGTACTACCAACCCAGTGGTTGATGCTGGTGGACTGTTTCAATTGCTG
>CAWUSX010000093.1:0-9463 GCA_963924875.1 uncultured Gammaproteobacteria bacterium
TCATCCGCTATGCCATCATCATCTTCTACACGTGTTGCCGGAGTTAATTGAACTGTTATTGATTGTCCTGCCAATACCATCGTGAAGCTATTATTTGCTATGTTTTTGATGCCTACTTTTGCACTTGCCTCTGCACTACCTCCACGTACCTCAACTTTCATGGCAATTAAAACGCCATTCAGCATTGGTCCTTCGACTTCTACCTTATCGCCCAGCTTAATTTGAGTTTCAAGTGTAGCTGGGTTAAAGGTTGCACCTGAAGCATTTATCTTAAAACCATTAATATCAAAATCACTAGTCGATACAAAACGCGTTATTAAACCCTCAAGTTCTACTTCACCAGCTGTATCACTTAATTCATTACTTTCAGCATCTACTTCTGTGGCTGTAATAGTTGTGCCATCATAAGTCCCTTTCACCTCAACCAGCAGACCATCCTGAAGCCCCGTTGGCAGGTCACTTATATTCGCGCCAGATGCATCCACAGTTATACCCTGTAGGGTAAAACCTGTTCCGGACAAATCACCAATAACACCTTTAATTTCAAAAATGCTATTCGCATCGAATGTTGTGGATTTCAATTCAACATAGCTGGCGTGTAATATTCCGTTCTGGTCTTCAAAACCGCTGACTTCTATTACATTGTTTAGTGCTATCGAAGCATATGTAAATGCACTGCCTTCAAAGACAGTGCCTTTACTAGAAACGATAACCGTTTTACCTAATATGGTTAATGTCTTTTCCGTGGCATCTGCATTCTCAGTAATCGCACTAATCGGCCCTTCAATATCATCCGAATACTGAATACCCGTTGCGGTTCCGGTGACGCCATCTGCATTAATTGTACCTTCAACCTGCACCACCATACCGACACGTAAGTCTGCCTGAGTTTTATTAAGGTCATCCTCAACATCAAAAATCGCGCTGTTCGTTTCAAACTCAACACCGTTTACAAACACACTGCCAAAGCCGGTGACAGAACCGCTAGAGATATAACCACTGCCGCCAATACCTGCTGTATCCGTTCCACCACCGCCACAACCCGAAACCATTATGGCGGCTGCTAGTGCTGAAACAACAAAAGGAAATTTACTACTACGCGTATTCATTACTTTTTCTCCGACGACGGATGTGCATCTGAAATTAAATTTGGGTTTTCTAGATAAAAATAAATACCCAGGCTGACAAAACGATTATCGTCTTCTGTTTGCGCTTCATGTTCACTGAGCCAGCTATCTAAATCCTCGAGTAGAGACTGGGATCGCCGGCTCGCATATTTATGAAATGCATCAATTTGATGACTATCCAGTTGATGCGTAGACACTTTTCGTTGAAACCATTTTTCTTGCAGCTCACTGCTCATGTTATGCACAATGGTTTCCATTAACTCATGTGTGTCTTCTGCCAAAATATTAATCACATCAATCGGGTCATTACCTGGCACATAGGCATGACTAATGAGCTGTACCCTGCCATCCAGCTTTTCAATACAGCCACTTTTTTCTAACAGGTTAAACATGGTGCGCGATGGAATATCACCGCTGTAATCCTTCACCAATGCAGAAAATGCATTCTCGTTGCCATCAATATCCAACACCAGCGGCACACCCGCCGCATTGCTAAAACGCTTATCATTTAACCAGCCACTAATCACTCGAATAGCGCGGTTATATTTCTGGTTTTGTTTATCACCTGGGGTAATCTGCTTGTCAGCTAGACGCTTTACTTCTTTACGGGAAAGTCCCGTTTGTGCGGATACCGCCGATACCGTTGGCTTACCCTCTTTTCGAGCAAGCTTAAAGGCCTCATCGACATACACTCCGCGTAGCAATTCTTCGAAGTTACCGCAGGCCACGCCATTTCTTAGCATCATTCTCACAATGGGGCCGAGAACCTTGGTAACCAACTTCTCAAGCGATGTATAAATTTCATTCTTCATATTTGGGATTATATTCCCACTGTATATTTTATCAAGCCCAGTGCAATAAATATCGCCTCAGTAATTCGTAATGGCAGAGCCCAAAGCCACAGAAATATCTTAAAAATTATTCCAGGATCAATTGCCAAGACTGTGATTCTATTAAAAAAATGGACATCTTCATCTGGCGAGAATTCAGACTAACGACTATGCTCTATTCTACAAACGGAAGCCTGACTCTATATGCGTTAGTGCCATAAATATAATAATTGGGGGATAGATGAAACAAGCATTCTGGAAGAAAGACTGGCTCACCGGTCTTGCCATATGCATTATTATTGTTTCATTAGGCAAAATTGGCCTTTTTGATAACCTTGAGCGCAGCGCTTATGATTTTGGTGTTCGCTCATCCGAACGCCTGGCAAATGACAAAATCGCCATTATTGCCATTGATGATGAAAGCATTTCGAATATTGGCCGCTGGCCGTGGCCGCGCAATATACATGCTGACATGCACCAGCTTCTCAAAGAGGGTGGCGCTAAGCTTATAGGACAAACCACCTTTTTCATTGAGCCACAGCTAGATCCCGGCCTGGCTTATATTCAGGATTTGCTACAGTTTTATGGCAGTAGCGAGCTGCTAAATATGCCCAACCGCAAGCCGAAAATTAGCGCAGACCTCGCCCTGCTAGGGAATAAATTATTGCAAGCTGAAGAGGATCTGAACACCGATAAAAAACTTGCTGATAGCCTGCGACTCGCTGACAATGTTGTGCTTGCGATGCATATGGGTATTGGCCAGGCGTATGGAAAACCAGACAGCCCCCTGCCAGAATACGTCAGCCGAAACCAGTTAAAACAGGTTAAAAACGACCCCACTAATAATCCACATAACCGCATGCCATTACCGGTAGCTGAAATACTCTACCCTATTGAAATGCATGGTACACAGGCCGATAGCATAGGTACTTTATCCGCATACCCAGACAAAGATGGCAGCATTCGTACCGAGCCATTGGTCGTCGATTACTACAATCAAATGTATCCCTCACTTGCATTGCAGCTGGCAATGCGCAGCTTAAACCTAGGGCCTGACGATGTAACGGTTAACCTCGGTGATAGTGTAAAACTTGGCAACCTGTCGATAAAAACCAGCGGCGCATTGTTAATGAATACATTCTTTTACAATGATGTTGCCGGAAAAAGCGTATTCCCCATAGACTCATTTTACGATGTACTTGAAGGCCGTATTCCTGCCTCTAAATACAATGGAAAAATTGTTCTTATCGGTTCTACTGCCATTGGCGTTGGTAACTCCATGGTGACCCCGATTAATTCTAATATGGCACCCGTAGTCACTTTAGCTCACTCCGTTTCCAGCATTCTCAATGAAGATTTTTTTATTGAGCCCGCATGGAGCCAGCAAGCCATTAATGGCATTATGTTATTTATAGCTCTGTATATCATCTTTCTTTTACCCCGCATAAGCGCCGGTGTGTCGGTTACATTAAGCATTCTGTTACTCGCCGGTTTGTGCATCACCCACTATGTTTTAATGACCGACTACGGACTCTGGCTGCAACTGGTAAATCCTGCCGTGCTGTTAATTACCGGGCATATACTGCTTTCGAGTAAGCGTTATCTCACCACGGAAAGAGGCCGAGATGCACTGGATGCGGAATCGACTGAATCCAACCGCATGCTGGGATTATCGCTACAGGGTCAGGGGCAATTAGATGCAGCCTTTGAAAAATTTAGACGCCTGCCCAAGTCAGACGAGAAACTGGAGCTGCTATACAATCTGGCTCTCGATTTTGAACGCAAGCGCCTTTTCAATAAGGCGGGATCTGTTTATCGGATAATGACCGACATCAGCCCCAAATTCCGCGACGTAAAACAGCGCATAGATCGCGCCAGTGCAATGGATGAAACGGTTATTTTAGGTGGCTCCAGCAACACCTCTAATAGCAGCCTAAGGCTAGATAAGGAAGGCGTAGAAAAACCCATGCTGGGCCGCTATGCCGTGGAGAAAGAAATAGGCAAAGGTGCGATGGGGTCCGTTTATCTCGGTAAGGACCCGAAAATATCACGCATCGTAGCGATTAAAACCATGGCCCTGTCACAGGAGTTTGAAGCGGATGAGTTGAAGGAGGTTAAGGATCGATTTTTCCGTGAAGCCGAAACGGCAGGCCGCTTAAGCCACCCCAATATAGTGACTATTTTTGATGCCGGTGAAGAGCATGACCTGGCCTACATTGCGATGGAGTTTCTTAACGGCCATGACATGGTGCGCTATGGTAAGGCGGATAATTTATTGCCGATACCAAAGGTTCTCGACATTATTCGCCGTGCAGCAGAGGCGCTGGAATATGCGCATAAACTCAATGTGGTGCATCGCGATATAAAACCCGCGAATATCATGTATGAGCCTGAGAGTAATTCATTAAAAATTACCGACTTTGGCATTGCGCGCATCACCGACTCGAGTAAAACAAAAACCGGCATGGTGCTAGGTACACCATCTTATATGTCGCCTGAACAGCTGGCGGGTAAAAAGGTAGATGGCCGTTCTGATCTATTTTCGCTGGGTGTAATGATGTTCCAGCTAATCGCCGGTCGTTTACCTTTTCAGGGTGACTCCATTGCAACGTTAATGTACAAAATTGCCAATGAAGCGCACCCTAAGCTCGAATCCATCCGCCCGGGATTGCCACGCTGCATCACGGTTGTGATTAATCGGGCAATGGCCAAAGACCCGGAAAAGCGTTATCAAACAGGTGCCCAAATGGCCTCTGACCTGCGTAAGTGTATGCAACTTGTTGCGCAGCAACAGAAGGCTGAGAAACAATGAGCCTTGAAGAAAAAATATTAACCACCGGCATTACCGACCAGGGTTTGGTGCGCGACCATAATGAAGACAGCATTATCAGTGATGACGAACTAGGCTTGCTTGTACTAGCCGATGGCATGGGTGGCCATAAAGGCGGCGAAATTGCCAGTGCCATTGCGATCGATACCATTCTTAAAGAACTGAGAAAAACTTTGCCTGAAATTAAGACAGGTAATATTGATGATAGAACAGGTTATAGCCTGGAGAGCATGGCGATTGAAACAGCTATTAAAACAGCCAACACAAATATTTTTGATGCCGCTAAATCAAATATAAAATATGAAGGCATGGGCACCACGATTGTTGTTCTGCTGTTTTATAATAATCGCATTACTGTGGCGCATGTTGGTGATTCACGTTTATACCGTATGCGTGATCAAACATTAGAACAAATGACGCGTGATCATACGCTGTTACAGGAATTAGTTGATCGCGGTTTTTACACAAAAAAAGAAGCACGTGAATCACTAAATAAAAATTTAATTACGCGTGCAGTCGGTGTAAATGCCACGGTTGATGTCGACCTGTTAGAAGAGGCCGCCCTTCCCGGCGATTTGTACCTGCTCTGTTCAGATGGCTTAACCGACATGATTACAGATGACTTAATAGAAGACATACAGCTCAACTATAAAGATGATTTGCAAAAAATGAATATGGAATTAATTAAACAGGCCAAGGAACATGGCGGTAAAGATAATGTGTCAGCGATGCTGGCGCAGGTAATAAAGGAATTCCCGGCGAACGCCGCCTGGTTCTCCCGCATAACTAACTTATTTTCATAAAAGAATACAACAGGTAATAAAATGGCAACTATACAAATTATTTTCAATGGTGACGTTATACAGGAACATGAACTCACTAAAGAAACCATGACCATTGGCCGCAAAAGCGATAATGATATCCAGCTGGATAATCTTGCGGTAAGTGGTCATCATGCCAAAATACTCACCATTCGTAATGACTCATTTATTGAAGATAAAAACAGCACCAATGGTACCTACCTAAACGGTTCATTGATTAATAAAAAACCATTAACACACAACGATGTTATAAAAATTGGCAAGCATGAAATAAAATATATAAATGCAGATGCACAGTTAGATGATGCCTTTGGAAAAACCATGATCATCAATCCGGATTCCGATGGCATGCAGGAAACGGAAAGCAGTGCGGCTATCGACCAGTCGGTAAATCGAATAGCCGCTGAAATCGCATCCAGCGACAAAGGCAGCATTAGCCAGAAACGGGCAAAGATCCGGCTCACCAGTGGCGCCAATACGGGCAAGGAGCTTTCTCTCACCAAAGTCCTAACGACATTGGGTAAACCCGGTGTTCAAGTCGCTGCAATTACACGTCGCCCTACGGGTTATTTCCTCATTTACATCGATGGTGGTGACAGTACGGGTCGACCTAAGGTAAATAACAAGGAAATTGGTTCTTCTGCGTATGAGCTAAAAAACAGCGATGAAATTGAAGTCGCAGGCGTAAAGATGTGCTTCTTCATTGAATAAATAAGTCGAAGTGCAGAGCCTCCAGGCGGAGGCTCTGCTTGTTAAATACTTATACCTCTTTTTATTCTATTTATAAGCAAACAATAATATTCTAAGCTTTTCCAGGCCATATCAGGTATAATGCCCTCCACCAAAGGTGCACTCCGGTCAGCACCTGTATTCAAAGCAGTAATCCCCTCGATACAGCTCGAAACAAACTAACCGTTTCTGCCTAGGCCGTCCCATAGCTTTATAAAATGCATTGTTATGGATGGGCTGATTCTATACCCGTGTTCTGGAGAACATCCCAATATGTCATTTGAATCCCTTGGCCTTAGAGCCGAATTGCTTCTTGCTGTGTCTGAAAAAGGCTACACCGAGCCCTCTCCCATTCAAAAACAAGCTATCCCGCCTATTTTAGAAGGTCGTGACCTTATGGGTGGCGCACAAACCGGTACCGGTAAAACGGCCGGCTTTACCCTGCCCTTACTGCATCGTTTAATGGAGACGTATCAAGCACCGAAACACAGCAAAGGCATACAGTCTGTCCGCGCACTAATACTTACGCCGACACGCGAGCTAGCGGCTCAGGTTGCGGAAAGTGTAGAGGTTTATGGAAAACACCTGCCCTTAAAATCAGCGGTCATGTTTGGCGGTGTAAGTATTAACCCGCAAATTAAACAAATGCGTAATGGCGTTGATATTCTCGTCTCAACACCGGGCCGTTTACTGGATCATATAGGTCAGAAAACAGTTAACTTATCAAAACTAGAAATCCTGGTACTGGATGAAGCCGATCGTATGCTCGACATGGGTTTTATTCGCGATATCCGTAAAGTTCTCGCGTTAATACCTAAGCAAAGACAAACCTTATTATTCTCAGCCACTTTTTCAAACGAGATTAAAAGACTGGCGAATGAGTTGCTTAACTCACCCAGTTTGATTGAAGTTGCGCGACAAAATGCCGCGGCAGAGAGCGTTACTCAGGTTGTACACCCGGTTGATAAAGGCCGTAAGCGCGAGCTTTTATCACATTTAATTGGTTCAAATAACTGGCAACAGGTACTGGTATTTACACGCACTAAACACGGTGCCAACCGATTGGCAGAACAATTAAACACAGATGGCATTACCTCTGCCGCTATTCATGGCAATAAAAGCCAGGGCGCACGCACCAAGGCACTGGCTGATTTCAAATCAGGCAAGGTACGCGTACTGGTCGCTACCGACATCGCGGCACGTGGTATCGACATAGATCAATTACCCCATGTCGTAAACTTTGAATTACCCAATGTAGCCGAAGATTATGTGCATCGCATTGGCCGCACAGGTCGTGCTGGCAATGATGGTGAAGCCATGTCGTTAGTTTGTGTCGATGAGTTAAAACTACTTAGTGACATTGAACGATTGATGAAACGCGAAATACCAAAAGTCTTTTTTGAGGGCTATGAAATAGACCCGTCTATTAAGGCCGAGCCTATTCAAAATGGTCGCCAGGGTGGCGGTGGTAAGAGAGGCGGTGGAAACCAGCCAGGAAGAAATTCTAATAGCTCAAATGGCAACGGCAATAACCGTAACCGAAATAGTTCATCGGCAAAGAGTCAGGGTTCTTCCTATAAAACACGTAATAAAAATTCTAACCGTAAGGCAGACACAGCGTAGGCTGGATCAAGCAAAGCGGATCCGGCAGGGAATATTTGCCACTTAGGTGGATCCGCTGCGTTTGATCCACCCTACAAAGCCAGACCTGATTCACTTTATAGCCGCTAACTGGCATAATCTATCGACTCAGAGAATTAGTTTCTCTGAGTTTTTTTACTGTCAATTTTTTGTTTAAAGACCTTCGTTATTTTTCATCCCGTATACGCAAAAATATCGGAAAGCGTGGCAGGCCATTTCTAGTCAATCCATTATATTTATAAGTAACACGGCTTAATAATGCCGGTGGATTCTTTCGCTGCAAAATATTAAAACCACTACCAATATTAAATTCTTTACCCTGATCATTACGCACCCTGATCGAACCCAATATTCCCTTAAATTTCCCCTTGCCCTGCTTATAGGCAATCACTGTTGCCTCTGCATCTTCATACAATTTAAGCTTTAATAAATTCTCACTGCGTCCATCTGTATACATCGATGCCTGATGATGTAACATTAAACCTTCGCCTCCGAGCGCTACAACGGATTGTAAATGCGCCATCAAATCATTATGCGATGTCACCCTGAATTGCTTAATGACCGATAAATAAGGCGAGTCTGTAGCTTGCACAAGTCGCTGCATCGCGTGATAGCGCTGAGTAAAATCGCCGGCATGCTCAGGTAAATCAAATAACATGAGTTTTATATTTGACCAACGCGCGTCTGCTACGCTTTTACTGGTGATTGACGATGTTTCTTCATAGCGATTACGCCCAAGCCATAATTCACCTTCCATAACAACAGCAGGAAACCCCTGTGTAAACCACGTTGGTACTGAGAATGTATAGCCATTTTTTGAAATCAGTTTTTTGCCATCCCAACGAGCACGCACGCCATCGAGTTTTTCGCTCACCCAATATTTATTAACATCAATACCTTGATGATATTGCTTGGCCAGCATAATAGATGAGGCGTTATCTGCAAACGCCGTTATCAAAAAGGCGTACTGCAGTAGAATAAAAAACATTGAGCTTAAAACGATTTTTTCTTTCATAGTCCATTACCAGAAAAATTTAATTGTAGCTTAGCATACTGCCTCCGTGTAAATAAACAGACGCCTTTACCTGGACTGTTCATATGCGACATAATACAAATAGTTTTAACTGAAAAATTGAATCGCATGAAAAAAACCCTCTGCCCTTTTTCCAAACCCATCATTGGTAACTGGTGCCAATGCCAGTACGCCAATTTGGATGATCGCTGCGCAGGGAAAATGACATGTTTAAAATCTGATGTCTATCTCGCTGGTTGCTATGAGCTTGTCGAGCTTTTCAAAAAAAAATCACAATTTGTTCTCGGCCTAAGCACACAAGAAGATGAGCTAACCCATATGCAGCTGATGAAAATTCGTTGTGGGGGTTTAATTGGTATGCAGCGTGTTTTAAGCAATAATACCGATGTACCAGATGTATTAGCCACCCTGCATTTAGCTGAACAACGCTATGCCAGTATTGGTGATTTTCC